>NZ_JAGPWD010000012.1 GCF_018119395.1 Massilia sp. ZL223
ACCGCCCCCGGCTTCGCCGCCCTGCTCGGCGACGACATCGGCGGGCGCCGCGCCCTGCTCGCCGATCCCTTTGCTCCACGCTCCTTTCGCGGCGGCGCCGCGCTGGCCGCCGCCCACGCCGAAGTCGCGGGCGAACTGGCCGCCATGCTGGGCCTGCCCGCGGCGGTGGAACACGCCCTGCGCCACCTGTTCGCGCGCGGCGCCGAGACAGGCCAGATCGCCGCGCTGGCGGGCGACCTCGAACTGCTGGCGCGCACCCATGGCCTGGACGCCGCGCTGGCCATGATCGCGCGCCTGGCCGGGCGCCGCTATCCCGCCGCGCTGGCGCAGCTGGCGGCACAGCACGCCGGCGCCTGGCTGGAGCAACTGGGGCAGCCGGAGGACAGCGCCATCGCCCCTGCCTTCCTTCCGCTGTCGGCGCCGCTGGCGCCGGTGGCCGATGCCGTCGAACTCAAGCTGCCCTGGCTGGCCGGCTATGGACGCCGGGTGGCCTTCCTGGCGCGCGAAGCGGCGGTCCTGGCCGGCCTGCCGGACGCCGTCCAGCGCAGCCTGGTGCGCGCCGCGCTGCTGCACGGCCTGGGCCGCGCCGGCGTGCCGAATCGGGTGTGGCAAGGAGCGAACAGGCTGGAAGGGGACGCACGCGAGGCGGCGCGGCGCGCGCCCTACTTGACCGGGCAGCTGCTCGGGCGCATTCCCGGCCTGGAAGAGGATGGCGCGCTCGCCTCCCAAGCCTACGAACGGCTCGACGGCAGCGGTTACTACCGGGGGATGGACGCCGCGGTCCTGGGACAGCCGCAGCGCATCCTGGCCGCCGCCGCGGCCCACGCCGCGCTGCGCGCGCCGCGTCCATGGCGCGCGGCCCACGAGGAAGTGGCCGCCACCGCCCTGCTCGATACCCAGGCGGCGGGCGGCCGCTTCGACCGCGAGGCGGTGGCGCTGGTGACAGCGGCGGCCAGCCAGGAAATCGCGTCCGTGCCGGCCGCGCTGTCGGCGCGCGAACGGGAAGTGCTGCTGCGGATCAGCCGGGGAGAAAGCGAACGCGCGGCGGCGCGCGCCATGCGCCTCAGTGCCGGCGCGGTGCGCGCGCACCTGGAGCGCGCCCTGGAGGAACTCGGCTGCGCCACGCGCCCGGCAGCCACGCTGCGGGCGCTGGCGCGCGGCCTGCTCTAGCCGCGGAAGGAATCAGGAATAGGTGGCCTGGTGCACGCTGCCGCCCGGGCGGATCAGGCCGCGCTGGGTGGCGACCACCACCGCGTGGGTGCGCGCGGTGGCGTCCAGCTTGCTCATCACGCCCTTCACGTGGGTCTTGACCGTGCCCACGCCGATGCCCAGCTTGCGGGCGATCGACTTGTTGCAGCAGCCCTGGGCCAGCAGCTGCAGGACGTCGGTTTCGCGCCCGGTGAGGGTTTCGCGGCTCAGGCTGTCGGCCACGCTGCGCGTGACCGATTCGGTGAGATAGCGCTGGCCCTGCGCCAGGGCGGCGACCGCCTTCTGCACTTCCTCCGGGCGGCTCGACTGCAGCACATAGCCGTGCACGCCGGCGTCCATCGCGATGCGCACTTCCCATTCCTTGTCGAGCTGGGTGACGATCAGCACCGCCGGGTGGCGCAGGGCTTCCGGCATGGGACGGCGCGCCAGTGCGATGCCCGTGTCGTAGTCGGCCACCAGCACGCGCGCGACGCGCTGTCCCTCCGGCTGGCGCAGGCTGGTGCTGACGCGCAGCTCGGGCAGTTCGGCGAGGATGGCATGCAGGCCGACAGTCATCACCGGATCGGCGTGCATGATATGGACGGCGGAGGAAATCGTATGCATGGTCGTGCTCCTGGTTGGACGGACGCAGGCGGGTGCCCGTTCTCCATCTTGAAACGGGCGTGGCCGATCCGGCAAGTTAAGACATGTAAAAAATGCAGCCGGGGGTGGCCTTCGGCCAACGGGCGAATGCGCTATACTTGAACGATCATGCGCCTGACTTCCTTCACCGACTACACCCTGCGCACCCTGCTGCACCTGGGGAGCAACCGCGACCGCCTGGTCACGATCCAGGAGATCGCCGACCTGCACAGCATCTCGAAGAACCACCTGATGAAGGTGGTGAACGAACTGGCGCGCAACGGCGTGGTCGAGACCATCCGCGGCCGCAACGGCGGCTTCCGGCTGGCGCACGAGCCCGAGGACATCAATATCGGGGCCGTGGTGCGCATGAGCGAAAGCGATTTCTACATGGCCGAGTGCTTCGACCCCGAAGGCACGCCTTGCGGCCTGGTCCAGGCCTGCCGCCTCAAGGGCGTGCTGGGCAGCGCCACCAAGGCCTACCTGGACGAGCTGGACCGCCACACCCTCGCCTCCCTGTTGCCGGAGCCGGCGCCGCGCGAAACGCCGGTCGCTTTCCACCGCAAGAAAGCAGCCTGATGCATCATGAAAAACGGCCGCCCGAGGGCGGCCGTTGTCATTCCTGCTGCCGAACCGTTCAAGCCTTGCGGCGTACGGCGGCGATGCCGGCCAGGCCCAGGCCGAACAGCGCCACGCTCAGCGGTTCCGGCACCTGGCCCGGATCGACCGGGTCTTCGCCGCGCACATAGGTGGCCTTGAGGGTAGCGCTGTGCCAGTTGAAACTGGTGCCGGTGTTCGACTTGACCGTTACCAGCAGCTGGCCGGTGTCGCTCAGCGAAGTCAGCGAGGAGCCGGTGATCTCGTAGGGGCCGTAGGGGGTCTCGCCGTTGGGGACGTTGCTGCCGCTGCCGACCAGGACATTGCCCGGACCGACCAGGAAGGAGAAGGTCTCGAGGCCGCCCTGGTTCGAGCCGCCGACATCCTTCAGTTTCAGGGTCAGCTCGGCCCAGCTGATGGAATCGCGGACGGTGACGAAGTTGTAGGGGGCAAGGGTGAAGTCGAAGGTCCAGCTGGCCGATCCGCCGGCAGCGATGGTCTGGTTGCCCGCGTTATAGGTAGAGTCGATATCAGTGATGATCGGGGAAGCGCTTGCGGCGGCCGAAGCGGCAAAGATGGCGGCGGCGGTGACGAATTTCATGAACTGTTTCATATTTTCCTCTAGTTTTGATTTTGGTCAACTACGCCTTCTTTTATGCAATTCGCGTGCCAGGCCAAGGCTCCAGAGGGAGAACTGTCAAACTGCTCTAATTTTTAGGACACAGCGTAAAAAATTCCGACACTGGACTGTCAACTGTGAATCCTGCTAGGAGCTAGCGTTCACATGGCGCTGCCAAAAAGAAACCGGGCCGCATCAGCGGCCCGGTGCCGAGGTAGCACATGGCCTTGCGGCCATGCAGTAATGATCAGAACGCGTAGCTGGCGCGGCCGTAGAGGTAGCGGCCCGAACGGCCGAACGGCGCGTGGTTGGCGAACGGCCGGTGCGATAATGCGGAATCCGCATCCATGGAAGCACTGCGTGAACGAACTCCGCATCACCGACCACCATATTCCCGCAGGAGACGGCTTCCTGTTCGCACGCGCCTGGCAGGGGGCGGCGAGGACCGCGCCCATCGTGCTGCTGCACGATTCCCTCGGCTGCGTCGAACTCTGGCGCAGCTTTCCGGCCGCCCTGGCGGCGGCGAGCGGACGCAGCGTCATCGCCTACGACCGCCTGGGCTTCGGCCGTTCCAGCCCGCGCGGCGGCGTCCTGCCCCACGGCTTCATCGCCCAGGAGGCGCAACAGGGCTTCGCCCTCGTGCGCGAGCATTTCGGCCTGGAGCATTTCGCACTTTTCGGGCACAGCGTCGGCGGCGGCATGGCGGTCCATTGCGCGGCCGGGTTTGCGCAAGCCTGCGCGGCCCTGGTGACCGAATCGGCCCAGGCCTTCGTGGAAGACCGCACCCGTGCGGGGCTCCTGGTGGCGCAGGACGCGTTCCGCCGGCTGGGCAGCCTGGAGCGCCTTGCCCGCTATCACGGCGACAAGGCGGCCTGGGTCTTGCACGCCTGGCTCGACACCTGGCTGGCGCCGGGCTTTGCCGGCTGGTCGCTGGACGCCGTGCTGCCCGAGGTGCGCTGCCCGGCGCTGGTGCTGCACGGGGTGGAGGATGAATATGGATCCCCTGAACATCCGCGCCGCATCGCGCAAGGCGTAGCCGGGCCGGCCGAGCTGGAACTGATTCCGGACGTGCGTCACGTGCCGCACAAGGAACGGGAAACCTGGGTGGCGCAACGGGTCGCCGCCTTCCTCGCCCGCGGCTGAAGAATATGCAATCCGGATGTCGAAACCGGAGCGCGCCGTTCGTCGTGGCAGGAGGAAGGCAGCCGCACTTCCTTACTTCAGGAGCTGAACATGACGGATCAGAAAGCGACAGGACCGGCGTCCTATATCCCCTCGATCGAAAAGAAATACGGCCAGCCGGTGGCGCACTGGCTCGGTCTTCTGGGCGACAAGACCGGAATGAAACACATGGAGATGGTGAACTGGCTGAAAAACGAGCATGGCATCGGCCACGGCCACGCCAATGCCCTGGTCGCCTGGCATCTGGCCAAGCCTGGCGCGCGCGCCTGAGCGCCAGGCCCTCCTGGCCTCTTTGGATAAGGTGCCAGCCTACACGACAAAGGGAGCCGATGGCTCCCTTTGCTAGATGCGAATCCTCGTCAAGACACGCCGCGCAACAGTGCGAACAGGGCGACTACGGAGACGCATGCACTAACGCTCCCATCCATCAAAGTGCGGAGAGAAGAGCGTAGCCTGGGACATAGATGAGCATAAGAATCCCGCATCGTCTGGCATCGCTGAATTAAAGTCAAACTACTGATCCATACAGCGCAAACGGGCTCCTGCCCCTGCGAGCTTGTCCGCCGTCAAACCTGCATGTTCATGATGTCGTGATAAGCCGACACCAGCTTGTTGCGCACCTGGACGGTGGCCTGGAAGGCGATACTGGATTTCTGCATGGCGATCATGGTGTCCGACAGGCTGACCGTGTCGTCCCCCATGGCGAAGCGCTTGCCGATTTCTTCCGCCTGCCTGGACTTGTTGCTCACTTCCTGCAAGGTGGACTGCAAGGCGTCGGCGAAGTCGAGCTTGGCCACGGGCTTGTCGCCGCCGATGCCGCCGAGGCCGGCCGGCGCGGTCGGGACGACCGAAGCCGGCTTGGTCGCCGCCGCCTTCAATTGCTCCATCATCGCCTGGATGCGGCTGCTGTCGATGCCGCCGATGCCGCCAATACTCATGTTCTTCTCCTGCCTATTATTGCCTTGTAGAATCAAACCCTTTGATCTCAGGCTGTCAGAATATCAGCGCCGGGGCGAAACCGAAGCGTGAAGAAGGCGGGAAAAGTCCCCCTGTTTCCCCATTTGGATGTTGCCCTACGGCTCCATAATGCTGCCTGAGCTCCCCTAATCCACCCACAGACAACCACCATGGCAGCAGCAGCGGAAGAACTGATCGACACCCCTGACTCGGCACCGGCCGCGGCCCCGACCTTTTTCCAGACGACGATGGGCAAGCGCGTCGCGGCGGGCGGCGGCGTGGCCATCATCCTGGCGATCATGGTGGCGGTCTGGATGTGGAGCCAGGCGCCGGAATACCGCGTGCTGTTCTCGAACTACAGCGACCGCGACGGCGGCGCCATCACCGCCGCGCTGGACCAGATGGCGGTTCCGTACAAATTCTCCGAAGGCGGCAGCGCGATCCTGGTGCCGGCCGAGCAGATCCACGACCTGCGCCTGAAGCTGGCGGCCCAGGGCCTGCCCAAGGGCGGCAACGTCGGTTTCGAACTGATGGAAAACCAGAAACTGGGCACGTCCCAGTTCCTGGAACAGGTCAATTACCAGCGCTCGCTCGAAGGCGAGCTGGCGCGCTCCATCCAGTCGCTCGGCTCGGTCAGCAATGCGCGCGTCCACCTGGCGCTGCCAAAGCCCTCGGTCTTCGTGCGCGACCAGCAAAAGCCCACCGCTTCCGTCCTGCTCAACCTGCAGCCGGGCCGCGCCCTCGATCCGGGCCAGGTCAGCGCCATCGTGCACCTGGTCGCTTCCAGCGTGCCGGAACTGACCATCGGCAACGTGACCGTGGTCGACCAGAACGGCACCCTGCTCTCGGACACCTCGAACAAGGGCGCCGGCAGCAAGCAGCTCGACGCCACCCAGCTCAAGTACGTCGACACGGTCCAGCAGAACATCATCAAGCAGGTGGAATCGATCATCAAGCCGATCGTCGGCGAAGGCAATGTGCGTGCCGAAGCCACCGCCGAGATCGACTTCGCCCAGGTCGACACCGCGGCCGAGATGTACAAGCCGAATTCGCCGCCGGAGCCGCAGGCGATCCGCAGCCAGCAGACCTCGGAATCGACCCAGCAAGGCGCCGGCGCCTCGGGCATCCCGGGCGCGCTGTCGAACCAGCCGCCGGGCGTGAACGCGGCCCCGGTCGAAGGCCAGCTGCCGCCGAACGGCGCCCAGCCCGCCGCCGGCCCGAGCCGCAAGGATTCGACCACCAACTACGAAGTCGACAAGACCATCCGCTACGAACAGCGTCCGATGGGCGGCATCAAGCGCCTGACCGTGGGCGTGGTGGTGAACTACCGCCGCATCGTCGATCCGAAGACCGGCAAGGTCACTGTGCGTCCGCTGGCGGCCGCCGAAGTGGCCCAGATCAACGAGCTGGTCAAGCAGGCGATGGGCTATAACCAGCAGCGCGGCGACACCCTGAACGTGGCCAATGCCCCGTTCGACGGCGTCGACAAGCCGGCCGAGGACATCAAGCCTATGGAATGGTGGAGCGACCCGGCCAACTTCCCGCTGTTCAAGGAAGTCGCCCGCTACGCTTTTGTCGCCGCCGTGATCGCCTTCCTCTACTTCCGCTTCCTGCGCCCGCTGCTGCGCCCGGCGATCAAGAAGTTCGACGAGGCCACCGCGATCCCGGAAGAGGAAAAGATCGACGAGGAAGCCGAGGCCGAAGCCGCCGCCGCGGCCGAGGAAGCGATGCAGGAAGAAGTCGAGGAAGTCGAGCAGCAACGCCGGGCGCAGGGCTACCGCGCCAACCTGAAAGTGGCGCAGGACCTGGCGCGCGAAGATCCGCGCATCGTCGCAAACGTAATCAAGGCATGGTTGGGTTCCAATGAGTGATAAAGACAAAGACGCCACCAACAAGGCGGCGATCCTGATGCTGGCGCTGGGCGAGGCCGAAGCGGCCGAGGTGATGAAGTTCCTCGGCCCGCGCGAAGTGCTCAAGCTGGGCGCCGCGATGGCGCAGATGAAGGCGGTGCAGCACGAGCAGGTGGTGACGGTGCTGGAAGACTTCGTCGTGGAAACCAACCTGCACTCGACCGTGGGCCTGGATTCGGACGAATACATCCGCCAGGTGCTGACCAAGGCGCTGGGCGACGACAAGGCCGCCGTGCTGCTCAACCGTATCCTGGGCGGCAAGGACGCCTCGGGTATCGAGAGCCTGAAGTGGATGGACTCGACCTCGGTCGCGGAACTGATCCGCAACGAGCACCCGCAGATCATCGCCACCATCCTGGTGCACCTCGAGCGCGACCAGTCCTGCGAAATCCTGTCACACTTTACCGAGCGCTTGCGTAACGACGTGGTGCTGCGTATCGCCACCCTGGACGGCGTGCAGCCGGCCGCCTTGCGCGAGCTGAACGACGTGCTGACCAAGCTGCTGTCGGGCAACGAGAACATCAAGAAATCGTCGCTGGGCGGCGTGCGCACCGCTGCCGAGATCTTGAACTTCATGAGCGGCGAGCAGGAAGCGGCCGTCATGGACAACATCAAGAACTACGACAACGACATGGCGCAGAAGATCATGGACGAGATGTTCGTGTTCGACAACATCATCGACATCGACGACCGCGGCATCCAGCTGCTGCTGCGCGAAGTGCAGTCGGAGATGCTGATCATCGCGCTGAAAGGCGCCTCGCAGGACCTGCGCGAGAAAATCTTCAAGAACATGTCGCAGCGTGCCAGCGAAATGATGCGCGAGGACCTGGAATCGAAAGGTCCGGTGCGCCTGTCGGAAGTGGAAACCCAGCAGAAGCAGATCCTGCAGATCGTCCGCCGCCTGGCTGACGAAGGCCAGATCGTGCTGGGCGGTAAAGGTGAGGATTCCTTCGTCTGATGGTGATTCCGAAAGAACTGCAGAGCGCCTACCAGCGCTGGGAAATGGCCTCCTTCGACAAGGAGCGCCGAAGTGCCCAGCGCGAGGAGCAGCCCGCTCCTGCCCCGGTGGAGATCGTCCCCCAGGTGGTGTTGCCGAGCGTGGAAGAAATCGAGGCGATGCGCGAAGCCGCACGCCAGGAAGGCTACCTGCAAGGCTTGCAGGAAGGCCGCGAGCAAGGCTATGCCGAGGGCCGCGCCCAGGGCTATGCCGACGGCGCCGAAGCCGGCCAGACCGAGTCGGCCGCCGAGCTGGAGCAGATGCGTTCGATCGCCGCCACCTTCGGCGACGCGGTCGCCGCAGCCGACGAGACCATCGCCGCCGACGTGCTGGAACTGGCCCTGCGCCTGGCGCGCGGCATGGTGCGCACCGCCTTCGATGTGCGCCCCGAGCTGATCGTCCCCATCGTGCGCGAAGCCATCGGCTACCTGCCGGTGCTGCAGCAGCCTGCGCTGCTGAGCCTGCACCCGGAAGATGCCCTGATTGTGCGCCAGGGCATGGCCGACGAGCTGACCAAGGGCGGCTGGCGCATCATCGAAGACGCCGGCATCGCGCGCGGCGGCTGCAAGGTCGAGACCGCGAGCAACCAGATCGATGCCCAGGCCCAGGCCCGCTGGCACCGCCTGACGCATGCGCTGGGCGCGAATGTCGAATGGATGGGACAGTAAGATGAGCACGACCGCCGACCGCCACACCGCACGCTGGAAATCCTTCCTGCGCGACTGCGACGCCCTGGTGGGCTTCGCCGAGCCGATGCAGGTCTCGGGACGCGTGACGCGCGTGGCCGGCCTGGTGATGGAATGCGTCGGCCTGCGCCTGGCGGTGGGCAGCGCCTGCACCATCCCGACCGCCAACGGTCACATCGAGGCCGAAGTGGTCGGCTTCGAGGGCGAGCGCCTGTTCCTGATGCCGCAGAGCGACGTCGAAGGCGTGGTGCCCGGCTCGCGCGTGTTCCCGGTGGAGAGCGTGCTGCCCAAGCCGGGCAGCGTGCCGCACCCGCGCCGCCGCCCGAGCGACCGCGCGCGCCACCTGCCGGTGGGCGAGCAGCTGCTGGGCCGGGTGGTGGACGGCGCCGGCCGCCCGCTCGACGGCCTGGGCCCGCTCGGCACCCACGAAGTGGCGCCGCTGAATGCCCGCCCGGTCAACCCGCTCGACCGCGCGCCGATCAAGGACACCCTGGACGTGGGCGTGCGCGCCATCAACGCCATGCTCACCGTGGGCCGCGGCCAGCGCCTGGGCCTGTTCGCCGGTACCGGTGTCGGTAAGTCTGTGCTGCTCGGGATGATCGCGCGCTATACCGAAGCCGAAGTCATCGTGGTCGGCCTGATCGGCGAACGGGGCCGCGAGGTGAAGGAATTCATCGAGCAGATCCTGGGCCCGGACGGCCGCGCTCGCTCGGCCGTGGTGGCCGCGCCGGCCGACGCCCCTCCCCTGATGCGCCTGCAGGGCGCCGCCTATGCCACGGCGATTGCCGAGCACTTCCGCGACCAGGGCAAGAACGTCCTGCTCATCATGGATTCGCTGACCCGCTACGCCATGGCCCAGCGCGAGATCGCCCTGGCCATCGGCGAGCCGCCCGCCACCAAGGGCTATCCGCCGTCGGTGTTCGCCAAGCTGCCGGTGCTGGTCGAACGCGCCGGCAACGGCGTCGAGGGCGGCGGCTCGATCACCGCCTTCTATACGGTGCTGTCCGAGGGCGACGACCAGCAGGACCCGATCGCGGATGCGGCGCGCGGTATCCTGGACGGCCACATCGTGCTGAACCGCCACCTGGCCGAGGCCGGCCACTATCCGGCGATCGACATCGAGCAATCGATCTCGCGCGCCATGCACGGCATCACCACCCACGAACACCAGCTGGCGGCGCGCAAGCTCAAGCAGCTGTACTCGCGCTACCAGCGCTCGCGCGACCTGATCAGCGTCGGCGCCTATGCCCCAGGCAGCGATCCGGTGCTGGACCAGGCCATCGCCAAGCACGGCGACATCGAGGGCTTCCTGTGCCAGGAAATCCACGACAACGTGGGCTTGCCCGAGAGCTTGGGGCAACTTACCTCTCTATTCCAGTGATGAGGGGATGCTTGGCGGAACTATACTGTGATCCATTATGGCCCAAGCTTCCGCCCTCGAAACTCTCATTGACCTGGCCCAGCGCGAATCCGACGCTGCCGCCAAGCGCCTCGGCGTCGCCCTGAAGGCGGTCGAGGAGGCCGAGCAGAAGCTGGAGATGCTGGTCGGCTACCGCGACGAGTACGCGCGCAAGCTGGATGCGGCCCAGCTGGCCGGCATCACGCCCTTCGCGTATCACAATTTTGTTGCCTTCATCGGCAAGCTGGACAACGCGCTCAATGGCCAGCGCGAAGTCATCAAGCACGCGCAGTACAAGGCCAGTGTGGAAAAGACGGCATGGCAGGAAAGCGAGCGCAAGCGCCTGTCCTACCGCACCTTGAGCGAACGCGCCGCGGCCGAGACTTTAAAGATCGAGAACAAGCGCGACCAGAAACTGATGGACGACCACGCGGCCCGTGGCGCCTTCTACAAACGCTGAACCTATCATGACGATGCAGACCACCACCCTTCCGTTCCAGGTTGCCGGCGCCAACGCCGCAGGTTCCCAACTGCAGCGCGCCAACGCGCTGCCGGGCGCGGCCGCCGACGGCGGCAAGGCCTTCGGCGCCACGCTCTCGCGCGAGCTCGCGCAGCGCCAGGCGATGCCGCAGCAGCAGATGGCCCCTGCCCCGGCCGCCCAGCAGAACAAAGCGGCCGCCGCCAAGCCGAATGCTGGCGACAAGCCGGCCCAGGCGCAGCGCACCGCGAATCGCGAGCCGGCCAAGCAGACCCAGGCAACGTCCAGGGACGAGGCCCCGGCGGCCAAGACCGCGAACGCGGATGCGGCCGAAGGCAGCGAGGAAAGCAAGGACGCGGCAGCGGCCAGCGCAGCCGCCGAGGCCGCCACGGCGCCCGTGACCGACATGCTGGCCTTCATGGCCAGCCTGGCCCAGCCGGCCCCAGCCGCACCGGTGGCAGCGGAAGCCGCGCCGGCCGACGCGCTGGAGTCGGCCTTCCAGCAGATCAAGGCAGGCCAGGACGGCCTGGCGCTCGAGGCCGAAGCCCTGCCCCGGGACACCGCATCGACCGGCCTCGCCGCGGCGACCGGCGTCGAGCGCGCGCCTGTCGAGCTGCCTGCCGGCGAGGATGCGGCCTCGATGCCGCAGGCCAAGCCGGACGCCGGCCAGTTCCAGGCCCAGCTGCGCGAAGCGAGCCAGCAGCAGGCCGCCGCCGAAGCGCCGGCCCCGAGCGTCACCCAGCTGCAGGCCCAGGCCGCCAAGCTGGAAACCGTGCAGCCGGCCGCCGTGCCGGCCGACCGCATCCCGGCGCGGGTGGGCAGCCAGGGCTGGGACAACCAGGTCAGCCAGCGCATCGTCTACATGGTCGGCAAGGAACAAGCCGCCACCCTGACCCTGAACCCGCCGGATCTCGGCCCGGTGCAGGTGGTGCTGAACGTGAGCAACGACCAGGCCAGCGTGCAGTTCTCGTCGAACCAGCTGGAGGTGCGCCAGGCCCTGGAAAGCGCGATTCCCAAACTGCGCGAGATGATGAGCGAGAGCGGTATCGCGCTGGGTAATGCGACGGTGGATGCGGGCATGCCGGACCAGCGCCAGGCTTCGCAGGATGGGGAGCGCCGTGGCAATGGCGGCGCCTCCGGGCTGAATGGCAACGGCCGCGATGCGGGCGGCAACGGGAATTCGACGGAGAGCGCACCGCGTAGCGCTCGTACCGTAGCGGTGGGCGACCGCGGCATGGTCGACACCTTCGCGTAACGGTATTTAGTTAGCTTGAAGACCGTCGCCCCGGCGCAGGCCGGGGCCCAAGTTTGCATGCGCTGTCGAAACGCTTAACTTGGGCCCCGGCCTTCGCCGGGGCGACGGTTTTTAGGGTGCGTGGAGGCAGCTTTTTTCCATTCCGCCATCACGTCGACGCAACAATCGTGGAGAAAGCCGCCTCTTCTCCCCTCTTTTCAAAGCTTGCCCAGACGCATCTATCCGCGACAATGCCATAATGACGGACACAACCAACAGGCAGTAGGAAGATCTTGAAAGCGAATCCGAAAACGAAGGCCGATCCGAAGGCGGATGCGGCAGCAGCGGCGCCCACCGGCTCGAAGAAGAAGCTGATCATCATGGTCGCCGCGGCGGTCCTGGTGCTCGGCGCGGGCGCGGGCGGCGGCTGGTACTTCAGCCAGTCCGGCGCGCACGCCGAGGAAGCCCCGGCCAAGGAAAGCAAGAAGAGCAAGAAGAAAAAGCATGACGAGGACGTCAAGGCCGAGTACGTCCCGGTCGAGGCCTTCACCGTGAACCTGCAGCCGGAAAACGGCGAACAGTATTTGCAGGTACAGTTCACCTTGCAGGTCGCCGGCGCCGAACAGGTTCAATTGGTGAAGGACAACATGGCCGTGGTGCGCAACCGCGTGCTGCTGCTCTTGTCCGGCAAGAAGGCGTCCGAGATCAGCACCGTCGAGGGCAAGCAGCAGCTGGCGGCCGAGATCCTGGCGGCCGTCCAGCAGCCTTTCGAGAAAGATGGCGACGAGCAGGACGTGACCGACGTATTGTTTACTTCGTTTATCATCCAGTAAAGAAGCACCATGGCCGATAATTTCCTCTCACAGGAAGAAGTCGATGCCCTCTTAAAAGGGGTCAACGGCGATCAGGACGACATTGCGACGCCTGAAGACACCTCGGGGGTACGCACATATAACCTGGCAACGCAGGAGCGGATCGTCCGCGGCCGCATGCCGACGCTCGAGATCATCAACGAGCGTTTCGCCAGGTATCTGCGGGTCGGCCTGTTCAACTTCCTGCGCCGCAGCGCCGAAGTCTCGGTGGGCTCGGTGCGGGTCTCGAAGTACAGCGAATTCATCCGCAACCTGGTGGTCCCCACCAACCTGAACCTGATCCACATGAAGCCCCTGCGCGGCACTGCGCTGATGGTCTTCGATCCGGGCCTGGTGTTCCTGCTGGTGGACAACCTGTTCGGCGGCGACGGCCGCTTCCACACGCGCGTGGAAGGCCGCGACTTTACCCAGACCGAGCAGCGCATCATCATGCGCATCCTCGACATCGTGTTCGAGGCCTATGCCAAGTCGTGGGAACCGGTGTACCCGATCGAGTTCGAGTACATCCGTTCCGAGATGAACACGCAGTTCGCCAACATCGCGACCCCGAACGAGGTCGTGGTGTCCTGCACCTTCACGGTCGAGCTGGGCTCGGTGTCGGGCCAGATCCACTTCTGCATGCCCTACTCGATGATCGAGCCGATCCGCGATGCGCTGACCTCGAGCATCCAGGGCGAGGCCCTGGAAGTCGACAAGCGCTGGGTGCGCCTGATGACCCAGCAGATCCAGGTGGCCGAGGTCGAGCTGGTGGCGGTGTTGGGCCACGGCAAGGCGAACTTCGACGAGATTCTCAACATGAAGGTGGGCGACGTCATCCCCCTCAGCGTGCCGCAAACCCTGCAGGCCACGGTGGACGGCGTCCCCGTGATGGATTGCAGCTACGGCGTGCACAACGGTCAATATGCGCTGAAGGTCGAGAAACTGCTCGCCAACAGCGACACATTCAGCAAATAAGCAATACAGGAGAGCATCATGTCTGACACCCAGGACGATCAGGGCAGCCTCGACGACGATTGGGGCGCGGCGATTGCCGAGCAGGCCGCGGCCGAAGCGGCGGCGCTCGAGCGCCAGCAGCAGACGGCGGCAGCCGCCCCGGCCGCTGCCGTGTTCCAGGATTTCTCGAACAAGGGCGCGCGCAACGAGACCCCGAACGACATCGACTTCATCCTCGACATCCCGGTCCAGCTGACGGTGGAACTGGGCCGCACCAAGATCGCCATCAAGAACCTGCTGCAGCTGGCGCAGGGCTCGGTGGTCGAGCTGGACGGCCTGGCCGGCGAGCCGATGGACGTGCTGGTCAACGGCTGCCTGATCGCGCAGGGCGAGGTCGTGGTCGTGAACGACAAGTTCGGTATCCGACTCACTGATATCATCACGCCATCTGAACGGATCCGAAAACTGAATAAATGACCAAGCGCAACGTCGCGATCACCGTAGGGTGGACGGCTTTCCCGTCCACGCGTTCAACCCGCGCCGGCACCTCCGGCGAACGACGCCTGGACGCGTGGACGGCAACGCCGTCCACCCTACGTGCTTTGGCGGCGGCAATGCTGTTCGCGCCGCTGGCCGCCTGCGCCGCCCCGCTGCCGGCCGAACCCGCCGCGCAGGCCGCGCCTGCTGTCGAGCAACCCGCGCCCGCGCCTGCCCCAGCGACACCCGCGCCTGAAACGCCGGCCGCTCCCGCGCCGGCGCCGGCCGCCCAAGAACCTGCCACTACCCCGCGCCGTCCCGGCGAAACCACCACCGGCCGCCCGCCGGCGCCGGCCCGTCCGGCTCCCTCGCTCACCACCACGAACACCGCCCCGGTCCCGGCTCCTCTGCCGGCCGACCAGGCGCCCGCGCCTGCGGCGCAAGCGCCAATCACTGCGCCGGCTCCTGCTCCTGAACAGCAGACGCCGCGCGCCGCACTGCCGTCCTCGCCCACCAGCCCTGCGGCCGGCAGCCTGATGCAGACCATCCTGGCCCTGGTGCTGGTGCTGGCCGTGCTGGCCGGCCTGGCCTGGTTCCTGAAGCGCTTCGCACCCAAGATGATGGGCGGCAGTAACGCCAACCTGCGCCTGGTGGGCGCCCTCAACCTCGGCGCGCGCGAGCGCATCGTGGTGGTCGAGGTCGGCAACCAGTGGATCGTGGTCGGCGCTTCGCCCGGCCGCATCAATGCGCTGGCCACCATGCCGCGCCAGGAAGGCGTGGAAGGCACGGCAACCGTGGCGGCCGCCACGCCCTCCGCCGGCAGCTTCTCGGACTGGCTCAAGAATACGATCGACAAACGCAATGCGAAATAAGAAAACCTGGCTGGCGGTCGGCCTGGCGCTGCTGCCCCTGCTGGCAGCCGCCCAGTCCGGCATCCCGGCCTTCAACACCAGCCCGGCCCCGGGCGGCGGCACCCAGTACTCGCTGCCGGTGCAGACCCTGCTGCTGCTCACCTCGCTCACCTTCCTGCCGGCAGCGCTGCTGATGATGACCAGCTTCACGCGCATCATCATCGTGCTGTCCCTGCTGCGCCAGGCGATCGGCACCCAGACCGCGCCGCCGAACCAGGTGATGGTGGGCCTGGCCCTGTTCCTGACCTTGTTCGTGATGGGCCCGACGTTCGACCGCATCTATACCGAGGCCTATGTGCCGCTGCAGGAGAACCGGATCCAGATGACGGAAGCCATGAACCGCGGCGTGGTGCCGCTCAAGGAATTCATGGTCAAGCAGACCCGCCAGTCCGACCTGGCGCTGTTCGTCAAGATCTCGCGCTCGCCGGCCCTGCAGGGACCGGAGGACATCCCGCTGCGCGTGCTGATCCCGGCCTTCGTCACCAGCGAGCTGAAGACGGCCTTCCAGATCGGCTTCGCCATCTTCATTCCCTTCCTGATCATCGACATGGTGGTGGCGTCGGTGCTGATGTCGATGGGTATGATGATGATGTCGCCGGCCGTGATCTCGCTGCCGTTCAAGCTGATGCTGTTCGTGCTGGTCGACGGCTGGCAACTCCTGCTGGGCTCGCTGTCCCAGAGCTTCTACTGAGGAACCAGGCATGACTCCCGAAAGCGTGATGACCATGGGCCGCACGGCCATGGAAGTAACCCTGATGGTGTCGGCGCCGCTGCTGCTGGTGGCGCTGATCATCGGCCTGATCGTCAGCATCTTCCAGGCCGCCACCCAGATCAACGAGGCGACCCTGTCCTTCATCCCCAAGCTGGTCGGCATCTTTGTCGCCCTGGTGGTGGCGGGACCGTGGATGCTGTCGGTGATGCTCGACTACATGCGCCAGGTGTTCACGGGCATCCCCGGCCTGATCGGATAAGCGCGTGCTGGCGCTGACGTCGGCGGAAATCAACGCCTGGATCGCGGGGCTGATCTGGCCCCTGACGCGCATCCTGGGCCTGATCGCGGCCGCGCCCCTGTTCGGCAATGCCGGCGTGCCGGTGTCGATCAAGGTCTCGCTCGGCGTGCTGCTGGCGGCCGTGATCGCGCCCACCGTGCCGGCGATTCCCGCCATGGACCCGACCTCGTGGGCGGGCCTCCTGATCCTGGTGAAGGAACTGCTGATCGGCGTGGCGATGGGCTTCGCGATGCGCATCGTGTTCGCCGCCATCGAATACGCCGGCGAGGTCGCCAGCATGTCCATGGGCCTGGGCTTCGCCATCTCCTTCGACCCCAACACACGCGGCCGCTCGGCGGCCGTGGCCCAGTTCATGGCCCTGGTCTCGACCATGGCCTTCCTGGCCGTCAACGCGCACCTGGTGCTGCTGGCGGCGCTGGCCGAGAGCTTCGTGACCTTGCCGATCTCCAGCACGCCCTTTTCCGGCAATGCGCCGCTGGAGCTGGTGCGCTGGGGGTCGCGCATCTTTTCGGCCGGGCTGCAGCTGTCGCTGCCGATCGTGGCCGCGCTCCTGATCACCAACGTGGCGCTGGGCATCCTGACGCGCGCCGCGCCGCAGCTGAACATCTTCGGTATCGGTTTTCCGATCACCCTGGGCGTGGGTTTCCTGACCCTGAGCCTGGTCATGCCCTACCTGGGCACGCCTATCCTCAACCTGTTCAACCAGGGCATCGAGGCGGGACGCGCGATCCCGCGGGCGGGAGCGACGCGGTCGCCCGCGCCGGCGACGCTGGCTCCGGCGCGGCCGGCGCCGGGCTGAGGCCGCGAACACTCCTGACAGGATCTGTCACTGCCCCCCTTTAGCATTGCCTTCTCATCAATCTTGCACGGAGAAGGCTATGCAGCTCGATCATCATCCCGTTTTGGCCGCGCATCCCGGCATCCGCTTCGACGCCGCGGACCGCAATCTCTATCCGCATGGCCTGGTGGCGCGCACTTGCGTCAAGCGCTGGATGTTCTGGGCGTGCCAGCAATTCTCGCCGGCGATCTCGGTACTGGTGTGGGAGCAGGTTGGCAAGCAAATGATCGAAGGGGGCGCCCCGGATCCGCTCGCGCTGGCCTGCGGTACGGCCGAGCTGGCGCAGGCCGCCGCCGTGCTGGATCATCATCTTTCCACGCGCGAATGGCTGGTCGGCGGCCAGGCGACGCTGGCGGACTACGCCGTGGCGGCACCGCTCATGACCATGGAACAGGCGGGGTTGCCACTAGAGGGCTATCCGTGCCTGCTGGCGTGGTTCGCACGCGTCAAGGAACTACCGGCCTCGCGTTTACCGGACTGACTTTCTTCCACCAACCCCAAGACCGTCGCACCGGCGAAGGCCGGTGCCCAAGTTCTTGCCCGCCCGTGACGCGAGCAAAGCCCGGATGCAGGATTTCGCCGGACGCTTGGCTCGTCAGTCCCATGGCTTTCCAGAATTCCGCGTCACTGACTTTCCGCGATCTTACGGCGCGTGTCATCCAGCATCTGGTCGAGACGCGCGCGGTCATGCACTTCCCCGCGGCTGACAACCATGCGGATCTTGCGGGTCGCTCCGATGTCGGCCAGCGGGTCGGCATCGAGCACCAGCAGATCGGCCGCCTTCCCCGTTTGAATGCTGCCGTAGCGATCCAGCTTGCCGAGGAAACGCGGCCCGTTCACCACGGCGCTTTGCAAGGCCTGCTGCGGGCTCAAGCCATACCGCACGAATAGGGCAATCTCGTCGTGCAGCGCCTGCCCCGGGTAGTTGAACGAGTTGAGGAAGCCTGCATCGGTGCCGGCGATGATGCTCACGCCCTCCTGCTGGAGCAGCGGCAGGAGCTGCGCCGACTTCTCGAAGATGGCGTGGCGCAGCGCGATCGCTTCCGGGCCGTCCTTGGCGGCGCGCTCGACGCGCCAGTCATAGGTCGCGCGCAGGCCCTTGCCGATGTATTTGAGGTAGTCGTCGCCGTAGTGGCTTTCCTGGTCCAGGTAGGCGGTGATACGCGATCCCCACAAGGTCGGCACCACCGCCGTCCCTTGCGCAGCCATGTGGCGGAAGGCGCGGCGCGCGGTCGCCTCGTCGTAGCTCTCCAGGCTGAGCCGCATGGCCTCGCGCCCGGTCAGCTTGCCGGCGGTGAACTGTTCTACCAGCTCGGCTTCGCGCGGCGTGGTGGCGCGCAGCAGGTAGCTCTGGTGTTCGACCGTACCCAGCCCGGCCTCGAACGCGCGCGCCAGCGGGATTTGTCCCGGCAGGTGAGCCGAAGTGCGCATGCCGCGCTCCTTGGCCTGGCGCAGCGCCGCCAGGTAGGTTTCCGACGTCATCGTGTTTTCGGTGATCTTCACGAAATCGACCTTCATGGCCTGGAGCTTGTCCAGTGCCTTGCCAACTTCTTCGGGAGAACCAACTTCGATCGTCCCCTTCCACATGGGCTTGAGCCCTTCCAGCTTGGGACCGGAAGTAAAGATGGTGGGCCCAGCCAGCTTGCCCTCGGCGATTTGCTGGCGCCAGGACAGCACGGTGTCGGCCAGGTCGCCCGCGCAATCGCGCACCGTCGTGATGCCGTGCGCGAGATAAAGCGGAAGGAGTTGTTTGTTTTCTTCGATGAGCGCCTCACCCCCGCCGAAGTGGACATGCGTGTCCCACAGGCCGGGCATCAGGTATTTGCCGGGCAGCTTGATGGTTTTCCTGGGAGCGTAGCGCTTCAGCTCCGCGTCCTTGACCACGGCGACAATGGTGTCGCCCTTGAGGAGCACGGACTGGCCTTTGGTGCGGGTGCCGCTGGCGACATCGATCAGCGTCGCCTGGGTCAGCGCGACGTCGACCGCGATCTTGTCGGCGGCATGCGCGCCGTCCAGGACGCCGGCGAGCAGCACGGCCGCGGCGAGTTGTTTCATTGAAGGCAAGGCAGGCTCCCGAAAGAATTCACTTCGGGTAATTTTACCTCGCCCGCCGGCGCAGTCGGCCCCTTAGAGGTAGTTGAACATTTGAAAATGAATCAAGCTCAAATTCAGACACCAGTCAGCCAATCGGCCCTGTCGAATTGTGCCGATCTCACTCCGGCCTTTGTGCATGTGACTAAAAGCATAAATTGGGCACTAATGCTGAGGTCGTGTCCGAATGTCAGACCTGACCCCGCCCTGGCCTACCTAGGCATATCGATTGAAATTTCGGCCGGTGTTCGCATCGCTCACAACTGGATCGATGCTCAAGAATCGTCCGCCCGACATGCGTTTGTCTTAGGCAAACCGATTTTTTTGTTTAAAAAGAAGGGTAATTTCTACCGCCCACGGTAGGGGGCTCGGGGCTTGCCTTGAGTTTCAAGGAAAAGCCGCGCGCCGTATCGCCACGACTCGTCGTGGCGATACGTTTCTCATCCTGTCCTGGAAATACCTGCCCTGACAGTGGACGTTGGAGTGGACGTTGCAATTGATGTTGCAGTGGACGTCGCAGTGCACTTAAACCGTCAGGGCTTTTCTTGCACCGTAATTTTTTTTGCTTTGACTCGAATGACATCCCCTGACTGCATCTCGATTTCGAGAGACTGCTTATCTCCATCCGGAATGTCATCAATCAAAAGGCTATTCACACTAACGCTCCTTCCCCAAGGCTCTTCACGCGGCATTTCTAGCAACGAAACGTCCTCCGCCAAGAGCACACATCGCGAAGTGGGCCCGTTTAGCGCCACAGCTACGCTTGCTTGGGCCCACTCGAATGCAACATCGACAAGGGTCCAGTCATGAAATCGCGTCATCTTCGTATTCATATTGGTTTGTTTAAGGTTGTGTGGGTGGGGGCGGAGGTTTAATCGGTAGATGCGCTTCTGACGACTCAGGCTTCACCTGGTTCCCATTAACATCAAGACGATTACCGTTGGCGTCGTTGACATGCGCATGGTCGCCATGGACAAGGACACGCTGCTCACCCGTTAAGGGATCAACGAATGCGCCTCTACCTCCTAATGGATCTGGCCCCTTCGGCACCAAACCCGCGCCCGTTGCCACCTGCCCAATTTCCGCCGGAGTCTTGCCTGCCACATCTGCTGGATCGCAGGAAAATGGGGCCAGGTCTGACAATCGGACACGACCTCAACTGTACATTCTGGCCGGCTTTGTATCCCGAAAATTAAGGCAGAGGTCGCGCCTGGAAGTCAGGCCTGACCCTGCCTCGCTAATGCTGAGGTCGTGTCAGAATGTCAGACCTGCCCCCGAATGCTGAGGTCGTGTCCGAATGTCAGACCTGACCCCGCCTCTTATAAGGCAGAGGTTGTGTCCGAATGTCAGACCTGACCCCGCCTCTTGCGCCCTAAGGCAGAGGTTGTGTCCGAATGTCAGACCTGACCCCGCCTCTTGCGCCCGAATGTCAGACCTGACCCCGCCTCTTGCGCCTCTTTGACCCCGCCTCTTTCCGAGCTCGTATTTGAATGTCACCCATCCGGGTTCAGCGCTACTTCACCAAGCAATTCTTTTTTATTTTCTCAAACTGCTCAGAGTTCGAAACATAATCTTTTGGAACATCTAAATTTACATAACGAACACCAAGCTTCTTCAACTCCTCACGATATTCACTCTCACTGAACGGCCCTGCTTCAACACTATCCTTCAAATTTATAATCCAAAATTGAGATTCATCTGAATAGTGTGTAATGATTGTGCGGCGCCCTTTATCGTCATAACAATCTGGACTTATCGCGACTTTTCTAAGGACGGCAATATAACCATCAAACCTTCCCCAATCAACAACCTGCTCTTCTATAACCACAAATGACTTTCCATTTTCCTTCTTTGAGATATAGACATGGTCTTCATCCGTCTTATTAATAAAATAACCCCCGCCTAAATCAGTCGACTCACCACAGCCGATTAACATAAAGCAAGGCAACGCCAAAATTAGTTTACGCATAGAATTTATTACTTAGCAAGATTAGTATTGCCAACATATCGAATGGTGAACGGAGTATTACTCCAACTACCTGACGGCTCCCCAATAAACGTAGCAATATTTCTTGCCACTCCTCGCGGCGAAAAATCGGCATGCATTCTATAGTGGTACTGTTGATTATAAATGCCAACGGTCCCATCCGGCCTTATTCGAATCGTTATCTGCCCGTGCACCCAATAACTCACGCCTTTAACGTAGCCTGGCGCTATCCACCCTCCCCTAGGGTCCGCACTCCACTCACCCAATGCGGCAACAGTAAGTTTAGAAGCATCAACCGTAACCGCGAGATTTGGGTCGGAGTTAATCTGATACAACCAGTCTGCCTCGCCTTTTCCAGAAATAAACCCACGTTCGGAAATTTCGGTAGCTAGCGTATTTGCACGATTGGCAGCACCACTGCTTGCCTCATTGTGAACTGGCGATCCAGTCGAACAATAAGCGCCTCCGCCACATGAACGCTCACGCTCGCGCTTCTTTTGTTCTGCAATTTGGCTATCTCGCGCGTCCCTGCCATCTGGATCGACAAATCGATACGGATTATTCAGAACGTACGCATATCGATTGAAGCTGCGACCACTGCTCGAATCCGTCACCACTGGATCAATGCTCAAAAATCTTCCTGCAACCGCATCATAGTACCGATGCTGCATATAGATGAGGCCAGTCTCATTGTCGTTAACATGCCCCGTGAACCCGATCGTTCGCGTCGCCCATGCCGGGCACATACAGGAAAGCGCCATGCCAGAATTCCGTCCCGGACCAGGAGGCGCCATCGTTCGTCGTCACGGAACCGGGAGCGCCGAACGAACTGCAGCGCGTCGTCGTGTTCCCTGCGCCGACCCATCCGCGCAGCTGCGAGTACACGCCGTGCAGGTGCGGTATGTCCAGGTCCCATTGGCCGAACAGGCCGCCAGTCACCGCGTCCCTGCCGGCTTCCAGGCGCCGGCCGACGCCGACGCGCAAGGGACTATTGCCGGGGATGACGACGTCGGTCTGGATGAATTCCAGGTTGCCGGTGTAGAGATTGACCTTGTCGCCGAACAGGCCGGTGCCGAGCGCGGTGAAGGCCCGCGGCGCGCGGATCAGCTTTTCCTGCTCGCTGTAGGTGGTTGCGGCATGCGCTGACAGCATGCTGGCGATGAGACTAAACAGTCCGCCCAGGCCGACTGCCATCGTTTTGCTGCGAATTCCTGCCCCAAGCCATGCTTTGCGCATCAGATCGCGCCCCATATGATGTGTTGTTGAGCTAACTCAACAATGGGACAGGGTAAGCTGAAGTTAACAGCTTGAATACATATTTACCGTACTGTCAGGAAATATTCTTTGAGCATAGCTTGGGTTCTCAGGCAAATGGATTGCCCTCCTGCACGGGGAGCTCGGGCATCGATCGGCGTGGCATGGATCAACTATCAGAGGTAGTTGAACAGCGACAGCCCCGACATCGTCTTGAACGACATCTGCGCCGCCTGCAAGGTGGTCTGCTGCTGCTGGAAGTCCGAGATCGCCTTCACCACGTCCAGGTCCTGCAGGTCGGACAAGGTGCTCGCGTAATGGATGTTGAGGTCGTCACCCGCGCTGTCCAGGTAATCAAGCTCCTTCAGGTGCGCCCCCACCGAGGCCTGCACGGTCAGCACGTTGTCGTGCGCCGACTTCAGGTTGTCCATCGCCGTGTTCAGGCTGTTGGTCAGCGCCGCCTTGCCGCTGGAACCTTCAGCCGGGGCGCGCAGCGCCGCGATCAGGTCGGTCACGGTGGTGAACACCGACTGCTTCTCGCTCGGCTTGACGGTGAAGCTGTCGCCGTTGGCCGGCGCGCCCTTGATGTCGAAGGACATGCCGCCGAAGGAGATGGTCTTGCCCGGCTCATACGGCTGGTTGCTCAGCACCGCGGTCGCCGGGCTGGTGCTGGTGTCGTTGACGGTATAGGTCGTCACCGCCGGCGTGCCGGTCACGGTGAAGCTCAGCGCGTAGTCGTGGCCGTTCAGCTGCGAGCGGTCGGTCACCGAGCCGGACGAGATGATGGCCGCACCCGTGTTGGTGCTCGCCGCCTGGGTCTGGAAGCTGCCGTTGCCGGTCGGGATCGCCTCGAACACGGCGCTGCCGGAGGCCGACAGCGGAAGCTTGCGCGAAGCGCCCACCTGCAGCTGGCGCTGGCCCTGGTCGCCCTGGTATTGCGCGCCGCCCGGGGTGCGGGTGAAGGGCTGGGTGGTCGCCATGTAGCCCGAGAACAGATAGCCGCCCGAACCGTCGGTGGTGTTGGCCACGCCCAGCAGGTCCTCCAGGCGCCCTTCCAGCTCGGTCGCCAGCGCCTCGCGGTCGGTCTTGACCATGGTGCCGTTGCCGGCGTTGACCGCCAGCTGCTGGATGTCCTGCAGCAGGTTGCCCGCATCCTGCAGGGTGGTCTCCACATGCGACAGCGAGGAACGCGCATTCATGCGGTTGGTGGCGAACTGCGCATTCATTTCCTGCGCCTGGCTCACTTCCAGTGCGCGCGCCGAGGCCACCGGGTCGTCGGCCGGCGTCAGGATGCGGCGCTCGGTCGCCAGCTGCATCTGGGTGCGCGCGATGCCGCTTTGCAAGGTGCCGAGCTGGTTGGTGGCGGTGTTGAAGATGTTCAGGGTGCTGATGCGCATGGTCTACTCCGATACTCCATTAGCGGCCGATCGACAGCAAGGTGTCGAAGATGGTGCCGGCGATCTGCATCACCTTGCCGGCCGCCTGGTAAGCCTGCTGGTACTTGATCAGGTTGGTCGCTTCCTCGTCCAGGTTCACGCCCGAGACGTCGCTGGCGGCGCCCTGCGCCTGGGCCAGCAAGGCGTCGCCGGCCTTGGCGTTCACCTGCACTTCGCGCGTCTTGTTGCCGACCGTGCTGACCAGCTGGGCGTACGAGGTCTGGAAGGTCGCGCTGCCGTTGTTGAAGATGTTCTTGGTCTGCAGGTCGCCCAGCAGGCCGATGTTGCGGGTGTCGCCGCTGCCGCTGGTGTTGCCGGCGATCTGGAAGGTGTCGCCGTTGCCCGGCGCGCCGGTCATGGTGACGCTGACGCCGCCGAAGGTGTAGGTGGCGCCGTTCGTGAACGGCACGTTGCTGGCCGGCGCCGGGTAATTGGTCGCCACGCCCGCGGTGTCGACCACGCGCACCGCCATGCCGGCCGGGAAGCCCGTCATCTGGCCGGTGGCGCCGTCATAGCTCAGCGTCACCGGCAGCGATGGGCCCGCGCCCAGGAAGTTGCTGTCGACCTTGCCTTCGCTGATCTTGCCGGTGCCGGTGTTGGTGAGCGGCGCGCTGGTGGCGATCGGCGCCGCGGCGGCGATCTGCGAGACGTCGTTGGCCAGCACCTTGAAGTTGGCGGCGCCGTTGATGGTCGGACGCACCAGGAAGTTGTCGCCGGCCTGGGCCAGGCCGGAAATGTTGAACTCGACGCCGTCGATCACCCGGGTGGTGCCGGCCGCGTTGTAGGGGGTGATCGCAGTCGAGACGTTGTCCGACAGGCGGATCACGTTGTAGTTGGTGCCGTCGAACTCGACCTTGTAGTCGCTGTCCTTGAGCTGGCCCGGGTCCGTCACCTTGGCCGCGACCTCGGTAGTCGAAGACAGGGCGTTGTTGATGTTGCGGCCCACGAAGGCCGGCGACTCGGCGAAGAAATCGGCGCCCGGCTGGCCGTTCGCGTCCACGCCCAGCTTGTGCTGCTTGTTGAATTCGATCGCCATGCCGAGCGCGATCTTGCCGAGCGCGCTCTGGGCCGGGTCGAGGGTGGTGACGCGGAAGTCCAGTGCGCCGCCCAGTTCGCCGCCGCTCAGGGTGCCTTCCGGCAGGATCGAGACCTTGTTGCCGACCACATAGCCGACTTCGAGGCGGGTCAGGTCGACCGGCGACTTGGTCGCGGCCAGCTGGTAGGCCGTCTGCCCCACCACCAGCGGCTGGCCGCTGCCGATCGAGATCGTCAGGCTGTTGTTGTCGCCCGGGGTGACGGTGGCCTTCACCTGCTTGTTCAGTTCCAGCACCAGCTGGTCGCGCTTGTCCAGTAGGTCGTTCGGCGCGCGCGTCTCGCTCGAGGCGTAGTTGCCGATCTGTTCATTCAGCCCGGCGATCTGCTGGGCGTAGGTGTTGATGATATTGACGCTGGCTTCGATGGTCGTGTTGACGCCTTCGCGGATCTCGCCCAGGCGCGCATCGAGGGCCTGGAAGCGGGTCGCCATGGTGTCGGCGGCGGAGAGCATGGCCTGGCGCGAGGGCACCGAGGCGCGGTTGCCGGCCATGTCCTGCACGCCCTTGAAGAAGCCTTGCAGGGCCGGCGACAGGCCCGCGGTCTGGTCGGCCAGCAGGTTGTCGATCTGGGAAATCTGCGAGTAATACGATTCCAGGCCGCTCACGCTGGACTGGGCGGTGCGCACCTGGCTGTTCAGGAATTCGTCGCTGTAGCGCTTGATCTGGGAGATCTGGGTGCCGGTGCCCAAAAAGCCGATGCCGCCCAGGTCGAGCGCCACCGCGGTGGACTGCACCACGCCCTGGCGGCTGTAGCCCGGCACGTTGGCGTTGGTGATGTTGTGGCCGGTCGTGGACAGGCCCGCCTGTGCCGCGAACAGGCCGCTTTTGCCAATGCTGAGAAGGTTACCGGCCATGTTGATCTTCTTTCTCTAACTCTCTTCGTTGACGGCAGCTTTTCCGGAAACTTGATGGTCCGGTCAGGCCAGCGAATTCTTGATGATGCGGGTCAGCTTGGTGGCGTAGTGCGGATCGGTCGCATAGCCGGCGCGCTGCAGGCCCTGGGCGAAGGCGGCCGCATCGCCGCCGCTGGCGATGACTTTTTCGTAACGCGGGTTCTTGGCCAGCATGTTGGCGTAGTCCTTGAACGATTCCGCCGGCGAGTCGTAGGCGCGGAATTTCTCCACCTTGGTGTGCGGGCGGCCGTTCACGTATTCGGTGGTGACGGCGGTGGCGACCTTGCCCTTCCAGCCCGGGCCGGCCTTGATGCCGAACAGGTTGTGGCTGTTGCTGCCGTCGGCATTGCGGATCATGCGCTTGCCCCAGCCGCTTTCCAGCGCGGCCTGGCCCAGCATGAACTTGGCCGGCACGCCGGTGGCGCGCTCGGCTTCGGCCGCGTGGACGTGCAGTTTTTCCTGGAAGGAGCGCACGTGCGGCGCCTGGATGCGGCCGCTGGCGGTGGTCAGGGGCAGCGGCGGCGCGGCGGCCGCAGGCACACCGCTCACCATTGCGCCGGACTTGATCATGGTGGCGGCGTCCATCGGGCCGGGCATGGCGTTGCCCGAAGTGGTCGCGTTGCCCTCGCCGCCGATGGCAAGCGCCTGCTGGCCCATGTTCTGGGCGCCCAGCTGGCGGGTCAGGACGTCGGCCAGGCCCATGCCGCGCTTGGCCAGGTTCTGGCTCATCTGCTGGTCCAGCATGCCGGTGAACATCTTGGTCTGCTGGTTGTCGAGCATGCCTTCCTGCGGGGTGGCGTCGCGCATGCTCTTCATCATCATGTTAATGAACATCGACTCGAACTGGGTGGCCGCTTCCTTCAGCGCGCCCGGCGAGCCGGCTTTCGCGCTTTGCTTGAGCTCACCCAGGCCCTTGGTGTCGAGGGCGAACTTGGTGCTCAGGTCGGTTTTGTTCGAGGCGATCATGATGCACTCTTCCTTAGATGATCTCGAGGTCGGCGCGCAGCGAGCCGGACGCCTTCAGCGCCTGCATGATGGCCAGCAGGTCTTGCGGGGTGGCGCCGATCGAATTCAGCGCCTTGACCACTTCGGCCAGCGAGGCGCCGCCCTTCACCATCAGCACCTTGCCCGGATCCTTCTTGATCTCGACCGACGGGTTCTGGGTGACCACGGTGGCGCCGCGCGAGCCCGGAGCCGGCTGGCTGACATTGGTGTCGGCGCCGATGGTCACCGACAGGTTGCCGTGCGAGATGGCGCAGTTGTCCAGCATGACGGCCTGGTTCATCACCACCGAGCCGGTGCGCGCGTTCAGGATCACCTTGGCCGAGGCCGAGGCCGGCTTGATGTCGATCTGTTCCAGCATGCCCAGGAAGGCCACGCGCTGGTCGCTCGAGGACGGGGTGCGCACGCGGATCACGCGGCCGTCCAGGGCGGTCGCCACGCCGGCGCCGAACTGGTCGTTGACGGCTTCGACGACGCGCGCGGCGGTCGAGAAATCGGTTTCCTTCAGCTCCAGGCGGATCTGGTTGTTCTCGCCCAGGTTCGACGCGACGGCGCGCTCGACGGTCGCGCCGCCCGAGATCTTGCCCACCGCCAGGTGGTTGACCTGGACCTGGGCGCCGCCGCCAGGGGCCTGGGCGCCGACGCCGCCGACCACCAGGTTGCCCTGGCCCATCGCGTACACCTGGCCATCGGCGCCGTGCAGCGGCGTCATCAAGAGGGTGCCGCCGCGCAGGCTTTTCGCGTTGCCGATCGAGGAGACGGTGATGTCGATGGTCTGGCCCGGCTGGGCGAAGGCCGGCAGCGAAGCGGTGACCATCACGGCGGCCACGTTCTTCAGCTGCAGCTGGGTGCCGCGCGGCAGGTTCACGCCCTTCTGCTGCAGCATCGCCTGGATCGACTGCACGGTGAACGGGGTCTGGCTGGTCTGGTCGCCGGTGCCGTCCAGGCCGACCACGATGCCGTAGCCGGACAGCTGGTTCTGGCGCACGCCGGCGACGGTGGCCAGGTCTTTCAGGCGCTCGGCCTGGGCCGGTGCGGCAGCCAGGGCGGTGACCAGGACGGTGGCGGACAGCAGGACAAAGGAGGTGAACTTGCGCATGATTACATTCAGAACGGCAGCATCGACAGGAAGAAGCGCGACAGCATCGAGTTGACCTCGGCGCGGTCGATACGGCTGTTGGTGCGGTACTCGACACGGGCGTCGGCCACCACCGTCGACGAGACGATGTTGCCCGGCTGGATGGTGTCGGGGCTGACCATGCCCGAGAAGCGGATGAACTCGACACCCTTGTTCATGGCGATCTGCTTTTCGCCGGCCACGATCAGGTTGCCGTTCGGGAGCACTTCGGTGACGGTCACGCCCAGGGTGCCGCTGAAGTCGTTCGAGGCGCTCTGCTTGTCGCCGTCCGCGAACTTGGTTTCCGCTTCCAGCGCCACGCTGGCGCCGATCGCCGACTGCAGCACGCCCGGCGCCGCGAAGCTGGCGCTGCCGTTCTTGTTGCCCGAGCTGGCGCCGGACTTGTTGGCGCTGGTGCGCTCGCTGATGTTGATGGTCAAGAGGTCGCCGATGTGGCGCGCGCGGCGATCCTCGAACATCGGACGGTAGCTGTTGGCGTTGTAGATCGCGCCCGGGGTCGGCGGCGCGGTCTCGACCAGCATCGGACGCGCGCTGGTCGGGCCCTGCACGATGGTGCTGGGAGCGGTGGCGCAGCCGGCGAGCAGCACCAGCGCAGCGAAGGAGGCAATAAACGATTTCATAACTGGGACAGCTTCTGCAGCATCTGGTCGGAGGTGGTGATCGCCTTGCTGTTGATCTCGTAGGCGCGCTGGGTCTGGATCATGTTGACCATTTCCTCGACCACGTTGACGTTCGAGGATTCGACATAGCCCTGCATCAGGACGCCGGCGCCGTTGGTGCCCGGGACGTTCAGGTTGGGGTTGCCCGAGGCGCCGGTCTCGACGTACAGGTTCTCGCCGCGCGATTCCAGGCCGGCCGGGTTCACGAAGGTCGCCAGCTGGAGCGAGCCGACCTGGGTCGGGGCCACGGTGCCCGGCAGCTTGACGGACACGGTGCCGTCGCGGCCGACGGTGATCGATTCGGCGTTCGACGGGATGGTGATGGCGGGCTGGACCACGAAGCCGCTGGAGGTGACCAGCTGGCCGTTGGCGTCGGTCTGGAAGGAACCGTCGCGGGTGTAGGCCTGGGTGCCGTCCGGCAGCAGCACCGGGAAGAAGCCCGAGCCGTTGACCATCACGTCTTTCGAATTGCCGGTCAGCTGGGGATTACCCTGGGTGTGGATGCGCTCGGTGGCGACGGTGCGCACACCGGTACCGATCTGCAGGCCCGAAGGCAGGTTGCTTTGCTGCGAGGACTGGGCGCCGGGCTGGCGCACGTTCTGGTACAGCAGGTCCTCGAACACCGCACGGGAGCGTTTGAACCCGTTGGTGCTGACGTTGGCGAGGTTGTTGGTGATGACGTCGAGGTTGGTCTGCTGCGCTTCGAGGCCGGTCTTGGCGATAAACAGCGAACGGATCATGGAATTCTCCTAAGGGCGGCAGACGAAGTCCGCCACGTACAGGAGAATTATGCTGCAGCAACTATCAATTCAAAGCGAGGATCTGGGTGGCTTTCGCGGCGTTATTCTCGGCGTTCTTCAGCAGGCTCATTTGGGTTTCGAAGGAGCGCGCCAGCGAAATCATCTGCACCATGGAATCCACCGCGCTGACGTTCGAGCCTTCCAGGGCGCCGCCGGCGACCCGGATGTTCGGATCGAAGGTCGCCGCGCTGCCGTCCTTGAGGCGGAACAGGCCGTCGTCGCCGCGCACCAGGTCGCCCGTGGGCGGATTCACCAGCTTCAGGCGGCCGAGCACGACCGGGGCGGCCGGCTGGTCGGTATTCGAGACGGTCGAGATGGTGCCGTCGGCGCCCACGGTCACGGTGGCGTCGGGCGGGATGGTGATCGGACCGCCCTCGCCCGCGATGGTGTTGCCGGACGCGGTCTGCAGCAGGCCGTTCGGGCTCATCTGCAGGGAACCGTTGCGGGTATAGGCTTCGGTGCCGTCCGCCATCTGGACCGCGAGCCAGCCCTCGCCCTTGACCGCCACGTCGAGGTCGCGCCCGGTGATTTGCAGCGGGCCGGCCGTGAAGTCGTGGCCGGCGGTCGAGTCGAGCACGAAGGCGCGCGTCGGCAGGCCCGGGCCCTGGACCGGGGCCGCGCGGAAGATGTCGAGCTGGGCGCGGAAACCCGTCGTGTTGACGTTGGCCAGGTTGTTCGAGGTGGTGGCCTGCTGCTCCAGGATGTGCTTCGCGCCGGAGGCGGCGGTGTAGATCAGGCGGTCCATGTCTTGTCCTTTTTGCTATGCGGTGCGCCGGCGCAAGCGCGTCCGGCGCAGTCAACTCACGCTTGCATCAACGCAGGTTCACCAGGGTTTGCAGCACCGAGTCCTGGGTCTTGATGGTCTGCGCATTCGCCTGGTAGACGCGCTGCGCCGTGATCATGTTGACCAGTTCCGCGGTCAGGTCGACGTTCGAGGCTTCCACCGCCGAGGCCTGCAGCACGCCCATGCCGCCCGTGTTCGGGGTGCCGACCAGGGGCACGCCCGAGTTGGACGATTCGGCCCAGGCGTTGTTGCCCAGCGGCTCGAGGCCGTTCGGGTTGGTGAAGTTGGCCAGCACCACCTGGCCCAGCGGCTTGGTCTGGCCGTTGCTGTACTGGCCCAGGATCACGCCGTCGGCGCCGGCGGTGAAGCGCTGCAGGGTGCCGGCCTTGTAGCCGTCCTGCACGATCTTCTTCTCGCTGGTCGGGCTGCCGTACTGGGTGGTGCCGGCGTAGTCGATTTCCATCGGCAGGGTCAGCTCGGCGCCGGTCGAGGGGAAGACCGGCAAGGTGACGTTGAACTTGCCGGCGGTGCCGGTCGACGCCAGATTGAGCGCGCCGTTGGTGTCGAACTTCAGCTGGCCGATCGACTGCGCCGGCACCCGGATGGCCTTGGCCATTGCGGCATCGATATCCGCCGGGCTGGCGCCCGGGATGGCGGCCGCGCTGGCGGCTGCCGCTGCGATTTCCGCCTGGTTGGCCGCCGTCGATCCCTGGGCTGCGGCTTCGGTCACGACCATGCCCGAGGCGGCAGTGGCGTAGGCGCCGATCGCGCTGGCGATGGTCGCGGCTACGGGCGGCACGGCCTTGGTCGCGGCTTCCCAGTTGGCGCGCGCCGTATTCACGCCGGCGAACGCCGGGCCGGTGCCCTGGGCGGCGGCGGCCACGCCAAGCGCGGCGACCTCGGTGCCGTCGTTGGCGACGTACACGTCCCAGGTGCCCGGGGCGCTCTCGTTCTTCACATAGTAGGTCGACAGCACATGCGGATTGCCCAGCGTGTCGTACACGCTCATCGGGGTCTGCTTGTTGTAGGTGGTCGGGTCGTTGGCGTCGAAAGGCGAATTGACCGGGGCCGTGGTGCGCGAGTCCAGGTTCAGCTGGATGTCGACGTCCGAGGTCTGCACCGGGTCCAGGTCGGCGGTGTCGATCTGCAGCGGCACCGGGGCGCCGGCCGACAGCTGGCCGGCCGCGTTCAGGCCGTAGCCGGTCAGCTTGGCGCCCTGGGCATTGATCATGTAGCCGTTCTTGTCGAGCGAGAACTGGCCGTTGCGCGAATACTGCACCACGCCCGCGGCTTCGATGCGGAAGAAGCCGGCGCCGTTGATAGCGATGTCGAGCGGGTTGTTCGAGGTTTCGACGTTGCCCTGGCTGAATTGCTGGGCGATGCCGGCGACCTTCACGCCGATACCGGCCGAGTTGCCGCCCGCGCCATTCAGCGAGTTAGCGTAGACGTCGGCGAACTGGGTGGTCGAACCCTTGAAACCGACCGTGCTCGCGTTGGCGATGTTGTTACCGATGACGTCCAGCGATTTTGCTGCGCCGTTCAAGCCGCTCAGGCCCTGTTGGAAAGACATGTCGTTTCTCCTGCTAAATGTGTGGGTAAGCGGCTTGCTTACAGAACTTGTTTGATGTCGGCCATGGCTACCGCACCCTTGCCGGGCAGGTTGAGCTTGACGCCGTCCTTGGCATTCGTGGTCACGCTGGCAACGCTGTCGAAGGACAGGCCCTTGGCGTCGTCGAGCTCCTCGCCGGCGCGGGTGGCGACGACCTTGAAACTGTACTTACCGTCGGGCAGGACCACCGGCTTGCCGTCGCTGTCGAGCTTTTCCGGGTCGGGCACGCCGTCCCAGGCCACCGGCAGGATGCCGGCCTCTTGCGGGCCCATGTCGATGGTGGCCACTTCCTTGCCGTTGGCGTCCGTGACGAGGATCTGGACCTTGTCGGCCGGGGTGGCCAGCTCGACGCCCAAGATAGACTTGCCGCCGGAGAGCTGGACGTCCTTGCCTTCGACCAGCACGCCATGGCCGATCAGGTTGGTCGCCTGCATCGCCTCGGACGACTGGTAGCTCGACTTCAGGGTTTCCAGGGTCGCGTTCAGCTTGTTCACACCGGTCACGGTCGACAGCTGGGCCAGCTGGCTGGTCACCTGGGCGTTGTCGAGCGGGTTGAGCGGATCCTGGTTCTTCAGCTGGGTCACCAGCAGGGTCATGAACTTGTCGGTGTCGGCCTGGACGCTGTCGACTTCCTTCGGCTTGGTGTTCATGGTCGACATCAGGTCATTGATGGTCGAGGCGCTGGAATTGGTATTAACGGTGGTCATGGTCGTTGTTCAGTACATTATTGACCGAGGGTCAGGGTCTTGAGCAGCATGGTCTTGGCCGCATTCATTGTCTCGACGTTGGTCTGGTAGGAACGCGAGGCCGACAGCATGTTGACCATCTCGTCGACCACGTTCACGTTCGGCATCGTCACATAGCCCTTGTCGTCGGCCAGCGGGTGCTTGGGATCGTAGACCTGCTTCATCGGCGACTGGTCCTCGACCACTTCGCGCACCCGCACGCCGGTGGCGCCGGAAGCGGTGGGAACCGATTCGAACACGACCGCCTTGGCGCGGTAGGCTTCGCCGGTGGCGCTGGTGGCGCTGTCGGCGTTGGCCAGGTTGCTGGCGGTGGTGTTCAGGCGCTGGGCCTGGGCGCTCATCGCCGAGCCGGAGACGTTGAAGATATTAAATAGCGACATGATTTACCCTTTATTGCCCCTGGATGGCCGCCAGCAGGCCCTTGATCTGGTGGTTGATCATCGTGATGCCGGCTTCGTAGCGCAGCGCGTTGTCGGCGAACTGGTTGCGCTCGACGTCCATGTCGACCGTGTTGCCGTCCACGCTGCCCTGCACCACGCCGCGGTACTGCACCGGAGTGCCGTTGGCCAGGGTGTCGCCGGTGGCCTGGCCGCGCGGCACGTGGCCCTGGGCGGTGGTGGCCAGGCCGCCCTGGCGGCCGGCCAGCGCACCCTGCAGGGCGCTGGAAAAGTCGATGTCACGCGCCTTGTAGTTGGGCGTGTCGGCGTTGGCGATGTTCGACGCCAGCAATTCCTGGCGCTGGGCGCGCAGGGACAGGGCCGATTCATGGAAACGCAGGTAGTCGTCGATTTTGCCGATCATGCCAGCCTCCAGGCAGATTCTTGTTGGGACAGCACCGATCATACGGATCTGTAAAGCGAGGCAATCGAAGGAGTAGGATGGGCAAATCCCGGCTATTCATAGTTTCGCTACGGAATCATCACCCCTAAGATGGCAGCATTCCCGGTTTCCCATCCAGGCTGTTTTCCATGAAACGACACTTCGCCGCCCTGCTGGCGCTTGCCCTGCCCTTCGTCTACGCCCAGGCGCAGACCGCCAGCGCCCAGCGCCAGAACCTGCCCGCCCTGCGCGCGGTCGTCGAGCAATACCTGCAGACCCAGAGCGCCGGCCTGCCCGGCCAGGTATTGGTCAAGGTCGGCGCGGTCGACCAGCGCATGAGCCTGCCGCACTGCCCGGCGCCGGAAGCCTTCCAGCAGCCGGGCGCGCGTCCGTGGGGAAAAACAACGGTCGGCGTGCGCTGCACCGCCCCCACCGCCTGGACCGTGTATATTCAGGCCCAGGTCAGCGTGCTGGCCGACTACGTGGCCGCCGCCGTGCCCCTGGCCCAGGGCCAGCCGGTCGAGCAGGGCCACCTGGTCCTGATGAAGGGCGACATCGCCGCCATGCCGAACGGCATCCTCACCGACATGGCCCAGGCCATCGGCCGCACTCCCACCATTTCGTTGCCCGCCGGCACTGCCCTGCGCGCGGACACCCTGCGCAGCAAGCCGGTGGTCCAGCAAGGCCAGGCGGTGCGCCTGGTGTCGCGCGGCGCCAACTTCTCGGTCTCGGCCGAGGCCAAGGCGATCGGCACCGCCGGCGAAGGCCAGGTGGTGCAGGTGCGGACGCAGTCGGGGACGGTCGTGAGCGGGACGGCACGCATGGGCGGACTGGTCGAGGTCGTTTTGTAACAACCCATCGAAGGCCCTTTTCTGCGCTAAAGTTTGCGGCATCGCTGCCGATAAACAGACAGATCCCGGAGTTTCCGCTCCGAACAGAGAAGGATGATGCTGTGAAAATCAACGATACCCTCAAGAACAACCCAGGCCTCCAGCCCGCCACGACGCAGACCAACAACGCGCGTGGGGCGGAAAAGGCGTCGACCACTGCCCCGACTCCGGCGCAGACCGACAGCGTGCGCCTGTCTTCGCAGGGCCAGGCGATGGCGAATGCCGTCGGCGGCAACAACCAGGTGTTCGACACCAAGAAAGTCGAACGCATCAAGGCGGCCATCGCCGATGGCCAGTTCCAAGTCAATTCCGAGAAAGTCGCAGACGGCCTCCTCGAGACCGTGCGCGACTTGCTGCATTCACGCAAGCGATAACCCATGACCACCAGCCCGCACCACACTCTCGCCTCCGAACACCAACACGTCGCTTCCCTCGTGGAGCTGATGAAACAGGAACAGCAGTTGCTGGTAGCGCTCGACGCCGATGGGCTGGCGGAACTGACACCGAAGAAAAACGCGCTGCTGGCCGAGCTGGCCGCGCTGTCGAAGCAGCGCCATGCGGCGCTCGCCGCGGCCGGCTGCGAAGGCTCGGAAGCGGGCATGGAACCCTGGCTGGCGGTGGCCGGCAATCCGGAAGTGCGGCGCCAGTGGGAAAGCCTGCTGGAAATCTCGCGCGACGCCAAGGAACTCAACCGCGTCAATGGCATGCTGATCAACAAGCAGCTGGCGCACAACCAGGGCGTGCTGAACGCCCTGCGCACCCCGGCGGGCGCCGCCTCCGCCGGCATCTACGGCGCCAGCGGCCAGACCCTGGGCGCCGGTCCCTCGAAGCGCTTCGTGGTCGGCTGATCCGCGACGCATGAAAAGAAATGGCCGCATCCGCGGCCATTGTCGTTTTGGGGGCGGCGGTCAGCGCGACAGCGTGTAGGCCGACGGTCCCAGCTTGCGCAGCAGCGCGATGTTGGCCTTCTGTTCCCTGGTGAACTTGCCCATCATCTCGGCCGCCTGCTTCTTGTCCATCATCGATTCCATGCCGACGAACAAGCCGGCGTGCACCAGCGCGAGGGTGCTCAGCGCGAATTCGCGGGTGCCGATGCCGTGCTTGCTCAGCACCGCCTTGGCGCGCGGCTGCGCCTCGATGGCTTTCACGTAGTCGTCGACCGACAGCTCGTTCTTGCCGTCGTCCTCGTCATTGTCCTTTTCCAGTTTTTTCAGCTCCGGCGCGGCGGCCTTGATCTTCGCCAGCAGGGCCGGCGTCAGCACGAAATGCTCTTCCGGATCGGCGGCGAAGGACGGGGCGCTGCACAGCGAGAGGGCGACGAGCAGCGAGGCGGCGATGTGGATCGGTTTCATGACATTCCCTGGCAAAGTTGTTATGGCCGCGATTATAGGAGCCGCCCGCGTTCCGGAACCGCCGCTTGCGACGAATCCCCCCTCCGTGGTGTGATCCGCCGGCCACGTGCATGACTTCGATTTTTACGAAGAAATCTTTCGCTAAACTTCGCTTTTCCAGATAACGGGCTTGGCGTATCCTTTCGTGTAGGCAATACCGTCTTGCTTTGAACAACAACACTGGAAACGACATGAAACGCATTCTTCTCTTCCTCGCTACCAACGTCGCCGTCATGCTGGTGCTAAGCATCACCGCCAGCGTGCTGGGCGTAAACAAATTCCTGACCGCGAACGGCCTGAATCTGGGCATGCTGCTGGTCTTCGCCGCCCTGATGGGCTTTGGCGGCGCCTTCATCTCGCTGCTGATGTCGAAGCCGATGGCCAAGTGGTCGACCGGCGCGCGCGTGATCGAACGCCCGTCCAACTCGACCGAGCAGTGGCTGGTCAACACCGTCGCCGCCCAGGCGCAGCGCGCCGGCATCGCCATGCCGGAAGTGGCCGTCTATCCGGGCGAGCCGAACGCCTTCGCCACCGGCGCCACCAGGAATTCCTCGCTGGTGGCGGTGTCGACCGGCCTGCTGGAATCGATGACGCAGGAAGAAGTCGAGGCCGTGCTGGCCCACGAGGTGGCCCACATCGCCAACGGCGACATGGTCACCCTCACCCTGATCCAGGGCGTGGTCAACACCTTCGTGATCTTCCTGGCGCGCGTGGTGGCGTGGTTCGTCGACCAGGCGCTGCGCAAGGACGATGAAGAAAGCACGGGCCCCGGCATTGCCTATACCATTACCGCAATCGTCTGCGACATCCTGTTCGGCATCCTGGCCAGCGTCATCGTGGCCTGGTTCTCGCGCCAGCGCGAATACCGCGCCGACCTAGGCGCCGCCCGCATCCTGGGCACGCCGCGCCCGATGATCAACGCGCTGGCCCGCCTCGGCGGTATTGCGCAAGGCGGCCTGCCGAAGAACATGGCTGCCTCGGGCATCGCCGGAGGCGGTATGATGTCGTTGCTGAGCAGCCATCCGTCGTGCGAAGACCGTATCGCTGCCCTGCAACGCGGATAAGAGAACTTAAAAGAACTACCAACAAGGCCAGGAACCTCGATGCGGTACGCTCCACTGTTGTTGCCAGTACTGTTTGCCGCGGCGCTGGCCTACCTCCTGCAGCACTTCCTGGGCTCGCTCGCCTGGGCCGGGCTGCTGGCGGTGATCACCTGGCCCCTGCACCAGCTGCTGCTGCGCCGCGGCTGGCCGCCCCTGGCCAGCGCCGCCACCCTGCTGGTGGCGCTGCTGGTGAGTTTCATCGGTCCCTCGATCCTGCTGTTCAACGCCCTCACCAACGAGCTGGCGGGCATCGAGCGGATGCTGACCAACGTCAACCTGACCGGCGTGGCGGCGCCGTCCTGGCTGTACCGCCTGCCGCTGCTCGCCGAGCCGGCCATCAAGTGGTGGAACGAGCACCTGGCCGTGCCCGGCGGCTTGCGCGCCCTGATCCAGACCGGGCTGGGCGACTTCATGCCGCAGCTGACCGGCGCGGCGCGCCTCTGGGGCTCGACCATCCTGGCCAACGCCCTCTACCTGTTCCTGACCCTGCTGACCCTGTTCGTGCTCTACCTGCACGGCCCGGCCGTGGTGCGCTATGTCGACGGCGCCGGCGAGCGCCTGCTGCCGGCGCATTACCCCAGGCTGCGCGCGATCCTGCCGCTCTCGGTGCGCGGCACCGCGCTCGGGCTGTGCTCGATCGCCGTGCTGGAAGGCATCGTGCTCGGCATCGCCTACGCCATCGCCGGCGCGCCCGCTCCCGCCCTGCTGGGCGTGATCACGGGCTACCTGGCCCTGATCCCGGGCGGCGCCCCGCTGTCCTTCACCATGGTCTCGCTGCTGCTGCTGGGCCAGGGCCATGCCGGCGCGGCCCTGGGCCTGTTCGCCTGGGGCGCGGTGGAGCTGTTCATGGTCGACAAGTTCATCCGCCCCAAGCTGATCGGCCAGCGCGTCAACCTGCCCTTCCTGGCGGTGCTGTTCGGCCTGCTCGGCGGCGTCTCGACCATGGGCGTGCTGGGCCTGTTCGTCGGCCCCTTCATGATGGCGGTGCTGTTCGCCTGGCTGCGCGACGGCCGCGGCGCCGAGGCTGTGGAAGCTGTCCCGGCCGCCGGGAAGGCCGAACGAATCGGCCAGGATACGACCGTCTAGCGCTCAGGCGGCCAGGCGCTTGCTCATGAGGGTGGCGCCGGACGGCGTGACCCGCTCTTCCATGATGCTCCACCCGAGCCTGCGGTAGAAGCTGACCGCACGGCCGACCGACAGGTACATGGTCTCGACGCCGAGGGCCTGGGCCTTGGCTTCGAGCGCCTTGACGATCTGCTCGCCGACCCCGCCGCCGCGGTAAGCCTCCTTGATGTACATGCCCGCCAGCCAGGGCGACAGCCCTTCCCGCGTGCTCGGCTCTTCCATCTTGATGCTGCCGGTGCCCAGCAATTCGCCGTCCCGTACCGCCACGTAGGCGATGGGCAGCCGCTCGGTGTTGGCCCGCTCTTCCAGCATCGCCAGCAGCTGCGCCTTGTCCACGCCGTTGGCGAGGAACAGGTCGGACCACTCGCCGAAGATGAGGTCCGCGATCTCGGGGATGAACTGTTTGTGGTTGGCGAGGTAGTCGACGATCATGGGGGGGATCCTTGTATCTTGTGAAAGAGGCCGGCGCTTCCAGTGTACGTGGCGGCCTGTCCTGGCGGCAAGCTGGCGATTTTGTCAGGTCGGCCACGTCCGACTCCTCCTACGCAGCCTTGTACCGTGCGCCTATTGGGCTCCAGGTGCGGATGATTAAGATGAAGCTGTCCCGTCATCTATGCCAAGGAGAACATGATGAACGATAGAAATAAGTCCACCCCGAAACGCGGCCGCGACGACGACCAGCGCCGAGGCCAGGCCCTGCGCGGCAGCGCGGATTCCGGCTCCGGCTTCGTGGCCGACGACAGCGCCGGCTACTCCAGCGTCGGCGGCCAGAACGAACAGCGCGAAGCCACGTCCGGGCGCTACACCAACTTCAACAGCGCTTCGCCGGAGAGCAATGTCGGCCCGGCCGGCGCGCCGCAAACCAGCCACGGCAACGCCGGCGGGCCCGTGCCGGGAGGCACGGTCGAAAAGGCAGAGGGTAGCCAGGGCCAGCAGAACCGCCAGCAAGACGAAGTCGCCATGGCCGGCGGCGGCAATCCCAGCGATGCGGCCGCCGCGGACGGCGGCCTGGGGAACCGGGCCGGCACCGACGACGACAGCGACAAGCTGGACCAGCGCCGGGACCGCGACGCGGGGCGCTGAGCCGACATGCAGACGCTGGTGCAAAAACAACAAGCGGGATAAAACCGTTGAGTTTTTTGAAATAGCTGGGCTATCCTGTCTATACGACTGGCGCCCAGGCGCCGGCCGCGGTATCGGGAGAGACTGTCTATCCGACAGCGCCGAAGGAGCAACCGCCCCGGAATCTCTCAGGCAAAAGGACCGATACCGCATTCACACTCTGAAGAGCCGCCGGGAGACCGTCACCCGGCGCACCGAAGGAGCAAGCAGGCCCTACCTCGGCCTGCGAAATCTCTCAGGTCCAGCACAGAGGGGGTGCCGACGCGCAATGAGCGCGCGGATTCCCTTGTGACGCTTTTTGTGTCTGGATTTCATGCATACCGAACTTGACTCCGGCGCCCCTGGCGGCGCCGCGGCGCCGTGCGCGCCTGCGCAGCGCGCCACCGCCTTCCTTCCTCATCGCCAGGGCAGTTTCCCGACGCCGTCCTAGCGCTCGTCCCGGTTGTCCGGCACGCCATGCGTGTCCTTTTGCAGCAGCAGCAACAGACGCCCGCTCGGACAGGCGGGCCGCTTTTCACCTTCACATTCAAGGAGAAGTCGTCAATGCAAGCTCAACAACGGCAATACAGGATGGCTCGGGCAAGGCTCGCGGCCCTGGCGCTCGGCATCGGTCTCGGCCTGGCGGGACCCGCAGTACAAGCGCAGGCCGCCGATCCCGGCGCGGCGCGCCAGGCCGCGGCCGGCCAGTCCGCGGCCTTCGCCGCGGCCCAGCGCGATCTCAGCCAGTTCATCAACCACCAGCTCCAGCGCCCGGGCGCGGCCCCGGACGGCTTTCCGCTCGAGGTCCAGGACCTGCGCGCGCTGAAGGATGCGCGCATCGGCTACGGCTTCCCGGTCTACACCATCGATCCGGACCACCTGATGCGCGGCCGCGGCAGCATGAAAAGCATGGCGCGCCACGCCCAGCAATGGCGCTTCGTGGTGCTGCTGGGCGAGCGCCCGATCGGCATGGCGACGGTGGAGCAGCACGGCGGCCGCTACCAGACGGTCGCCTACGGCGCCGCGGTCCTGTCCAGGGACCTCGACGCCCTGGTCGCCGCGCACGGCAATGCCGACCGCTCCAACCTGCGCCTGCTGCGCATCTACCAGGCCCGTTCCGACCTGCTCGAAGTCGAGACCGCCGGCGGCACCCGCTTCGCGCCCCTGTATTCCGCGCGCGCTTCCCTGCCCCTGCAGCGCACCGACGCCTTCGGCCGTCCGACCGCCGCCCTGGCCGACGAAGCCGAACTGCTGCCAGCCCTGCGCGCGGCGGTCAAGCGCAACCTGGACGAGCACCGCTGAGACGGCGCCAACGACAAGCACCCATACGGAGACAAATAATGAACCAACGACTGACAGGCCTGCTGGCCGCCGCGGCGCTGACCCTGGCCGCACCGAGCGCCTTCGCGCAGTGGCGCACCCTCAACGTTCCCCTGACCACCCAGGAACACAGCCAGTGGTGCTGGTCCGCGACCAGCAAGGCGATCCTGAACCTGTACAAGAAGACCCCGAGCCAGTGCCAGATCGTGAACTGGGCCTTCGGGATCAACTACGCGTGCGGGAACACGATCTTCGACTGGAGCAGCTACGCCAACCAGCCGAACTCCATGTACGGCACCAGCGGCAGCGTACAGAACATCCTGTCCGCCTGGGGCGTGCCGAACACCGCCTACAACGTGGCCTCGTCATGGAGCAGCGTGGTGGCCGACATCAATGCCAACCGTCCCTTCGTGATCCGCTACGGCTGGACCAACGGCGGCGGCCACATCATGGCCGGCCGGGGCTACGAGACTTATAACGGCGTGAACTACGTCTACATCATGGACCCGTGGCCGGGCGAGGGCCAGACCTGGCGCACCTACAGCTCGGCGGTGTCGGCCTACGACCACCGCTGGACCCATACCCAGCGCATGAACGCCAGCCCGGCGCTGTAAGCCCCGTCTCCAGGCCGCCGCGGCGGCCTGGAGAGCGTGGAAATGCGCGTGTTTCTCCACTCATTCAGCATGATATGGTTCGACCTCCCCCATGTCATCGACGAGCCGCGCGTGACCAACTTCAAACCGCGGGCCGGACGCCTGGCCCGCTCCGCCCTGCCATTCACCCTGCTATTCACCCTGCTGGCCGGCAGCCTGACGGCGCTGGCCGCACCGGACCGGGCCACCAGGAACAACGCCTCCATTTCCGCGCCGCTGAACGAGGACCTGGCCCGCGCCTTCGCCCTGCCCAGGGAACTCGATCTCGACCCGGCGCTGCGCGCGGAAGCCGAAGCGATGGCCGCCACCCACCTCGCCCGCATCCGGCAACTGCTGCCGGCCTGGATTGACGAGGAAAGGCGCCTGCAGACCACGCCCGCCGAGCCCGCGTCCGAGGACGATGTCTATCATGCCGTCTTCGCCCGCGTGCTCAACGAACTGGCGCTGTGGCAGGTGGAACCGGGCGACGCGGACTACGAACAGGCGACCCTGGCGGCGCTGGCCGCATCGCCCGGCGTCTGCCGGCTCCAGGGCGATGCGCGCTTCCAGGATTTCGCGAGCCGGGTCCTGCGCCTGCAAGCCATGCCGCCCGCGCGGCGCAAGGCGGCGCTCGACACCGAGCGCCGGCTGCTGGCGCACTGGGGACAGCCGCGCGCCGCCCTGCCGCCCTGGCCGGTCCCGCTGCCTCAGGACGCCGCCATGCAGGCCGTGGAGCAGATCCGGCGCGGCGGACCGCGTGCGGCGCCGGCCCTGCCGCCCGCGCTGGCCTACGCCCTGCTCGCGGAACGCAAACCCTATGCCGAGCTGGCCACGGAAAGCAAATGCCAGCTCCAGCAATGGTGGCTGCGCGCCAGCGTGGCGCAGGGCGCGACGCCCGCGGCGGCGCTCGCCGCCTTCCGCTACGGCACATTGATCAGCGCGAGCGAGCGCTTCGCCGGCGCCTTCGAACCCGTCGTGGCCGCCCCGGGCGCCGTCCCCGGCTACCCCAAGCTCGCCGAGCGCTTCGACGTGACCGGGGTGACCCGCATCGCGCGTCCACTGGACGCTTCGGGCAAAGCGGGACCGGCCAGCATCGGCGAACGGAAGATCACGGTGCGCGGCATCCGCGGCACGCGCCCGGTCGCCTTCGAGAACGTCTTCGATGCGGTGGCCCTGCACCACGCGCGCCAGGCCGGCCCGGCCACGCCGCCGGAATTCGAGATGGTCTGGACCCTGACGCCGGCCGAACCGGACACGCAGGAGAAAACGAAGCCATGAGACTGCCCTCCCCTTTCATCCGCCTGCTGAACGGCGCCGTGCTGGGCGCGGCGCTGACAGGCATGAGCTGCTCCGCTCACGGCGCCAACGCGTCCGTGGCGGCGCCGGTCGAAGCCGCCGCCACGGACGCGTTCTGGCGCGGCGACTTCGCCGAGCTCGAACGCCGGAACACCGAATACAGGAAGCCGAACCAGTTCGACGCGGACGCGAACCTGCGCCTGAACCAGTTCCGCGCGGGCCTCGATGCGCTGTTCAACTACAAGATGAAGAACGAGGAAGCCTACCTGAAGGAGGTCGACCTGCTCACCCTGCAGTGGGCGAACGAGCACCCGCAATCGAGCTTCGCGCACGTCCTGCACGCCCGCGCGCTGCTCAGGCATGGCTGGTCGTATCGCGGCAAGGGCTTCGTCAAGGATGTGCCTCCGGAAGCCTGGAAGGACTTCCACGCCTACCTCAAGCGCGCCGCGGATTACCTGCGCCAGCATGCCGAGGTGGCGCTGCAGGACAGCGACGCGCATGGCATCCTGCTGGAGATCGGCACGGCCCTGGACTGGGACCGCCGCCAGATGGAAGCGATCGCGGAGGACGGCCTGAAGCGCTACCCGGACGACAGCGATCTCTACCTCCGCATGGCCGCCTCCCTGTTGCCGAAATGGGGCGGCAGCCCCAAGGTCCTCGACGACTACATCCGCAAGGTCACGGAACAGACCCGCGCGCGCCACGGCATGGCCTTCTATGCGCGGCTGTACTCGCACGCGGCGGCGAACCAGTTCGGCCATGCGCTGTTCGAGGGCAGCCACGCCGACTGGGGCAAGATGAAGCAGGGTTTCGAGGACATCCTGGCGCGCTACCCCGACAGCGCGAAACGGCTCAACCGCTATGCCTACATGGCTTGCCTGGCCAAAGACAGGGACACGGTCCTGCGCCTGCTGGGCAAGCTGGGCGAGCGCGTGGATCCCGAGGAATGGGGCGAGAATCCGGAGCGCAGCCTGGAAAGCTGCCGGCGCTGGGCCGGCGAGACCTGATCCGGGAGCGGGCCGGGGCGGGTCAAGCCGCCTTGACCGCCCTGAGCAGGGCCTCGATCCCCTGCGGCTCGACCGGACGCGAGAAGCAGTAGCCCTGCATCTGGTCGCAGCCGCGCTCGTGCAGGAAGGCCAGCTGTTCCGATGTTTCCACGCCTTCGGCGATCACGTTCAGCTTCATCGAATGGGCCAGCGCGATCACGGCGTTGACAATGGCCGCGTCGTCGGCGTCCTGGGTCAGGTCCATCACGAAGGAGCGGTCGATCTTGAGGCTGTGGATCGGGAAGCGCTTCAGGCTGGCCAGGCTGGAGTAGCCGGTGCCGAAGTCGTCGATCGCCAGCTGCACGCCCATCCCGGCCAGGCGCGCCATGGTCTCGGTGGCGGCCGCCGGATTCTCCATCAGCACGCTCTCGGTGATCTCGAGGGTCAGGTATTTCGGATCGCAGCCGGTGCGCGCGATCAGCTTGGCCACCTGCTGGGCCACGTCCTGGCCCAGGAACTGGCGCGCCGACAGGTTCACGCTGATGCGTACCGGCGGCAGGCCCTGGCGACGCCACGCCACCTGCTGCTCCATGGCCGTGGCCAGCACCCATTCGCCGATCGGCACGATCAGGCCGGTCTCCTCGGCCAGCGGAATGAAGTCGGCCGGCGACACCATGGGCTGGCCATGCGGCTGCCAGCGCAGCAGGGCCTCGACGCCGGTCACCCTGCCGCTGCCGATGTCCACCACCGGCTGGTAGTGCAGCAGGAACTCGCGCCGCTGCAGCGCGCGCTGCAGCGCGCCTTCCAAGCGCAGGTGCTCGAAGGCCTGCTCGCCCATGTCGGCCATGTAGAAGCTGTAGTGGTGCCCGCCCTGCCCCTTGGAGCGGTACATGGCGCTGTCGGCGTTCTTGAGCAGGGTGGCGCTGTCCTGGCCGTCGCGCGGGTACATCGCGATGCCGATCGAGCCGGTCGGGAACACTTCCTGGCCGCACAGGACCAGCGGCTGGAACAGGTTTTCCAGCAGCTTCCCGGCCACCGTGGCGGCGTCCTCTTCCCCCGCCAGGTCGGGCAGCACCACCACGAATTCGTCGCCGCCCTGGCGCGCCACGGTGTCGCTGTCGCGCAGGGTGCTCGACAGGCGGCGCGCGATCTCGACGATCATGCGGTCGCCGGCGTCGTGCCCGAGGCTGTCGTTGACGTGCTTGAAGCGGTCCAGGTCGATGAACATCACCGCCACCTGGCTGCCGTTGCGGTGCGCGTGCGCGATCGCCTGGGCCAGGCGGTCCTGCAGCAGCGCGCGGTTGGGCAGGCCGGTGAGCGCGTCGTGGTTGGCCATGCGCAGCAGCGCTTCCTCGGCCTGCTTGCGGCGCGAGATGTCCTTGACCACCGAGATGAAGCGCTGGTCGCCGTGGGCGTCGCGCATCACCGAGACGCTGACATTGACCCACACCGTGCTGCCGTCGCGCCGCATCAGGCGCTTCTCGCGCTGGTAGTCGTGGATCTCGCCGGCCTTCAGGCGCCGGATCAGGGCCAGTTCGTCGGGCAGGTCTTCCTCGCAGGTGAGCTGCTGGAAGAAGCGCTGCAGCAGCTCGACCTCGGTATAGCCGAGCATCTGCGACATCTTGCGGTTGACCCGCAGCAGGCGCCCGTCGCCGGAGAGCAGCACGATGCCCACGGCCGCCTGGTTGAAGGTGAGGCGGAAGAATTCCTCGCTCTCCTGCAGGCGCAGGCGCGCCTTGCGGCGGAAGGTGACGTCGTGGCCGATCAGGAGCAGCAGCTGGCCGCCGGCCTGCTGGGTGCGGCGGATGTTGAACTCGACATAGCGCAGGCCGTCGGCGCGCCCGTCCAGGGTCACCAGCACGTTGTCCTGGGGCGCGCCGGTGCGCAGCGCCTCCAGCACCCGTTCGCCCAGCTCCTGGCCGGGAATCAGCTGCTCCAGCGGACAGCCGCCCGCCAGCGCGTCTTCCGGCGCGTCAAGCAGGTCGGCCATCATGCGGTTCATCGAACGCACGCGGCGCGTGCAGTCGACCACCAGCAGGCCGGCCGGCATGCCGTCGATAACCTGCTCGAGGTAGTTCTGGTTCTGGCGCATGCTGCGCTGCGCCGCGTGCGCATAGGTGTCGAGCGCCAGGCCCATGTCGAAGCACACCACCTTGAGCACGGCGTCGATGGCCGCGGTGCAGCGCTGCGGGTCGTGGCCCAGCCGCTCCCACAGCATGTCGATGATCTCGGCCAGGTACTTGCGGTAGGCGCCGATGTACCACTTGGGCTCGAGCCCGATGCGCTGGTGCGCCATGCCCACGCGCAGGCGCTCGCGGATATAGCCCGCGTCGTAGTCGCCCGCGGTCAGGCTGCTGAAATAGGCCGACTGCGCGCGGCGCAGGGCGCGCGCCGTGCTGTCGCTGCCGAGCATGCTGCGCGTGTGCGCGAAGCGCAGCAGGTGGTCGTAGAACTCGCCGGAAAAGCGCTCGCGCTCCTGCTCCAGCAGCGCGTGCACCTCGCGCAGGGCGGCGAGGTCGGCCTCGCCCAGCTCCAGGAAGGCCTTGCGCGCCGCCACTTCCTCGCCGTCCAGGCCGATTTCGCTCGCGATCAGGTCGACCATTTCCAGTCCTTCCATCATGCCGGCCTCCGCGCGCGGGCATGCCGCACCAGCGTGTGCATCGTTGCGTCTGTCGTGTGGAATCTCATGAGGAAGCTGCAGCTGCGTGGGGTGTTGGCTGAATGGATACAGTCGTTGCATGATAGCAAAGCATCCCTGCGCTGATCGAGTAAATACTGTGCAACTGTTGTTTATTTGGCCTATTGGCAGCAGGGTTATTGCCGCTTAGCAATGAAGTGGTGGCGCACTGTTGAACTGACGCAATATCTAGCATGCATAGCGGCGGGAGAGTAGGCAGGACACCAACCAGGAGGCATCATGTCCCGCTATTCCCACGCCTGCTTCGCCCTGCTCTTCCCCCTTGTTTTCACGTCCGCGCCGGCAGGCGCCGCCCAGCCGGCGCAGGCCGGCGTCGCGGTCCGGCTCGAGGCGCTGCGCCCTTCCGTGGGGCGCGGCGACGACGTGCCGGTGCGGGTCACCCTGACCAATATCTCGGGCGAGGCCCAGCATGTGCTGCGCTGGCGCACGCCGCTGGAGGGCGTCCAGTCCTCGCTGTTCGAAGTGCGCCGCGACGGCCAGCCGGTGCGCTACCTCGGGGTGGAGATCAAGCGGCCCGCGCCCGAGGCGGCCGACTTCGTGCTCATCGAGCCCGGCGCCTCGGTGACCCAGACGGTCGAACTGTCCGCGCTCTATGAAATGCACATCACGGGCGCTTATACCGTACGCTACAACAGCCCGGCGGCGCCGCTGCCCGGCCTGGGCGCGGGTGCGGCCCTCCACGCGGTGACGGGCGAGCTGGCCTCCAGCCCGGTCAGCATCTGGATCGAGGGCCGGCTGCCGCGCGGCGCCAAGAGCTCCCCCGTGCCGGCGCCCGCCCAGGAAGCCGCGGGCGGCAGCCTGGCCTTCAGCCAGTGCTCGAACGCCCAGCAGGAGCAGCTGGCGGCGGCGGTCGACGCGGGCCGCGCGATGGCCGTCGACAGCCACGTCTACCTGACTTCCGGCCAGGCCTACGGGCCGCGCTACACGACCTGGTTCGGGGTTCCCGATGCGCAGCGCGGCGCCAGGGCCATCGCCCATTTCGCCGCGATCCGCGACGCCTTCGAGAACAAGCCGCTGGCGCTCGACTGCGGCTGCGACGAAGCCTATTTCGCCTACGTGTATCCGGCCCAGCCGTACAAGATCTATGTCTGCAAGGCGTTCTGGAGCGCGGCGAATACCGGCACCGACTCGCGCGGCGGCACCCTGGTGCACGAGATGAGCCATTTCGACGCGGTCGCCGGCACCGACGACCATGTCTACGGCCAGGCCGGCGCGATGGAGCTGGCGCGCAGCGCGCCCGAACGCGCCCTCAACAACGCCGATTCGCACGAGTATTTTGGCGAGAACACGCCGGCCCAGCGAAAGCGGTAGCACCGTAGGTTTCAAAATGCAAGCGTGTTCCGATTGACTGTCGGATTCTGTTGACATTCCGCAAAAAACGTCACAACTGACATGAATCAACTTTACATAGGCACTTGAATCCGTAAATATCGTCAATGGGCTCTTCCTGTACAGACAACTTGTGCAGGATGCGGCCCGATAACGATGGCAGCAGCAAGCCGCATAACTTTCACACACGGAGAAACGATATGAGCTTGAACGGATTCTGGAAGTCGGCATTGGGAGTGGCAGCACTGGCGATGGCCTGCGGAGGCGCAAGCGCCGCGCCGAAGGGCATCAACATTGCTGTGGAGACGGAAAAACACGCGCTGGGGCAGGACGACGACGTGGTGGTCAAGGTCACCCTGACCAACACCTCGGACACGCCGCAGTACGTCCTGAAGTGGCTGACCCCGTTCCAGGGTCTGGATACGCCGCTGTTCGAAGTGACGCGCGACGGCGAGCCGGTGCCCTACCTGGGCCCGATCATCAAGCGTCCGGTGCCGAAGAAGTCGGATTACTTCGTGATCAAGCCGGGCGCCACCCATACCGTCAAGGTCGAGCTGTCGGCCCTGTACGACATGAGCGTGACCGGCGACTACAAGATCAGCTACAAGGTCGCCTCGCCGGCGCTGTTCATGAACGCGGCAGCCAAGAACGACCGCGAAATGGCATCCAACGAAGCCACCCTGTGGATCGACGCCCGCCTGCCGCGCGGCGCCACCCCGCAGGCCATCCTCGACCTGGAAGCCATGAAGCGCGACGCGGGCGTGCAGCCGGCCAGCCTGAGCTACACCAACTGCACCGCTACCCAGCAGAGCACGGTCCAGCAGGCGATGGCCGCAGGTTCGTCCATGGCCAACAGCGGCAACACCTACATGGCCCAGGCCACCATGGGCCAGCGCTACACCAAGTGGTTCGGCGCCGTCACCAGCACCCGCCAGTCGACCGTGAAATCGCACTTCGCGGCGATCAAGGATGCCTTCGACAACAAGCCGGTGACCGTGGACTGCGGCTGCAAGCAGAGCTACTACGCCTACGTGTACCCGACCCAGCCGTACAAGATCTACGTCTGCCGCGCCTTCTGGTCGGCGCCGATGACGGGCACCGACTCCAAGGGCGGCACCCTGGTGCACGAGATGAGCCACTTCAACGCGGTGGCCGGCACCGACGACCACGTCTACGGCCAGAGCGGCGCCGCCAGCCTGGCGATCAGCGACCCGAACAAGGCTGTCGACAACGCCGACAACCATGAATACTTCGGCGAGAATACCCCGGCGCTGAACTAAGCGTTCGCCGCGTTAAAAAAGGGGGAGGAAGCAGCGATGCTTCCTCCCCCTGTTCATTTCATTCGCGCCTTGCTTATTTCGCGGCGTAGGTAAAGCGCACCGGCTCCGACGGACTGGTGCTGACTTCATCGAGCTTGTTAACGTCCGGCAGCCAGGGGCCGGGATAGCTGATTTCATAGCTCTGCGCGCCCTTCCTGAAAGCGTAGGCGCGCGTGATGTCGACCGTGTTGAGATGCATGGTGTGCGGCTTGACCTCGAGGTAGTCGGCGGCCGTGTAGGCGGCGCGCTTGACCATCGGGCCGGCATACTGCACCTCGCGCCCGCCCCTGGCTTCGCGCAGCTCGAAGCGCTTGCCGGTGAGTTCGTCCTCGGCCGCGACCTCGCGCGGCACCCAGATCGTCTGTTCGCCGTGGTTCTCGATGGTCACGCGCACCAGCACCTTGCCGCCGGTGGTTTCCACATCCAGCCGGTGGCGCACGTTCACTTCGGCCTCCACGGCGCCGCTGGCGCCGACCAGTCCCGCCAGGGCCAGCAGTACCGCCGGCATACTCCGTTTGACATGCATTCGCGCTCCCATGGCCATGAAATATTATTTCAACAAGCAGGCTACCACGAAAGATTCTTGCAATTCTTAATTGAAAATTAGGCGCTGCTCAGCCACCCAGTTCGCCTCCGGTTTCGGGCAGCGCCGCCAGGATCATGACCGCCACGCGGCGGTTGCGCGCCTGCCCGGTGGCGTCGGCATTCGACGCCACCGGCCGCGTCGCGGCATAGCCGATCGCGGACAGCCGCGCCTCCCCTACCCCGCTGTCGATGAACAGGCGCACCACGCTGCTGGCGCGCGCGGCCGACAATTCCCAGTTGGACGGATAGACGGCGCTGGCGATCGGTACATTGTCCGTATGGCCTTCGACCTCGATGCGGTGGGAATCGTTCCTGAGCAGGCCGCCGACCGCGCGCAGGATCTCGTTCGCGTCCTTCCCCAGCACCGCTTCGCCCTGGGCGAACAGCACGCTGGCGTTGATCTCGACGCTGATGCCGCGCGCATTCTGGGTCACCCGCACCTGGCCCGCCTTCACCAGCGGCAGCAGGGTCGCCGACAGGTCGCGCGCCAGCACCGCCATCTTCTCGCGCTCGCGGCGCGCCATCTCGTTGCGCTTGCGGTTGACGATGTGGGACAGCGGCAGCACCGGCTCGACCTGGGTGTTGACGGTGGGGGCCGCGCCGCGTCCGCCGAAGGCGTCGCCCAGCGCGTCCGACAGCACCCGGTACTTGCCCTCGTTGACGATCGAGATCGCGTACATCACGACGAAGAAGGCGAACAGCAGGGTGATGAAGTCGGCGTAGGAAATCAGCCAGCGTTCGTGGCTCTCATGGGGCTGCTCGTCGTCGTAGCGTTTGCGCGCCATGACGGACTTAGTGACGCGCCAGCAGGCTGGCCACGCGCTCGTCGATCACGCGCGTGTGGTCGCCGGTGGCGATGTCGTGGAAGACTTCGAGCAGGATTTCGTACTGCGCCACCTTGTCCGCCACGATGGCCTTGAGCTTGTTGCCGACCGGGTGGAAGAACAGGTTGGCCAGCCCCACCCCGTAGACGGTGGACACGAAGGCGACGGCGATGCCCGAACCCAGGCGCGAGGGGTCGGACAGGTTTTCCATCACGTGGATCAGGCCCAGCACCGCGCCCAGGATGCCGATGGTGGGCGCATAGCCGGCCGCCGATTCCCAGATGCGCGCCGCCTGGCGCTGGCTGAATTCGTAGCCGTTGATTTCGTGCTCGAGCAGGCTGCGCAGCTTGTCGGGCTGGATGCCGTCGACCACCAGGCGCAGGCCCTTCTGGATATACAGGTCCTTGGTCCCCATGTACTGTTCGAGCGACAGCAGGCCGTCGCGGCGCGCGGACAGGCTCCACAGGGCGATCTCGCGCGACAGCTTGTCGCGCTCGCCGCGCGGCGGTACGAAGACCCAGCGCAGCATGCGCATGCCGCGCAGGAAGGTGCGGCGCTCGCTTTGCAGCAGCACGGCGCCGGCGGTGCCGACTACCACGATGGCGAAGGCGGCCGGCTGGAACAGCGAGGCGAAGCGGCCGCCGTCCAGCGTATGGCCGACGAACACGCCGGCCAGCGCCAGCAGCAGCCCGATTACGCTGGACCAGTCCACAATTGCTCCCGCAGCGCCGCGCGAAGGCGCGCCACTGCCTGGGTGTGCAGCTGCGACACCCGCGATTCGCTCACGCCCATGACCGCGCCGATTTCCTTGAGGTTGAGTTCTTCTTCGTAGTACAGGCCCATCAGCATCTTCTCGCGCGGCGGCAGGTTGTCGATGGCGTCGATCACGGCCTGGCGGAAGTCGGTGTCGAGCAGGCTGCGCAGCGGATCCTCGTCGTCCACGGCATAGCGGTCGAGGAAACTGCCGTCGTCGTCGTCGCCGCGGAAGTCTTCGTAGTAGACCAGCTGGTGGCCGCCGCCGTCGGACAGCAGGTCCTGGTAGTCGGCCAGCGACATCTTGAGCGACTTGGCGACTTCCGATTCGCTCGGCGGACGGCCCAGGCGCTGCTGCAGCTCGTTCATCGCGGTCTCGACCTTGCGCATGTTCTGGCGCGTGCTGCGCGGCATCCAGTCGCTGTTGCGCAGCTCGTCCAGCATGGCGCCGCGGATGCGCAGCACCGCATAGGTCTCGAACTGGGCGCCGTGGTTGTCCTCGTAGCGGTTGATGGCGTCCAGCAGGCCCATCATGCCGGCCTGTACCAGGTCATCCACCTCCACCGAAGGCGGCAGCTTGGCCTTCATGTGGTGGGCAAGACGCTTCACCAACGGCATGTGCTCCGTCAGCAAATGGTTCTTGTCCGCTTTCCCTTTGACCGTGTACATGCTTGTTGCGTCGTTGTCTTCTTCTGTTTATTCGGTACTGCTCAGTTGCCTAAATGCGCGCTGCTGCCCTGGCGGCCGAAGCCCGGCATCGCGTGCAGCGCGAACTTGCCGGCCAGCTGGCGGAAGGCCACCGACGCGCCCGCGAGCGGGAAGGCGTCGACCACGGCCCGGCCCAGGCGCGCGGCCCGGTGCAGGTACTCGTCGGCCGGCACCGAGCCCATGAAGCTGAGCTTGACGGCCAGGTAGCGTGTTGCCGCTGCTGACATATTATCGTATACCACCTTGGCTTCCGCCTCGGTCGCGCCCGTCACCAGGATGCCGAAGGGCCGGCGGCCGAGCTGCTGCGACAGGCGCTTGATCAGCGCATAGGCGTTGGTGATCGAGGCGGCGCTGGTCGACACCTGCACCACGATCTCGGAACTGCCCATCAGCGGCACCGGGAAGCTGCCGTCCGGTCCCAGCTCGCCGTCCACGATCACGATGCCGGCCTGCCTGGCCAGCACGTCGAAGGTCTTGCCCAGGCGGCGGACGTCGTCGGCGGTCTTCGGCACGCCCAGCGGCGCCACCGAGAAGCCTTGCGGCGCCGGATGGATCACCTGGTTGAGCGCGCATTCCTGGCGCGCCACCTGCAGCAGCGAGGCCGCGCGGCTCAGGCCCAGGCGGCGCGCCACGCCGTAGTCGATGTCGCAGGCATCGACGATCAGGACTTCGTTGCCGGTCTGGGCCAGCGAGGCGCCCAGGTTGACCAGCATGGCGCCCTTGTCGTCTTCAGGCGTGGCGGACAGAAAGGTGACGATGCGCGGGCGCGGGCCCTGCAGCATGCGGCGCAGGCCTTCGGCCTGGTCGAAGTCGAAACTAGCCAAGGGACACCTCGCGCAGGCTGCGATCATTCATGGCGCCCGACATCATCAGCGGCAGGTCGGCGTCGCCGAACTGGGCGCTGGCGGCGCGGTTGTTGCGGAAGGCGCGGTCGATCAGCATGGCGCGGTCGGCCAGGTGCAGGTCTTCCGGCACGCGCTGGCCGTTCGAGATGTAGTGCAGGTTGAGCTTCTGGCGGATCACGACGTCGAGCACGTTGCCGATCGAGGCGGCTTCGTCGAGCTTGGTCATGATGCAGCCGGCCAGGCCCGAGCCCTGGTAGGCGCGCACCACTTCGTTCAGGGTCTCGTTGGTCGAGGTCGCGTTCAGGCACAGCAGGCGCTTCACGTCGGCGCCCGACTCGCTCAGCATGGCCACCTGCTCGGTCACCATCTGGTCGCGCTGCGACATGCCGATGGTGTCGATCAGCACGGTGTGCTTGTTCTTGAGTTCTTTCAGGGCGATGCGCAGGTCGGCTTCGTCCTTCACCGAGTGCACCATCACGCCCAGGATCTTGCCGTAGATGCGCAGCTGCTCGTGGCCGCCGATACGGTAGGCGTCGGTGGTGATCAGGGCCAGCTTGTCCGGACCGTGGCGCATCACGCAGCGCGCGGCCAGCTTGGCGGTGGTGGTGGTCTTGCCGACGCCGGTCGGGCCGACCAGGGCGAACACGCCGCCGCGCGACAGCAGGTCGTCTTCGTTGGCGATGGTGGTCAGGTTACGCGCCAGCACGGTCTTGATCCAGCGCAGCGCATCGGCCGCATCCTTGGTGGCCGGCATCTTTTCGATCAGGTAGCGCGCCAGGGTCGCCGAGAAGCCGGCGGCCAGCATTTCGCGCAGCACGGCGGCCTTCTGGGGCTCGCGCTGGGCGGTGGCGTTCCACGACAGCTCGGCCAGCTGGGTCTCCATCAGGCCGCGCATGGCGCGGATCTCGTTCATCATGCCGCTCATTTCGGCGGCGGCCGATTCCTTGGCCTGGGCGATGGCGGCGCTCATCATGGCGGTCATCGCGCTCATGTCGAGGGCCGGGGCCGGCTCGGGAGCGCGGCGGTTGGCGTAGGTCGGTGCGGGGTCGGCGAATACGGGAGCGGGGGCAGGCTCTTCGAAGCGGCGTGCGGCGAAGGCCGGTCCGGGCTCTTCCATGCGGCGCGCGCCGAAGGCCGGGGCCAGCGGGGCCGGGTCGGCGAAGTGCTGCAGGTGCGGTTGCGGCTGGGCCATTTCCGATTCCGGCGCTGGCGAGGCCAGCGAGGCCACGTCGTCGTTGTCGAGCGCCAGGATTTCGACCACGCCGTCCACCGGGCGGTTGGAGAGGATGACGGCGTCCGGGCCGAGCGCTTCGCGCACCTTGCGCAACGCATCCCGGGAAGTCGCCGCTGTAAATTTCTTCACTTTCATCGTTATTCTCCGCACTTCATCGTCTGTAGCTTGCCTGGGGCGCAATGGCCCTCCCATAGCAAGCATTATTGACGATGCCTCTAGGAAACGATCGCAGGAAAAGGATGGGGAAAACCGGTCAATTCCCTGGCCAGCCGGAAAGGCGGCGACTGGACGGCGATCCGGCATGCATACCAGATGTCGATAAATTTAACAGTTGCAACATACCGGGTTTGCAAGATGTTGATTTTTTTGACATGTTTCCTATGGCACAAGGTTTGCTTTCGTGGGAGCGGTCGCCGGCGCACCCATGACGCCGGCACTTTCCATACGCTAGGAGAAAACCGCATGAAAGCATTGAAGTTCCTCATCGCCGCCGCCGCAACCGCCGCGGTCGCCAACGCCCAGGCGACCGTGGTCACCTACAACGATTTTTCGGACACCAGCGGCCTGACGACGGTGGGCAACGCAGCCGCCACCACGACCGCCGACGGCAAGGTCATGCGCCTGACGCCGGACAACTGGTCGCAGAGCGGCGCGGTCTACAGCAGCAGCGCCGTGCAGCTGGGCGCCAACGCCACCTTCTCGACCACCTTCCAGTTCCGCTTCACCGGCAACAGCCAGCCGGCCGACGGCATGGCCTTCGTGCTCGCGGCCAGCCCGAACGGCCTGGGCGTAGGCGGCGGCGGCATCGGCTACCAGGGCGTGCAGAACGCCTTCGTGATCGAATTCGACACCTACGACAACGGCAGCTGGGACGGCTTCAGCGCCAACCACGTGGGCATCAGCACCAACGGCAGCACCAACACCAGCTGGACCAGCGACGTGTACCAGCGCAAAGCCTGCTTCGGCCTGAGCACCGACACCGGTTGCATGTCGAACGGCAATCTGTGGACCGTGAAGGTCGAGTACGATGGCGCACTGCTGTCGATGAGCATGCGCGACGAAACGAAATCGGACGACTTCCTGGCCTACGACAAGCTGGCGATCGACATCGCCTCGGTCCTCGGCACCAACCAGGCTTATGTCGGCTTCACCTCGGCCACCGGCGCGGCCAGCCAGAACCACGACCTGCTGAACTGGACCTTCGCCGACACGGCCGAGCTGCCGGTGGATGTGCCGGAACCGGGCAGCCTGTGGATGCTGGGCCTGGGCCTGGCCGGACTGGCGGCGGGCAAGCGGTTGGGCAAGCAGCGGGTTTGATTTTCGGCTGACAGCTGCGAGGGCGGCTGTTCATGTGAACTTGGGTCCCGGCCTGCACCGGGACGACGTTGAGTGAAAGTGCGGATGAATATCGTTTAGCGATTTCAGCCCGTGCCTACAGCACGTCGTCCCGGGGCAGGCCGGGGCCCGAGTTTTTTCACCGCTCATCTACCTTGTTCTTGACTTACGCAGGCGCGCGCTATCAAACTGGCAAGCATGCGAGAATGATCACAGAGTAGGAAATTTGCAACAGTGCCATCATACGTTTGCACTTTTCTTATTCAATTTGTATGAGCTAGCGCACAGTCATGCAAAATTTGCCTGAAAGCATATTATCGCCAATTGTAACGATCACAAATAAAGTGCATACTTGACCACAATCGGAACGATTCCGTCAGCGTCATGAAAGGGGCAGCAATGAAATTTCGGATACCGAAGCGTCACCCTGGGACGACTGATTTCGCGACATTCCTGATCCACTGCTGCGATGCCCTCGACCGCAGCCTCCCCGCCCTGCGCACCGTCTTCCTCATCGCCGGCGTGATCGCCGCTGCCCTGCGTACTGGCCTGCTGGCCGATTTCCTGTTTGTGACCGGCCTGTTGCTGCAGTTCTCGATCTGGTTCGAGAACTGGTGGCTGCACAAGATCCGCTGACGCCTGCTCACCTCCGGCGGATCGCTTTCGCTACTGGCCAATCAAGGCTTGTACTCGATCAAAGATCGTTTTTAATGGCTGACTATGATCGGAAGCTTGCACTGCAAACTTCCGGGAGAGAGGCCAATGTTAGCGTGTACCTTCGAGCTGAACGGCGAACCGATGAGTCTATTCAAGACGAACAAGATGCAGTTCGCCGCGTTTTCCGGCTTGGGCGCCCACGCAAACCGCAGAGAGTTCGCCTGTCACGCCGGCATTGGCCCGATTCCGCCCGGCGTCTACTACGTACTCGACCGTCAATCGGGCGGCCGGCTCGGCCTTCTGCGCGATCTCTTCAGCGCCAAGTCAGATTGGTTCGCACTCTACGCGGCGGATGGGAAAATCGACGATGAGACCTTCTGTAACAAAGTAAAGAGGGGAAGCTTTCGGCTACATCCGAAGGGCAGTCTCGGTATCAGTCAAGGATGCATCACTCTCGAGAACCGGGCCGATTTCAGCATCCTGCGCGCCCGTCTCAAGGCAAGCAGCCAGATCGCTATCCCAGGCAGCTCCTTGAAAGCTTATGGCCGGGTGACGGTCAAGTGAGTACGGCGGGCAGGCGCGCAGGTCTTTGTGCATGGGTCTTTGCGGCCACGTTCGCAGTTGGACACATATGGCTCGTGCGCCCGGATCTCGGCCCGCCAATACCTCGTGCACTGTCACTCCGGCTCGTCGAGCTCTACGGCTCGAGCAACGGAGAAGAGCTGCGGGATCTCGAAACGCTGGTGGCCCTCAGCAGTGCGTTCACCTTGGTCCTGGTGGTGACGGTATCCGGCTTGCTGATCTGGCGGCAGCTCAGGAAAAAAACGCGCCTGTAGCGCTGGAAGGGGCAGAGCCGTCGCGGCTCGCCCCTCGCTCATCATCGGGCGCGGCGCCCCTCGCCTGCCCAGCGACCTTTACATCTGCGCGCCCACCAGGCTCGTCACCCGGATCGTCTTGGTTTCCGGAATCTCCGCATGCGACAACACCTTCAGCTGCGGCACGGCGCGGCGCAGGAAGCGCGACAGCAGCACGCGCAACGGCGCCGGCACCAGCAGCACCGGAGTGAGGCCCATCTGTTCCTGCTGCTGGGCGGCCTGGGCCGCCTGCTGGGCGATGGTGTCGGCCAGGCCCGGCTCGATACCGGTGCCGTCGCCGCCGGCGCTCATCGCGCCCATCAGCAGGCGCTCGAGGCGGTTGTCCAGGGTCATCACCGACAGCTCGCTGGCGCCCGGGAACAACTGCTGGACGATCGCGCGGCCCAGCGCCACCCGCACCATCGCGGTCAGCTCGGCCGGATCCTGGGTCTGGCTCGCGTACTCGGACAACGCCTCGATGATGGTGCGCATGTCGCGGATGTGCACGCCTTCCACCAGCAGGTTCTGCAGCACTTTCTGCAGGGTCGACAGCGGCATCATCTTCGGCACCAGGTCCTCGACCAGCTTCGGGGTTTCCTTGCCCAGGTGGTCGAGCAGCGCCTGCACTTCCATGCGGCCCAGCAGTTCCGAGGCGTGGGTGGTGATCAGGTGATTCAGGTGGGTCGCCACCACGGTGCCGGCGTCGACCACGGTATAGCCCATGCTTTGCGCCTCGTCGCGCAGGCCGGCTTCGATCCAGATCGCCGGCAGGCCGAAGGCCGGATCGGTGGTCACCAGGCCCGGCAGCGTGCCGCTCGCCATGCCCGGGTTGATCGCCAGGAACTGGCCGTTCATGGCCTCGCCCGCGCCCACTTCGACGCCCTTGAGCGTGATGCGGTAGCCCGAGGGTTTGAGCTCGAGGTTGTCGCGGATGTGCACCGGCGGCGCCAGGAAACCGACTTCCTGGGCGAACTTCTTGCGGATCCCCTTGATGCGCTTGAGCAGCTCGCCGCCCTGGGTCTTGTCGACCAGCGGAATCAGGCGGTAGCCCACTTCCAGGCCGAGGGTATCGACCGGCATCACATCCTGCCAGGTGGCTTCCTCGGACTCGGCCGGGGCCTGGGTGGCCGCCGCGGCCTGCTCTGCCGCGGCCGCCGCTGCTTCCTGGGCCGGCTTTTGCTTGGCGCGCTTGGACAGCAGGTAGCCGCCGCCCAGCAGCGCGCCGCCCAGCATCAGGAACACCAGGGTCGGCATGCCCGGGATCACGCCCAGGCCGAAGATGATGCCTCCGGTGATGTACAGCGCCTCCGGGCGTGCGAACAGCTGGTTGGTCAGCTGCGAGCTGATGTCTTCGTCGCTGGCCACGCGCGACACGACCATACCGGCCGCGATCGAGATGATCAAGGAAGGCAGCTGGGCCACCAGGCCGTCGCCGATCGCCAGCAAGGTATAGGTAGTGGCGGCGTCGCCGACCGCCATGCTGTGCTGGACCACGCCGACGATCAGGCCGCCGATCACGTTGATCAGGGTAATCATGATGCCGGCGACCGCGTCGCCCTTGACGTACTTGGACGCACCGTCCATCGCGCCGTAGAACTCGGCTTCCTGGGCCACTTCGTTGCGGCGCTTGCGCGCGTCGGCTTCGCCGATCAGGCCGGCGTTCAGGTCGGCGTCGATCGCCATCTGCTTGCCCGGCATCGCGTCCAGGGCGAAGCGTGCGCCGACCTCGGCGATACGGCCCGCACCCTTGGTGACGACGCTGAAGTTAATGATGGTCAGGATGACGAACACGACGATACCAACCGTGTAGTTGCCGCCGATCAGGAAGTGGCCGAAGGCCTCGATCACCTTGCCCGCGGCCGCGCCGCCGGTATGGCCTTCAGTCAGGACGATACGGGTGGACGCGACGTTCAGCGCAAGGCGCAACATGGTCGAGACCAGCAGGATGGCCGGGAAGGCCATGAAGTCGAGCGGCTTGACCGTGTACAGGGCGGTCAGCAGCACGATCACCGACAGCGCGATGTTGAAGGTGAAGAACACGTCGAGGATGAAGGCCGGCAGCGGCAGGATCATCATCGCCAGCAGCAGGATGATCAGCACAGGCGCGGCCAGCGCCTTGCCGCCGCGGCTGCCCAGGCCGCTCAGCCAGGTGGGAAGTTTCAGGCTGTTCATTGCATCACTCCATTATTCGAGTCCGGGCGCGACGGTCGCTGCCGGGCCAGCTGGAAGGCCGGGTCATGCGGGTCCATCTCCGGCGGCACGGCCAGCTTGCCCGGCCGGTCCGGATAGGCGCCGTCGCCCTTCTTGTAGGCGCGCAGCTGGTAGACGTAGGCCAGCACTTCGGCCACCGCCGAGTACAGTTTCTCGGGAATCTCTTCGTCGATGTCGGTGTGCTTGTACAGCGCACGGGCCAGGGCCGGCGCTTCCAGCATCGGGACCTTGTGCTCGCCGCCCAGTTCGCGGATCTTGGCCGCGACATCGTCCACGCCCTTGGCGACCACGCGCGGCGCGCCCTTCTGGCCGTCGGCGTATTTCAGGGCCACGGCGTAGTGGGTCGGGTTGGTGACGATCACGTCGGCGGTCGGCACGTTCTGCATCATGCGGCCGCGCGCCATCTCGCGCTGCATCTGGCGGATCTTGCCCTTGATTTGCGGGTTGCCGTCCGATTCCTTGTGCTCCTGGATCATTTCCTGGCGCGTCATCTTCATCTTGTCGTGGTAGTGCCAGAGCTGGTAAGGGCCGTCGATCAGGGCCACCACGCCCAGGGCGCCGACGATGAACAGGAAGGCCTTGGCGATCATCTCGCCGGCATGGGCGCTGCCCGCGTTCAGCGGTTCGACCGCCAGGCCCAGCATCGCTTCCTTCTGGCCCATGATGACGACCCAGGCGACCGCCCCGACCAGCACGGTCTTGGCGATCGCCTTCAGCAGTTCGATCAGCGAATTGGTCGAGAACATGTTGCCGATGCCCTTGATCGGGTTCAGCTTCATAAAATTGGGCATGAAGGCCTTGGACGAGAACAGCCAGCCGCCGATCAGCAGCGGCGAGACCAGGGCGACCAGCATGATGGCGCCGGCGATCGGCAGGCAGGCCAGCATCACGCCAAACACGTCGTTGAACACGCGCTCGAGCAGGACGTCGGGGTTGTAGACCTGCTCGCGGTCGAGCGAGAGGCCGGATTGCAGGGCGGCGCCCAGGCGCCCGACCAGCGAGCCGCCGAACATCCACAGGGTGGCGCCGGCGGTCATCAGGACGGTGAAGGTGGCGATCTCGCGCGAGCGGGGAACGTCGCCTTCCTCGCGTGCTTTCTCTAACCGCCTGGGTGACGCTGGTTCGGTGCGTTCCGCGTCGCTGTCGTCCGCCATCTATGCTCCTGGGCCTGCAAATCGTTGTCGAGCCAGGATTATCGCCGGGATTTCCTAGAATCTATATTCTGAGAAAGAGGTAAAAGCACCCGTTATTTACGCTGTGGAAGGATTTGGTAGCATAAAGATAATGAGGTCATTTGATACGCATATATACAATTTTGTGACAAGTTTTGGCGTTTTCACATTACCGGATTAATACAACTCAACTTTTCGTTGCTATAATGCCGTGGCAGTTAATGCACCATACGGATATACCGTCACTTTGAACAAAGGATCTACAATGAAGAAGCTCCTCGCTATGACCGCTGCCCTGAGCCTGATGTCGGCCCAGGTGTTCGCACAAACCGCATCGACCGAAACCCCTGCTGCGCAGTCGACCACCACCACCACCACCGCTACCACCACCACCGCTACCGGTGTTGCTGGCACCGGCCTGTCGACCGCTGCAATGGTCGCTATCGGCGCTGTGGTCGCTGGCGTTGCAATCGCTGCAGCTGACAGCGATTCGAGCACCAGCCACTCGGCAACCACCCACCACTGATCGACGGCGCCGCGAGGCGCTTGCGACAATGGAAAAACTGGCCGCAATCGCGGCCAGTTTTATTTTGCGGGTGCGGCTGGCGCACATGTCGCATCCTTGCAAAAGCAAACCGGCCGCACGAGGCGGCCGGTCGATCAGTAGGTAGTGCTCCAGGTCACGCTGAGCTCTTTCCTGCCTGGCGTAATCGCCAGGCGCGAGCGCGGATCCTCGCGCTGGGCCTGCCACAGCCAGCTGCCGATCGCATACCCCACCAGGCCGCCGCCGACGACATCCGACACCCAGTGCTGGCGGTCCGCCACCCGGCCCATGGCGCCGACCGCGGCCAGGCCGTACAGCCAAGGCGCGTCGTATTCCTGGGCGAATGGCGTCACCGCCGCGAAGGCCACCGCCGCATGGTTCGACGGGAAGGACGCATCCGAGCGCTTGCCTGAGCTGCTGAAGGCGCCGCGCTCCTCGTAAGGGCGGGCGCGGCCGACCAGGCGCTTGGTGGCCATCGACACCCCTGCGGCGCCGGCGATCGACTGGAGCGAAATGATGCCCATGTTTTGCATGCGGTCGTCGCCGAAGGCGATCGCCGAGCCCGCGGCACCGGCCAGCAGCCAGGGCATGGCCTTGCCGACGTTGCCGTAGGCATTGGCCGCGCGCGAATCCGCGTGCTTCCTGATGATGCGGTCGACCGGCTTGTCCAGCGCGGCGCCGGCCAGGATCGCGCCGCCGCCCAACAGGGCGCCGCCTGCCCATTGCGGCAGGGTCGGCGAGTTCGACACCGACTGCTCCAGGCGCCAGCGGAAGGCCGGCCAGGCGCTCGGCAGGGGGCGTACCGGCTGGGTAATGACGTCCAGCTTCTGCTCGTCGCGGCGCTCGGCAAAATTGCCCAGACCATCATAGGCGGTGAGGTCTCGGCGCGGATCTTCAAGCATTTCGTAGAGGTCGCCGGGAGTGGCCACCATCTGGCCGACGTCGCGCGTCCACGGTGAGATCGCCACGCCTGCCACTGCTTGGGTATCGCTCGGCAACATCGAGTTGATCGGGATCGACAAGAAGACGCCTTTATCATAGTACGGCTCGGCGGGGGTACCAGGACCCGTCGTATCGCGACCATTGGTGCGGGTGTACCACGCGCCGATCTCGATGCCTGAACGGAAGCGGCGCTTGAACTCGAAGCGAGCCCCCTTGTCTCCAGCCAGAAAGCGCCCTGCCCGTGCGCTCACGGTCATATCGTAAGGCAACCTGTAGTGCATAGTCCCCAGCGTCGTCACCGTCCGGTAATCGCGCTTGTCAAACCATCCCTTGAAACCGCGCTGCTCGAGCGCATCAACCGCAAAATCGGCAGCCCATCGGCTGTCCCTCGGCAAATACAGCACCTGGCCACCCAGGCCGCGGTACATCTCTTCGTACAAGCCGGCTGAGAAGCGGGCGTATACGCGCTCGGCTGGAAGGGCATAATGGTTGACCAGCATCCTGTTTAGCTTGAGGCGACTACCGCGCTTGTACTCGGCAACGTCGCTTCGCACGTGCGGAAGCAGGCTGTTCGAGGTCTGCGTCACGCCCGACACGTTCTCGAACAGGTTGAGCTTCAACGCGGCGTTCAGGTAGGTGCCTTCCGCGAGACGTCGGTCGTAGTTAGCAGCGGCCCAAATCTCGTAACGGAGGGCGCCGCTGGGATCGTTGAAGAAGAAACTGGCTTTAGGCACAACCTTGAAACGATTTGTTTCGCGATCCTCGGATTGCGCACTGACCATCTCTCCTTCGTGACCGACCTGCACGTTCAGCCCGCCCTGCTCGCCTACCGCCAGCAACATCTGGTTCTCGTCGATAAGGATGCGGTCCGCCGGCGTGGCGTAGCGCACCACCGTCGTCTGCAGGAACGCTTCACGTCCAACCATACCAGTCAGGTAATCCGACATAGTCGGCAGGTCGAGAAACTCGAAGGTGGCGACTGGCTGTTCGAGCTTCGTATACGTCACCTTGATGGCACGCGTGCCGGTCGGCGCGAATGCCAGCGCGGTCCGCGACGCGCGCCCAACGGCGCGACCGAGATTGGAAATGCGCTTGCTGGTCAGGCTCAGTTTGAACGTGGTGCCGTCGACTTCGATGCGAATGTTCTTGAAACCCTGTCGGGCCAGGGCGTCGATCAACGCAGCCGAGTGTTTTGGCTGATCTTGCCATTGGGCCAGGGTCGCACGCACCGGCGCGTTTTTCGGCTGGTAATAAGGCGGCTCGAACAGCTTGGGAATGAACTCGCGTTCAGAGAACGGAATACTTACATAGGCGTTGGCGCTGAAATGATTGCGGTGGCGGGCCACTTGCGCGCCCAGCCATCCCCAGCGGTATTCGACACCGAGCGCCGGGCCTTTTTCGCGCGAGCTGGCGGAAGTCAGGTTGGCGCGAAAGTCCCTCTTGTAATCGTTCGCGTCGTATTCGGCGACGACCGACCAGCCGGGCAAAGACTGCGGGCTCCAGCGCACCCCGGCGAACGGCCCTTCCGGACGTCCACGGCCGAAGCCCAAGCTTGCTTCGATATTGTGTGCGGGGCCGAAGGTCTTCGTGGCAACAATATATTTGCCCTTGAACAGCTCGGTGCCCAGCAGGTCGGTCGCTCCCACGGCAACGGCGGGAAGCCAGTCGGACTCGCTCCAGAGACGCAGCTTGGCGTCCGCCACCTTGTCCTTGTAGCGACCATAGTCCTTGCCGTAGCCACCACTAAAGCCTTGGATGCCCGAGATCGCGACGTAACGACCGGTAAACTGGAGAAAGGGCAGCACCGTGGCAGTTGCCCACAAGCTGCCGTAGGGCTTGTCGTAGCCGTAGCCGGCCGAGAAAGTTCCGTCCGCCTCGACGACAGCGGAAGGCATGTTGATATATCCGGATTGGCCCTGAAGGGTCGGTGTCGCTGCGATGGCATTAGCCGCACCGAGCACCAGCCAGCTGTAGCAGCCACCTTTGAAGGAAGTCCTAAGTCGAGTCAGCACACTAAGCAAACGCCACGGAGGGCGTGATTAAAAACATGGGATGGATCACGGCTCGATACGGGCACGCCGACATGCCGGCCGCCCGCGAAGCGGCGATCAGGCGGTCATCGAGAGGTTGTCTGCATCCATCTCTTCATTGGCCGCCGCCGCGGGGACAGCGAGCGCCAGGCTGCGCTTTACCGAGGCGAGATACCAATAAAAGCATAAATAGACGGCGAAGCTGAGCACGAACGACAGCCCGAGTGTAACTGGCATATCCGGGAAACTGATGGCCAGGCAGGCAGGCAGTGCCGCAATCGCCCAGGAAAACGGCGACACGGAGGAGTTGCGCAGATCGGCGCGCAGGTTCGGGAACCACCGCAGGGCAATCGCCACCTTGACCAGGCTGTGCAGGTGGTGACTGTCGGGCTGGCCCGGATCGCTTCTGGTCCACAGACGGCGCGCGATGGTGAACAAGGTTTCGAAGATTGGGTAGGCGCAGGCCAGCAGCGGCGCCCATGGCGAGACACTCAGATTGCGCGCGGGAATCATCACTGCGATCCAAGCCAACAGGAAGCCCAGCAGGTAGGCTCCACCGTCGCCAAGGAACAGCTTACCAAATGGGAAATTAACAAAGAAAAAACCCAAGGTCACCACTAACACCGCAAAGCACATTTTGGCTAGCACGACATCGCCGCAGTTTAGGGAGATAACACCTAGCGCAGCCAGGCAGATGGCGACTGTACCGCTGGCCAGACCATTGAACCCGTCGATGATGTTGACGGCATTGGCTACTCCACCAACTGCGAAGGCGGTAAACAGCACCGACAACGGAGCGAACGCGAGCAACTGGTCGATGCCCCAGATTCCGGTATGGGAGAGGCTGACGCCGGTAATCGCCCAAGCGAGCATCCCGCTGGCCATGGTCGCGAGCAGACGCGTACGCACCGAAACCCCCTTGGTCAGGTCTTCGGCGACGCCGAACAAGAAAGCCGGCAGGCCCGCGAGCAAGATCGGCGCGAAGAGTGTGCGCAGCGGGGCGTCGGCGGCGGCGCAGGCCGCAATCAGTCCGAGCATGATGGCCACGCCGCCGACACGTGGGGTCGGGACAGTGTGGAATTTCTGCACACCGGCAGTCCCGTCGAGCGTCAGCTTGCCATGCCACTTGGTGGTCAACACGGTGACGACAGCGCATGCGAAGGCGACGACGAATCCGAGTCCCACTCCGCCATCAACAAAATTAAGCAAATTCATCATTTAATGACTGGAGGTTCTCGACTTCCCAATAAAGATCGTAGACAACAAAACAGCATCTTAACATAAGGAAACTTGAATCCAGACTATTCCAGTATAAGAATCACGCATAACGTTGTTTCTAAACCGCATATATCCATTAATCAATGTGAGTTACCCCAAGTCATTGAATTCGAATGGAAAACCGTCTTTGATATGCTGTTGACATAAACATTACGCGGCTGGAATCGACGCTAATTCAGACACAAGGATCTGCTTCACGCCGTAAACGTTGCGCTTGTCTTTGCGAGGCGGAGATGGTCCGCCTCGCGAAGACAAGTTGACTGCTCAGGCGGCCGGACGCGCCTGTTCGGCCAGGACCCCGCAAAAATCGAGCGCATTTGCCTGGGCCAACGCTGCTTTCACCTTGCTATCGGTGAACTGACGATGTTTAACGAGCACGGCGATCACGTCGGCCGTGGCGATGGCCTCATCGACTTCTGCCAGCTCGAATTTCCCATGGCTTTCGATGTTCGGCTCGACTGCGATCACGTCGTAGCCCTGATCGAACAGCGCTTCCGCGATCGACAGGGCGGGAGATTCGCGCAGGTCATCGATGTCCGGCTTGAAGGCCAGCCCAAAGCAGGCGATCTTCGCCTTGCGTCCAGTACGGGCGTTGGCGTCTGCAGCGGCAATCTTCATCTGGTCGATAGCCCATGCGGTCTTGGCGTTGTTGACCTCCCGTGCCGTGCGGATCAGACGCGCATTTTCCGGGTCGCGCGCAACGATGAACCACGGATCGACTGCGATGCAATGTCCACCGACGCCGGCGCCTGGCTGTAAGATGTTCACACGCGGGTGGCGGTTGGCGAGCTGGATGAGCTGCCAGACATTGATGCCCTCCTTGGCGCAAATCAGCGACAACTCGTTGGCAAAGGCAATGTTCACGTCGCGGAAGCTATTCTCGGTCAGTTTGCACATCTCCGCGGTCTTGGCGTCGGTCTCGAGTACCTGGCCATGGACGAAGGTGCGGTAGAACCCTGCAACCGTCGCAGTCGCCTCCGCGGTCAGCCCGCCGATAACACGGTCGTTCTCCACCAGTTCCGACATGATCTTGCCGGGAAGGACGCGCTCCGGGCAGTAAGCGATATGGACCGTGGACACGTCCACTCCGGCTTCGGACAGTACGTCGGCCATGTGCTGGGTCGTCCCGACCGGAGAAGTCGATTCCAAGATCACCAGGTCGCCTGGCTTCACAAAGCCGGCGATACTCCGGGTGGCTGCCAGCACGTAGTCAATATTCGGCTGGGGGATGCCTTCGCCCTCGTGGAACGGGGTCGGCACGCAGATCATGTAGACATCACCGGGCTGCGGCGTGGTGAAGGCTTTTAGACGTCCCGAAGCGACCGCCGAGCGGACAAAGGCGTCGAGATCGGGCTCGACGATGTGGATGCGACCCTGGTTAATTGTATGGACCGCATCGGCATTCAGGTCGACGCCGACCACATCGTAATTGCTGCTGGCGAGCAAAGCAGCGGTGGGCAAGCCGATGTAGCCCAGACCAACTACGCAGACCGTCTTTTTCCTTAACATTTAAAATTTCCTCAACACTTCAATAATTCGTTCGCAAGCGTCACCGCCGCCATAGGGATTGTGAGCCCACGCCATTTGGCGGTAGCTATCCTCGTTCGTCAGCAACTCGGCGACGTTGGCGACGATCCGCTCGCGGTTGGCGCCCACCAGGCGCACCGTCCCCGCTGCAACCGCTTCGGGACGCTCGGTGACGTCGCGCATCACCAGCACAGGTTTACCCAGGCTCGGCGCTTCTTCCTGGATGCCGCCGCTGTCCGTCAGCACCAGATAACAATGCCTGAGCAACAGCACGAAGGGTTCATAGTCGAGCGGCTCGATCAGGTGCACGTTGGGCAGCCCGGCGAGGATCGCCTGCACTGGTTCGCGCACGTTCGGGTTCAGGTGCACCGGATAGACGAAGCGTACCGCTGGAAAGCGCTCTGCAAGTTCCTTGAGCGCCTCGCAAATCTGCAGGAACCCGTCGCCGAAATTCTCGCGGCGGTGCCCCGTGATAAGGACGAAGCGCTTGCTGCGCCAGTCGACAGGCAGGCGCATCGCGAGGAAAGTCTCTACCTCGTCCTGCCGGCGCGGATCGGAATCGATCTTCTTGAGCATCCACAGCAGCGAATCGATCACAGTATTGCCGGTCACGTGGACCTCGTGTTCCTTCACGCCTTCCGCCAACAGGTTGGCGCGGCTTTGCTCGGTTGGCGCGAAATGCCAGCGGGTGAGCTTCGAAGCGACTTGGCGGTTGAACTCTTCCGGGAAAGGCGAGTGCACGTCATGGGTGCGGAGGCCTGCCTCGACGTGCCCAACCGGCACCCCGGCGTAGAAACCGGCCATTGCCGCCGCCAAGGTCGTCGTTGTATCGCCGTGGACAAGCAAGGCGTCAGGCCGGTATTCGCGCAACACATGGCGCATGCCGAGCAGCACCGACGAAGTGACGTCGAACAGATCCTGGCCTGACTTCATCAGGTCCAAGTCGATGTCGGGGACGATATCGAATACGCGCAGGGCCTGATCAAGCATCTGCCGATGCTGCGCTGTCACGCACAACATCGTCTCGAACTGGGCGGGGTTCCCCCGCAAGGCGTGGTACAGCGGCGCCATCTTGATAGCTTCCGGTCTCGTTCCGAATACCATCATTATTTTCTTGGTCATGCTTAGTCAGCTTCCTCAGGATATTCAACATGTTGCCAGCCAAGTTCTTGCGGTCATAGCGCTTGGCAGCATTCAGCCCATTGCGGCGATAGGTATCGAAGCGCGCGGTATCGGCGCGCAGGCGCAACAGAGCGTCAGTCAGCTGTTCCGCGTTATCGGACTCGAACACTTCCCCGACGCCTTCGTCGCGGACGATCTGGGCCGATTCACCCGGCACCCCATGCAGGACGGGAATGCCCATGCCCATGCATTCGAAGAGTTTCGACGGAATCACCGAGCCAAACAGCTCGGTCTTGCGCAGGTGGATGATCGACACGTCCAGCAGGGACCAGTAGTGCGGAACCTCGGCCTTGGGCACCGAGTCCAGGAACAGCACGTTATTCAACTCCATGGAATTCGCCAGCGCGATCAAGTCCGCCTTGCGGGCCCCATCGCCCAGGAATAACAGGCGGACTTTCTCCGCCCCCGGGGTCTCCTTCAGCCTGCGGGCAGCCTCGAGCAGGGTTTCGAGCCCGTGTGCCATGCCGTGGGTGCCGATGTAGCCAGCCACGAAGCAGCCTTCAAGCCCTAGCTTGCGCTCGAGCTCACTGTGTTTGTTCTGCGGACCGAAATTGCTCAGATCCACTCCGTTGGTGACGACATCGATTTTTTTCGGATCGACGCCGCGTTTGGCCAGCACGTCCTTGAACGCATGGGTCACGCCGACGATACGGGTGGCCTTGCGATACAGGAACATCTCGAGCCGCTCCAGCATGCGGATTGCGAACGAGTCGCCCAGGGCGCCTACCGCCTTGATGGACTCGGGCCAGATGTCGCGCAGCTCGAAAACCCATGGCTTACGCTTGAGCAGGCCCACCACGTAAGCGGCGCAGGCCGTGAAGAATTGCGGAGAGGTGCCTACCACGACATCCGGCTTGCGCACGAACAAGGACGCCAGCGTCGACGTCGCCATGAAGCTCACGTAATCGAGGATACGGCGCGCCGTGCCTTCGTTGGCCGTGATGTAGGACCAGACACGGATTACCCTGATGCCGTTCATGGTCTCAGTCTGCCAGAGTTTGTTCTTATACCCTGGAAACACCTTCCCTTTTGGAAAGTTTGGAGCGCAAGTAATCACTGTAACCGCCGCCCCCTTGTTGACCCATTCGCGACAATGCTCATAGGTGCGGCTGGCCGGAGCGTTGACTTCCGGGGGGAAATTGTCCGTTAGAAATAGAATATGCACATCAGATCCAGTTGATGGTGATGGTTGCTGCCTTGTCGTCCAGCTCGACGGCAATGCACATGGTGTCTTGGACGGGGCCGAACACAGGTCCATAGCGCGCCGGCTCGAGGCTGGCGCGGCCTGCCGCAACCTCGAAGACGCAGCGCTGTCCGCCTGCGAGCTTCAGCACGAACGACTGCCCTTCTCCGGCCTCGACGGCAACGTCGGGGTGCAGGATGTAGCGCGCCTTGGCACGCATGAAGCCGCCGCTGACGAGGTCGGCGATCTCGAGCCTGCCGTTGCGCAAGGTCCAGCTACGGCGGTGCACCGGCTTGCCCGGCAGGCGCCGGTAGCCGTCATGCGAGCAAGCGACCTCTACCTCGCCGTCGGCGCAACGCGCGGCGTAACCGAACGGATAGGCTCGCCGGGCAACCCGGAACCCGGACCAGACTTCGGAAGAGCTCTGGCCGTCGACCTCCACGGTGCTGTGCGAGCAGGTGGCGCGCTCACGCTCGCGCTCCGGGCCGAGTCCGTAGCGCGAGGTTCCGCCGTTGACGATCACGCGTTGCCTGAACAGCGACAATTCGAACGAAAGCGTATCGGCGTGCGCATGGCCCGGAAGGTAGTCCGGCCCGACCGGGCCGACATCGAGCAGCGCTACCGCTTCCGCCGCCTCGAGCCGCACGTAGCCGCTCTCGGGCCAGGCTTGGCAGGCCGGCAGCGGCGCCCCGGCGGCAACCGGAAGCGCCAGTTGCAGCCGGCGGGCATAGGCTTCGAGCCCCGCATGGTCCGGCGCGATGCCCAGCGCGGCGTCGTTGAACAGCGCTATCCCGCCGTCGGGATGGGACATCCCGCGCAACCAGCCAAGCATGCGGACGGCCGTTTGCTCCCAGTCCCGCACGACGCCCGCATCGATTCGGCCCGGGCGGGCACCCGCCACATTCACGAGGTCGAGCATGTCTTCCAGGAAGATTGCATGGTACATCGGGCTGCGTTCGAAGTTCCCGCCGTCCGCCAGCACCTGCTCCGGCAGTTCGCGCGCGATGATGCGCAGGCCGAGCGCGAGCCACTTGCCTGCCTCGGCACCCTCGAACGCCAGGCCGGCGAAGACCAGGGCCTTGGCGTTGGCGAACAGGTGATTGCCCAGCAGGTGGCGCTCGAGACGGCCCGTAAGCCATCGAGTCTGCACCGCCAGGCTATGCAGCGCCGCTGGCGGCAACGGGTTCCCCGCGCACATCCACTTCACCCAGTTGACGATGCGCAGCGAAGTCGGATACGGCTCCCACGCGGTTCCCGTACCCGGCGCGTTATCGGCGACCCATTGCGCGATCAGCGCCGCATGCCAAGCGGCCCGCGAAGCGCCGCCTTCGGCGTTCAGATCGTCGAAGTAATGCTGGTTGTAGCGCCACAGTTTCTCCAGCCTAGGGTTGTCCCAGCCGATGTCCTGCAGGCGCGCCTGCGTGCCCAGGAACGAGAAGCTGCCTGGTCCGGTCATGCTCGGCGCGCGTCGCGCCGGCTCAACCCAGCGCCCGAGCGCGGCGGCCGGCGCCGGCGCCGGCGCGGTGTCGACGCGCGGCCGCAGTAACCGGAACGCGAAGCGACCGTACACCTGCACCGGCTTGAGGTGCCTGATCGTGTGCCAATACTTTCCGGCACCTGCGAGTACACTCAACGCAAGGCCTCGCCGATCTCGATCGCGACGCGGCTGACCTCGAAGATCTCGTCGACTGGAATTGGCGCACCGGCGCTGCGGGCGACCGCGCCGATGAAGGCGGCGGCGCAGGCCTTCTGGCCCTTGTCCTGGCGCCACAAGTTCATTTTCTTGAACCCCGGCCAGCCGAAGCCGCTCAGCTTGCGGAAGTTATCCAGCTGCAGCACGCGCCCCTCGGCGAACACCTCCAGACGCTCCTTCGGGAAGGCTTTGCTGCCGTTGGCGAAATAATGCACAGTGCCGATCGAACCGTCGTCGAAGCTCATCGTCACAGACACCGAGTCGCGGGTGGCGCTATCGAGCGCCATGTGGCGCCATTCCTTGATGCGCGCACCGGCCAGGAAGCGCAGCAGGTCGACGAAGTGGCAGGCCTCGCCCACGATGCGTCCGCCGCCTATTTCGGCGTCCTGGGTCCAGTGCGAGGCGGGAATCGCGCCGGCATTGACCGTCATGATGAAGGACTTGGGTCCCTGCACGCCTGCGAGCAAGCTCTTGATCTTTTGAACCTGGGGGGCGAAACGACGGTTGAATCCGACCATCAGCACCGGCGCGGCACCGCGCGCCAGGGTGGCCTGCTTGAAGGCGCGCTCGATGCCGGACAGTTCGTCCCGGGTCAGGCACAGGGGCTTCTCGACGAAGACGTCGCGTCCCGACTCGAGCGCCTTGTGCACGAAATGCGCGTGCGTGTCATGGCGGGTGGTGACGACGATTGCATTGGTGCCTTCGTCGGCGAACACGCGCTCGGTATCAGTGGTGGTTTCGTCGAAGCCGAACTTGCGGGCAGCGGCCAAGCCGCTCACTCCGGTACTGGAGGCAACGCTGCGCAGGCGCGCGCCCGCCTCTTTAAAGGCTGGAATCAGCACTGCGCTCGCGTAGTTGCCGGAGCCGATGAAACTGACTGCGGGCGCGCTGCTCGCCGCGCCAGACGTTGCGGCGGCGGCAACAACCTGTACGGTGCGTCCTTCGCGCGTGAGCGCCACTCCCGGATACTGTAGCAGGATGCCCCAGGACGGCGCCGCCCCACCTACCAGCTCGTAAGCCTGCTGGGCGTCGGCGATGCCAAAGCGGTGCGAGATCAAGGGCTTTACGTCCAGGCGGCCATCGGCCACCATGTCGAGCACCGCCTCGAAGTTACGCTGCTCGGTCCAGCGCACAAAACCGACCGGGTAGTCGTTGCCCTTCTCCTCGTAGTTCGGATCGTAGCGTCCGGGGCCGTAAGAGCACGACACCTGGAAGGTAAGCTCTTTCTCGAAGAAATCGGCGCGCGACAGTTCCAGGCCGGTGACGCCGACCAGCACGATGCGCCCGCGTTTGCGGCACATGAGCGCGGCCTGGTGCATCGGCTCGCTGCTCTTGGTGGCGGCGGTCACGATCACGGCGTCGACGCCGCGGCCGCGCGAGTACGCCTGCGCCGCTGCGACCGGGTCCTGGCCGGCCGCCAGGTCGACCACCTCGGCGCCAAAACTGCGCGCCAGCGCCAGCTTGTCTTTGTCGAAGTCCAGGCCCAGCACGCGGCAACCGTGCGCGCGCAGCAGCTGCACGGTCACCAGTCCGATCAGACCCAGGCCGGTCACCACGACCGTCTCGCCCAGGGTTGGGTTGGCCAGGCGAATGCCCTGCAACGCGATGGCGCCGAGCACGGTAAAGGCGGCCTCTTCGTCGCTCACGCCGTCCGGCACCTTTGCGCACAGGTTGACCGGCACGCTGACCACTTCGGCATGCTTGCCGTTGCTGATGACGCGGTCGCCGGCCTCGAAGCCGGCGACGCCCGCGCCTACCTCGGCCACGCGTCCCACGTTGCAGTAACCCAGCGGGAGGGGTTGGTCGAGCTTGTTGAACACCGCCTCGATGGTCGGCTGCAGTCCGTCGGTCTTGATCTTGTCAAGCACCATGCGAACCTTGTCCGGCTGCTGGCGCGCTTTCTCGATCCAATTGGCTTTGCCAAATTCGACAAGCATGCGCTCGGTGCCGGCCGAAACCAGCGTCTGGGTGGTCTGGATCAGCAACTGACCGCGCTTGACACCGGGTGCGGGCACGTCCGCCACTTCGGTCGCGCCGGTTTTCAGGCTTTGCAAAATCTGTTTCATCGTACGCCCATCCCGCTTGCGCAGAGCTGGTCCTTCTCGTCCCGGTTCGGGTAATTGATCAACACGGCCCTATACTTTCCTTTGAATACAAACAGGCTGCCGGCGGCAGCGCCAATGGTTCCATGACGGCCGATCAGGCCCTCGATATCGGTCAGGCTGCCGGCACCGCCCAACACCGACATCGGCAGCGTGGTCGCGTCGCGCACCTGGTCGACCAGGTCCATGTCGTAGCCTTTCATCACGCCATCTTGGTCGATCGAATTCAGCAAAATCTCGCCAGCGCCCAATTGCGCCACCTTTTTCGCGAACTCGACGGGATGCATCCCGGTGGCGCGCGTGCCGTTGTGGGTGAACAGCTCGTAGCGCTTGAAGAAGCCGGACTTCTTGACGTCCAGGACGGCTACGATGCTCTGGCTGCCGACCCGTTTTGCGGCGTCGGCGATGATGCCCGGATTGTGCACGGCGGCCGCGCCGACAGCCACCTTCTCCACGCCCAGCGTGATAATGTGCTCGATCTGTTCGGCGGTCTTCACACCACCGGCATAGCACAGCGGCATGCGACATTCCGCCGCCAAGTTGCGGATCAGGTTGTAGTCCGGCTCGCGGTTATGCGCGGTCGCGTCGATGTCGATGACGGTGAGCTCGTCGACTTCTTTCTCGTTGAAGATGCGTACGGCATTGATCGGGTCGCCGACATACTTAGGTTCGCCGAAGCGGACCGTTTTCACCAAGCCGCCGTTTTGCACCAGCAGGCAGGGAATGATTCGTGGACGCAGCATCGGTCAGATCTCCGCAAAATTCTTCAGTAACTGCATGCCCCAATGATGGCTCTTCTCCGGATGGAACTGGGTGCCGTAGACGTTGCCAGAACGGACTGCCGACGCGTACTGGCCGTTGTAGTCTGTGGTGGCAAGCACATGTTCCTGGCTGTCCGGGACGAAGTAATACGAGTGCAGGAAATAGAAGCGCGGGTCATCCATGCCATGGAACAGGCTCTCGCCAGCGCGCGGCAGGGCGTCGTTCCAGCCCATGTGCGGCAGGCGCGCTTTCTGGGTGAAACGGCTGTCGTCGAAGCGCTTCACGCGGGCCGGGATCCAGCCCAGGCCCGGCAGCTCGCCTTCGTCGCTGCTGTCGGCCATCATCTGCATGCCTACACAGACGCCCAGCACCGGGCGCTGCTCTTCCTTGACCAGGCGGTCCAGCGTCTCGCGCATGCCCGAGGCATTGAGCCGCGCCATGGCCCAGTCGAATGCGCCAACGCCCGGCAGGATGATCTTTTTCGCGCTCTCGAGCTCCTGCGCCGTACGGGCCGGCCTGGCCTCGATGTGCAGGCGCTTGTACATGTCCGCGAAAGCCTGGATGTTCCCCAGGCCGTAATCGACGATCGTGATCATCGCTTGCCCCCGACTTCCAGGCCCATAGCCTTCATCACCTTGGCGCCAGCGTCGTAGATCCAGCGCTGCGACTTGTAGTCCCGGTAGGTCTTGTTGGGGGCCTCGAGGTAACCCTTAAGCTCGTTCACCGTGATGCCCAGCTTGGTCGCGACGAACTCGAAGTCCTGGGCGATGGTCGCCTCATCATAGGGTCTGGTGGCCAGCTTGGTCAGCGCTTCCTCGCGGGTCATCTGCCCGGTCAGGATCAGGCTCGAGAACTGGACCTTGCGCGTGTCGTAACCGAACTTGACTGGCAGCCAGTAGCTTTCGTAAAAGCGCGTGAAGCGCGATTCGAAGTGCTTTTGCGGATAGGGCTGCCAGCCGAACCTCTCGCTCAGCAGCTTGACGGCGTCCTGCTTGATGTACTCGACGTTGTTCAGCGGGCGGACGACCTTGATCTTCTTGACATACGGCAGCCAGATCTTGTGCCACAAGATCGAGGTCACCGGATAGCGTTTGAGCGGGCGCTGGCCAAACTTGCGATGGATGTCGCGCAGCTGGATCGAATCGGACTGGTAGTACATCCACTCGACCGGGTTGCGCACGCATTCGGTCGACAGGTTGGCCCCGGTCAGGATGTACTTGACGTCGTACTTCTGGGCGAACTTGTACATGGTCGCGAAGAACGAATGATCCTGCGGCGTATCGATGTGCGATACGCCGGACTTGAAGAAGGCCAGCTGCAGGTCCTTCATTTCTTCCCAGTCGATGACCTCGGTGTACAGGTCCAGGCCGAGGCCGTCTACCAGCTTCTCGATGTTGTTGACGGCGATCTGCGAGTTCCAGCCGGCGTCGACATGAAAAACGAGCGGGCGCAGGCCCAGCTTTTCCTTGGCGATGTACAGCAGGTAGGAGCTGTCGATGCCGCCGCTCATGCCGATGATGCAATCGAAATCGCGGCCTTCGCCGGCCTTCTTGATTTCCGCGACCATCGCATCGAGTTCGCGTTGGCCCTGCTCACCGGTGTGCCAGTTCGGCAATGTGTGCGCATAGTAGGAATTGCAGTGGTCGCACACGCCTTTGTCGTCGAACACGATCTGGGTATCGGTCGTGTCCATCACGCAGTTCGTGCAAACTTGGTAAGGCCGCGTCTTGTTCATTTCACTCATTGTTTATTTTCGATCAATCTTCACTTTTGCACTCAGCGCCGGCTTCTCCACCACGTACCAGGAAAGCACGGCAGCCACTACGCTCAACGTCGCCGTCGCCAGCAGGCTGAATTGCCCGCTGAGCCAGCCTGAATAAAGCACTACATTAATCACCGGCATATGGTAGAGATACAAGCCGTATGAGAAATCGTTACGCCGGATAAAGTCGTTCAACGCAGTGGGCAGGCGCAGCGGACGCTTGGCCACCTTGAGGATCAGCGCGGCAAGCAGTGCGAACGACAAGGGGCTGATGGCGTTACTCGAATTCAGCTCGTACGGGCCGAAAAACACCATCGAGGCCAGGAAGACCGCCAGCACCACCGCCAGCGGAATGCGCCGCAGGAACCCGTCGACCCGGTCGCGATAGGCGTGGACTAACATGCCGGTGATGAACATGTATACCCAGGGCAGGAAGGACACGTAGACCAGTTTCATCGGCACGCTGCTCCAATCCAGCTTGTAGCGGAAGAACAGGTTCAGCGCGAGCGACAGTCCGAACAGCGTGGCCAGCAGCGCGCGCCGGCGCATGAACATCCAGTACAGCACCGGCGTGATCAGGTAGAACTGCAACTCTACCGAGATGGTCCACAGGGCCCCGTTCAGGACGCCCACGCCGAAGCCGCGCATGAAATCCGGGTTATAGAACTGGAACAGGCTGGCCTGCCCGGCCAACCAAGCGGCGAAATGCGCGATCGTGAACGACTGGCTCGACAAGTAGCCCAGAGCCAGAACCGTGCCCAGGGCGACCAGGATCGACGCCCACAGCGCCGGAAAAATGCGCAGGAAGCGGTTGCGGAAAAAGGCCGCCAATCCGGCCGGCCGCGAACGCTCGTAGGCGGCGCTGATCAGGAGGCCGCTGATGAAGAAAAAGGTTGGTACGCCGGGAGCGATCTTCAGCGCGGAAACCAGCGGCCCCTCGAACCCGAAATGGTTCAGCGCATGCACCCACATCACCTGGAAGGCGGCGATCAGGCGCAGCAGATTGAAGTTGTTGGCGTGCGACTGCTGGTTAGCCATGCGTCGCTCCCGGCCGGCGCTGCGCCGCTCGCGGCATCATGAAACACACCGAAAAGAAGAATACGTCGAGCATCGTCGGAAAGAGAATCGGTTCGGTGGCCGCGCGGAACAGCATGACCGCCGCCAAGGCCAGTGGATACGCGCGCAGGCGCCAGGGCAGCCTGAGCGAGGACAACAGGGGAAACAGCAGCATCAGGGCGAGGTAAGGCAGGCCGAAGATGTGATGCGCACGGATGTACGAATTGTGCGGATTGTTATTATAGTCCAGCTCGATCACCGTGTTCCGGTAATCGGCCCCGGCCAGGATCGCGAGCGAATCGTCGTCGATCTTGCTGCTGTAATCCTGGATGATCGCGTCGCGGTGGCGGTCGTACAGGCCTGAGCCGATCTTCGTATTTGCCTCCACGAACAGGCTGATCTGTTCCCCGTACGCCACCGCCAGCCCGCCCGCGACCGCGGTGCACAAGCCAATGGCCACGAAGAAGTGGCGCGGGTTCTTGCGCAGTGCGAAGGTCATGAAATTGGCGGCGATGATCACGGTCGCAGAGAGGATCGAGCCACGTCCATAGCCAACCACGCAAATGCCGAGCGTGAGCAAGGTGCTCAGCAAGGGCAGCCTGCCGCGGTTCAGATAGCTGGCTACGCAATAATTGGCCTGCAAGATAACAAGATAGGACGTGATGCCATTGCTGCTCGAATCCGGAATCATGCGTTCCAGAGGGAAGTTGGCCAGACCGCTGGTCGCTAGATAGGCCGCCACGACACCGATCGAAGCGTACAGCGCGACCCGAGACGCCTGGAAATACGCCTCGAGCGAACGCGTCAGTAGGAATGCGGTCAGAAGAGACAACAGGGTCACAAAAAAGTGCGCGAGCGCGGTTTCGCTTCGCAGGACTGCAAACGGCAGGCTCAGCGTCAGGATGCAAGCGGTGCCGACGAGCAAATATTTTTCACGGGGCGGCGCGGCCAGCAAGACATCGAGGCTACGCAGAACGAGGACGATGCCGGCGCCGAGCGCCGCCGCCGAAATGACGAGGGAACGGGAGGCCACCGCGAACACGACGAGGACGAGCAGGGCCGATGCGTACAGGCTTCCCGGTCCGCCGGACTGCGTCATGTCGGTACCTGCCGCGCCCGGCGTGCCATCTTGATAATCTGCTTGGAGCATCACTCAATTCGCCAGGAAATCGAGCAGACGCGCATAGGCCTGGTCGTAGGCGCCAAAGGCTTCGGGAGCCTGCCTGCTGTCAAGGTTTGCGGAAATCCAGTCGATGATACCATCCTGGGTTGGTTCGAGGAAATCGATCATCCCTCTATTCCGATAATACGTGTAATAGTCCCCAAATTTGTTTGGGTCACGCAACGCCGGCTCCATCAGGCCGCTGCGAATGCCGCATTGCGCCGCCTCAATGGCTACGGAACTGGCCCACGACAGATGCAAGTCGGTTTGCGCCAGTACCACCGGTAAAGGCGCGCGAGTCGCGGCTTCCCATTCGACCAGTCCCTTCAGGTGCTTCTCGAAGAACTGGTTGAAGCGCTGCCCTTCATGGGTCGCGAAACCGCTCAGCTGGTTCGGGTGCAGACGCACCTTCCAGTCGTAGCGTCCCTGGGTGCTGCGGATGATGTCGCACAGCGCATCGGGCAGAAAGCCGTTCGGAATGTTTTCGTTACCCCAAGATAGCGTGATCAGAATGGATTTCATGCCCGTCGGCGCGGCCAGCCGGTCACCGTAGGTCGCGAACAGTTCCTCCACCAGGCGATCGTGCGGCGCGCGCTTGAGGAAGCGGGCAACCCAGCGGTTGCCGGTCACGATGGTCTCGATGCCCTTGGCCGCGGCCCAGCGGTCGATCACGGCAGCGCTGCCGGCATCCCAGACGACAAAGGCGTCCGGCAACCATTCTTTCGGGTCCTCGCCACGGAAACGGATGCCGTACCAGGGGTGACTCTCACCGATCACGCCATGTTGCACGTCGGCCACCCAGACGCCGCGCTTGTGGCAGGCCACGCACATTTCGCGCGAAGGCTGGATGCCGAAGACCTTCCTGGCGCCGGTCTCGTCGAGGATGTGTCCCCAGATCTTTTCCTCCATCGCCGAGTACGGGTATACGCCGCCCGAGAAACGGCTTGAAAGCCGCTTGACCAGGAGCGCGCGCGCGAACGCGCCCTCGGGCGACATCACGTTGCCGTAGGCGACGTCGCCCTTGATGCGTGAGATGATGCGGGCGATGCTGGCGCACCGCAGGTCGCGCAGACGCAGATCGTCTTCCATCGTATCGACCAGCGGCGAGTACCAACGACCGTTGTGCAGCAAGCTGCGGTCGTTGTCATGCGCGACCGTCAGCACCCTGGACTCGGGATAGCGCACGCGGTCGATGCGAAACGCGTCGCGCAGAATTTTCAAGACTATCGATTTATCCATGTTTTTTTACAAGGCTGCCAGCGCGGGAACCGCGATCAGCGCGCAGGCGATCGCCGGGCCCTGCCAGGGCAGGCCGATTGACCACAAGCGCCGCGCGACGAACCAGATGCCCGCCGAGCGTAGCGCCATCAGCAGGAAAAAGCCGAGGTAAATCCCGGCCGGCCCCAAGGCCACCATGACGCCGAACCAGGCGAGCATGCCGGTCGCGGTGGTCGCCAGCACGATGCGCATCAAGCGCGCGCCCTCGCCTTTGAAGAGGAAATAATTCTGCGCATGCCACCATGGGATGGTGACCGCGTAGCCGGCGAACAGCCACGCCAGGCCGCCGGTGACGTGGTACTCCGACAGGTTGCCACCGAACAGGCGCTGCAGATGCGGCAGGACTACGAGGAACGCGACCGACACGAGCCCCAGCACCAGCCCCTGCAGACGGTAGAACTTCATGTTCTGCGACTCGATCTCGTGCGGTGGGAGCGTGCCGACGATCTTGAAGAAGCGCGGGCTCCAGACCTGGTTCATGGCGTTCGCCGCCAGCTGGAGAATCGACGCCAGCGTGTAGGCGAAGGCAAACTCGGCTACCAGGGCCGGCGTGAACAGGCCCTCGACCACCCAGACGTTGCCGTAGCCGCTAGCCCAGCCGAGTACGGCGACCCCGATGTACGGGCCGATCGACTTGCGCACCGGCGCGATCTCGGCGGCGTCGCGGCTGGCGCTGAAATAGCCGGCGCCACGGAGCCGCGCCGCCAGCATCGTCAGCAGAGAGGCCGCCGCGAAGCCGAAGAAATAGCTGTCGACCGCCGGCCGCAGTGCGAAGGCGCAAGCGGCGCCCACGAAACCCGCCACCGGCGCCCAGAAGGCGAACACAATGGCGGCGCCGTGGCGCTCCTCGAGGCGCACGAGGCTGGCCTGCACAAGGAACTGGGCAGCCAGCAGCGCCCCCGCCAGCACGCAGACGAAAGGCCACATGCCGATCCCGGCGCCGCGCAGGTAAAGCAGGTAGACCGCCACGGCGCCCACCGCCAGCAGTCCCGACAAGCCGAGAAACACCGTATTGGCCGCGCGATAGAGGCGGGCGCGGGCAGGGGCGTCTCGATGGGTGCCGAGGAAGGAAATCACGACCTCGACGATCCCTGCCATCGCGAACGCGGTCAGGCCGGACTGGAGCGCGAACAACAGCCCGAATTGCGCATACTCGTCTTTTGTCAGCGTGCGCGCAAGCCACATCGCCAGGAGGAAGCCGAAGCCCTTCTGTGCGATGCCGGTGCCGGCGTACGCCAGGGCGTACCACGACATCGAGCGCTGCTTGACCGCCTGCGACATGGACAAGTCCTTTTCCTCGCTCAGGCCGCTGGGCCGATCAGGTCGAACGAGACCGGCGTATTCACGGCCACGTCCTGGCGCACGGTCTTGCCGATGATCTCTTCGAGATGCTTCGGCGCCACGCCAAAGCCGGGACGCACGCTGCGCACTGCGTCGGCGCTGATGACGGCGCCGGCCTGCAGCGGCTTGACGAAGTACAGCGAACGGCGGAATTTCACATTGCCCTGCTCACTCGACTTGCGACCGTAGTCGACCGTCCCAAGCGCCGCCCATGCGGTCTTGCTGTCGCGGCACAGACCGGCCAGTTCGGCGGGCTCCAGCGAAAAGCTGTCGTCCGGCCCGCCGCCCTTGCGATCCAGGGTAAAGTGCTTCTCAATGATCGAGGCCCCCATCGCAACGCTGGTGATCGCGGTGGTATTGTCCAGGGTGTGGTCCGAGAGCCCAGTCACCAGACCGAAACGAACGATCATGTCCGCCAAGGTGCGCAGCTTGTACTCCTCGGCCGGAGCCGGATAGCCGCTCACGCAGTGAAGGATGGCGAGCTCCCTGCAGCCGCCGTCGCGCGCCGCAGCGATCGCTTCCTGGATTTCCTCGGCGTCGGCCATGCCGGTCGAGATGATGAGCGGCTTGCCGGTGCCGGCAGCGTACTTGATCAGCGGCAGGTCGACCGCTTCGAACGAGGCGATCTTGTAAGCGGGGGCGTTCAGGTCTTCGAGCAAGTCGACCGCGGTCGTGTCGAAAGGCGAACTGAAAATGGTGATACCCAGCTTGCGGGCGTGCTCGAACAGCGGCGCATGCCACTCCCAGGGCATGTGCGCCTCCTCATACAGGTCGTACAAGGTGCGCCCGTCCCACAGCCCGCCGCGGATACGGAAATCCTCTGCATCGCTCTTCAGCGTGATGGTGTCGGGCCGGTAGGTTTGCAGCTTGACCGCGTCGGCGCCCGCCTGCTTGGCCTTTTCGATGATGGCCAGGGCCGTTTCGAGCTTGCCGTTATGGTTTGCGGACAGTTCCGCGATGACATAGGGCGCGAAGTCGGGGCCGATATCGCGGCCGGCGATGGTAATTTTCGGAGTGGTGTTCATGCTTGGACAAATCGAATAAGTTTAACGAACATGGGACCACGTTGGATGGTCCACTCAGCGTCGAGCATGCCGAGCCGGTATACGTCGACGAACTTGTCATCGACCTTGTGTTGGTCGCGCAGGATGCCTTCGACCTGGAAACCGAATTTCTGGTGCAGGCTGATGACGGCCTCATTGAAGGCCAGCACTTCGCAATGCAGCTTGTGCAGCTTCAGCTCGTCGAATGCGTAGTCGAGCGCCAGCAGCTCCATGCGGCTGCCGGTCCCCTTCGGGGCATCAGGCGCCGCGTAGAAGGCCCAGGAGGCATTCAGGCTCGCCGCGTCGATGTCCGTAAATCCGACAACGCCGCAGGCGCGGCCCTGGTACTCGTACATGAAATAGCGCCGATCGGGGCGCTGCTGGGTGGCGCGCCACCAGGCCGAATGCTCCGCAAGGGTGATTTCGTGACGCGTGTACATGTTCGCGCGCACGGTCGGCGCATTTCGCCAGGCCAGCATCAGCTCGAGCTCGTCGTCGGCGATTGCGCGCAGCATTCCTAATACGTGGGTATCCATATCAAGCAGGTGTTTGTTTTCAGGAAGAACCGAGTGCTGCCCTGACGAGCTCGCATCCAGTTCCTTCGGTAATGCGCAGCGCGTTCGCGCTCATCCACGCAAGTTCGCCGCCGTCACGCTGTAACCGGGCGACGATTGCTTTCAGTCTGGCGTCGAAATCGCCGTCCAGGTCAAGCACCAGCGCCGCTCCCGCATCCGCCAGGCGGGCTGCCGCGAAGCCCTGATTGGGCGCCAGCACGACCATGGCCGCCGGCAACCCGAGACTGCAGCGCTCCCACGCGGTCGCTCCCGCGGCGCCGATGGCGAAATCGGCGTCCGCCATCAGCCGCGCCATGTCGTTCACACCGACCAGCACCTCTACCGGCAATTTCATTTGCGCGGCAAAAGCGCGCACTTGGTCGAGCCAGGGCGCCGTGGGCCCCATGACGACCGTGATGCGCGTCTGGAGCGCCAGCGTGGCTCCGGCCAACGCCTCGAGTACGCGCTGGGTCGCGTTCGGCTTGTCGACTCCGCCCAGGCTGACCAACACATGGCGCAGCGTCCCGTCGCGGCGGCGCGCCACGCTGTGACTGCGCAAACGCGCGAAATCGGGACGCAGCATTGCATACTTCGCTCCGCACAACAGCCGCGCATGAGCCGGCACAAGATCCGCGTACGCCGCCGGATCGCGCCCGAAGGTCTGATCGAGCAGCAAATCGCAGTCGTGGCGACGGTCGGCGAGGTCGTCGATCACCATCACGCTGTCCACGCCGGCGCGCAACGCGGTTTCCCATTCCGCGTCGAGCGCATAATGGTCGACCACCAACCAGGCCGGCCGCTCGCCCGCGTTCAAGATCGCGGCGCATTCGGCGGCGTCCTGGGCTTGCGTCGCGCCCAACCAGGCCGCATGGGCGAGGCGCCCATCCGGCGCAGCGTCGCGCCCCTCCAGCAGCACGACGGCATGGCCGCGCGCGCTGATCTGCCCTGCCAGGTTGCCCGGATGCGGTCGGCAGACAAAGGTACAGGACGCGCCATGCCGAACGAAGGAATCGGCCAACGTCAGGCATCGCATGACGTGTCCTGTCCCTATGTCGACCGAGGCATCCGTGCGGAAGACGACGTGCATGGAATCAGTTCAGGCGCTTGAATCCACCGTGGCACACCGGGCCCTTCAGCAGGCCAGTCACATCGCGCCCTTCCTCGCACTCGCGGATCGTCTTGAAGATCGGATCGAGCGCGGCGAAGTAGCCGTCGATGACTTCGGGCGTATGTTCGGTACACACATAGACACTGTTGCCGGCAAGGTAGCCCTTGGCTAGCATTTCCTGCGTCACCAGGGTCTTGTAGGCCAAGTTGTTCTCGCTCTGGAAGCTATAGCCGGTCAGCGCCGGTAGCCCCCAATGCTCGATCTTGAGGCCATGCTTGTCCGCCAGCTCCTGCCAGCGCTTGCGGATCTGCAGGCCGGTTTCCGTAATGACATCCCATGACTTCGTACGCTCCATCACCTCGAGGGTTTTCAGGCCCGCGGTCGGGCCGATGCGCTCGGTCCAGAAAGTGCTGCTGATGAAAGTCGACTGGGCGGCTTCCATGATTTCGCGCTTGCCGATCGTGGCGGTAATCGCGTAGCCGTTGCCCAGCGCCTTCCCGAACATGGCCATGTCCGGCTCTACACCGTACATCTTGTGCAGGCCGCCGAAGGTCTGGCGGAAACCGGAAGTACATTCGTCGAAGATCAGGACGATGCCGCGCGCGGTCGCCAGCTCGCGCACCTTGTGCAGGAAGTTGTCTTCCGGCCCCTTGTTGCGGACCACTTCCATCTTGATCACGCCGATGTCATGATTGTTGACAAGCGCTTCCAGTTCCGCGAAGTTGTTGTAATTAAACGGGAACACGGTGCCGCGCAGGCTCTGCGGCACACCCTTCGGGTCGAGGCCCGGCAGCAGGTGGCCGGCCAGGTTCTCATCGTCGCCCAGATTGGCTGACAGGTACCAGTCGTGCCAGCCGTGATAACCGCACACGGCGATTTTGTCGCGCCCGGAAGCGGCGCGCGCGATCCGGATAGCGATCGCATTCGCTTCGCCCCCGGAGCGCGCGAAACGTACCATATCGGCCCAGGGATGCAGTTCGATCAGCTTTTCTGCCAGATAGACCTCCTCCGGGCAATTAAAGGTCGACATATTGCCGGCGTCCACCGTCGCGCGGACCGCGGCGTCGACCTCCGGGTGGCCATAGCCGAGTACGTTGGTGCCGATACCCATGATCGACATGTCGGTGTACATGTTCCCGTCCAGGTCCCATACCTGACAACCCTTGGCCTTGCTGAAATACGCCGGCCATTGTTCGGGGAGGAACATCTCCGCCCGTTTGGACAGCAGCATGTTCCCGCCGGGGATAATCTGCTTCGCGCGCTTCCACAGCTTTTGACCGTTACTCATTGAAGCTCCTTCGTTACGAGTGATTTGTTGATTGGGCGAGAACAGCTCCGGTTGCGCAAGCTGCAACTCGCGGACCTGCCGCCAACTGAAATGAATATCCGGGGCGAAATGGCCGAACACGGCGGAGACTACTGCGTAGTCGGCGGGCTCGTCTACGGTCCAGCGCAGCGCCGACAGGTCCTCGTCGTTGCCGACCGAGGACTGGCTGAACAGCTCAGGGCGGCGCAGGTACGGAGTGACGTGCTCGCGATCGAAAGGGTCGCTGGTCTCCTGCCAGGCGCGCTCGAGCGCACGCATGCTGAACACCTCCGTGTCCAGGCCGTCCGGGTAGCTCGGCGGGCTGGTGTTACTCATGTAGTCGACGCCGCGCTCGCGGTACGCGCGGATCACGCCGTCGACCAGCTCGGGGTCGATCAGCGGACAATCGCCGGTGATGCGGACCACCACATCGGCTTCCGCCCCTCGGGCGGCCTGCACATACCGGTCGAGCACGTCGTTTTCGCTGCCGGCGAAGCAGCGGTAGCCCAGTGCACGTACGCAGTCCGCGAGCGGAGCGTTCCTCGGGTCTTCCGAGGTCGCCACCACGATCTCGTTGATCTCGCGCGACTTGCTTAGACGCTGCAGCAGCAACTCGATCATCGGGATGCCGCCGATCGGTTTCATCACCTTGTTCGGCAGGCGGGTCGAGCCCATGCGGGCCTGAACGATAACAACGGTTTTCATGGTTTACTTCGGCCACAAGGCCGGATTGAGGATTTCAGGAATGTCGATGCCGAACTGTGCATAGTCGATCGGGGGGGCGGCCGGGAAACTTGCGAACAGCTGCTCGAGCTGCGTGACCGACTCGACTCCCACAATGACGCGGTCGATCTCCGGGATCCCGAGCAGGAAATGGAGTGCGGCGTGCGCCGGACTCACCTGTGCCGCGCGCGCTGCGGCGTGGAAGCTTTCCAGCGCGGGCCTGGCCGTGTCGAAGAAAGGCGCGAGCGCGGCCGGATCGGCCAGCAGCAGCCCTTGCAGGAAGGCCGAGCGAACCTGGCAGCGAACGCCTGCGGCGGCCAGGCGCGACAAGGCGCCGCTGGTCAGAGAGCGCTGGTCGAGCACGTTCATGGGCAATTGCACCATGTCCAACGGGAACCTCGCCTGGATCTGCTCGGCGATCTCGCCGCTGTAGACCGACACGCCGATGTTCCTCACCAGCCCCTCTTCCTTCAACCCAAGCATGGTTTCGTACAGGCGTTCACCGCCCTTGGCCAGCAGGTCCGGTGCGTGGTGCACCAGCAGGCCGTCAACCGCGGGCTGGCGCAGGTCCCGCAGCGACTGCTCGAACGCGGCGCGCAGGCGCTTCCCATCCTCGGCCGCAATATGGTCACGGTCGAAGCGAGGTGTCTTGGTGACCACCTGGAAGCCCTGCAGATGCTCACTGCAGCGGCCCAGCGCTGCTTCCGACTCGCCATACAGGTGCGCGGTGTCGATCGAACTCAGCCCGAATCCGCGGGCCGCCTGCAAGATCGCTGCCAAGACCTCGGTCGACGGCTTGCCCTGTACATTGAAGCGGCCGTAATGCATCCCGAACTGAGCGGCGCCGAGCCCGACTCGTCCCAGCACGAAGCCGTTTCCGTGCTCGCGACGCTGCCAGTCGGCCTCAAGCAGATTCAGGTTCAGTTCGCGGGCTCGCTGCATCTGCGCTGCAAGGGTGGTGTCCGGCAATTCGCTCTCCAGTAATGCCTTGATGTTGTCGTAGTCGCTCGGATAGTCTAGGGTCAGCCGGTAAGTGTCGTGCCGCTCGCGCGCGACGACGCTGATGATCCCGTCAGTGCCCGACAGGACGCGGCGGATCCAGGGTGTGACATGTTCGCGGTCGTAGCAGGTCACCGCAGCGCGATCGGCTTCCTCCAGCAGCGCCCGGGGGAATACCTCGACATCCATGCCCCGCGGGTAGCTGCGCGATACCCCGTTGCTGGCATAACGGCGCTGGGACGGCGCAGCCAGCCAGGCGGCGATGACTTCGTCGACGATCGCCGGATCGATCAGCGGACAGTCGCCTGTGACGCGGACGATAACGTCCGCGTCACTCATGCGCGCGGCTTGCACGTAGCGCGCCAGCACGTCGTCCAGGCTGCCGCGCACCAGCCCGACGCCCTGGCCGGCGCAATAAGCAGCGATGACGTCGTCATCTATCTCTGTCGAGGTGGCGACGACCAGTTCGGCGGCATTGCGCACCTGGCGCAGGCGCTCGATCTGATGCCCGAGCATAGGCCTGCCCGCCGCGTGCATCATCACTTTGCCTGGCAAGCGGCTTGAACTCATGCGCGCCTGAACGACGATCACGACTTTCAACGAAGCGACTCCGCCAGCGCGCGCACCACGCGATCCTGGTCCTCGAAGCTCAAGCCGGAATACATGGGCAGGCTGATCGCTTCGGCGTAATACTGCCGAGCTTCGGGGAACTCGTCACCCTTGAAGCCCAGCTTGCGGTAGTAAGGCTGGGTATGCACCGGGATGTAGTGCAGGTTGACGCCAATACCCTGCGCGCGCAGCGATTCAAAAACTTCCAGATGGCTGGATGCGATCGCGTCGAACTGGAGACGGATCACGTACAGGTGCAGGCCGGAATAGGTTTCGGGCAGTTGGTACGGAATCGTCACGGGCAGGCCGGCCAGCAGCTCGTCGTAGCGGCGCGCCAGCGCGTGACGGCGGGCGACGAATTCGTCAAGGCGCGCCATCTGGCTGACGCCCAGCGCCGCCTGCAATTCGGTCATCCGGTAGTTAAAGCCCAGCTCCACCTGCTGGTAGTACCAGGGGCCGTCGGCCGCATGGGTCATCTGCGCCTGGTCGCGGGTGATGCCGTGGCTGCGGTACAAGGCCATCCGGGAAGCAAGTTCGGCATCGTTGGTCAAGGCCATGCCGCCTTCGGCGGTGGTGACGATCTTCACCGGATGGAAGCTGAACACCGTGATGTCGCTGTAGCGGCAGTTGCCGATAGACTCATTGCGGTACTTGCCGCCGATCGCGTGCGAGGCGTCCTCGATGATGCGGAAGCCATACTGGTCGGCCAGAGCCCGAATCGCCGCCATGTCGCACGACTGTCCGCTCAGGTGCACGGGAATGACCACCTTCGGCAGCGTCCCAGTTTGCTCGGCGAGCGCCAGCTTCTCGGCCAGGCATCGCACGTCCAGATTATAGGTGCGCGGATCGATGTCGACGAAATCGACCTGCGCGCCGCAGTACAGCGCGCAATTGGCGCTCGCCACGAAGGTGATCGGAGTCGTCCACACGATGTCGCCGGAACCGACGCCAAGCGCCAGACAGGCGATGTGCAGCGCGCTCGTCGCGCTGTTGACTGCGAGCGCGTGGCGCACCGAGCAGTAGTCCGCGACGATTTTCTCGAACGCGGGAACCGCCGGTCCTTGAGTCAGGAAGTCGGAGCGCAACACCGCGACGACGGCTTCAATGTCCGCTTCGCTGATGTCCTGGCGGCCGTATGGAATCATCCTCAGATACTCCCGATCTTGGCACGGTTGATGTCGATCCAGGTGCGCAATTCTTCGACGCTCATCCACTCGTTATTGTTATCGCTCGAGTAGACGAAGCCTTCCGGCACCTTTTTGCCATCCTTGATGCGGGACGCGTCCGAACTCCAGTTGTTGATGACCGGCAGGATCTTGAAATGCTCGGGATATTCATAGGTGTAGTATGCATCTTCGGCACTGATCATCTGTTCGTGCAGCTTCTCGCCAGGACGGATACCGATGATCTCGTGCTTGGCGTCCGGAGCCACCGCCGCGGCGACGTCGGTGACCTTCATCGACGGGATCTTCTTGACGTAGATTTCGCCGCCCTGCATGTCCTCGAACGCGTGCCACACCAGTTCCACGCCCTGCTCCAGCGAGATCATGAAGCGGGTCATGCGCTCGTCGGTGATCGGCAGCACACCCTGGTCCTTGATCGACATGAAGAAAGGGATCACCGAGCCGCGCGAACCCATGACGTTGCCGTAACGGACAACGCCGAAGCGCGTGTCATGGCCACCGGCGTAGGAGTTGCCGGCAACAAACAGCTTGTCGCTGGCGAGCTTGGTCGCGCCGTACAGGTTGATCGGGCTGCTGGCCTTGTCGGTCGACAGGGCCACCACGCGCCGCACGCCTTTGTCGATGCAGGCATCGATCAGGTTCATGGCGCCGTTGATGTTCGTCTTGACGCACTCGAACGGATTGTACTCCGCAGTCGGGACGATCTTGGTGGCTGCGGCGTGAACCACGTAATCGACGCCGTCGAGCGCGCGGTACAGGCGTTCACGGTCGCGCACGTCGCCGATGAAGAAGCGCACGCGGTCGTCGTTACCGTATTTCTTTGCCATATCCCACTGCTTCATCTCATCGCGCGAGTAGATGATCAGCTTTTTCGGATTGTACTTGGCGAGGGTCATCGGCACGAACGTGTTACCGAAGGAGCCGGTGCCGCCGGTGATGAGGATGGTTGAATTAGTTAGCATGGCGTTCCTACAAATCGACACTCTGAAAAATTAATAAGGATTACTGCCGGCCCTCACAGCGCGCCTGGGCGACGACATAGCGGTTCACGATGGCGACTTTGGCGCCGTCGACCACAGGTAGGAGCGGAGCCTGCCCCACTTCTCGCCTCCCGAGCGGATGCTGAAGAGCAGACCCTCGCGGGCAAGCGCGAGCGCCATCGCGAACACCAGCGCTGTCAAGCCGGCGACGACGATGATCAGGCCGCGCTTCGGCTTGAACTTGCGTTCCGGGACGATCGCTTCATCAAGCACTTGAATCACGGACGGGTCATTGGCCTCGTCCAGGCGCGCCATCTCGTACTGCTTTGCGAGCAGTTCGAACAGCATCTGGTGATACTTCAGGTCACGCAGCATCTTGACGCTCTCGAACCCTGCCTTCGACTGGCTTCCTTCCGCCGCAATACCGCTTCCAGTCCGTCCGTTCTCGAGACGGGAGAGCTCGGCCCGCAGACTCTCCAGCTCTTCCTGCGCGCGCTTATATTGAACATTGCTGGGCGTTACGAAGGCCTGGAGCGAACCAAGCTGGATTTCCTTGGCGGAGACCTGGGCGCGCAGGCGACCGATCACTTCGGCGACGGCGCGACTCTCGGCGTCGACGCTGATCACGCCCCGGGTCTCGATGGTCGTCTTCAGCTGTGCTTCGATGTCGCCAAGCTTGTTTTTCGCGCGCTCCAGCTGGCGCTCGTAGAACAGGCGCCGCTGCGCCGCCGACGTCACCGCCAGTCGCTTCGTCAGCTTTTCCAGCTCTTCGACATAGGCGCTGGCGAGCTGGGCGGAGCGGCGCGGATCCAGGTCTTCAACGACGATCGTGATCATCCCTTCCTTGTTCGAGCTGATCGTGCTGCGCTCCTCGAGCAGCAGGCGGGTCTTCTCCATCGACGGCAACTCGTAGACGTCAAGCAGCTTGAAACGCGTGATCAGGGCATCGGCCACAGTCCTGCTGCGCAGCATGCCGACGTAGATATCGTTAGGATTCTTGATCCCAGCCGCACCCGCCACCATGCTGGCCGCTCCGCCGAGCTGCGACAAGAGGGCGGCGGCGCCGGACTGCTGCTGCTGCGGGGGCATCAGGGTGGTGGTGGAGCGAAATACCGGCGGTAGCCAGAAAGCGATCGCGGCAGCGACGACCGCTGCGGCGAGCGGCAGCCAGAACAGCAGCCTCTTGTGTTTTGCGAACACGATCAGCAAGTCCAGCACGTCGATCTTGTCTCTTGCCCCTTCCGGGACAATAACGCTGTGATGTTGGTTCATTCGAAACTAAGCCATGCAGGCGGTATCTGGTGGATTGGCTCGGGAGAGCGGGGCCGGGACCCCGCGTCCGGCGGTTAGTTGTTCAGCGTCTTGATCGCCGCGGCGCCCAGGCCGAAGTTGGCGAAAATCTGTGCCCACTCGCGCGTGCCCTGGGTGAACTTGGTCCAGGCGGTTTCCTTGTCAAACTTCTCCGGGATCACGATGCTATCGCCCGGCATGACTTCGAGCCCGCCGATGCCGCCGAAGAAGCCACCCGAATCGCGCGAGACGACCGTGCCGTCGATGCGCATGATGAAGGTGTTAGCGACGTCCGCCTCCGAGGTTACACCGGCGAGCTCCAGGTAATCCTTGACGCGGCTGTTCGGCCGCCAGAGTGGCGACGCTTCCGCGTTGACCGCGCCGAACACGTGCACGAATGCGGGGCGGGCCGGAATCACGAGGCGATCGCCGTTCTCCAGCTTGATCTGCGGCAGGCTGGCGAAAGAACGCTCCGCAGGCTTCAAACCGAAGGCAATGCGGCCGGTCGGCTTCAACTGACGGAAGCGCTCGATGGTTTCCTTGGCGATTTGCACTTCGGCCTGGCGCTGGCTCACCGCCGCCTGGGCCTCTGCGCTACCAGCGGCACGGACGTTGGCCAGGCCCCTGGACTGCTCGCTGCGCAGCTTGGATTCAAGGCGGTTGGCGGCCTTTTCCAGGTTCGCTTCCTGCTCCTTGCGTACCTCTTCACGGTAGAAAGCGGTGCCGAACAGATAGGCGTTCGACGTCGGCCCGCCGGCCTTAGCCAGCAGCGACTGCAGCGTCTCTCCGGCCGTCATCTGATAGACACCGGGAACGTTCACTTCGCCTTCGATACGCACGAACACGCGGCGCTTGTCCATCGGCACGGCAACGTCGTTTTGCGAGAAGACCGTGACCGTGTCACCCGGTTGCAGCTGGATATTGTCCGGCCCGTCCGGCTGGCTAAAGACATTTCCGAGATTAAAGGGAATCAACTTGACCGACAAATCCTGGCGATTTACGCGTTCGACCACAGCGTAATCCCAATTGATTTCGTCGATTAAGCTGCCGATACGCGCGGTGATGGACTCCGCTTGCTCACCCTGCCCCGCCCCTTGGACCTGACCTAGGCCCTGGCCCAGGCCCGCCTGGCCAAGCCCCTGCCATTGGCCCATTCCCTGGCCCTGCCATTGACCTTGCGATTGGCCTTGCACGCGCGCTTGCGGGCTATCGTTCACAGAAACGGCGTTATTCTGGCGGCGTACCGATTCGCGCGTGATCAGGTATTCCTTGCTGGGAATGAGGTCGCTTACCCGCATGCCATCCTTAAACGGCGCTCGGACCGGTTGATCGACGTTGCCACGCAAGATGACGGCATTGGAGAAATCAGGCGTGATCGAGGTAACGTTAAGCAAGTCGCCAGTCTTGAGGCCGCGCTTCAGCCCTTCAGCGTCCAAGGCGAATTGCTCCACGCTGCGCGGCCGTGCCTTGCTCGGATCGATCCGCTCCAGGAAGGCGCGGCGCGGGTCGGCCAGCACAGGCAGTCCTCCTGCAATGTCAAGCACGGAGGAGATCGACTCGCCTGATTTGAGTTCGTAGATGGCCGGAACATTCACCTTGCCGGTCAGCGCGACATAGCCGCTAGCGGCTGGGATATAGATCGAATCGCCGTCCTGCAGTTTGATGTCGCCCGATTTGTCGCCCTTGGCGATGAACGCATACAGATCCAGTTCGGCCACAACCTTGCCGGCGCGCTTGACCTGCACGCGGCGCATGCTCCCGGTGGCGTTCGGACCGCCGCTCGCGAATAAAGCGTTGACTAGGGTCGACAGGCTCGACACCGTGTAAGTACCCGGGCGCTTGGCTTGGCCTACTACATAGACCGTGATGGCACGCAATTGGCCAAAGTTGACGCTGACCGTAACACCCTTGTACAGGCGGGCCACGGCGCTGCGGATCAAGCCTTCGGCATCGCCTGCCTTCACGCCACCCAGCACGACGGTGCCGATTGTCGGAATGTTGATGGTACCGTTGCGATCAATGGTCGCTCGGAAGTCGATGTCAATCGTGCCCCAGCCGCGGATAAGCAGTTGGTCGCCCGGACCAAGAGGATACTCGGACGGCACCGGGGTATTGGAAATCGGCGCAAACGTCGATGGAGCATTGGCGAAAAATTCCGTTCCGTACACCGGCAGGACCGTTCCAGTGTTTTCCAAAACAAATTTCTGGAACTCGCTCAGCGGCTCCCGCTTTGTGCGCCCTTGCGGCGCGCGGGCCAGACCGCCATCGCGCTGCTGGCGCAGCGCAGCGCCCTCGCCTTGCTGCCACGATCCCCGCTCAGCTGCATCGAGCGGACCTTCGCGTTCGACCAGCCCATCCGGAGCCGGCGCGCCCTCACCAAGACCCACCACACCGGCGTTTGTGATACTCACTCTGCGCGGCTGCGCGAAAATTTCCGATGGCATGGCCTGTTGCTCTTGGCCAAACCGGTCGTCAACCTGGTTCTGCGGCGCTTGCTGCGCATGACTAGCAATGGAAGTGACGGCCAGAGCCACGGCCAGGACAGTGCGATTGATCTTGGACATCGGTTACCTAATGAGAGGAAATGCTTGGAGCCCTGCTTGGAAGAACACGAGATGATACCCTAAACCTATTGGGGATTGGAAAGTTTTAATTATCTATGAGCGCTCTTGATCGTGCTGGACGTATGCGCGCCACACCGCCAAGCAAACTTGACATGTCGAATTTCGAACACATCCTGTTTCAATTTAATTATTGTGAACATTGGTGAGAATTCACATTTATTAAACCCGACGTATGCGAAGCTTATCGACGACCGGCCGCTCTAAGCGGGCACCCTACAGCTGGATGCGCCGCTTTCGAAAACCTCGCATAGGAAATAATAATTTGAAAAATCAGTTCCGTGATTGAATAAATAATCCAGCTCGCGGTCTATACTTCTTGTTTCAATAACGCCTCGATACCAATATCATTTGAAATCCGCAGGACATGGAATGCGATTTCACTGAAAGCCGTTTTACCGCATTGTTTTGCAAACGGCTTGCAAGAATAAATCGTTTCTGGAAACGCCTTACGAACATGAACTGAAAATAAGACTCTCCTTCACCTTGAATGCACCTAAGGCTGACTAAAGGCATGGCACAACCCGAGCTGGTCAATACGAGTGGCCCTAAACGTTGCTCAGCCAGCCGCGCGGCGACTGGCAGGCTCAAAGTCGAGTTCTTCCTTTGGCTCGACAGCGCCCAGCTGCACATGGCGACCGTGCCTGCCCAGTGACGCCACCCAAGTGTAGCCTGCGCAATACAGCGAGAAACTTGCGATGCCGGCACACGCCAGGAAAGTAGGCAGTTCGAAGAAAATCACTCCACATGCGGCAGGGACCAAGGCAACTACCCAAGCAAAAGGCGACACGGCCGCATTGCGAAGTGGTGCTGGCCATGCAGCGAAATAGCGAGCCGAAATATTCACTTTGATCAGGCTATGCAAATGCCGGCTGTCCGGCAGGCCGGGATGATGCCGGTGCCAGAGCCGACGTGCGATCGTAAATAGTGTCTCGAATACCGGGTAACCGCACGCGAGGAACGGCGCCCAAACCGACACGTTCGGGTTACGGGAAACAAGCATCACCGATATCCAGGCCAGCAGAAAACCGAGCAGATAGGCACCGCCATCGCCAAGGAACAATTTACCGAAGGGGAAGTTGACCAAGAAAAACCCGAAGGTGACGGCACAGATCAGGAAGCACAGCTGTGCCAGGTGCGCATCGCCGCACCCGAGCGCGATCAGCCCCAACGCTCCCATGCTGATCATCAGCGAGCCGCTGGCCAGGCCGTTGAAACCGTCGATGATATTGAGCGCATTGGCGACGCCGCCGACCGCGAAGGCCGTGAACAGGACCGAGAACGGCACCCATGCCAACAGGGCATCCAGCGGTCCGACACCGATATGGCGCAGGCTGGCGTCGGTCAGCCACCAGCACAGCACCCCGCTGGCCATCGTGGCCAGCAGGCGCGCCCGCACCGACACGTTGCGCGTCAGGTCTTCGACCAGTCCGAAGCTGAAGGCGGGCAAGCCGGCCACCAGCACCGGAAACAGCAATTCCTGCTGCGGCTCGGGCAGAAGCGCCAGGGCCAGCCACAGGCCGGCGAAGATGGCCGCGCCACCGATGCGCGGCGTCGGGGTGATGTGGAATTTCTGGACGCCGTGGGTGGCGTCGAGCGAGTAACGTCCGTGCCAGCGCTTCGTCCAGACGAGCAGAAGCGAGCAGACCAGGGTCGCGGCGAAACCAATTCCGAAGCTATCGACTGGCAGGGCAAGATTGTTCATAGAATCACTTTTTGTTATCCCATCAATTCTAGCGCAGACTGCGACAGCAGCAGCCAAATCGTGCGGTGCCTCGCAACGCGCCAAGACCTGGATCATCGCCGACGTTGCTGGGGCGTAAGCGGCTGATTCTAGCGAGTTTGCGATCGTACAATCAACGCGCCCGAAACATCTCCTACTATTTACAGACAATTTGTTACATATTTCCACCGAGAAATCCAGGGAATGAGGCAAAAAGGAGACACGATGGGCTCTCTTACCCGCTGTTTGTCACTCTTCTGCCTGGCGGCCAGCATGGCGCCAGTGCCTGCCCTCGCTCAGCAGCCTGCCGGACTGCTCGACGCCCGCGCCGGCCTGCTGGAAGCGGAAACCCGGCAAGCCATTGCCGAGGCCGAGCGCGCCGAGCTGCTGGCGCGGCTCCCGCCGGCGCAAGCCAAGCCCCTGAGCGGCGCCGTCGACACCCGCCAGTTTGGCGCCGCCGGGCTGGCGCGCGCCTTCGACCTGGCCCTCGAGCTGGCGCAAGAGGTCTGCGCCGTCCTGCCGGCGGACCGCCCCACCCTGCTCTACGACCCGGCCACGGCCCAGGGCATGGTGGCCGCGCGCGCGGTCGAAGCCGCCCTGGTGCGCCTGAGTGAGGACCTGGCGGCGCGCAACCGCGAACTGGCACTTTACATCGAAGCCCACACGCCGGCCGAGGGTGCGCCCCGCGCCCTGCCGCTGGCCTGGCTGGCCGTGCCGCCGGCCACCCTGCGCGCCGCCGCCGACCTGGCCGCCCTGTTCAAGGGCGACACCACCCTGGCCGGCATCGGCTATGGCGAAGGCGCGCGCGCCTTGTTCGCCAGCGCCATGGCGCGCAGCTGCCCGGCGCGGCTGGCGGGCCTGGGCAGCGGCTACCTGGGCGAGCTCGACTGGTCACGCCACGAGCGCCTGCTGGGAAGGGTACGCGCCCTCGGCGGCCACCGCGCCATCCTGGCCCAGCATGCGGAAACCCTGGCCCGGCTGGCCGGCAGCGCCAAGGGAGAACTCAAGAAGGAACTGGCGGCAATGGAAGACGCTGTTCGCGTCCACCTCAAGTCGGTCGACGCCTTCGTCGACTCGCTGAAGGCGGGGGAAGCGAGCGACAAGAGCCCGCTGTTCGTCGCGGCGCGCTACCTGGGGCAGGCCGAGCGCAGCGAAGGAGCGCTGGTGCTGGACGTCGACGTGCGGCTGGAGGGCATGAGCGTGGTGCGCGACAACTTGTTCACGGGGCAGAAGCTGGCGCTGTCGGGGGTCGCTTTCCTCTGGTACCGGCTGCACGAAGCGGACGGGAGGCTGGTGAAGGCGGATGCGCTGAGGCGGATCACACGGCCGGTCGAGGTGAAGCTGGGTGGGAATATGGCTGGAGATGCGTTTTGGGCGGCTGCGCCGGGTGAGCGATAGCGGTGTTCAAACAAACTTGGGTCCCGGCCTTCGCCGGGACGACGGTTTTGAAGTGGCTAGCCGAAACCGGGCTTCCGTTATTCTCGCGCTCTAAATCAAGGTCGTCCCGGCGCAGGCCGGGATCCAAGTCTGGTTGCGTATCACCAGCGCCAATTACTTCTCCAAGCGCTTCACCACCTGCTCGATCGCCCCAAAAATCGACTTCCCCTTCTCATCCAGCATTTCGATCCGGATCGTATCGCCAAAGCGCATGAAGGGCGTCGAGGCCGCCCCATCCGCGATCATCTCCAGGCAGCGCTTCTCGGCGATGCAGGAATACCCGCGCGACGCATCCTTGTTCGACACCGTCCCCGAGCCGACGATGCTGCCGGCGCGCACGTTGCGGGTCTTGGCCAGGTGCGCGACCAGCTGCGGAAAATTGAAGACCATGTCCACGCCCGCATCCGGCTGCCCCACCAGGTGCCCGTTCCACACCGAGCGCAGCGGCAAATGCAGCTTGCCGCCGCGCCAGGCCTCGCCCAGCTCGTCCGGCGTCACCGCCAGCGGCGCGAAGCTGGTGGCGGGCTTGGATTGCAGGAAGCCGAAGCCCTTGGCCAGTTCGTCGGGAATCAGGTTGCGCAGCGAGACGTCGTTGGCCAGCATCAGGAGCCGGATCTGCTGGTGCGCTTCGTCCGGCGTCGCGCCCATGGGCACGTCACCCGTGACCACCGCCACCTCGGCCTCGAAGTCGATGCCCCACTCCTCACGCGCCAGCACGATGTCGTCGTGCGGCCCCAGGAAGTCGTCGCTGCCGCCCTGGTACATCAGGGGATCTTCCCAGAACGAGGCCGGCATCTCGGCGCCGCGCGCACGCCGCACCAGCTCGACGTGGTTGACGTAGGCCGAGCCGTCGGCCCACTGGTAGGCACGCGGCAGCGGCGCCATGCAGCGCGCCGGGTCGAAATCGAAGGGGCGGCGCGCCCTGCCCTCGTTCAGCTGGCGCGAGAGTTCGTCGAGCTGCGGGCCGATGAAGGCCCAGTCGTCGAGCGCGGCCTGCAGGGTCGGTGCGATGCCGTCGGCGATATGGGCGATCTTGAGGTCGCGCGACACCACGGCCAGCTGGCCGTCGCGGGTGCCGTCGTTGAGGGTGGCTAGTTTCATGGGCGCTCCTGTTGGCGGGAGCGCCATTCTACGGGCCCCTTCAATACTTGACCATCACCCCGGCGCCGATACTGCGCTGGAAGTAGTTGTAGTCGATCATGCTCTGCCCGTAGCCGGAGAACCAGTGCAGGTAGCCCTTCAGCGGGCCGGCCACCGGGAAGGCCCAGCCCAGCTGGGTGGCGCCCTTGTGCGTGTGGAAGTTGTGGCGCAGCAGGGCCGACACTTCGTGGCCGCCGTCCAGGCGCCAGGTGCCGGACAGCTCGCCGCGGCCCAGGTAGTCGATGATGTCCGGGTTGTTGTCGTCTTCCAGCGCCTCGTTGACCCGCTTCCACACCCTGGCGGTGACGGACAGCGGCCCGCGCTCCAAGCCCACCTGGGCGTAGAAGCGGTTCCAGCTGCGCGACAGGGTCGAGGACTGGCCGTTCGACTGGTGCACAAAGCCGAGGTTCAGGAAGCGCAGGTTGGCGCCCAGGATACCGACATTCAGCGGCGTCACCACCATGACCTCGGGCGCGTAATTGGTTTCACGGAAGGGGCTCGAGGCTTCGTCGTTGGTCGCCTGCCAGAAGCTGTTCTGGGTATAGCCGAACCAGACGTCGACCGGCTTCTCGAACAGGGTCTCGACCACCTTCATCTTGAAGCCGAGCTGGAACGCCAGCTCCCCTTTCGACAGGCCCTTGTCGATGCCGGCCGCCTCGCGGAACGGCAGGTAAGGCTGGTCGTTGGGGCGGTAGGTGCCGGTGGCGATCAGGTAGTTCGGCCGGTGCGGACGGAAGATGAAGGTGCCGCGCTTGTCCTTGGGGTCCAGCTCCCAGTGGCTGCTCATCGTGTAGCCATTCGCGGCTTCGACGGTGGGGTCGATCGAGGCGGCGGGATCGGCCTCGGCGCTGCGCGGCGGCGGGAAGGCCGAACCGGACGGCGCGACGGCGGCCGGAGCCGCAGCAGCAGCGACCGCCTCCGCCCGCCCGGACTGGGCGGCCGCCAGGCGGTCGAAGCAGGCCAGGCGCTGGACATTGTCGAGGAGCGGCGTGCAGTCCGCCATCGACTGGGGCTGGCTTTGGGCCAGGGCGGAAGCGGAGAATAGGAAGGGAATCAGGGACAGCGTGGAGCGGGCAAGGACCATAGATGAACTTTTCGATAAAACAATAGCGCGACGGCCCTTTCCGGGCCGTCATCCGCCACAAGTGTCGCGGAAATTGCTTATCGATGTCGCACGTGTTGCAGCCGTGCATGCACGGCTGCCGGGCCAGCGCTGCTCAGGCGGGCACGAGCAGGTCGAGCTGGGACTGCTCCAGGAAGCACCATTCGCCTTCGCGCAGGCCGAGGGCGTCCAGGGTCAGGCCGCCGATCTGGGAGCGGTGCAGCGCGCTGCAGTGGTTGCCTGCCGCGGCCAGCATGCGCTTGACCTGGTGATACTTGCCCTGCTCCAGCACGATCTCGAGCTGGTGCTCGTCACGCGGGATGCAGGAGACCGCCTTCAGCGGCGCCGGCTCGTCGTGCAGCTGCACGCCGGCCAGCATCTGCTCGACCAGGGCGTCCGTGACCGGCTCGGCCGTGGTCGCCTGGTAGACCTTGGGCACGTGGCGCTTGGGCGAGGACTGGGCGTGGATGAAAGGGCCGTCGTCCGACATCAGGAGCAGGCCGGTGGTGTCGTGGTCGAGGCGGCCGACAGGCTGCACTTCGCGCCAGGTGAACTGCTCAGGCAGCAGGGTCAGCACGCCGGGGTGGTGGCTGGGTTTGCGCGAGCACTCGTAGTTGGCCGGCTTGTAGAGGGCGATATAGACGCGCTCGCGGTAGCGCCATTCCTCGTCGAAGACGGTCAGGACCAGGTCCTGGGTGTCGAAAGTGGCTTTGAAATTGTCCTGGATCTCGCCGTTGACGGCGACATCGCCGTCCTCGATCAGGGCGCGGCAGTATTTGCGGGTACCGAAACCCTGGGATTGCAGGATGCGGTCAAGGGAGAGTTTACTCATGGGGCGAGACTTTAACAGAAGGGCTGGGGGTGGGAAAGCTGGGGAGTTGGCGAGCCGCCCCATCCACAGTTGGGGCTGCGGGCCATTTGATACTTTCACCCGGCTCAACTGCACGCCAATCCGTTTTCGCGCACCACTCCCCCGCCCAGCATGCAACCGTTCATTTGATAAGCGTCAAGCACCCCAAATTTCCGGTTGATAGACTTCAAAGCGTTAGGAATTTCCCTAATCGCCCTCCGGAATATTTACTCGACATATAGGAAGGCAATGCGCAAGCAGAGGACCACTACCGTGAACGACAATCTCGACACCGGATACCGACAGCCTTCCGCAGCCGAAGCCCATCAGGTACGGCAGCGCGTGGCGTCCAGCCATGCAGCGCTCTTTCCCACCCAGCTGGCGCTGGCGCGCTGGCGCCGTGGCGGCGATCTTCCCCATCTGCATGAGGGCAGCCCGCCCCTGCGCGCCGCCTGGTATGCGCGCGCGGTCCGCGAGCACCAGGCCTGGCTCGACCGGGGCGGCTTCGCCCAGCATGACGATTTCTGCCCCTTGTCCTCCGCTCCCCCGCAGCCGGAACCGGCACGCCCCGCCCTCGACGGCGACGCCCAGCACCTGGGTACCTGCACCTGACATGCATATAAATGGAAACGACGGCCGAAGCCGTCGTTCCCAATCCCGAGGGGGAATCACAACCGTGAGGAATTGAATTCACTCGAAACTGCACGGCAGGTGCAGCGGGTAGCGCTCTTGCGTATCGTCCGATAACGAACAGGCTGGATTTAAGGGTATCGTCCGCCGCGGCAGCAACTACACCCTCACTATAGTCTCTTTGTCACCGGATGCAAGCGAAATCCAGTACAACCGTACTCGGTGTCTCTATTCTTAATGCAACTTCGGCAGGGTCCCGCGGGTGGCCGCCTTGACCGCGTTTTCACCGACCGCCGCACCGAATTTCTTCAGCACGCGCTCCGGCAAGCCTTCATGCGCCGTGTAGTCGACGATGTCCTCGGCCTTGACGATGTCTCGCGCCACCGTGTCGACGGTGCCGAAGCCGTCCGCCAGGCCCATCTCGACCGCCTTGGCGCCGGTCCAGTACAGGCCGGAGAAGGTTTCCGGCGTTTCCTTCAGGCGCTTGCCGCGGCCGGCGCGCACCACCGAGATGAATTGCTGGTGGATCTCGTTGAGCATGGCCTGGGCATGGGCCTTGTGCTTGTCGGATTGCGGGCTGAAGGGATCCAGGAAGCCCTTGTTCTCGCCCGCGGTCATCAGGCGCCGCTCGACGCCCAGCTTTTCCATGGTGCCGGTAAAGCCGAAGCTGTCCATCAGCACGCCCACCGAGCCGACGATCGAGGCCTTGTTCACGTAGATGCGGTCCGCCGCCGAGGCTATGTAATAGCCGCCCGAGGCACAGATCTCGTCCACCACCACGTACAGCGGCTTGTCCGGATAGCCGCGCTTGAGGCGCTGGATCTCGTCGACGATGATGCCGGCCTGGACCGGGCTGCCGCCGGGGCTGTCGATGCGCAGCACCACCGCGGCCGAGCCGGAATCGGAGAAGGCCTTGTTCAGCGAGGGAATCACGGTATCGGCCGCGCCGCTGCCTTCCGCTTCGATCTCGCCGTTAATCTCGATGAGCGCCGTGTGGCGGCCCAGGCTTTCGTCGCCGGTGCCGCCGAAGTTGAAATCGTAATAGGCCCACAGCGCCAGCAGCGCCACGAGCAGGAAACTGAGCTTGAAGAAAATCCCCCAGCGGCGAGCCGCGCGGCGCTCCTGCACGGTGGCGAACACCAGCTTTTCGAGCGTCTCGCGCTCCCAGTTGCTGACCGTCGGGTTGGCGGCAAGGCGGCTGTCGCCCGGGTGATCGTTGCTCGTGTGATCGCTCATAAACTCTGTCGTTATCTGAAGTTCGCCGCAATATTCTATAGTGGGGCCCGGATCTGCTGATCCGGCTGCCAGAAAATCTTTCCATCCTGCTCGACCACGCCGATCGGCAGCAGCCGTCCGCCGCGGCAGGGGCCGCCGGCGCAGCGGCCGCTTTCCGGCTCGTACACGGCGCCGTGCGTCGCGCACATCAGGTACAGGCCGCTCGATTCGAAGAAGTCGCCCTCTTTCCAGTCGAGTTCGATCGGCACATGGGCACAACGGTTCAGGTAGGCATAGGGTTTACCGGCGAAGCGCACCACGAAGCCGGTCGCCGGCTGGCCATAGACCAGCACCGGAAACCTGATCCCCCTGCCGCCATCGACCAACTGGTCGGCATCGCACACGAACAGGCCCGCTTCCGCGCTCATCGCTACGCGTTTTCCATCAGCCAGCCATGCAGTTCGGGGATCGAACGCGCCGAATACAAGGGCTTGCAGGCCTGCAGCTGCTGGACCGGATGGGCGCCGAACTCGACCGCGATCCCCGAGGCGCCGGCATTGTTTGCCATCATCAGGTCGTGGGTGGTGTCGCCGATCATAACGGTACGGCGCAGGTCCTGCCCCAGCTCCCTGGTCAGCTCTTGCAGCATCGCAGGGTGCGGCTTGGAAAATGTCTCATCCGCGCAACGGGTAGCGTCGAAGGTCGACAGCAGGCCGGCCGCGTTCAGGGCGCGGTTCAGGCCCACCCGGCTCTTGCCCGTGGCCACGGCCAGGAAATAGCCTTCGCCGGCAAGTTCGCTCAACATCTCGCGAACTCCCTTGAACAGCACCAGTTCATGATCCTTCGTCAGGAAGTGATAGCGATAGCGCTCGACCATGCGCGGGTAGAGCGCCGGCTCGATGTTCGGCATCACCGCCTGCATCGCTTCCGACAGGCCGAGGCCGATCACGTGGGCCGCCGAGGCGTCGCTGGGAACCGGCAGGCCCAGGTCGCGCGCGGCCGACTGGATGCACTTGACGATGGTCGCCGTGCTGTCCATCAGCGTGCCGTCCCAGTCGAACACGATCAGATCAAATTGTTTTCTTGCCATGTCATGCGGCGGCTCGAGGCCGCCGCTCCCTTCAATATAGTGTGGTCATCGCGGAGGGATGAAGCTCATGCGATCGGTTGCCCCAAGCTTACCAAGAATTTCTCGCACTCCGCCGGGAGCGGTGCGCGCAGGTTCAGCGGCTTGCCGGTGTCCGGATGGGTGAAGGTGATCTGCCAGGCGTGCAGGAACATGCGGCGCAGCGGGCCACGGCCCTCGCCCGCCTTCTGCAGCTGCTTGTTGAGCGCGAAATCGCCATACTTCTCGTCGCCCAGGATCGGGAAGCCGGAAGATGCCAGGTGCACGCGGATCTGGTGCGTGCGCCCGGTCTTGAGCTCGGCTTCGAGCAGGGCGACATCCTGCCACTTGCGCTTCAGGTTGAAGATCGTGTGCGCTTCCTGCCCGCCCGACTGCACCACCACGCGGCGCTCGCCGTCCGGGGTGGTGAACTTGTGCAGCGGCAGCTTGACGTGCTGGCGCTTGTTGACCCAGTCGCCATGGACGGCGGTCAAGTAGCGCTTGTCGGTCAGGCCGTCGCGCATCTGCGCATGCAGGTTGGTCAGGGCGGTGCGCTTCTTGGCGATCAGGAGCAGGCCCGAGGTCTCGCGATCGAGGCGGTGCACCAGCTCCAGGAACTTGGCTTCCGGACGCGCGGCGCGCAGCTGCTCGATCACGCCATACGACACGCCCGAGCCGCCGTGCACGGCGATGCCGGCCGGCTTGTCGATGACGAGCAGGTGGCTGTCCTCGTACACGATGGCGAATTCGGCGCCCGGCGCGGCCTGGGTGCTGGCCTTTTCGGCCAGGCGGATCGGCGGAATCCGCACCACGTCGCCCTCGCCCAGGCGGTACATCTGGTCGATACGGCCCTTGTTCACCCGGACTTCGCCCGAGCGCAGGATGCGGTAAATATGGCTCTTGGGTACGCCTTTGCAAACACGCAACAGGAAATTGTCAATTCGCTGACCGGCTTCTTCTTCGGTGATGGTCACGAACTGCGCTTGGAGTGCCGGCTGTGATGAAGGGGGAACAACATCGTTTTGTATTGCCATTCTCTCTGTCTTCCCAGAAATTCTCTCTAAGTCCTTCATTTTGAATATATAATCGACAGGCGGCGGTCAAACCTCTGCTGGTGTAAGAAATAAAACGATATTTTACACAGGGGCGCGTTCCACCGGCCCCGCCAATGGCAAATTCGGTGGAAAAATAGTGTACGCACACCTAGATGGCGGATCAGGGTTGCACCTGCAGTTGTAATCGGGTCGCGCGTCTGGGTGCAGGATTGGATTGTTTGGATTGTTAAGGATAAGTACCGGCAAGCGGCCCGTGGCGGCTCGCCGGATGATGGTGTCGATAACGCTTGTCGTTTTCGCCCGACCCGATGTAAGCCTCATCCTGAAGGCTTGAGTCAAGGCAGATTGATTTGAAAAAGCTGGAAAAACCCTAGCGGGCGGCCACCGATTGGCCGGGACGCAGTCGCGCGAGGAGCGCGGCGGGCATCGCAGGCCGACAAGCGGCAACGCGCAACACGGTTTTTCCGGAGAATTCATCGCCTGAGTATCGAAGTCCAGGTTTGTTCGCTGGCTAAGGTTTGGCTGGTTGTTGCGCACCGCCCTCCCGGCGCTGTGCCAGTCCCGAAGGGATGGCAGGCGCCCTGGTCGAGGTTGCGGAGTGCGAAGGCAATGACGTTCGGCTCCATTCGCGCCCTGTTGCGGGCAGCGACGCATCGCGTCGCCGCGCCGTACGCCCCGGGCATTACTCCCTCCAACGCTCCCATCTTCGCGTATTCCCTGTACTTCGCCGTTCGCAAGGACGGCAATGACACGGCCCCAGGGTCGCGGAGTTTATAAAAATGAAACGTATGTTGTTTAACGCTACGCAGCAAGAGGAGCTGCGCGTAGCGATCGTCGATGGCCAGAAACTGATCGACATCGATATCGAAACGGCCGGACGCGAACAGCGCAAGTCGAATATCTACAAGGGTGTCATCACCCGCATCGAACCCTCCCTCGAAGCCTGCTTCGTCAGCTACGGCGAAGACCGCCACGGTTTCCTCCCCTTCAAAGAAGTTGCCCGCTCTTATTTCCGTGACGGCGTCGACGTCCGCAACTGCACCATCAAGGAAGCGCTGCGCGAAGGCCAGGAAATCATGGTCCAGGTCGAGAAGGAAGAGCGCGGCAACAAGGGCGCGGCGCTGACCTCCTTCATCTCGCTGGCTGGCCGCTACCTGGTCCTGATGCCGAACAATCCGCGTGGCGGCGGCGTCTCGCGCCGCGTCGAAGGCGAAGAACGCCAGGAACTGCGCGAGACCATGGACAAGCTGGACCTGCCGCAGGGCATGTCGGTCATCGCCCGCACCGCCGGCATCGGCCGCACCGTCGAAGAACTGCAGTGGGACCTGAACTACCTGATGCAGCTGTGGCGCGCGATCGAAGGCGCCGGCAAGTCGGCCCCGGGCGCCTTCCTGATCTACCAGGAATCCTCGCTCGTCATCCGCGCCATCCGCGACTACTTCCAGCCGGACATCGGCGAAGTCCTGATCGACACCGACGACATCTACGAGCAGGCCCAGCAGTTCATGAGCCACGTGATGCCCGACATGGCGCACCGCGTGAAGCGCTACAGCGACGACGTGCCGCTGTTCTCCCGTTTCCAGATCGAACACCAGATCGAGACCGCCTACGCGCGCACCGTGCCGCTGCCGTCGGGCGGCGCGATCGTGATCGACCACACCGAAGCCCTGGTTTCCATCGACGTCAATTCGGCCCGCGCCACCCGCGGCTCGGACATCGAGACCACCGCCTTCAACACCAACTGCGAAGCGGCCGACGAAGTCGCCCGCCAGCTGCGCCTGCGCGACCTGGGCGGCCTGATCGTGATCGACTTCATCGACATGGAAGTGGCCAAGAACCAGCGCGAAGTGGAACAGCGCCTGAAGGACGCCCTGCACCATGACCGTGCACGCGTCCAGATGGGCAAGATCTCGCGCTTCGGCCTGATGGAACTGTCGCGCCAGCGCCTGCGTCCGTCGCTGTCGGAAGGCTCCCACGTGACCTGCCCGCGCTGCTCGGGCACCGGCCACATCCGCGATACCGAATCGTCCGCCCTGCAGGTGCTGCGCATCATCCAGGAAGAGGCGATGAAGGAGAACTCGGCCGCGATCCACGTGCAGGTGCCGGTCGATGTCGCCGCCTTCCTGCTGAACGAAAAGCGCGGCGAAGTGCTCAAGATCGAGAACCGCCACCGCATCACCGTGATCCTGATTCCGAACAAGCATCTGGACACCCCGCACTACAAGCTCGAGCGCATCAAGCACGACGATCCGCGCCTGGAAGACGCCGCCGCCAGCTACACCCTGGCCGAGTCGGCCGACACCGACATGGCCTACGCCAAGCGCCAGAAGGAAGAGCAGAAGCCGCGCCAGGAAGCCGTGGTCAAGACCATCACCCCGGCCCAGCCGGCGCCGATGGTGGACCGCAGCGAAGCCGCCAAGCCGGCCAAGCCGGTGGAAGCGCCTGCCGCCGCCGCACCGGCACCGGCCGCCGCGCCGGCAGAACAGGGCTTCTTCGCCCGCCTGCGCAACTTCTTCCTGGGCGCCCCCGCCGCGCCCGCCCCGGCCCCGGCGCCGGTGCTTGCCGAGAAACCCGCCGCTCCGGCGCCTGCCGAGCGTGGCGGCGACCGTAGCGGCCGTGGCCAGCGTTCGCGCAACGGCCGCTCGGGCGGCAAGCAGCGTGAGGAGCGCGAACCGCGCGAGGCGCGCGAGACCGTCGCCAAGGGCGCGGTGAGCGAGGATGCCGCCAAGGCGCCGGAAGCCGACACCCGTCCGCCGCGCAAGGAGCGCAAGGAACGCCAGCCGCGTGAACCGCGCGAGCAGGTCGAGACCACGGCACGCGCCGAGGGCGCCGAGCAGCGTCCGGAGCGTGGCGAGCGCAAGGAACGCGGCGAACGCCAGGAACGCGCACCGCGCCAGCCGCGTGAGCGTGGCGAACGCGCTAGCGCCCCGGCAGCCGAAGCCAAGGTGGAAGAACTGAAGCAGCCGGTCGCCGTGCCGGAAAGCGAACTGTCGACCTCGACCCCGCACGGCGACGTGCTGGAGCATGCCGTGAAAGTGGCCGTCACCGGGCCGGACGGCGAGGATCTGGACGCCGAAGGCGGCGACGAGCCGCGCCGCCGCCGCCGCCGCGGTGGCCGCAACCGTAACCGCCGCGACCGCGACCAGGCCGAGGGCATCGAGACCGCCGAAGGCGCCACGGAAGCGCCAGCCTTCACGCCGGTAGCGGACGTGGAAGCCGCCAAGGTGGCTGCCGAGTCCAGGAAGCCGGCTGCCGTGAAAGGCGAACCGGGTCCGTGGCCGTTCCCGACCGCCGCGTCGATGGCGGCCGCTGCCCAGCCGAAGGCTGACGTGGCGCCGGCGCCTGCTCCGGTTGCCGCTGTTCCGGCCCCGGCTCCGGTGGAAGCACCGGCCGCAGCGCCGCAGCACATGTTCCCGACCTCGGCGTCGATCGCCGCTGCCCGTGCCGCGGCAGCCGCAGCCGAGCAGGCTGCCGCTGCGCCGGCGCCGGTTGCCGAAGTGGCGCCTGTCGCTGCTCGGGCTCCGGCCCCTGCTCCGGCGCCGGTCGTCGAAGCTGCTCCGGTGGCTGAGCCGGTCGCCGCGCCGGTGGTGGCCTCGGCTCCGGCCCCGGCCGAAGCGCCGATGGACCTGAACGACCTGCTGTCCAAGGCCGGCCTGCAGCTGGCCTCGACCGATCCGGAAAAACTGCGCGCTGCGCAGGAAGCAGCCGCCCAGGCCCCGGAACCAGTGCGCCCGCGCCGCGTCCGCAAGCCGCTGCCGCCGCCAGTGGATGAACCGCTGATCCAGGTGGATACGCGTCAGTGATGCTGATGTGATTTGAAAAGGGAAGCTTCGGCTTCCCTTTTTTATTTTGAGCTGGTGGTTTGCGTGGAAACTTGGGTCCCACCGCAGCCCGTCACCTTACCGAAATACCAACACGCTAAAATACCCGGATGCCCACCCCCATCCCCTTCCGCACCGCCCTGCTCTACTGGCTCAAACTCGGCTTCATCAGCTTCGGCGGCCCCGCCGGCCAGATCGCGCTGATGCACAGCGAACTGGTCGAACGCCGCCGCTGGATCTCCGAACAGCGCTTCCTGCACGCCCTGAACTACTGCATGCTGCTCCCCGGCCCCGAAGCCACCCAGCTGGCGGTCTACATTGGCTGGCTCCTGCACCGCGCACCAGGCGGCATCGCGGCCGGCCTGCTGTTCATCCTGCCCTCGCTGGCGCTGCTGATCGCCCTGTCCTGGATCTACCTCGCCTTCGGCCACCTGCCCGCGATCGCCGGCATCATGGTCGGCATCAAGCCCGCCGTGGTCGCCATCGTGATCGGCGCCGCCTGGCGCATCGGCAGCCGCACCCTGCGCAACTGGGCATTGAGCGCCATCGCCGTCGCCGCCTTCATCGCCATCGCCCTGCTCGACCTGCCATTTCCCCTGATCGTGCTGGGCGCCGCGCTGCTGGGCCTGGCCGGCGGACGCCTGTGGCCGCACCGCTTCCAGCCGGGCGGCGCCCACCCGGGCGAAAGCAGGCACTACGGCCCGGCCGTGCTCGACGACGACACGCCCACGCCCGAGCACGCGCGCTTCAGCCTGCGCCGCCTGGCAACCAGCACGGCCATCGGCTGCCTGCTCGCGCTCGCGTGCTGGCTGCTGCTGGCGCTGCTGTTCGGCCCCCAGGGCACGCTGGCGCGCATGGGCTGGTTCTTCACCAAGGCCGCCCTGATGAGCTTCGGCGGCGCCTACGCCGTGCTGCCCTACGTGGTGCAGGGCGCGGTCGACCAGTACGGCTGGCTCAGCGCGCACCAGATGATCGACGGCCTGGCGCTGGGCGAGACCACGCCCGGCCCGCTGATCATGATCGTCGCTTTCGTGGGCTTCGTGGGCGGCTGGACGCACGCCCTGTTCGGCCCGGAAGCACTGACGCTCGGCGGTATCGCGGGGGCGCTGGTGGCGAGCCTGTTCACCTTCCTGCCCTCCTTCGTGTTCATCCTGGCGGGCGGTCCGCTGGTCGAGTCCGGGCGCGGCAATTTGCGCTGGAGCGCCCCGCTCACCGCCATCTCGGCCGCCGTGGTCGGCGTGATCGCCAGCCTGGCGGTGTTCTTCGGCCAGCATGTGTTCTTCGCTGGCGGGACAGCCCAGCCGGCGGCGATCGCCATCGGCGCGGCCGCCAGCGTGGCGCTGCTGCGCTTCAAGGTCGGGCCGATCAAGCTGATTGCCGCCTGTGCATTGGCGGGGCTCGTGCTATCGTATTGGCATGGCTGAAAAAATTGTCCTGATCAACGACCTGCGCTCGCCGGCGCTGGCGGTGCCGGCCGCGCCGGAGGAGCCCAGCGGGCTGCTCCTGGATGCGCTCGGCCGGCCGCTGCATGACCTGCGCATCTCCGTCACCGACCGCTGCAATTTCCGCTGCGTCTACTGCATGCCGAAAGAGGTGTTCGACAAGGACTACGCCTACCTGCCGCACAGCGCCTTGCTCTCGTTTGAAGAAATCGCGCGCGTCGCGAAAGTGTTCGTGGCGCATGGGGTCGAGAAGCTGCGCCTGACCGGCGGCGAGCCGCTGCTGCGCAAGGACCTGGAGCGCCTGATCGCCATGCTGCGCGCCATCCCGACGCCCACCAAGCGCCCGCTCGACCTGACCCTCACCACCAATGGTTCGCTGCTGGCGCGCAAGGCGCGCGCGCTGAAGGATGCGGGCCTGGACCGCGTCACGGTCTCGCTCGACGCGCTCGACGATGCGATGTTCAAGCGCATGAACGACGTCGACTTCTCGGTGTCCGACGTCCTGCACGGCATCGACGCGGCGCACGCCGCGGGCCTCGGCCCGATCAAGATCAACATGGTGGTCAAGGGCGGCACCAACGACGGCGAGATCCTCCCGATGGCGCGGCACTTCAAGGGCTCGCCCTTCATCCTGCGCTTCATCGAATACATGGACGTGGGCGCCTCGAACGGCTGGAACATGCAGGAAGTCGTGCCCTCCAGCGAAGTGGTGCGCCGCATCTCCAGCGAACTGCCGCTGGCGCCGATCGATCCGAACTACAGCGGCGAAACCGCCGCGCGCTGGCGCTACCTGGACGGCGGCGGCGAGATCGGCGTCATTTCCAGCGTCACCCAGGCCTTCTGCCGCGACTGCACGCGCCTGCGCCTGTCGACCGAGGGCAAACTCTACACCTGCCTGTTCGCCACCCGCGGCCACGACCTGCGCGCCCTGCTGCGCGAAGGCCGTTCGGACCTCGAGATCGCGGGCGCCATCGCCCAGCTGTGGAAGCTACGGGCGGACCGCTATTCCGAAACGCGCACCGTGGATACCAGCGGACTGGCGAACAGCGCACGCAAAGTCGAAATGTCGTATATCGGCGGATAATACAATGGACAAGAATCTGATCAGCGGCCTGATCCTGGCCGGCGGGCGAGGCTCGCGCATGGGCAACGTCGACAAGGGCCTGCAGCCCTTCCGCGGCTCGACCATGGTGGCGCAGGTGCTCGAACGCCTGGCGCCGCAAGTCGGCAGCGTGGGCATCAACGCCAACCGCAATCTCGACACCTACGCCGCGCTCGGCGTGCCCGTCTGGGCCGACGAAACGCCCGACTTCGCCGGGCCGGTGGCCGGCCTGGAAGCGGGCCTGCGCCATTGCGCCACGCCCTTCCTGCTGGCCGTGCCCTGCGACTCGCCTTTCCTGCCGTACGACCTGGCCGAGCGCCTGCTGACGGCCCTCGAGGAGAACGAGGCCGACGTCGCCTTCGCGGCCACCCGGGAAGCGGGTATGCGCGTCCAGGCCCACCCCGTCTTCTGCCTGGTGCGAAGCAGCCGCCTGCCGGTGCTCTCCACCTATCTGGCGGAAGGCGGACGGCGCGTGGACGGCTGGTACAAGGAATTGAAATCGGTCGAGGTGCTGTTCGAGGATGCGGACGCCTTCCGCAACATCAACACGCTCGACGAACTGCAGGGCCTGGACGACACCCTGCCCCCGACCCTGGCGAAAGTGGCCAGCTGCATCGACGGCTACGATCCGGACGCCCTCAGCGTGCGCGGCGCCCAGCGCATCATCCGCGACTTCGTGCAGCCGGTGCACTCAAGGGAAATGGTCGCCCTGCGTGCGGCGCTCGGACGGGTGCTGGCGCGCGACCTGGTCTCGCCGATCAACGTGCCGGCCCACGACAACTCGGCGATGGATGGCTACGCGCTGCGCGGGAGCGACCTGCCGGGCGAGGGTGTCGCTTCGCTGCGCGTCATTGGCGTCGCTTATGCAGGCAAGCCTTCCGGCCTCGTGCCCGGACCGGGCGAATGCGTGCGCATCATGACGGGCGGCGTCATGCCCGAAGGCTGCGACAGCGTGCTGCCGCAGGAATTCGTCGAACAGGAAAGCGAAGACGCGATCACGCTCCGCGCCGGCGTCATCAAGCCCGGCGACAACCGCCGCTTCGCGGGCGAGGACCTGAAGCTGGGCAGCGCCGCCCTTAAGACGGGCCGCATCATCCGCCCGGCTGACCTGGGACTGATCGCCTCGCTCGGCATCGCCGAAGTGCCGGTGCAGCGCCGCCTGCGCGTGGCCTTCTTCTCGACCGGCGACGAACTGCGCTCGATCGGCGAAGGCCTCGACGAAGGCTGCGTCTACGACAGCAACCGCTACACGATCTACGGCATGCTGCAGCGCCTTGGCTGCGACATCGTCGACATGGGCATCGTGCGCGACGATCCGGACGCGCTCGAAGAAGCGCTGCGCAGCGCCTGCGAGAACGCGGACGCGATCGTCACCTCGGGCGGCGTGTCGGTGGGCGCGGCGGACTACACGAAGCAGGTGATGGCGCGCCTCGGCGACGTCACCTTCTGGAAGATCGGCATGCGGCCCGGACGGCCGCTGGCCTTCGGCCGCGTGAGTTCGAACGGCCGCAGCGCCTTCCTGTTCGGGCTGCCTGGCAATCCGGTGGCGGTGATGGTGTCCTTCTACTTCTTCGCGCGCGAAGCGCTGCTGCGCATGATGGGGGCGGAAGCGCCGCTGCCGCTCCTGAAGGCGCGCTCTGGCGGAGCAATCCGCAAGAAGCCGGGCCGCACCGAATACCAGCGCGGCATCGTCGCGCCGGGCGCCGACGGGATGCCGGAGGTACGCATTACGGGCTCGCAGGGCTCGGGCATCCTGCGCTCGATGTCGGAGGCGAACTGCATGGTGGTGCTGCACGACGAACAGGGGAATGTCGCCACTGGCGACATGGTCGACATCCTCCCGTTCGAAGGCCTCGTTTAAGAGGGCCGCGTCAGCGGCTGCCGCTCGTCACGATCGACAGGTTGTCGACCACGAGATCGTAGCTGGTGAAGCCGTAGAGGAAGCCCGGCACGAAGGTCGTGAACGCGATCTCGTCGACGCCGGCCAGCACGTCGGCGAAGCTGCGTCCCGGCGGCAGCGACACGTCGCCCGAGCCGAGGCCGCCCCAGCCGGCGGGCATGGCGGTGGCGCGCGTATCCGGAATCGTCACCTGCATGCGCTTCCAGGTCCCCTTGTTGCTGATGGTGCCGAGCTTGTACCACACGGCGGTGTAGGGCATGCCGTTATACGGATTGTCGTAGTCGCGCAGTTCGACCACCAGTTCGCGTTCGACTTCGCGTCCACGGAAGCGGATCGAATTCACGTTGATGTCCAGCCCGATCGTCACCGATTGCACCGAGCCGAAATTGCCGACGAAGGCCGGGTTCTCCCGGTTGACCCATTCCAGGCCGAAGGTCTCGGGATGGACCGTGTACAAGGCTGGACCGTATTTATTGCCGGGCGTCGAACTGATGTAGGACGCCGCGCTGCCGGATGGCCCGACCCAGCCCTCGTAGCCTTTCGAAAATGTGACCGTGGTGCTGGACGGTCCGGCCAGGGCCAGGCTGGAAACGAAGGACAACAGGAATGCCGCACATGCTTTGTTCATGGAGTCTCCTTATGGGGTTTCACGCGTAAAGACAATGCCTCTTGGGCAAGCCATACTGCGTTTCCTGCTGAACAGTTGTCAAAGGTGCGAAGGTAAAACTTTGTACCGATATGTATTTCGCAACACGACAAAATTCGGAAAGAATTTTCCGGATTTTTGTCGTATTGGAGGGTGAAATACCTGTCTCACCTCTTCTTTTAGGAAGAGGCGAAAATGGCAAAAAGAGAGGGATGGCGCGGCTGAGCCAGCCTTCAGTCTTCGTGGGACGCGGGATCGCCCAGCATCAGCTGCGCCGCTTCGCTCGGCAGTGCCTCGACGGATTTCAGCTTACGCGCCATCTGGCGGCTGCGCACTTCGGCCGTTTCGATGTTGCGGGCCGCTTTTTCCAGGGTCGCCTTGGTGGTGGCCAGCACGTCGCCGAACTTGGTGAATTCGGTCTTCACCGCGCCCAGCACCTGCCACACCTCGGACGAGCGCTTTTCCAGCGCCAGGGTGCGGAAGCCCATCTGCAGGCTGTTGAGCAGCGCGCTCAAGGTCGACGGCCCGGCGATGGTCACGCGCAGGCTGCGCTGCAGGTCGTCCGCCAGCCCGGGGCGGCGCATCACTTCCGCATACAGGCCCTCGGTCGGCAGGAACAGGATGGCAAAGTCGGTCGTCTGCGGCGGCGACACGTATTTTTCGCAGATGGTCTTGGCCTCGCCGCGCACCGCGCGCTCCAGCTCCGCGCCGGCGCGCGCCACCCCCTCTGCGTCCGCGCATTCGGCCGCTTCCAGCAGGCGTTCGTACTGCTCCTTCGGGAACTTGGCGTCGATCGGCAGCCACAGCGGCGGGCCGCCATCGACCACGCCCGGCAGCTTGATCGCGAACTCGACGCGCGCGTTCGATCCCGCCACCGTCTCCACGTTCTTGGCGTATTGATCGACCGTGAGCACCTGCTCGAGCAGCATCTCGAGCTGCACTTCGCCCCAGGTGCCGCGCGTCTTGACGTTGGTGAGCACGCGCTTGAGGTCGCCCACGCCGATGGCCAGCTGCTGCATCTCGCCCAGGCCTTGGTGCACCTTTTCCAGCCGCTCCGACACCTGGCGGAAGGATTCCGTCAGGCGCGTCTCGAGCGTGGCGTGCAGCTTCTCGTCCACGGTCTGGCGCATCTCTTCCAGGCGCTTGGCATTGTCGCTCTGCAGGTCGCGGATCTTGGTTTCCAGCGTGCCGCGCACTTCCAGCATGCGCTGGGCGTTCGACTCCGTCAGGCTGGCCAGGGTCTGCTGCATGGTGTCGGCGAAGCGCTTGAGCGCGCGCGCCTGCTCCTCGCGGCCGCTCGACGAATGCAGCTGCATCTGCTGGCGCATGCTGTCGAGCTGCTGGACGGTGGCGGCGTGGTACTGGCCCATGTGGGACGCCATTTCCTGGCGCGTGCCCTGGGCGCTCGCTTGCAGCTCCTGGCGCAGTTCGCGCTCGACGCGCTCGAAGTGGCGGCTGTCGTCGCTCCCATTGCGCGCGCGCAGCAAGAGCATGACCTGCAGGCCCGCGACGACGGCGACGCCCAGCAGGATCAGTAATTCAGCGGTGCTCATGGCGGTCAGTCGGCCTTGTTCCGCATCCAGTCGGCGGTGTGGTAGAAGGATTGCATCAGGCGCAGGCGCAGCTCGTCGTCCCAGCCCAGGTCTTCCATCGCCCAGGCCATGGCGCGCAGCCACTGGTCGCGCTCCTTGGTGCCGATCGCGAAAGGCAGATGCCGCGCGCGCAGGCGCGGATGGCCGTAGCGTTCGATGAAGAGGTCGGGTCCGCCCATCCAGCCGGACAGGAACATGAACAGCTTCTCGCGCGAGCTGTCGTTGGGTTGGGGGTGCATCGCGTGGATGCCGGCGAATTCCGGCTCCAGCTCCATCAGGTCGTAAAAGCGGTCGACCAGTTCGCGCAGGCGCTCGGCGCCGCCGATGACTTCGTACAGGGTTTGCGGTTCAGACATGCCGCCATGATAGCGCAGCCGCGGGGGGGGGGGGGGGGGGGGGCCCACGGGGTTTTTTGTATAAAAAAAAAAAACA
>NZ_JAGPWD010000013.1 GCF_018119395.1 Massilia sp. ZL223
TTTCCTCTACCTCTAGCTCGGAGACCGTCGTCCCGGCGAAGGCCGGGACCCAAGTTCGTTGCAAACCACGAGCGCAAAAAAATGCCGCGGACCTCCGCGGCATTTTCATTGCGCCGAAGCGCATCAGCGATTCGCCTGAATAAACTCCGTAATCTTCGGGCAAATAATCTCGCGCCAGCGGCGGCCCGAGAAAATGCCGTAGTGCCCGCACTTCGGCGCGACGAACTTGAGATGCTTGTCCTTCGGGATCCCGCTGCACAGCTCATGCGCCGCGCTGGTCTGGCCCAGGCCGGAGATATCGTCCAGCTCGCCTTCCACGGTCATCAGGGCCACGGTCTTGATGTCCTGCGGACGGACCAGCTGGCCGCCGACTTCCCAGGTGCCCTTGGGCAGGCGGTGTTCCTGGAACACGGTCTTGATGGTCTCGAGGTAGTACTCGGCCGGCATGTCCAGCACCGCGTTGTACTCGTCGTAGAACTGGCGGTGCGCCTCGGCCGAGTCGTCGTCGCCGCGCACCAGGTGCTGGTAGAACTCGCGGTGGCTCTGGGCGTGGCGGCCCGGGTTCATGGCGATGAAGCCGGCGTGCTGCAGGAAGCCCGGATACACCTTGCGCCCGAAGCCCGGGTAGTTGCCCGGCACCGAGTAGATCACGGTGTTCTCGAACCAGGAGAAGGGCTTCTCGGTCGCCAGGTCGTTGACGGCGGTCGGCGACTTGCGCGGATCGATTGGGCCGCCCATCATGGTCATGGTCTTCGGCAGCTTGGGGTCATTGTTCGACGCCATCAGCGAGATCGCGGCCAGCACCGGCACGGTCGGCTGGCACACCGAGATCACGTGCACGTCCGGGCCGAGCAGGCGGATGAAGTCCTGCACGTAGTAGATGTAGTCGTGCAGGTGGAAGGGGCCGGCGGACAGCGGCACCATGCGCGCATCGGTCCAGTCGGTGATGCAGACGTCGTGGTCGACCAGCAGGGCGCGCACGGTGTCGCGCAGCAGGGTGGCGTGGTGGCCCGACAGGGGAGCGACCACCAGCACCTTGGGCTGGTTCAGGGCCTCGAAGGCCTGGTCGCCCAGGTCTTTCTTGAAATGCAGGAGCTTGCAGAACGGCTTTTCAACGACCGTGCGCTCCATGATGCCGACGTCTTCTCCCTTGATCTTCACGGAATGGATGCCGAACGCCGGCTTTTCGTAGTCTTTCCCCAAGCGATACATCAGCTCGTAGCCAGCAGCGATACGCTGGGCGAAAGGGGTATGCGCGAACGGCGAGACGGGGTTGGAAAATAGTTTCGAGGACGCATCGGCCCACTGCATCAGCGGGGTCAGGAAGGAGCGTTGCATCTCGTGCAGTTGGTAAAGCATAGGTAAATCCTTCAGTAGACAGTGCGCGCCGCAATCGTTTGCGCGTAGCTGCAATCAATTATAGGGGATACTGATTTACTTGTGGAAACAGTCGTTTTCACACCCCTGCTACGTATGGTTCACTTGTAGCATATTTGTGCAGTGCGGTTCGGTGAGGCTTCCCACATAAGTGGATATACCCGTGCTTGTAACGGGGAGTTTGTCGCGGGGGCGTTACTGAACACGGGAGGGCGATGCTACTTCGTCACTATGGGGAAGAAGCGTTGTTGGTCTGCTTGCGCACCGCAGCAGGTAAAAAAAATGCCGCCCCGAAGGGCGGCATTGTGTCGATACCTGAAGAGATCGCTTAGTCGAACACCGGCGTCTCGACACCCAGGATCTTGTGCAGCTTCGGCGACGTGGTCGTGTACTGCATGTGGATCTTCTTGTCCGGGAAGATGTACGGCGCGGCGCCGAAGGCGGCCAGCGCGGCTTCGTGGAAGCCCGACAGGATCAGCTTCTTCTTGCCCGGGTAGGTGTTGATGTCGCCCACGGCGAAGATGCCCGGCACGTTGGTCTCGAACTTCTCGGTGTCCATGACCTTCAGCTGGCGGCGCTCGATGTCCAGGCCCCACTCGGCGATCGGGCCCAGCTTCGGCGACAGGCCGAAGAAGACCAGCAGCATGTCCAGCGGCACGCGGCGGGTCACGCCGTCGGCGCCGGTCACCTTCACTTCGCTCAGCTTGCCGTCTTTTTCGTCGAAGCCGGTCACCTGGCCGGTGATCAGCTGCATCTCGTACTCGTCGCACAGGGCCTTCATCTTGGCGACCGAGGCCGGCGCGGCGCGGAAGTCCTCGCGGCGGTGCACCAGCACGACCGACTCGGCCTTGCCGACGAAGTTCAGGGCCCAGTCCAGTGCGGAGTCGCCGCCGCCGCAGATGACCAGGTTCTTGCCTTCGAACAGAGCCGGATCCTTGACGCGGTAGAACAGCTGCTCGGCTTCGAACTTCTCGATGCCGTCGACCTTCAGGGTGCGCGCCTGGAACGAACCGACGCCGGCCGCGATGAAGATGGTCTTGGTGATGAAGCGGGTGCCGGTCGAGGTCTCGACGTTGAAGCGGCTGTCTTCACGGCGCTGGACGGTGGTCACTTCCTGGCCCAGGTGGAAGGTCGGCTCGAACGGCTCGATCTGCTTGAGCAGGTTGTCGGTCAGTTCCTGGCCGGTGCATACCGGCACGGCCGGGATGTCGTAGATCGGCTTGTCCGGGTACAGTTCCACGCACTGGCCGCCGACGGCCGGCAGCGAATCGATGACGTGGGCTTTGATTTCGAGCAGGCCGAGTTCGAAGACCTGGAACAGGCCAACCGGACCGGCGCCGATGATCACGGCGTCGGCTTCGATGGCGCCGGCAAACGAACTGTTGGGAGCGATGCTGCCCGCTTCGTGGGTGGCACTGATAGTCATGCTTACTTCCTGTGATTTTCTGGATGGTTGGGCGATGGCGGGCCTTCCCGCCATCGGTGGCGACACCCTGCGGCGCAGTCCGCTAAGCGAACCCGGGCGCCGTACGCGTCAGCGAGCCAGCTGGCTCAGCTTGTCCTTGACGTCCTTCCACTCTTCCGCGTCCGGCAGGGCCGGCTTGGTCTTGGTGATCGACGGCCAGGAACGCGCGAGGTCCGCGTTGAGCTTGATAAATTGCTGCTGATCGCCAGGCACGTCCTCTTCGGCATAGATCGCATTCACCGGGCACTCGGCCACGCAAACGGCGCAGTCGATGCACTCGTCGGGGTCGATGGCAAGGAAATTCGGGCCTTCCCGGAAACAATCTACCGGGCATACATCGACGCAGTCGGTATAGCGACAACGGATGCACGATTCGGTGACAACGTGGGTCATAACAGTCCTATCAATGGTGGGGGTGTCGCGTCGCCGTGCGCTTGGAAAGTGGGCCGGCGGGACAATGCAAAGCACTGTATTTTAGGGCAATTCGGGTTTTCCTACAAATTAGCCTTATACACAATACACATAAGCAAATGAAGGGAAAAAGGCCCTTGTGCCGTCGAAAACCTGCACGAGCGTGCAATTTTAATATGTCCCGAAGCCTTGCCGCGCAATCCACGGCCAGCCCGATCGCCCGCTGTCAGGCGCTGCGGCGCAGCCCGTCCAGCAGGTGCTGCCAGTCCCCGCCGCTGCCATCCTCGCGCAGGAAGACCGTGTGGCAGCGCAGTCCGTCCTCGACCGTGATTTCCCAGCGCGGCATGTCGGCCCCGAGCGGGCAGGGCGGCTCGGCCTGGAAGAAGTCGAGCCGCCGCAGCAGCTCTTCGAGCGCCGCGCCCTCGGGCCGGGCGGCGGTGTCGAGTTCGTAGGATTCCGCCAGGCCGGCAAAGCCGCCGCAGGCGCGTGCGCTGATCCTCATGGCGTCCGTTGTCCGTCCGGGTGATATTCGGGCAGCTGCATGGTCCCGCAGCAGGCGTGGCGGTCCTGGCGCGCGCCGGGCGCGTCGCAGACGCAGGGCGCGAGCCGGGTGCCGGGCCGGTAATCCTGGGCCAGGGCGGCGCCGGCCTCGACCACCTCGCGCCGGGTGAACTGGTTGCGGATGAAGTTGGCGTAGGCGGCCGGGCGGCCATCTTCGCCCACGATGCGCAGCATCTCGTTGACCACGTCGGCATAGCTGGCGGCATCGTCCGGGGCGGCGATCAGGGCGCGCAGCACCACGCCGCCCAGGTAGGCGGCAACCCGGTGCAGCACGGCGGCGTCGTCCTCGCGCCCGGGATCGCGTTCGTAGGCGAACAGGTCGGCCAGCACATCGTAGACGGCGCCGGTGAACACCTGCGAGATCGCATGCACCTGGGTGCCGGCCTGGCTCAGCCTGAGGTCGTTGTCGGCGTTGCGCAGCCCGGCGCCCATGCCGATCGCCACGCCGAACTGCTCGGCGATGATGGCGAGGAAGGATTTGTCGTGCAGCTGCGCCTTGGTCTGGGCCACCACGGCTTCGCACTGGTCGAGCTGGGACAGGGCCAGGAAGATCGCGCTCAGGTCGCCGAAGGATTCGTGCAGCCCGCCGGTCTGGGGCGGCGCGTCGGCCAGCAGCCAGCGCGGCTTGAGCCCGTCGAGCACGGCATGGGCCGTCTCGTGGGCGACGATGTCGAAGGAGCGGCAGGTGTAGACCCGATCGGCCGGTTCGTTGGTGCCGTCGGGAATGAAGTGCCCGAACTTGAGGCAGGCCTGGGCCCGGCTGTAGAAGGCGTTCATGACGTCGGTCAGGCCGTGCGGGTAGATGCGCAAGGGGCTGCTGTCCATGCCGCTGTTCCATTGCCAGGGCAGGGGCAGGCTCAGGCCGGCCGCGAGCAGGGCGCGCTGGTACATGGTGAGCGTCTGCCGCACCACGGCGAAGGTGTGCACGGCGTCGAACTGGGGCGTGTCGGGCTGGGTGACGAAGTCGCCGGCCTCGTTCGGCTGCACCGGATCGATGCCGGGCTCGCCGGGTGCGATGCGGGCGTCGCGCGGGCCGGCCAGCACCGCCTCGGGCAAGTAAGCGCGGCGGGTGCCGATCTCGCTCACCGAAGGGTCCTGCTTCCACATCAGCACGCGCGCGCCGAAGGCCTGGGGCAGGGCGGGCGCTTCGATGAGGTTCTCGTTGCCGGCTTCATAGCCGGCTTCATTATCGGCTTCGCCGGGCGTTTCCGGCAGCAGGGCATGTGCTTCCATGTCAACTCCTTGATATGTCGCGGGCTGCGCTTTTATGGTCGCGCGCTGCGCTGCTCAAGCATTGACACTCATCAATTGATGCCGCTCCAAGCCGTGGAATGTGGCGGACTCTGGCATGGACCGCTTCCAACTGGCATCATTGCGGATTGTCTTGCAATCGATTAGGAAGGAAAGCGTCAGATGGCGGAATTGAAGATCGTCCAGGAGCACAGCCTGAGCCCGGCGGCGGCGCGCACGGCGGCGGAACAGGTGGCGCAGCGCCTGGCGGCGGAGTTTGGACTGGCCTGCAAATGGGATGGCGACGTACTGCGCTTCGAGCGCAGCGGCGTGGATGGGGACTTGCGGCTGGAAGGGCAGAACGCGTCGCTGCGCATCCGCCTGGGCATGCTGATGAGCGCCTTCGCGCCGGCCATCGAGGCCAAGGTGACGGAGAAAATGCGGAAAGTGTTCGCTCCCGCCTGAGGGAACGATGCGCCGCCGTGCAGGCGGCGCAGCCCGATCAGCCCTTCAGCTCTTCGATCAGGTCGATGTACTGCTGCTGGGCGTCTTCCTGCGCGGTGCCCTTCAGGGCGGCCCAGGCGTCGTACTTGGCGCGGTTGACGAAATCGGTCATGCCCGGACGCTCGCCGGTCACGTCGCCTGCCGAACCCTGCTTGAACAGCGCGTAAATCTTCAGCAAGGTCATGTTATCCGGACGCTCCGGCAGATTCTTCGAATCCTGCTGGGCCTGGGTGAACTGTTCCTGCAAGCTCATGGAAACTCCTGTGTGGTTGGTTGATGTGCTTGCCGTCTGGGCAATGCGGCAGGCATCTTAGCGCAGGAGCTCGGCGCGGACGGAGGAAACGGCCGCATTTTAGAGGGGAAGCTCGAATGACAAGGGACGCCGCGGCGTCCCTTGTGCTTTCCGATCAGACGGCGAGCAGGTCGACGTCGAAGATCAGGGTGGCGTTCGGCGGGATCACGCCGCCGGCGCCGCGCGCGCCGTAGCCCAGGCTGGCCGGGATGGTCAGGCGGCGCGAACCGCCGACCTTCATGCCCTGCACGCCTTCGTCCCAGCCGCGGATCACGTGGCCGGCGCCGAGGGCGAACTGGAACGGATCGTTGCGGTCCTTGCTCGAGTCAAACTTCGCGCCGGTCGAGCCGTCGTCGTTGCGCAGCCAGCCGGTGTAGTGGACGGTGACGTACTGGCCGGCCTTGGCTTCCGGGCCGTCGCCGACAACGGTGTCTTCGTACTGCAGGCCGGAATCAGTGGTGATGGTGGACATGGTATTCCTTGTTGTTCAAGTTGAACGGGGATTGTAGTCCATGGCGCGCCAAGGCGTCACGCACGGCACGGGGCAGGGCCGCGATGTGCGTAAAATGACAATACCGCCAACCGACCTAGAAGGAGGATGCATGCCGCTTGCCGCCCGCCCCGGAGTCCGCCAATGAAGGGCGTCGCCACCGCCTACCGCCGCGCGCTGCGCGCCCAGTTCACCGGCCGCATGCTTCTCCTCTCGGCCACGCCTTTGGTCCTGTCGCTGCTGCTGTGGGGCGTGGTGCTGTGGTTCGGGCTGCAGCCGCTGCTCGACTGGCTGCATGGCCTGTTCTCCGAGTATGACGCCTTCGAGACCAGCGGCAACGTGCTGGCCACCCTGGGCCTGGGCATGCTCAAGGTGGTCGTGGTGCCGCTGCTGGCGATCGCGCTGCTGCTGCCGCTGATGATCGCATCAAGCCTGCTGTTCATGGGCGTGGCCGCGATGCCGGCCATCGAGCGCCATGTCGGCAACCGCCAGTATCCCAAGCTCGAAAAGAAGGAGGGCGGCAGCTTCGTCGGCAGTGTCGCCATCAACCTCGGCAGCTCGGCCATGTTCGCCGTCCTGTGGCTGTTCACCCTGCCGCTGTACGCGATCCCGCCGCTGGCCTGGCTGGTGCAGGCCAGCCTGTGGGCCTGGGTGACCTCGCGCGTGATGAGCTACGACGCACTGGCGGCCCACGCCAGCCCGGCCGAGCGCCAGGCCCTGATGCGCACGCGCCGCATGCCGCTGCTGGCGATCGGCCTGGCCACCGGCCTGGCCGGCGCGCTGCCCGGCATCGCCTGGATGGGCGGCGCCGTGATCTCGATCGTGCTCTTTCCCTTGCTGGCCCTGCTGTCGCTCTGGCTCTACATCATGATCTTTTTGTTCGCGGGGCTATGGTTTCAGTATTACTGCCTGGAGGCACTTGAAGAGTTGCGGGCGGAAGGGGTGGCGCAGGCGGTTTGAGCCCGGCGTGTGCACGGCTGCACGGGTTCGCGCGTTGATGGCATGGGCGGCCACAAACGGCGATTCTCCCGTAGTGGCACACTGGAGGCTTGAACAAGCTTCAGCATAAAACGGGGGGACGCATGGGGTTCGGCCTGATCGTCGTGGGCGACGAGATTTTGTCCGGCAAGCGCCAGGACAAGCATTTTTCCAAGGTGGTCGAACTGCTTGCCGAGCGCGGCTTGCAGCTGTCCTGGGCCGAGTTCGTCGGCGACGACCCCGTGCGCCTCACGCAGACCCTGCGGCGCAGCTTCGCGGGCCAGGACATCGTGTTTTCCTGCGGCGGCATCGGGGCCACGCCGGACGACCACACGCGCCAGTGCGCGGGCGCGGCGCTGGGCCTGCCGCTGATGCTGCACGCCGAGGGCCGGCGCCACATCGAGGAGCGTATCCGCGAGACGGCGCTGGAAGCGGGCAGGGAGCCGGACTTCAGCGCACCGGAGAACCTGCAGCGCCTCAAGATGGCCGAGTTCCCGCAGGGCGCGCAGCTGATCCCGAATCCCTACAACCGCATCGCCGGCTTCTCGATCATGGAGGGCCGCGCGCCGCATCACTTCGTGCCCGGCTTCCCGGTCATGGCCTGGCCCATGATCGCGTGGGTGCTCGATACCCATTACCCCCACCTGTTCCATCGCGAGGCCTATGCCGAACGGGCCTTGCTGGTCTACGAACAGGCGGAGGCCGCGCTCACGCCCTTGATGGAGCGCCTGCAGCGCGAGCACGAGGGTGCACGGGTGTTCAGCCTGCCGAGCGTGGGCGATGCGCAGACGCGCCGGCATATCGAACTGGGAGTGAAGGGTAGGCCGGAATCGGTGGTGGCGGCCTATGCCGCGATGTGCGCCGAGCTCGATCGGATAAAAGCAGAGTATCGACCTTTATAAATAGGCATGTCGCGCAGTTAAGCTAGTCGTTGTTTTTTTGCGAAAATATTCCACGCACATCAAAATTGTTAAACCGTGTCTCGCGCGTGTCGTATTGATGTGGTGGAATATTACCTACGGACGGTGCCATCTGGAGTGAGATCGCATCGGCCGCTGTATGCGAACCAATGACCACCTCGATCACTCGAACAGACCAGTAGCAGATGGCGAGCAGGTTGGCGGGGATTGCACGTAAAACGATTCAGACCAGTTAAGCCATCATCATGGAAAGTATTCGCCGTTTCGGACGGCCCAGTTTTGTATTCGATGTATTCGGCAGGTGGCGCGATCGCCCCGCTGCCGCGACGCCTTCTGTGCATGCGGCCCCAGCGCCGGCGCTCGCCTCCGCGGGAGGCAACGATGTTCCCCTCTACGAAGCCTATCCCCACCTCGGCGGCGCGCCAGGCGGCGGTGGTTCCGATGCGCCCGAGCCCAAGCCGCGCAAGCGCCGCTGGAAGCTCTGGCTGTTCTTCGGTTCGGCCCTGCTGGCGGCCCTGCTGGCCGCCTGGGCCGCGCTCGAGATGAAAACCTCGCGCCTGCAGGCCAAGATCTTCGCCGAGATGGCCGAGGACCTGAACTGGCGCGTCGAAAAAGGCCCGAGCAACGCGATCCGCTTCCCGGCCGCCAGCCCCTACGACACGCGTCTCGGCTACGCCAGCCTGCCGCAGTACATCGACAAGCTGCAGGCGCGCGAGTACTCGGTCGCGGCCCAGGCGCGCATGTCGCCCAAGATGGTCGAGTTCGCCGACCGCGGCCTGTACGCCACTTTCCACGAGAAGACCAAGGTCGGCCTCGAGATCCTCGACTGCCGCAGCCAGCCGCTGTTCACCTCGCGCTTCCCGGAGCGCTATTACCACAAGTTCGATGAGGCGCCCTCGCTGCTGGTGCAGAGCCTGCTGTTCATCGAGAACCGCGAGCTGCTCGACGCGAAGCACCCGAGCCGCAACCCGGCGGTCGAATGGGACCGTTTCTCGAAGGCCGTGTTCGACAAATCGCTGTCCAGCGTCGGCCTGGGCGGCGAAGGCCGCGTGGCCGGCGGCTCGACCCTGGCCACCCAGATCGAGAAGTACCGCCACTCGCCGGAAGGCCGCACCAGCTCGCTCTCCGACAAGCTGATCCAGATGGCCTCGGCCACCCTGCGCGCCTACCAGGACGGTGAAGACACCACCCAGGCGCGCCGCCGCATCGTGCTCGACTACCTGAACACGGTGCCGCTGTCGGCCAAGCTCGGCTACGGCGAAGTGAACGGCATCGGCGACGGCATGTGGGTCTGGTACGGCCGCGATTTCAACCAGGTCACCCAGATGCTGAAAGGGCCGATGACCAGCCCCGAAGCGGTGCTGGCGTATAAGGAAGCGCTGTCGCTGATGATCGCCCAGCGCCGTCCGGCCTATTACCTGGGCGCGGGCGAGAACGACCTCGAAACCCTCACCAACAGCCACCTGCGCGTGCTGGCCCAGGCCGGCGTGATCTCGCCGCAGCTGCGCGACGCCGCGCTCAAGGCGCAGCTGCACCCGGCCCAGGGCTCGGGCGTGGCGCCGCCGCCGGCCGACGCCTTCGTGTCGCGCAAGGCCGCCAACGCGGTGCGCAACCACCTCGGCTACCTGATCGGCGACTCGCGCCTGTACAACATCGACCGCCTCGACCTGTCGGTGGTCTCGACCCTGGATGCGGAAGTGCAGCAGGCCGTGACCGCGGCGCTGCGCAAGCTGACCGACCCGGGCCACGCCCAGGAAGCCGGCCTGACCGGCAAGGGCCTGCTCGGCAACGGCGACCCGGCCAAGGTGGTGTACAGCTTCACCCTGATGGAGCGGGGCGAGCACGTCAACTACCTGCGCGTGCAGACCGACAACTACGACCAGCCGCTCGACATCAACGAAGGCGCCAAGCTCGACCTCGGTTCGACGGCCAAGCTGCGCACCCTGGTCACCTATCTCGACATCGTCGACCAGCTGCACAAGCGCTACGAGCCGATGGACAAGATCGGCCTGATGGGCGTGAACGTCGATCCGAAGGACCGCATGTCGCAGTGGGCGATCGAGTACTTCCGCAGCTTGCCGGAGAACGCCGACCGCGGCCTGACCCCGATGCTCAAGGCCGCGATGGAGCGCAAGTATTCCGCCAACCCGGGCGAAGCCTTCTTCACCGGCGGCGGCCTGCACACCTTCGGCAACTTCAGCAAGCTGGACAACAGCAAGATCATGACGGTGCACGAAGCGCTGCGCCAGTCGACCAACCTGGTGTTCGTACGCATGATGCGCGACGTGGTGCGCTACTACATGTTCCAGCTGCCGGGCTCCTCGGCCCAGCTGCTGGCCGACGCCGACGATCCGCGCCGCGCCGAATACCTGGCGCGCTTTGCCGACCGCGAGGGCAAGGACTTCCTGGCCAAGTTCTGGAACAAGTACAAGGGCAAGACCCCGGCCGAGATCGAGACCATGCTGTTCTCGGGCGTGCGTCCGATGGCGTCCAAGCTGGCCGCCGCGCACCGCACCGTGGCGCCGAACGCGACCCTGGAACAGTTCGCCGAGTTCATCGACAAGTCTCTGCCGTCGAGCAACGACATGGATCCGGACCGCATTCCGAAGATGTACGAGATGTACGATCCGAAGAACATGTCGCTGGCCGACCGCGGCTACGTGGCCTCGGTCCACCCGCTCGAACTGTGGCTGGTGAGCTACCTGCGCACCCATCCGAAGGCCGGCTGGACCGAAGTGACCAATGCCAGCGTCAAGGAACGCCAGGAAGTGTACTCGTGGCTGTTCAAGACCCACCGCAAGCATGCCCAGGACAAGCGCATCGCCGGCCTGCTCGAAGTGGAAGCCTTCCTCAAGATCCACGCCCAGTGGAAGAAGATGGGCTATCCGTTCGAATCGCTGGTGCCGTCCTATGCGACCACCCTGGGCGCCTCGGCCGACCGTCCGGCCGCGCTGGCCGAGCTGATGGGCATCATCGTCAACGGCGGCGTGAGGAAGCCGGTGGAGCGCATCGACTCGCTGCACTTCGCCAAGGACACGCCTTACGAGACCCTGGTCAAGCGCAACAAGGGCGGCGGCAAGGAACAGGTGCTGGCTCCCGAGGTGGCGCGCGAGGTCGCGGATGCGATCCAGGGCGTGGTCCGGGAAGGCACCGCCAAGCGCGTCAAGACCGCCTTCGTGCAGTCCGACGGCAGCGTGATCGCGGTGGGCGGCAAGACCGGTACCGGCGACCAGCGCTTCGAGGTGTATGCGCGTGGCGGCCGCGTGATCGAGTCGCGCTTCGTGAACCGGTCGGCGACCTTCGTATTCAACATCGGCGAGCGCTTCTTCGGCAGCATGACCGCCTATGTGCATGGCCCGCAATCGGGCGACTACGACTTCACCAGCGCCTTGCCGGTGCAGTTGCTGACGACCCTGGCGCCGAGCCTGATGCCGATGATCGAGCCGACCCCGGGCGCTGCGCAGCTGACCACGGTGCCTGGCCTGGTGCCACCGGCCCCGCCTGCGCCGCCGGCCGTGATTGATCCGGTGACCGGCCTGCCGGCCCCGGCTCCAGCGCCGGTTCCTGTGGCCCGGGTGGTGGCGGCACGGCCTCCGTGCGTCCGTTGAGCGGGCAAGCCGAGGAAAAAAAGCGCGGCGCAATGCGCCGCGCGGTCTTGAAGGTGCGCAGCTTCAGCATCGTGTCGCTGCGCGACCTGCTGGTGGCCTCCGGTCCCACCATCCTGATCGTGATCGCCGCCGTCGCACTGGCCTACTGGTGGGTCGATCCGGCCCCGCCGCGCCGGCTGGTGCTGGCCACCGGGCAAGAGAACAGCGCCTATGAGGAGTTCGGCAAGCAGTACGCCCGGATCCTCGCGCGCGACGAGATCACGGTCGAACTCCAGCCTTCGCTGGGCTCCCAGGAAAACCTCGAACGCCTCATCGCGGGCAAGGCCGACATCGCCTTCGTGCAGAGCGGCTCGACCGACGACGGCCAGGCCGCGCGCCACGGGCTGGTCTCGCTCGGCAGCCTGTTCACCGAGCCGGTCTGGCTGTTCCTGCGGGCCGAAGCCAAGGTCGCCAAGCTGACCGACCTGAAGGGCAAGCGCATCAACCTCGGCCCGGCCGGCACCGGCGTGCCGCGCCTGTTCCGGCAAGTGCTGGCGGCCAACGGCGTCGAGCCCGCGGACCTGCGCATCGGCACCCTGGCCAACACGCCCGCCACGGTGGAACTGCTGGAAGGGCGCATCGACGGCCTCGTGTTCAGCTCGGCGCCGGAAGCGCCGCTGATCCAGATGCTGCTGCAGACGCCGGGCATCCGGCTGTTCGATTTTTCCCAGGCCGAGGCGTATACGCGGCGCCTGCCTTTCCTGACCCATGTGGTGCTGCCGCGCGGGATCGTCGACCTGGGGCGCAATATTCCCGCCCAGGACTATCACCTGATCGCGCCGACCGCTACTTTGGTGGCGCGCGAGGAGCTGCATCCGGCGCTGGTGGGGCTGTTCGTGAAGGCGGCCTACGCCATCCACGGCGGGGCGGGGTGGTTCCAGCAGCAGGGGCAGTTCCCCTCGCCGAAGTACACCGAGATCCCGGTGGCGGGCGAGGCGGCGCGCTATTACCGCGACGGGCCGCCTTTCCTGCAGCGCTATATGAGCTTCTGGCTGGCCAACCTGCTCGACCGGCTGGGCGTGATCGCGGTGGCGCTGGCGGCCTTGCTCATTCCCTTATCGAAGATCGTGCCGCCGCTGTACGTGTGGCGGGTGCGCTCCCGCGTTTACCGCTGGTATGGCGAGCTGAGGGCGGTGGAGCAGGCGATGGAAAGGGCGCAGGGCGAGGAGCGCGAGGTCGTCAGGCAGGATCTGCTGCACCGGCTGGACGATATCGAGGAACGGGTGAATCACATTTCGATCCCGCTGGCGTTTGCGGATGCTTTATATGGGCTGAGGAGCCATATCAACATCGTCCGTCAGCGGATCATGGCGGGGACGGTGACGGAGTAGATCTTTACGCAAACTTGGGTCCCGGCCTTCGCCGGAATGACGGTCTGTGGGCTTGCCACTAGCATTGGAATCGTCGTCCCGGCGCAGGCCGGGACCCAAGTTCTCGGCAAACATCACCGTTCTTACGCTCCGATCCACGGCAGACCAGCTTTACACCACCCCCCGATGGTCTTGCGGTGCCCCTCCGCATCCTTGTCCCCCTCAAAACCTTCGAGAATGTCATACGACTGCGCGAATCCATGTTCGGTCGCCACCCGCGCGCTATGCCGCGAGCGCACCCCCGAGCGGCACAGGAACAGCAGCACCTCATCCTTGCGCGCCACCTTCTCCAGCTGCGCACCGAACTCCGGATTCGGCACCCCGCCGGGATAGGTGGCCCACTGCACCGCCGCATGCTGGGCGTCGGGAATCGCCACCCGGCCGACCCAGTCGCGTTCGGCATTGGTGCGCACATCCACCAGTTTCACATTCGGATCGGCCTGGAGCAGGGCGAAAGCCTCGTCCGGGGTCACCGCGCCCGCATAGGGCTGGCCTGCGGCGCGCTGGCGCGCGGCCTCGAGAATTTGTTCGGGAGTCATTTCGTATGTCCGTTTTCGAGCATAAAAGCGCGATGCACCATCCTGGATCAGTGTATGCTGCGCTGCCGTGGTGCATTTTGCATGGATTGCACCAAAGTGGTGCGCGTAGGCCGGGACTGAATCGGACGGCCGTGCATCCGTATAGGGCGATTTTATGGGTAAACTCGCCCGTTTCCAAAGAACGAATTATGCATTTGCTCATGCTTCAAGCTTGGCATGGTTCCTGCTTTAAGAAGACGTATGTTGTCGGTTCGCATTAATGCGCGACACACCCTTTTCAACTAGGAGATTCCGAATGGCAAAGACCGCCGCAGACGTAATGCAGATGGTTAAGGACAACGAAGTCAAGTTCGTTGATTTTCGCTTCGCCGATACCCGCGGCAAAGAGCAGCACGTGACCGTGCCCGTGTCGCACTTTGACCTGGACAAGTTTGAATCGGGCCACGCTTTCGACGGTTCGTCGATCGCCGGCTGGAAAGGTATCGAAGCGTCGGACATGCTCCTGATGCCGGACCCGAACACCGCCAACCTCGACCCGTTCATGGAAGAGACCACCCTGTTCATGCAGTGCGACGTGATCGAACCGTCGGACGGCAAGGGTTACGACCGCGACCCGCGCTCGATCGCCAAGCGCGCCGAAGCCTACCTGAAATCCTCGGGCATCGGCGACACCGCCTACTTCGGCCCGGAGCCGGAATTCTTCATCTTCGACTCGGTCCGCTGGCGCATCGACATGTCGGGCTGCTTTGTCAAGATCGACTCGGATGAAGCCTCCTGGTCGACCGACAAGGAAATCGAAGGCGGCAACAGCGGCCACCGTCCGACCGTCAAGGGCGGCTACTTCCCGGTCCCGCCGGTCGACAGCTTCCAGGACATGCGTTCGGAAATGTCGCTGATCCTCGAATCGATGGGCATCCCGGTCGAAGTGCACCACCACGAAGTGGCCGGCGCCGGCCAGAACGAACTCGGCACCCGCTTCTCGACCCTGGTCGAGCGCGCCGACTGGACCCAGAACCTGAAGTACGTGATCTGGAACGTGGCCCACAGCTACGGCAAGACCGCGACCTTCATGCCGAAGCCGATGGCTGGCGACAACGGTTCGGGCATGCACGTGCACCAGTCGATCTGGAAGGACGGCAAGAACCTGTTCGCAGGCGACGGCTATGCCGGCCTGTCGGAAACCGCCCTGTACTACATCGGCGGCATCATCAAGCACGCCAAGGCCCTGAACGCGATCACCAACCCGGGCACCAACTCGTACAAGCGCCTGGTGCCGGGCTACGAAGCCCCGGTCAAGCTGGCCTATTCGGCCAAGAACCGTTCGGCATCGATCCGCATCCCGCACGTGGCGAACCCGAAAGGCCGCCGCATCGAAGTGCGCTTCCCGGACCCGCTGGCCAACGTCTACCTGTGCTTCGCCGCGCTGCTGATGGCCGGCCTGGACGGCATCCAGAACAAGATCCACCCGGGCGAAGCCGCGACCAAGGACCTGTACCACCTGCCGCCGGAAGAAGACAAGCTGATCCCGACCGTGTGCGCCTCGCTGGAAGAAGCGCTGGACGCCCTGAACAAGGACCGCGAGTTCCTGACCCGTGGCGGCGTGTTCAGCGACAGCATGATCGACGCCTACCTCGACCTGAAGATGCAGGAAGTGCAGCGCATGCGCATGACCCCGCACCCGGCCGAATTCGACATGTACTACTCGTCGTAATCAGGCTGGCAAGCGAAGTGTTGCGGCCTGGCAACGTAAGCTGTAAGGCCGTGTAACAAAAACGGGGAAAGCCATGGCTTTCCCCGTGCTGTTTTCGGGATCGGGTATAGTCCGGGTGAACTAAAATGTGTGCACGTTTATTGTGCAAATTTGTTTCTGATGAGAATGACATTCACCCGCGCTACCCTTGCACTGGCCGCCGGCATCGTACTCAGCAACACCGCCGCCGCCCAGACTCCCGTCTATAAATGCGTCGACGCCGAAGGCCGTGTCGAGTTCACCGACAGCAGCCGGCGCGGCTGCAAGCCGCTCGACCTCGGCTACCTGCCGCCGGCGGCGCCGCGTGCGTCCGCGCCGATTCCAGCGGTGCGCCCGAGCAGCCCGCCGCCTGCCGCCGCAGTGAGCCCGGCCGCCTTCCCGCGCGTCGACAGCGCCCAGCAGCGTGAACGCGACAACGACCGCCGCGAGATCCTGCATGACGAACTGCGTTCCGAGGAAAAGAAATTGGCCGACCTGAAGCGCGAATTCAATAACGGCGAGCCGGAGCGCCAAGGCAACGAGCGCAATTACGCGAAATACCAGGAGCGCGTGTCCGGCATGCGCGACGACATCAACCGCAGCGAACGCAACGTCGAGGCGCTGCGGCGCGAGATCGCGAACCTGCGATGAGCGCGCGCGAGGACGCTGTCCGCTTCGCAGGTTTGGACTTGCTGGCCTCGGCCGTGCTGCTGACCGACGGCGCCGGCCAGGTCCGCTACGCCAACCCGGCGGCGGAAAACCTCCTTGAACTCTCGCTCAAGTCGCTGCAGCGCTACAAGCTGCCGGAACTCTTCACCAACGGCGCCGAACTGAGCGCCTTGTGCGCCCAGGCGCTGGCCCACCAGTACGCCGATCTGCGCCAGGACCTGAGCCTGCAACGCGCGGGGCGCGAGCCCCTGCAGGTCAACAGCATCGTCAGCGCACTCGGCGACGGCGAACTGCTGATCGAGCTGCGCGAGAACGTCCAGCAGCTCAAGCTCGACCGCGAAGAGCGCATCCTCGACCAGAGCCAGGCCAACAAGGAACTGATCCGCAACCTGGCCCACGAAATCAAGAATCCGCTCGGCGGCATCCGCGGCGCGGCCCAGCTGCTCGAGCTCGAGCTCCCGCCGCACCACCTGGCGGACCTGCAGGAATACACGCAAGTCATCATCAAGGAAGCCGACCGCCTGCAGACCCTGGTCGACCGCCTGCTGGCGCCGCATCGGAAACCCCATATCGTGGGCGACGTCAACATCCACGAAGTCTGCGAGCGCGTGCGCAGCCTGATTCTGGCCGAGTTCCCGCACGGGCTCACCATAAGGCGCGACTACGACGCCTCGATTCCCGAGTTCCGTGGCGACATGGAGCAGCTGATCCAGGTGGTCCTGAACATCGCCCACAACGCCGCCCAGGCCCTGGCCGGGCGTATCGCCCAGGGCGATGCCGAGATCGTGCTGCGCACCAGGGTGGCGCGCCAGGTCACCCTGGCCAAGGTCCGTTATGGGCTGGCACTAGATTTGCATATCATCGACAATGGACCGGGCATCGCGCCGGAGATCCGCGACCGCATCTTCTATCCGCTCGTATCGGGACGCGAAGGCGGCAGCGGCCTTGGGCTCACCTTGGCGCAAACCTTCGTGCAGCAGCACCTGGGGGTGATCGAGTGCGAAAGCCGGCCTGGACTGACGGATTTCCGCATCCTGCTGCCGCTGCCATAAGCTGGACGCAGGGGAGGGAAGAAGCAGTCCTCCATTGAAGCCATGTTGCGGGAAACACGAATACATGAAACCAATCTGGATTGTCGACGACGATGCATCGATCCGCTGGGTGCTGGAAAAAGCCCTGGCGCGCGAAAGCCTGGAGACCCGCAGCTTCGCCAACGCGCGCGACGCCCTGGCCGCTTTCGAGCTTGATGCGCCGCAGGTGCTGGTATCGGACATCCGCATGCCCGGCGAGTCCGGCATCGACCTGCTGCAGGCGGTCAAGGCGCGCCATCCCGGCCTGCCGGTCATCATCATCACGGCGTTTTCCGACCTCGATTCCGCGGTCGCTTCCTTCCAGGGCGGCGCCTTCGATTATCTCGCGAAGCCTTTCGACATCGACAAGGCGGTGGCCCTGATCCGGCGCGCGCTGGAAGAGAGCCTGCGCGAGGCCAGCGTTGAGGCGGCGCCCGCCGAAACGCCCGAGATCCTGGGCCATGCGCCCGCCATGCAGGAAGTCTTCCGCGCCATCGGCCGCCTGTCGCAGTCGAACGTGACGGTCCTGATCACGGGTGAGTCCGGCACCGGCAAGGAACTGGTGGCGCGAGCCCTGCACAAGCACAGCCCGCGCGCCCACGATCCCTTCATCGCCCTGAACACGGCGGCGATCCCGAAGGACCTGCTGGAATCCGAACTGTTCGGCCACGAGCGCGGCGCCTTCACCGGCGCCCAGGCGATGCGGCGCGGCCGCTTCGAACAGGCCGAGGGCGGCACCCTGTTCCTGGACGAGATCGGCGACATGCCCTTCGACCTGCAGACGCGCCTGCTGCGCGTGCTGTCCGACGGCCACTTCTACCGCGTCGGCGGCCACCAGCCGGTCAAGGCCAATGTGCGCGTGATCGCGGCCACCCACCAGAACCTGGAGCAGCGCGTGCGCGACGGCCTGTTCCGCGAAGACCTGTATCACCGCCTCAACGTGATCCGCCTGCGCCTGCCGTCCCTACGCGAGCGGCGCGACGACATCCCCATTTTGGCGCGCCACTTCCTGGTGCAGAGTGCACGACAATTGGGCGTCGAACCGAAGCGCCTGAGCGAGCAGGCGACGCGCTACCTGGCAGGGCTGGAGTTGCCGGGTAACGTGCGCCAGCTGGAAAACCTGTGCAACTGGATCACCGTGATGGCCCCGGGCCAGACGGTCGAGGTCAAGGACCTGCCGCGCGACCTGACCCAGGGCGGCCAGGGCCAGCAGCAGGCCGTGCCGCTGTCGGAAGGCACGCTGGGCGCGTCCCAGCCCGCGGTGGCGCCCGCCATGCAGGGAGGCGATGTCCAGGCGCTGCCGCTGTCGCCGGAAGGCTGGGTGGGATTGCTGGAGCTGCAGGCTGCCGGCATGCTGAGCGCCGGCCAGATGGACGTGATGGACGTGCTCGGGCGCCAGTTCGAGTCGGCCCTGATCCGCACCGCCCTCAAGCACACCCACGGGCGCAAGAACGACGCCGCGATGCGGCTCGGGATCGGCCGCAACACGATCACGCGCAAGATCGGCGAGCTGGGGATCGACGGCGCACGCGACGAGTGAGGAAAATGACGGGCAGGGCAGGGGCGATGGTGTAAGCTCATGCATCGGCCTTCGTCGGCCCGTCATGTCACTTCACTCATGCTGATCAACTGTGTCGCCTACCAGGAAGGCAAGAAGCTGTCCGATGTCCCGGTCGAGGACATCAGCGAATACCTGAAACAACCCGACGCCTTCGTCTGGGTCGCGCTGCGCGATCCCACCGAAGCCGAGATCGCCGCCATGCAGGACGAGTTCAGCCTGCACGAGCTGGCCATCGAAGACGCCGCGCGCGGCCACCAGCGGCCCAAGCTGGAGGAATACGGCGAGAGCATCTTCGTGGTCGCGCACATCGTCGAAATGCACAAGGACGAGCTGTGCGTCGGCCAGCTGGCCGTGTTCGCGGGGCCGAACTACGTGCTGTCGGTGCGGCGCGATTCCAGCCAGGGCTTCCTCGGCGTGCGCGCCCGCGCCGAGCGCGAGCCGCACCAGCTGCGCAAGGGCGCCGGCTTCGTGCTGTACGCGCTGGTCGACGCCGTGGTGGACCGTTATTTCCCGGTGGTCGACATGCTCGAATCCGAGCTCGAATCGATCGAGGACCACATCTTCGGCCAGCAGGGCAAGCAGCAGCGCGCCAATGTCGAACGCCTGTACGAGCTCAAGCGCAAGGCCCAGCTGCTGCGCCACGCCGTGGTGCCGCTGATGGACGCGGTCGGCCGACTGTACGGCGGGCGCGTGCCGAGCGTGGTGATCGAGACCCAGGACTACTTCCGCGACGTGCACGACCACCTGGTCCGCATCGCCGGCAGGCTGGATGCGGTGCGCGACACCATCAACACCGCGATCCAGGTGACCTTGTCGATGGTGGCGATCGAAGAGAACGACATCAGCAAGAAGCTGGCGTCCTATGCGGCGATCTTCGCGGTGTTCACCGCATTCGCCGGAGTGTGGGGGATGAACTTCGAGTTCATGCCGGAGCTGAAGTGGAAGTGGGGGTATCCGTTCGCGCTGGGGACGATGGTGGCGGTGTGCGGGTATTTGTACTGGCGGTTCAAGAAAGCCGGCTGGATCTAGCGGCCTGCTGCCTCAGTACGTCGTACCTGCCACTGGCAGCTACGACTTCCGGCGAAGGCCGGAACCCAAGTTCGAAGCGCGGCCGCCGACTTCAAACGATAGCGATATGCGTGCAAACTTGGGTTCCGGCCTTCGCCGGAACGACGTGCAAGCGTTTACGGAGCTACTCGCTGCCCCGCGCCGTCGCCGCCGCCCCCGCCGATGCAAAGATCACCAGGCAAATCGCCGCCCACTGCATCCCCGTCAAGCTTTCACCCAGCATCAGGTACCCGGCCAGCGCCGCCAGCGCGGGGCCGGCCGACACCAGGATCCCGAACACCCGCCGCGGCAGCCGCGCCAGCGCCATCATTTCCAGCGTATAGGGAATCGCCGACGACAGCAGCGCCACCAGCAGCCCGCCGCCCAGCATCGCCGGCGTGAAGAGCAGGGCGCCCGCCTGCGCCACGCCCACCGGCACCGCGAACACGCTGGCCGCCAGCATGCCCCAGGCCACCGCGTCGGCGCCGCGCAGGGACGACACGCGCTTGCCGTACACGATGTACATCGCCCAGCAGAAGGCCGCGCCCAGCGCACAGGCCACGCCCAGCGGATCGAGCGCCACGCTGTCCGTCTGCAGGGGCAGCAGCAGGCCCAGGCCGAGGGCGGCGCAGGCCACCCAGGCGAAGTCGCGCGCGCGGCGCGAGGACAGGATCACGACCGCGAGCGGCCCGGTGACTTCGATCGCCACCGCGATGCCGATCGGGATGCGCGCGAATGCGCCGTAGATCAGGAGGTTCATGAGGCCCAGCATCACGCCGTAGACCAGCAGGTTGCGCGCGTCCTCGCGGCTGGGCAGGCTGCGCCAGGGGCGCACGGCCAGCAGCAGCATGAGGGCGGCCAGGCCCACGCGCAGGGCCGTCATGCCGGCGCTGCCGACCACGGGGAACAGCTGCTTGGCCCAGGCGGCGCCGGCGTTCACCGACACCATCGATCCCAGGATCGCCAGGCCGGGCCCGAAGGCCCTCACTCCACCACGCACGAAGCGGTTCAGCCGGCCATCGCCAGGGCGACCGCTTCGGCCACCCGGATGCCGTCCACCGCGGCCGACATGATGCCGCCCGCGTAGCCCGCGCCTTCGCCCGCCGGGAACAGGCCGCGCGTGTTCAGGCTTTGCAGGTCGCTGTCGTTGCGCTTGATGCGGATCGGCGAGGAAGTGCGGGTTTCGACGCCGGTCAGCACCGCGTCTTCCTTGTAATAGCCCTTGATCTGCTTGTCGAAGGCGACGAAGGCTTCGCGCAGCGCGAGGATGGCGTAGTCCGGCAGCGAAGGCGCCAGGTCGGTCAGGTGCACGGCCGGCCTGAAGGAAGGCGTCACCGAGCCGAATTCGGTCGAAGGCACGCCGCGCACGAAGTCGCCCATCAGCTGGCCCGGCGCGTCGTAGTTGCTGCCGCCCAGCACGTAGGCGCGCGACTCCAGCTCGCGCTGGAAGGCGATGCCGGCCAGCGGGTGGCCCGGATAGTCCTCGGGCGTGATGCCGACCACGATAGCGCTGTTGGCGTTGCGCTCGGCGCGCGAATACTGGCTCATGCCGTTGGTGACCACGCGGCCTTCCTCGCTCGAGGCGGCGACCACGGTGCCGCCCGGGCACATGCAGAAGCTGTACACGGAGCGGCCATTCGAGGCGTGGTGCACGATCTTGTAGTCGGCCGCGCCGAGCAGCTTGTTGCCGGCGTTCGGGCCGAAGCGGCAGACGTCGATCAGGGACTGCGGGTGCTCGACCCGGAAGCCGATCGAGAAGGGCTTGGCCTCGATGTAGACGCCGCGCTCGTACAGCATCTCGAAGGTGTCGCGCGCGCTGTGGCCGATGGCGATGGTCAGGTGGCGGGTCGGGATCTCCTCGCCGCTGGCCAGGCGCACGCCCTGGACCTGGCGCACGCCGTTTTCTTCCGAGATCATGACGTCCTCGACGCGCGACTCGAAGCGGATCTCGCCGCCCAGGGATTGAATCTCGGCGCGGATCTGCTCGACCATCTTCACCAGGCGGAAGGTGCCGATGTGCGGCTTGCTGACATACATGATCTCTTCCGGCGCGCCGGCCTTGACGAACTCGGTCAGGACCTTGCGGCCGTAGTGCTTCGGATCCTTGATCTGGCTGTACAGCTTGCCGTCCGAGAAGGTGCCGGCGCCGCCTTCGCCGAACTGCACGTTCGACTCGGTGTTGAGCTTGCGCTTGCGCCAGAAGCCGAAGGTGTCGACGGTGCGCTCGCGCACGATCTTGCCGCGCTCCAGCACGATCGGGTTCAGTCCCATCTGCGCCAGGATCAGGGCCACGAACATGCCGCAGGGTCCCATGCCGATCACGACCGGACGCGGGGTGCCGGGTGCCGGCCTGGCGGCCTCGACGAACTTGTAGCCGGTGTCGGGCGAGGGCATGACGTGCTGGTCCTTGACCAGGCGCGCCAGCACGGCGGCCTCGTTGCGCACCTCGGCGTCGATGGAATAGATCAGGACGATGGCCGATTTCTTGCGGGCGTCGTAGCTGCGCTTGAAGACCGTGAAATCGGTCAGGTCGGCATCCGCGACGCCGAGGCGGGCCAGGATGGCGGCGCGCAGGGCGGGTTCCGGATGGTTCAGGGGAAGCTTGAGTTCGTTAATTCGGAGCATGGAGAACGGTTGCTAGTGAGGCAACAGGTGAGCGGACAAAGGTTCTATTTTACCGTTTGCACGTCTTCCAGGCTCTGTATGTATCATGAGAGAATAAATACATACACATTCCCTAGTTTTCCGGAATAGCCATTCTTTGCCTAACTAAAAGGCAAAATGTTTCCACTACAAAACTAAATCGGAACAATATTCGGCATTTATCGTTCTGTTGCAAATTTACGATTGAATTTCCGTAAAATAATTCCGCTCCGTACAGTCGTCTTGTTGCGCACCATTGCGGTGCGCTCCCCAGCGAAAACGGTGCTGCGCCGCACCAAAAACATCCATTTTAAATATTTTTAAACTGAAAGTGTTGTATGCCTGCATATTTTTCTAATTTTTATTGACGGAGCAATTTTTGGCATGCTCTCATATGTGAGTTCGTATCGATTGTCAGCCTTTCGAGAGAATGAACGTTTTTGCCGCAGAGGAGAGCCCGTTACACCGGGAGCGGCGAATCGTGGAGTCAAGTGATTCAAATATGACCACCATTGGCCGGTTGCTACAGCAGCCGGCCCCAAGAACAGGAAATCACATGTTGAAAAAAACAGTACTAGTTCACGCTTTGAGCCTGGCCTTCGGCGGCGCCGTCATCGGCGTCGGCGTGATGGCACCGGCAATGGCACAGTCCAACGCTACCGGTACCGTCTACGGCACCGTCGCCCCGGGCGCCAAGGTCCAGGTGATCGTGGAAAACGTCGAAACCGGCCTGCGTCGTACGCTGACCCCGGACGCACAGGGCCGCTTCACCGCGAGCTCGCTGCCGACCGGTTCCTACCGTGTTTCGCAAGTGCGTGACGGCAATGTCATCGCCACCACCCAAGTCGAGACCAGCATCGGCCAGAACTCGGAAGCGATCTTCCCGTCGGCTAACGTGCAGACCGTCCAGGTCACCGGCACCCGTACCACGATCGACGTGACCAGTACCAACAGCGGCGCAACCTTCAGCGCCAAGCAGCTGGCAGCCCTGCCGATCGGCCGCAACGTCGAGGCAATCATCCAGCTGGCCCCGAACACCACCCGCGCCGACTCGCGCTTCGCCGGCGGCGCCTCGTTCGGCGGTGGTGCAGCATCCGAAAACTCGTACTACATCAACGGTTTCCCGGTCGTGAACCCGCTGACCGGCCTGGGCGCATCCCAGCTGCCGTTCGGCGCGATCGCTGAAGCACAGGTCCTGACCGGCGGCTTCGGCGCCGAGTTCGGCCGTTCGATCGGTGGCGTGGTCAACATCATCACCAAGAGCGGTACCAACACCTGGGAAGCCGGCGGCATCGTGACCGTCGAGCCGAAGTCGTGGCGCGCCAAGCCGCACGACATCTACTATGCGCGCACCGGCGCATCGTACAACTCGGGCACCGACGGCACCCTGCGCCTGGCGCGCCAGGAAAACACCCTGGACCGCAAGGTCTACGGCGCCTATGTCGGCGGTCCGATCATCAAGGACAAGCTGTTCTTCTTCGCAGCGGCTGAAAAGACCGACACCGACGAAGGCCTGGTCAACGGCTTCCGCGTCGGCACCTCGAACGACCGCAACGGCTGGCGCGATCGCAACACCAAGATCGAGCGCTACATGGCCAAGGTGGACTTCAACATCACCGACAACCACCGCCTCGAGTTCACCACCCTGGGCGACACCCCGGAAGTGACCAACCAGGACAGCGGCTTCAACTACGCGACCCGCACCCGCACCGGCACCGTCACCTCGACCGCGACCCGCATCAACGTCGACAACAACGGCGGCAAGACCAACATGCTGAAGTACGTTGGTAACCTGACCGACGACCTGACCGTGACCGCCCTGTACGGCCGCACCAAGTCGACCCACGAGAACATCTTCCCGGGCTACCAGCCGGACCTGTTCCAGATCTCGTCGACCCCGTCGGACCGCGTTCCTGGCCTGAACTACAACAACCCGCAGGCGATCTCGGGCACCGTGCTGGCTCCTGGCTCGATGGACATCGTCAAGTCGGGCCGCTTCGACATCGAATACCGTCTGGGCGCCCACACCCTGCGCGCCGGTCTGGACCAGTCGAAGATCGAATCGCTGCGCGCCGGTGAATTCCGCGCCGGTGGCGGCATCTGGACCTACTTCCGTACCGACACCCCGAACGAGGCGCTGGACGGCCCGGCAGGCGTGGAGATCCCGGCGCCGGCAACCGGCGGCGGCTACGGTACCCAGGGTTACTACGTGACCCGCGACCTGTTCTCGACCGTGACCGACTCGTACGGCGAGCAGAGCGCGTTCTACCTGGAAGACAAGTACCAGGTCACCAACAACCTGATGGTGACCCTGGGCGTGCGTAGCGAATCGTTCAAGAACCAGAACGATACCAAGACCACCTTCCTGGAGATGAAGAACCAGATCAACCCGCGTATCGCAGCATCGTGGGACGTGAACGGCGATTCGAGCATGAAGGTGTTCGCGACCGCGGGCCGTTACTCGGTGCCGATCCCGACCCACATCTCGGTGCGTGGCGCTGGCCGTTCGACCTTCACCGCCCAGTACTTCACCTATAGCGGCACGGACGCCAACGGCGCACCGACCGGCCTGGTGCAGCTGAGCGAGCCGCTGTCGAACAACAACGAGTACGGCCAGGACAAGGTGGTCGCCACCCTGGCGGCCCTGGACATGGATCCGGCTTACCAGGACGAGCTGACCGTCGGCTTCGAGAAGGCCTTCTCGCCGCAGCTGAACTTCGGCGCCAAGGCAACCTACCGTAAGCTGAAGTCGACCATCGACGACTTCTGCGACGTGCGTCCGTTCGAGCGTTACGCTGAAGCCAACGGCATCGCCATCACCAACCCGCTGTGGGGTAACACTTGCCAGACCTTCAACCCGGGTCAGGACAATACCTTCATGGTGGACTTCGCTGGCGATCCGGCCCGCCTGACCAAGGTCTTCCTGAGCGCGGAAGAGCAGGGCTTCGACAAGCCGAAGCGTACCTACGCTGCGGTCGACCTGTTCGCCGAGCACCCGTTCCGCAACGGCTGGTACGGCAAGGTGAGCTACACCTGGTCGCGCAACAAGGGCAACACCGAGGGCCAGGTCCGTTCGGACAACGGCCAGGCTGACGTCGCCGTGACCTCGACCTGGGACTACCCGGAGCTGATGGAAGGCGCGTACGGCTACCTGCCTAACCACCGCAAGCACCAGGTGAAGGCATTCGGCTTCTTCGAAGTCACCAAGGAAATCGTGGTCGGCGGTAACATGCTGATCGCATCGGGCCGTCCGCGCAGCTGCATCGGCAGCGCGGCTAACCCGGGCGATTCGCCGAACTACAGCAACCAGACCTTCTACTGCGGTGGCGCAAGCCGTTCGCAGAACGTCCTCACGCCGCGCGGCACCGTTGGCAACCTGCCATGGGATCACCGCTATGACGTGAACGTGGCGTACAAGCCGATGTGGGCGAAGGGTCTGCAGTTCCGCGTGGACGTGTTCAACCTGTTCAACAGCCAGACCGTCCAGAACGTGACCGAAGCGTACAACAACGGTACCCGTATCAGCAGCCTGTACCAGACCCCGCTGTCGCTGACCGCACCGCGTTCGGCACGTCTGTCGGTGATGTACGATCGTAAGTTCTAATCACGGTTGACGCGGCCTTCGGGCCGCCATTCCGCAAAGCCGCCTTCGGGCGGCTTTTTTTATTGGCGTTGTCGTAAGGTCGGAAGTCGGATGCCGCGTTCCGCGCCGGCGGAACGGGAGAGGATGTGGAAAAGACGGGAGCTTAGACGCCGCCCCAGGCCCCGGCCAGGATGGCCAGGGCGGCCAGGCCGGCGGTCTCGGTGCGCAGCACCCGCGGCCCCATGCTCAGCGAGAGCGCGCCGGCGGCGACGGCGGCCGCTTCTTCCTGCGGACTCAAGCCGCCCTCCGGCCCGATCAGTAGGGTGGCCGCTTGCGGCGCCGTGGCGCGCGCCCAACCGGCGAGCGACTCGGTGGCGCGCGGGCTGAGCAGGATCACAGGCCCGCCGGATGGCTGGGCCAGCCATTCCGCCAGCGTGGCCAGCGGACGCACTTCCGCCAGCCGGTTGCGCCCGCACTGCTCGGAGGCAGCGACCACCACGCCGCGCCAGTGCTCCAGGCGCTTGTCGGCGCGCTCGCCGGACAGGCGCACCACGCTGCGCGCGGCCGCCAGCGGCTGGATCGCGCTCGCCCCGAGTTCGACCGCCTTCTCGACGATCCAGTCCATTTTCGCGCCCTCCGGCAAGGCCTGGGCCAGCGTCAGCGCGTAGGGCGCTTCGGCCTCGACCGCTTCGAAGGCGCTCACCTGGGCCGTGGCGCGCTTCTTGTCGACCTCGACGAGCGTTGCGGCGTACTGGCCGCCGCGGCCGTCGAACAGGGTGAGCGCCGCGCCCGCCTGCAGGCGCACGACGTGCAGGTGGTGGGCGACATTGGCCGGCAAGGCCACGAGGGCGCCGGGCAGCAGGTCTTGAGGGCAATAGAAGCGGGGCATGCGTTCGATGGGCTGGGGGAGGACACGTATTGTAGGGTTCGCGCCGCATGCAGGACAAGCAAGACGGGGCGCGCACGGTCCGGCCGTCCCCGCTCGCGATGGGGAAGTTTGTTTCTTTTTAGATACAGGCAAGCCCAGGTATGTACATCTGCGTCACTAAGTATTGACAGTCAGCAAGCATAATGTTTTGATCTATTTACAAGTACATACAACCATGCTCAGGAGGCAGCTGTGTGTGCTTGCAGAGGGAATGGGGGCCGGCGTCTTCATCCGGGAGCCGGAACGCATTCATGTTGTTCATTACGTCGGATTATAAAAATGATTAAAGAGAAGCTGATATCGCGCGCTGTACGTATGTCCCTGCTGGTCGCAGGCCTGGGCGCCGTGGCCCAGCCGGTGCTGGCCCAAGAAAAAATGACCGTCGTCGAGGTGACGGGTACCCGCATCACCTCCCCGGGCATCACCTCGAACAGCCCGATCTCGTCGATCACGGCCGCTGAAATCCAGACCACCCAGCCGGTCGCCGTCGAAGAGTTCTTCAAGGCCCTCCCGGCCGCCGTCCCGGCCATCGGCCCGGGCACCAATAACGGCACCGGCGGCGCGGCCACCATCGACCTGCGCGGCCTGGGCTCGAACCGCTCCCTCGTCCTGGTCAACGGCCGCCGCCTGGTGCCGTACAACCTGAGCGGCACCGTCGACACCAACGCCATTCCGATGGCCCTGATCAACCGCGTCGACCTGGTGACCGGCGGCGCCTCCGTGGTGTACGGCGCCGACGCCGTCGCCGGCGTGGCCAACTTCACCCTGAAGCGCAACTTCACCGGCCTGGACATCACCAGCACCTACGGCGCCACCAGCGAGCACCGCGACGCCAAGCGCCGCCGCACCGACATCACCATGGGCAGCAGCCTGGCCGACGGCCGCGGCAACGTGGTGCTGAGCATCGGCAAGACCACCACCGACCCGCTGACCCAGGGCGAGCGCGACTACGGCATCACCAGCCTGAACTCGGTGACCGGCGCCCCGACCGGCTCGGCCACCGCCGTCCCGGCCCAGTTCTCGACCAGCCAGGGCGTCGGCGGCACCACCGCACTGTCCGGCGCATGGCAGATCAATCCGACCACCGGCCAGCTCGTCCAGCCGGTGGTGCCGTACAACACCAACCCGCCGAACTTCTACCAGACCGGCCTGGACCGCACCCAGGCGACCGTGCTGGGCAATTACAAGATCAACAACTACGCCGACGTCTACACCGAAGTGTTCTACACGACCAGCAAGGTCGCGTCGGCGCTGGCCTCGTCCGGCACCTTCGGCAACACCTTCCAGGTCCCGATCGGCAACCCCTACATTCCGCAGCCTGCGCGCGAGCAGATCTGCGCACGCCGCGGCATCCCGGCAGCGAACTGCGTGGCCGGCAACGCCACCATGGTGCCGCTGCTGGTCAACCGCCGCATCACCGAGCTGGGCCCGCGCTACAACGACTTCGACACCGACACCCTGCAGTACACCCTGGGCGTGAAGGGCGACCTGGTGGGCGAGTGGACCTATGACGCCTACTGGAGCCGCGGCACCTCGGACCAGACCCAGATGCGCCGCAACTGGGGTTCGCTGGCCAAGGTCGGCCAGGCCCTGAACGCGCTCAGCACCACCGCCTGCGTCAACCCGGCCAACGGCTGCGTGCCGCTGAACGTGTTCGGCGCAGAAGGTTCGATCACCCCGCAGCAGGTCGCCTTCATCAACCAGACCGCGATCCTGATGCAGACCGTCGAGCAGGACGTGGCGCAGGCTTCGGTGTCCGGCAACCTGGGCGACACCCTCCGCAGCCCGTGGGCGGAAGACCCGATCGCCGTGTCGCTGCTGGCCGAGCGCCGCAAGGTGAGCGCCGGCACCCAGTCCGACGCCGCCTCGCAGATCCAGGGCGAAGTCCTGGGCACCGGCGCGCCGACCCCGGACCGCCGCGGCAGCTTCAAGCTGAACGAGTACGCCGTCGAGCTGTTCATCCCGCTGCTCAAGGACAAGCCTTTCGTGCGCAGCCTGAACGCCGAGCTGGGCTACCGCGAAACCGAGTTCAAGACCGCCAGCAACTCGCGCAGCTACGGCAGCTGGAAGGCCGGCGGCGAATGGGCGCCGGTGAAATCCTTCCGTGTCCGCGGCATGCTGCAGAAGGCTACCCGTGCGCCGAACGTGAACGAACTGTTCGCACCGAACGTCACCGGCCTGTCGAACCTGGCGGCCGATCCTTGCCAGGGCGCGAACATCAACCAGGCCGCGGCGAACACCGCGGGCACCCTGTCGAACCTGTGCCGCCTGACCGGCGTGCCGCTGAGCGAGATCGGCAGCCTGCCGGCGCCGTCCTCGGGCCAGATCAACAACCTGAGCGGTGGCAACCCGAACCTGGGACCGGAATCGGCCAAGACCCGCACCTTCGGCTTCGTGGTCGAGCCGCTGCCGCGCCTGGCCGTGTCGGTGGACTACTACAAGATCCAGATCACGGACGCGGTCTCGTCGCCGTCGACCACCGACATCCTGGACCGCTGCTACAGCGCCGCGCAGAACCCGGGCTTCACCATGAACGAGTTCTGCGGCATGATCGGCCGTAACACCATCAACGGCACCTTCAACGGCAACGAAGCGCGCGGCGTCGCCACCCCGCTGTCGAACCTCGGCAAGCAGAGCACCGCCGGCGTCGACCTGAACGTGGCCTACCGCCTGAACCTGAGCCAGGTCGGCCTGGGCGCGAACTGGGGCAGCCTGGACATGAGCCTCGGTTCGAACTTCGTGACCGATTACCACTACCAGGCCACCCCGACCTCGGTGAACCGCGACTGCCTCGGCTACTACTCGATCGCCTGCAACAACGTGGTCAATGCGCCGGTGTACAAGCGCAAGTTCGCCCAGCGCACCACCTGGAACATGGGCGCCTGGTCGGTCGGCTACAACTGGCGCTACGTGAGCGGCGTCAACGAAGAGCCGGGCGGCACCGTCTTCCTGCCGCGCTTCTCGACCATCGACGCGTACCACTACGTCGACCTGCATGCGTCCTGGAGCGTCATGAAGAACGTGCGCCTGACCGCATCGGTCACCAACGCCTTCGACAAGAAGCCGCCGATCGTCGGCGGTTCCATCGGCGGCACCGGTCCGAACAGCGGCAACACCTTCCCGCAGAGCTACGACGCGATCGGCCGCTACATCACCCTGGGCGCGTCGGTCAAGTTCTGATCGTTTCGCCCCGTAAAAGCCCGGCGCCTGGCGCCGGGCTTTTTTTCGCCCGGCCGCGCCGGAATCGATTGCTTTCTTCCCGCTTTTGAATTCCAGCCGACCGGGTCTGGTAAAATAACGGGCTACGGCCAGCCGCACCGCCACCGCTTACCAATCCCTGATCTTCGTATCCCATGAAATCTACGCAAACCACCACCCTGATGGCCAACGCGATCCGCGCGCTGGCGATGGACGCCGTCCAGAAAGCCAACTCTGGCCACCCAGGCATGCCTATGGGCATGGCCGAGATCGGCGTCGCGCTGTGGGACAAGCACTACCGCCATAACCCGGCCAATCCGGGCTGGTTCAACCGTGACCGCTTCCTGCTGTCGAACGGCCACGGCTCGATGCTGCACTACGCGATGCTGCACCTGGCCGGCTACGACCTGAGCATGGACGACCTGCGCGACTTCCGCCAGCTGCACTCGAAGACCGCGGGCCACCCGGAAGTGGGCATCACCCCGGGCGTGGAAACCACCACCGGCCCGCTGGGCCAGGGCATCGCCAACTCGGTCGGCATGGCGCTGGCCGAATGGCTGCTGGGCTATGAATTCAACCGTCCGGGCTACGAGGTGGTGGATCACTACACCTACGCCTTCCTGGGCGACGGCTGCCTGATGGAAGGCATCTCGCACGAAGTCGCTTCGCTGGCCGGCACCCTGCGCCTGAACAAGCTGATCTGGCTGTACGACGACAACGGCATCTCGATCGACGGCCGCGTCGAAGGCTGGTTCACCGACGACACCCAGAAGCGCTTCGAGTCCTACGGCTGGAACGTGATTCCGAAGGTCGACGGCCACAATGTCGCCGCTGTCTCGGCCGCGATCGAGCAGGCCAAGCAGTCGGACCGTCCGACCCTGATCTGCTGCAAGACCATCATCGGCAAGGGCGCTCCGAACCTGGAAGGCGGCGACAAGGTCCACGGCGCCCCGCTGGGCGACAAGGAAATCGCGGCCGTGCGCCAGCACCTGCTGTGGGATCCGATCCCCTTCGACATCCCGGGCGAGATCTACGAAGCATGGGACGCGAAACAGCGCGGCGCCGAGGCCGAAGGCGCGTGGAATACCTGCTTCGCGGCCTACCGCGAAGCCCACCCGCAGCTGGCCGCCGAATTCGAGCGCCGCATGAAGGGTGAGCTGCCGGGCAACTTCAATGAAGTGCTGGACGCCGCCATCGCCGCCTGCGTCGAGAAGAAGGAAACCATCGCTACCCGCAAGGCCTCGCAAAACGCGATCCAGGCCCTGGCCCCGGTGCTGCCGGAATTCCTGGGCGGCTCGGCCGACCTGACCGGCTCGAACCTGACCAACTGGAAGGAATCGGTGGCGGTGCGCTCGGGCATCCCGGGCAACCACATCAACTACGGCGTGCGCGAATTCGGCATGGCCGCGATCCAGAACGGCGTGGCCCTGCACGGCGGCTTCATCCCGTTCGGCGCGACCTTCCTGACCTTCTCGGACTACAGCCGCAACGCCCTGCGCATGGCCGCGCTGATGAAGATCCGTTCGCTGTTCGTGTTCACCCACGACTCGATCGGCCTCGGCGAAGACGGTCCGACCCACCAGTCGATCGAGCACGTCTCGTCACTGCGCCTGATCCCGAACCTGGACAACTGGCGTCCGTGCGACACCGTCGAATCCCAGGTGGCCTGGGGCGCCGCCGTGCAGCGCAAGAACGGTCCGTCGACCCTGATCTTCTCGCGCCAGAACCTGCCGTTCATGGAGCGTGACGCCGCCGCGATCGCCAACGTGGCCAAGGGCGGCTACGTGCTGCGCGACGCCGCCGACGCCAAGATCATTCTCATCGCCACCGGTTCGGAAGTCGAACTGGCGATGAAGGCGGCCGATGCGCTGGCAGCTGAAGGCGTGGCGGCGCGCGTGGTATCGATGCCGTCGACCGATGTGTTCGAACGCCAGGACGCAGGCTACAAAGCCCAGGTCCTGCCGCGCGGTATCCCGCGCGTCGCGATCGAAGCCGGCGTGACCGACTTCTGGTACAAGTACGTGGGCCTGGAAGGCGCGGTGGTCGGTATCGACACCTTCGGCGAATCGGCGCCGGCGCCGGTGCTGTTCAAGCACTTCGGCTTCACCGTCGAGAACGTCGTGGCCAAGGCCAAGTCCGTCATCTCGGCGTAATGTTTTCTACGGGCTGCCTCTGGCGGCCCGTTTCGCATGTGCGTTGTGAAAAAAGTTTTTTTCTAATCAGGAGCAAAGCATGACGATCAAGGTAGCAATCAACGGTTATGGCCGCATCGGCCGCAACATCCTGCGCGCCTTCTACGAAGGCGGCAAGAAGCAAGACATCCAGATCGTGGCGATCAACGACCTCGGCAACGCCGAATCGAACGCCCACCTGACCCGCTACGACACCGCCCACGGCAAGTTCCCGGGCACCGTCACGGTCGAAGGCGACAACATGATCGTCAACGGCGACAAGATCCGCGTGTTCGCGCAGCGTAACCCGGCCGAAATCCCGTGGGGCGAATTGAAAGTGGACGTGGTCCTGGAGTGCACCGGCTTCTTCACCACCAAGGAAAAAGCTTCGGCCCACCTGAAGGGCGGCGCCAAGAAGGTCATTATCTCGGCCCCGGGCGGCAAGGACGTCGACGCCACCATCGTCTTTGGTGTGAACCAGGACGTGCTGAAGTCGACCGACACCGTGATTTCGAACGCTTCCTGCACCACCAACTGCCTGGCCCCGCTGGTCAAGCCCCTGCACGACGCCATCGGCCTGGAAACTGGCCTGATGACCACCGTGCACGCCTACACCAACGACCAGGTGCTCACCGACGTGATGCACGAAGACCTGCGCCGCGCCCGTTCGGCCACCCAGTCGATGATCCCGACCAAGACCGGCGCCGCCGCCGCGGTCGGCCTGGTGCTGCCTGAGCTGAACGGCAAGCTGGACGGCTTCGCGATCCGCGTGCCGACCATCAACGTGTCGATCGTCGACCTGTCCTTCATCGCCAAGCGCGACACCACCGTGGACGAAGTCAACCAGATCATGAAGGCCGCGTCGGAAGGCGCCCTGAAAGGCATCCTGACCTACAACACCGACCCGCTCGTCTCGGTGGACTTCAACCACAACCCGGCATCGTCGAACTTCGACGCCACCCTGACCAAGGTCTCGGGCCGCCTGGTGAAGGTGTCGTCCTGGTACGACAACGAGTGGGGCTTCTCGAACCGCATGCTCGACACCACCGTCGCGCTGATGAACGCGAAGTAATCAAGACTGCTCGAGCAGCATCCGAAACCCCGGGGGCCGCAAGGTTCCCGGGGTTTTTTCATGCCGACGCGTTCTGACGGGAGACTTGGCGGAGATTATTCGATGGGCGCTGAATGGATGAGCATGATCCTGGAATCAGCAGGCCTGGAACTCGTTAATCGAACAGCGGGAAGGAGGTATTGGCGCCTGTATTTTGTATTAACAGGCGGGGGAAGGTATTCGCTAACAATGCGAAATGAAAGACCCCACGCGCCGCCGCGCGGCGAATGGGGTCTCGACCTGATTACATCGCGTAGTAGGCGTTGTACGGGCCCGGCTTCTTCAGAGGATCCGATTCATTCGGGTCGCTCGTCGGATAGCCTTCAACCACCACGCCGCCGGAGATAAAGTGGATTTCTTGCTCGTTCAGATCGATCATTTCAAACCTCATTAAGTTGAATTGTTCGCTGCCCTGTTGAACGAAGTTCAGCAGTGAAAGCGAAATGACTATAACAATTCGATTTTATTGGCGCAATAAGAATAGCGCCGATAAACGGCAGTCCCTTCATTTAATTCCGTCGGCATATCGATGCGTGATAATCCGTGGAATTCCATTCGTTCTTCCTGTTTTATCCGGTCGAATGTAATTACGAAATACGCAGAATATTCAATTAAATAGCCAATCTCTGTTTCATTTGCGCGCCAACCTGTAGTCGATGCCCGCGACACCCGGGCTCGTCCTCCGTTCCCTTTAGCTCGTCGCCAGGCGGAGCTGTCAAGACAACACGCGCGCTTCCGCCTTTTTGTTATATTTATGCAACAAACATTGCCAAAAAGAGAAAAAATTATTTTCCTTGCATAAAGTTGCTGCCAGAATCTGCGCCATATGTACACGTACATATAAAACAGCAACATCAAACCTATAAAGAGGACGGAAAAGTGAAGAAGAAGTTGGTAGTCAAACAGAGCGTCATTGCAGTCGCGCTGGCCATCGGCAGCACGCACGTCGTGGCGCAAACCGGCGCCCAGGAAGCGCCGGCGAACAACATGCAACGTGTGGTCGTGACCGGTTCGAACATCAAGCGCATCGACGGCGAGACCGCATCCCCGGTCACCGTGCTGCGCCGTGAAGACATCAAGGCCTCGGGCGCCAATACGGTGCGCCAGGTGCTCGATACGTTGACCGCGTTCGACACCGGCACCCTGCGCGACGACGGCAGCGCCAGCAGCTTCGCCCGGGGCGCATCCGGCGCCTCGATGCGCGGCCTGGGCAAGGCCGCCACCCTGGTGCTGGTCAACGGCCGCCGCGTCTCGAACTACGCGTTCGCCGACGGCGGCAAGGAAGTCTTCGTCAACGTCGATTCGATCCCGGCCGACGCCGTCGAGCGCGTCGAAGTGCTGAAGGACGGCGCCTCGGCGATCTACGGTTCCGACGCGATGGCCGGCGTGATCAACATCATCACCCGCAACACCTTCGAAGGCGTGCGCGCCAGCGCCAGCGTCGAGCGCAACCAGAGCCACGACTTCGGCGGCCAGGACACCGCCGCCATCCTGGGCGGCATGGGCAACCTCGAGCGCGACGGCTACAACGTCTTCGCCAACCTCGAAGCCTACAAGCGCCGCGGCTACATGCAGTCGGACGTGATCGGCGACTACGCCCCGTGGCACCGCCAGTACGTGAGCCCGGCCTTCGGCGATCCGAGCCTGTTCTCCTTCCCGGGCAACCTGAACGAGCCGAAATCGGCGACCAACCCGACCGCGATCCGCCAGGCCGTGGCTTCCTGCCCGGCCACCCAGCGCAACGCCACCGGCCTGTGCACCAGCGACCTGACCGGCATCACCCCGTGGTCGGACCCGGCCAAGCGCCTGAACTTCTTCAGCCAGGCGCGCTTCAAGCTGGGCGCCGACCTGCGCGGCTTCGCCGAAGCGTCCTACTCGCGCACCGAGACGACCTACCGTTCGCTGCCTTACGCCAACTCGGCCGGCTCGCCGTCCAACTGGTTCGACGGCAACACCAAGACCTCGCAGTCGGTGCCGAAGCCCAAGCTGGCGGTCGGCAACCCGGCCAACCCGTTCAACGTCCCGGTCGGCATCGACTACCGCTTCATGGACGACCTGGACATGTGGGTCAGCCCGTCCGAAGCCAACCAGTTCCGCCTGATGGCCGGCCTGCAGGGCAGCCTGGCCAACGGCTGGGAATGGGAAGCGGCCGCCGGCCGGATCGGCGCCGACGCCAAGTCGCGCGACCACGGCGCCCACCGCACCGCGATGCCGAACGCCGTCACCAGCGGCGAATACAAGATCGGCGGCCCGAACAGCCCCGAGCTGCTGGCCCGCATGTTCCCGGAAATCGGCACCGACGCCGACCTGTCGCAGGACTTCATCGACGCCAAGCTGACCGGCGAACTGATGGCCCTGGGCGGCGGTCCGCTGTCCTTCGCCTTCGGCGGCGAAGTGCGCCGCGAAAGCATGTACGTGCGCTCGACCGACAACGTGGTCAATGCCGAGATCATCAGCCGCGGTTCGCTGTGGATCGACGGCGAGCGCACCATGAGCGCCATCTACGGCGAGCTGCAGGCGCCGCTGACCAAAAAGCTGCAGCTGGACGGGGCCCTGCGCCTCGACAAGAGCCAGGGCTTCGACGCCCACGTGTCGCCGAAGCTGGGCCTGCGCTACACCGTCGTGCCGCAGCTGCTGGTGCGCGGCACCTTCGCGGGCGGCTTCCGTACGCCGAACATCCCCGAGACCCTGGGCAAGGTCGGCCTGACCGGCTTCTTCAACAGCACCCTGGATCCGAAGCGCTGCGACACCGCCACCAAGATCCGCGACATCCTGAAGAACGGCAACGCCACCGACAAGAACGACGCCACCACCGCCTACAACTCGGGCTGCCTGACCTCGATCCCGGCGATGATCTCGGCCAACCGCGACCTGAAGCCGGAAACCTCGCGCAGCGCCACCCTGGGCTTCGTGTTCGAGCCGACCAAGAACCTCAACATCAGCCTCGACTACTTCCAGATCGAGCGCCGCGACGAGATCGCCTACCGCGCCGTGTCCTACGTGCTGGCGCGCGAAGACCAGCCGGAGTACTCGTCCCTGATCGTGCGTAATGCGGTCAGCGACACCGACCGCCGCCTGGCCGATCGCGCTAACCAGCTGAGCCCGGGTGCCAACCTGGCCTTCCCAGTCGGCAACATCCAGTCGCTGCTGCTGAACTACGAGAACTTCGGCAAGACCGAAGTCAAGGGCATCGACGTCGACTTCGCGTCGCGCCATAACCTGGGCGCCATCGGCACCCTGAACTTCAGCCTGATGAACACCATCGCGCTCAGCACCCGCACCTGGGACGTCAGCGCAGGCACCTATCGTCCGAACACGGTCGGCCTGCGCGGCACACCGCGCCTGAGCTCGCTGTTCAGCGCCGTCTGGAGGAAGGGCGACTTCACCACCGCGCTGCGTGTGAACCGCACCTCGAAGACCGCCCTGAACTTCGACGAGACCGATGTCGCGACCTGGAATGAAGCGGGCTGCAAGGCGCGCATCAAGCCGACCGACGACCTGCCGTGCTACCGCAAGTCCGACATGCGCGCCGACCTGAACGTCGCCTATACGGGAATCAAGGACCTGCGCCTGTCGCTGAACATCCGCAACCTGTTCCTGGAGTCGGCTCCGGTCGACCTGCGCGGTGGCTATGCCCTGCGTCCGCGCTCGGTGAAGCTGTCGGCGGAATACCTGTTCTAAGCCGTACTGCGCTGCAAACAAAAACGCCAGCCCCGCGGGGCTGGCGTTTTTTTTGGTCGCGGACGGTTAGCGATCCTGGCTGCCGGAAGTCAGGATCTCATAGCCGTTGGCCGTCACCGCCACCATGTGCTCCCACTGGGCCGACAGCGAGCCGTCGCTGGTCACCACGGTCCAGCCGTCCTCGAGCTGGTCGACGTCGGCGCCGCCGATGTTGATCATCGGTTCGACGGTGAAGGTCATGCCTTCCTTGAGCAGCAAGCCGGTATTCGGGCGCCCGTAGTGCAGCACCTGCGGCTCTTCGTGGTAGACGCGGCCGATGCCGTGGCCGCAGTAGTCGCGCACCACCGAATAGCCGGCGGCTTCGGCCAGCTTCTGGATGGCGTGGCCGACGTCGCCCAGGCGGGCGCCGGGGCGCACCGCGCGGATCCCGGCCATCATCGCCTTGTAGGTGGTCTCGACCAGGCGCTGCGCCTCGGGGCGCGGTGCGCCGGCATAGTACATGCGGCTGGTGTCGCCGTGCCAGCCGTCCTTGATCACGGTGACGTCGATGTTGACGATGTCGCCATCCCCGAGCACGTCCTTCTCGCTCGGGATACCGTGGCAGACCACGCCGTTGATCGAGGTGCACAGGGTCTTGGGGAAACCGTGGTAGCCGACGTTGGCCGGGGTGGCCTTCTGCACCTTGCGGATGTATTCGTTGCAGCGGCGGTCGAGTTCCTCGGTGCTGACGCCGGGAACCACGTATTCGCCGATCATCTCGAGCACTTCGGAGGCCAGGCGGCCGGCGACGCGCATTTTCGCGATGTCCTTGTCGTTCTTGAGTTTGATTGCCATGGGCTGTTGGGGGAGGGCGCGCAAAACGCTCATCATACCGCGCCGCCGGAAAAGCAGCGGCGCCAAAAAAAGAAAACGCCCCGAAGGGCGTTTTCTGGTGTGCACCGGAACCGGGCAGGCGAGCCTGCCCGGTACGCGGATTACAGCTTGAAGCGCACACCGACGTAGAAGCGGCGGCCGATGGCGTCGTAGGTGCCGGCATCGGTTTCGGCGCCGGTGGTGTTGCCCGGCAGGCCGCTGATGATCGGCGGAGCCTTGGTGTCGAACACGTTGTCCAGACCGAAGTACAGCTCGGTCGACTTGCGCAGGGCGTAGGTCAGCTGCAGGTCGGTATAGGTACGCGAACCGACGCCCAGCGACTTGGCCGGCAGGTCGAACTGCGACAGGAACTGGTCGTCCAGGTAGGACTTGCCGATGTAGCTGAAGGTGGTCTGCAGGTTGAACGGACCCACCTGGTAGCCGACGTTCAGCGATGCCTTGTGTTTGGCGGCGCCGATTTCGCCTGCGCCTTCGTCGAGATCAGCATCCGGCAGCGGACGGTTCCACAGGGTGCGGACGTAGGTGTAGGCCAGGCGGCTGTTCAGGCGGCCAGGACCGACGCGGTCGTTCCAGGCTGCGGTCAGGTCGACGCCTTCGGTACCCAGGCCACCGCTGTTGCTGACGGCGGTGTCGATGAACTCCAGCGAGCCGGCGCTGTTGGCGCCGACAGCCGCCGGACGGCGGGTGATGAAGTCGCAGAACGACTGGTCGCCGCCACCGTAGCAGTTACGCAGGGCGTACTGGCGGTCGGTACCCACGATCGCATCCGAGATGTCGATCTTGAAGTAGTCGGCGGTGAAGGTCAGGCGGTTCAGGGCAGCGATCGAGCGCGGGGTCCAGACGACGCCGACGGTGGTCGAGCGGCCTTTTTCTTCGCGCAGGTTCGGGTTGCCGCGGTTGTAGCCGCTGATGCCCTGGATGTCCGACTGGTTCAGGGTGAACGCGCCGTTGGCGTTGATGTTGGCCATCACGCCAGGTGCAGCGCGGCAAGCCGCGTCATACACGCCGGTCGAGGTGGCGGTCACGCCCACGCACGGATCCTGGATGCCGGTCGGGAAGTCCTGGCTCGGCGCCTGGAACAGTTCGTTGATGTTCGGAGCACGGGTCGACAGTGCGCGGGTTGCACGCAGCTTGACGTCCGAGATCGGGCTCCATTCGAAGCCGGCGTTCCAGCCGTTGGTGCGACCGACGGTCGAGTAGTCGCCCGCACGGAACGCGCCCAGCAGGGTCAGCGACTTGGCGAACGGTGCATCCTTCAGCACCGGCACGCGGGTTTCGAGGAAGATTTCCTTGACGCTGAATGCGCCTTCGGTTTCCGGGATCGCGTTGCCGGCGTTCAGGCCAGCCTGGGTCAGTGCGTCAGGCGTCGCGCGCGACTCTTCCTTGCGCCATTCGAAGCCGGTTGCGAACGACACCGCGCCTGCCGGCAGGGTGAACACGTCGCCCGACAGCGAGCCGCCCACCAGTTTCTGGGTGGTGGTGGTTTCCAGCGAACCCGGGGCGGCGATGTAGCGGACCGCTTCAGGGCTCAGGGTGTTGGCGCCGAAGATGTTCGCCGGGACGCAACCCTGGGCGCGCGCGTTGGCGTCGCGGCAGATCGCGTCGGTGACGCTGCCGTTGCCGTTCAGGTCGTCGACGTCGGCGATGGTTTCCAGCGCGTTGCGGAAGTTCAGGACGTTGACCTGGCCGGTCGAGCTCTGGGCTTCCTTGGTCGAGCCGTAGGCGCCATAAACTTCATAGTTGAACTTGTCGAACACCAGGCCCTTCACACCAGTGGCGATGCGGAAGGTGTCGCGTTCGGCGCGGCTGGTGCGGTTGCCGAAGTCCGACATGCGGCGCGTGAAGTAGAAATCGCGCAGGCCGTCGCCGTCGGTGTCGGTGGCGCGGTCGTACAGGTATTGCGGAATGACCGCGTTACGCACGATGCTGTTGCCGATTTGGAATTCGGTCGGAACCTGGCCGCCGGTGGACGGGTAGATGTCTTCAGCGCCCAGTGGGTACGGCTCGATATTGGTCGAGACGCGGGTCGATGCGTAGTTGCCTTCGAAGAAAGCCGAGTGGTTCTCGCTCAGCTGCAGCTCGCCGGTCATCGCGGTCAGGAAACGCTCGGTCGGGATGGCGATGGCGCGATATTGGGAGCGGTTGAAGCCGGTCGCGCTCAGCGTGGCGCTGCCGTTGGTGCTGAACGGGCGCGGGTTGCCGGCGGCGTCGTAAGTGTAGTTGGCGCCGACATCCGGGTCGCCGTAGAAGAAGCGGCCTTGCGGTGCGAAGCTCGAGAAGAACGGACGCTGCGCGACGAAGGCGTCGGCGGCTTCGCCGGTCACGCCGGCCATGCGCGAGAACTGGTCGACCGCGGCGAAGCTGCGGTCGCGCGACATCACCGCACCCTGGCGCGAGTAGCCGATGTGGCCCATGATGTGTGCGCTGCCGTCGTCGTTGCTGGTGCCGAAGGTCGCCGAGATCTTGCGCTTCTGGTCGTCGCCCTGTTCGTAGGTTTCGCCCATCTGCGCGTCCAGCAGGACGCCCTTGAAGTTGCGCTTGGTGATGATGTTGACCACGCCGGCAACCGCGTCCGAGCCGTAGGTCGCCGAGGCGCCGCCGGTCAGCAGTTCGACGCGCTCGATGAAGTCGGTCGGGATGGTGTTCAGGTCGACTGCGGACTCGCCCGGGATGCCGGCGACGAAGCGGCGGCCGTTCAGCAGCACCAGGGTGCGCGAGGTGCCCAGGTTACGCAGGTCGATGGTGGCCACGCCGGCGCTGGAGGTCGAGAAGTTCGAGTTGGTACGGCTGACGGCCGGGGTACCCATGGTCGGGTTCTGCAGCAGCAGTTCCTGCAGGTTGGTAGCGCCCGAAGCGGCGATGTCCGCAGCGCTCAGCACTTGCAGAGGAGAAGGGGACTCGGCGCCAGGTGCTGCAATGCGCGAACCGGTCACCGTCACGACTGCCGGTGCGCTGGCAGGCGCCGGTGCGGTCTGTGCGTAGGCGGCTTGCATGCCGAGAGTCACACCGCCCAGGCAGATCAGCCGGATCGAGCGGGACAGGATAGTTTCCATCATCTTTTAAATACTCCAAGGAAGGATAATCACAGCTGGGTTCAGGCAGCCATGTCCACCATTCAGGTGGGTTGAGGTACAGCCAACCTTGCATTCTTCATAAAGGATGTACGAGTGTCAATTGAACGTGCGAAATGCATACGACCTGTTGTAAATTTGTGTATTGACGGTGCCGGAGGTTGACACAAGTCACTCAAGCAATACATACCAAAGCTGCTCTACCCGCTGCGGGTAGCCGTCCACCAGGGCCGGTTCGACGCGCGCCTTGCCGTCGCCCTGCAGGCGCACCTGGTGCTGGAGCCGGCGCATGGCGCGGTAGGCGTCCGCGACCTGGGTGCCGAGCTCGGCGTCGATCAGGCCCAGTTCGCCGCATAGGCGCAGAAGGGCGATGTTGCCGGCGTTTGCCGTCAGTTGCGGCCACGCGCAGGCGTGGCGCAGCACCAGGTACTGGACGATGAATTCGATGTCGATCATCCCGCCCGGATCGTGCTTGAGGTCGAACAGTTCGCTGCGGTTGACGTTGGCGTCGCGCATGCGGCGGCGCATGTCCGTCACCTCGCGTTTCAGCTCGGTCTCGCGGCCGCTGCGGTCCTTGCGCAATACCTGCTCGCGGATGGCCTCGAAACGCGCGCCGATGGCGGCGTCGCCGGCGCAGAAGCGGGCGCGGGTCAGGGCCTGGTGCTCCCACAGCCAGGCCGAACTGTCCTGGTAGCGCTCGAAGGCCGCTACCGAGGACACCAGCATGCCGCTGGCGCCGTCCGGGCGCAGGGCGATGTCGACGTCGAACAGGATGCCGGCGGCCGTGTGGGCCGTCATCCAGGTGATGAAGCGCTGGGCCAGCTTGGCGTAGTTGGACGGCGCCATGTCGTCCTCGTCGTCGTACAGGAAGATCACGTCGAGGTCGGACACATAGCCCAGCTCCTTGCCGCCCAGCTTGCCGTAGGCGATGACGGCGAAGCGCGGCTCTTCGCGGTGGCGGCTGGCGACCGCGCGCCAGGCGTGCTTGATGGCGGCGCCGACGATGGTGTCGGCCAGGGCCGACAAGTGGTCGGCCAGGCGCTCGACCGAGAGTTCGCCGGCCAGGTCCAGGGCCAGCAGGCGGAACAGCTGGGCGTGGTGGCTTTCGCGCAGGATGTCGAGCTGGCGCTCGGTGTCGCCCTGCGCCTCGTTGAGCTGCTGGTCGAGGGTGGCGGCCAGCTGGGGCAGCTCGTCCGCCCCGTTGTTGCGGTCGTCGAGCAGCTCGTCGAGCAGGATCGGGTGCTGGGTCAGGAAGGTCGCGGCCCAGCCGCTGGCGTTGATCATGCGGATCACGCGCTCGAGCGTGTGCGGGTATTCGGTCAGCAGCGACAGGTAGGCCGAGCGCCGCGCGATCGCCTCGAAGAAGTCGAGCAGGCGGCCCAGGGTGGCGGCATGGCTGCCGATGCCGGCCTCGCGCACCACGGTGGCGATCTGGGGCAGGGCCGCGTCCAGCAGGGTCAGCAGTCGCAGGCGGCTGGCGTCCGGCAGGCTGGCCAGGCGCGGGCCCTGCAGGGTGGCCACCACGCGCGCGGCGCCGCCCTCGGGATCGTCGAAGCCCAGCTGGGCCAGGCGGGCGCCCAGCGCTTCGCGGTTTTCCGGATCGTCCGCCAGCGCCGGCGCGTCCGGGTCGGCGCCCTCGCTCTTGTCGGCGAAGATGGCGTCGAACTGGGCGGCGACGAAGGCGCGCTGCTCTTCCATGCGCGCCAGCAGGGCGGCTTCGTCCGCCAGGCCCATCATGCGCGCGACGATCAGGCGGTCGGCTTCGTTGGCGGGCAGGGTGTGGGTCTGGGCGTCTTCCAGGTATTGCAGCCGGTGCTCCAGGTTGCGCAGGAAGGTGTAGGCCTGCAGCAGCTGCTCGACCGTCTCCGGCGGCAGCAGCTCGCGCTCGGCCAGCAGGCGCAGGGTCGCGCGGGTGGAGCGTTCGCGCAGGGCCGGGTCGCGCCCGCCGCGGATCAGCTGGAACACCTGGGCTAGGAATTCGATCTCGCGGATCCCGCCGCGGCCCAGCTTGACGTTGTGGCTGCGCTCGGGATGCAGGCGCTCCTGGCGCTTGACCTCGGCGCGGATCTGGGCGTGCATGTTGCGGATCGCGTCGATCACGCCGAAGTCGAGGTAGCGGCGGAACACGAAGGGGCGCACGATCGCGTCCAGCGCCGCGATGTCCTCGGCCTCGCCGGTGACGGCACGCGCCTTGACCCAGGCATAGCGTTCCCATTCGCGCCCCTGGACGATCAGGTATTCCTCGACCATGGCCAGGCTGGCCGCCAGCGGACCGGACTTGCCGTTCGGGCGCAGCGCCATGTCGACCCGGAAGGTGAAGCCGTCCTCGATCACTTCGGACAGGGCGGCGATCAGTCGGCGCCCCAGGCGCACGAAGAATTCGTGGTTCGAGAGCTGGCGCTGGCCGGGGCCGGCGGCGGTCTCGCCGTCCTCGGGGTAGACGAAGATCAGGTCGATGTCCGAAGAGACATTCAGTTCTCCGCCGCCCTGCTTGCCCATGGCCAGCACCATCATGCGCTGGGGTCGGCCGGATTCCTCGCCCATCGGGACGCCATGGGCGGCCTCGAGTTCGGCGCGCAGGAGCTCGGCGTGGGTCTGGATCGCGAAGTCGGCGAAGGCCGTCATGGCCGTCACCACCTCGTGCAGGTCGGCCTGTCCGGCCAGGTCGCGCTCGATGATGGCGGCGACGAGCAGGTTGCGCACCCGGCGCATGGCGCGTTCCGGCGGCAGGCCGGCGGCCAGCTCGTGTTCCAGCAAGGCGCGGAAATCGGCCTGGGCCAGCGATAATCGGGTCAGCTCGGCGAGTTGGGCGGCCCGGGTGGGGGCGGCATCGAGCCAGCGTTGGTAAAAGCGCGACGCGCACGCCGGGGAAGCAGGGTTCATTCAGTGTATCCGTGAAAGTGTTGCGTTCCGGCAGGCGGTGCTATGCGGTAGAATTGCCCGCCATGCTGCCCGGGGTCAGCATGATGGTAAGGTAGACGCCGCGACTGTTGCAAGCGATGTTGTTGATAAAGAATTAATTCGGGAGGCCGGCTCGTGCGCCGGGCTTCCCTAACGGCGAGCCTTGAGTTGAGCACTTTGATGGACAACCAGGAACCGCAGGCCGCGCCTGCGCACCTGCCGCTTGCCGTGCGCTGGCGGCGGCTGCGCGCCGCCTATCGGGTGGCGAACCTGGCCTCGCACCATGTGCTCGGCTTTACCATCAAGCTCATCCTGCTCGTCTATTTCTCGCTTGCCGTGCTGTTCCTGGTGCTGCGCTACGCGGTGCTGCCGAATATCGATATGTACAAGGGCGATATCGAGCGCGCCGCCAGCCGCGCGCTGGGCGGGCAGGTCACCATCGCCGCCATCGACGCTTCCTGGAAGGGATTGCGTCCCGCGCTCTCGCTGCAGGACGTGCGCCTGCACGACCGCGCCGGACGCCAGGCGCTGGCGCTGCCGGGCGTTTCGGCGGTCCTGTCCTGGTGGACCGTGGCCGCCCTCGAGCCGCGCCTGGAGCAGCTCGAGATCCGCAACCCGCGGCTGAGCGTGCGCCGCGGGCCGGACGGCGTGATCGAAGTGGCCGGCGTGCGCCTCGACCCGAAGAGCGAGGACAAGGGCGGCGCCGACTGGCTGTTCCGCCAGCGCGAGATCGTGATCCGCGGCGGACAGGTGGACTGGACCGACGAGCTGCGCGGGCGCGAGACCCTGCGCCTGAGCGGCGTCACCTTCGCCTTGCTGAACCGCTGGGGAACCCACCACGCCGCCCTGCGCGCCACGCCGCCGCGCGCGCTCGGCAGTCCGGTCGAGCTGCGCGCCCAGTTCCGCCACCGTTTCGGCGCCCGTCCCTCCGACATTTACCGCTGGAAAGGCGAACTCTACGCCGAGCTGCGCGACGCCGACCTGGCCGCCTGGAAGCGCCATATCGACTATCCGGTCCAGCTGACCCAGGGGCGCGGCTCGCTGCGCGCCTGGCTTAGCGTCGACCAGGCGCGCCTGGCCGGCTTCACCGCCGACCTGGCCCTGGCCGACGTCGCCGCGCGCCTGGGCAAGGACGCCGCCCCGCTGGCGCTGGCGCGCCTGAGCGGCCGCCTGTCGGCACGCGAGGAAATGATTGCAGGTAAGGACGACGGCAAGCCCACCTTCGGCGCCCACGGCCACACGCTCAGCCTGGAAAACCTGGCGGTGGTCACCCGCGACGGCCGCGCGCTGCCGCCGGCCACCCTGAAAGAAACCTGGCGCCCGGCGCGCGCCGGCCGCCCCGAACAGGGCGAGCTCACCGCGCGCCACCTGGACCTGGGCGCGCTGGCGGTGCTGGCGCAGTCGATGCCGATCACCCCGCTGCAGCGCCAGCTGCTGGCCGACTACGCGCCGCGCGGCCGCCTGGTCGACGTCACCGCCGAGTGGACCGGGCGCTTCCCGCAGGTGAGCGGCTACCGCATCCGCGGCGAAGTCGAGGGCCTGGCTGTGAACCCGCAGCCGGCGCGCCCGGCCCAGCCCGCCCGTCCGGGGATTGCCGCGGTGCCGGCGCGCGCGGCGATGCCCGGCTTCGACAACCTGAGCGGCAGCATCGACGCCACCGAGCGCGGCGGTTCGGTGGACCTCGATTCCAGCCGGCTGGCGCTGCGCATGCCGGCCTGGTTCGCCGAGCCGGCCATGGACTTCGACCGCCTGCTGCTCAAGGCGCGCTGGAACTACGAGCCGGCGCGCCAGCTGCTGCTCGAGGTCGAGAACTTCGAATTCCACCAGGGAGCGCTGAACGCGAAGCTCTCGGGCCGCCACCTGCTGCCGCTCGAGCCGGGCCACGGCCCCGGCAATGCCGATTTCATCGGCAAGCTGGACGGCTTCGAGATCGGCCAGGTGGGACGCTTCCTGCCGCTGGCCACGCCCGAGAACCTGCGGCACTGGCTGATCGGCGCGCTGCAGGGCGGGCGCCTGCGCGACACCAGCCTGCGCCTGCGCGGCGACCTGGCCGAGTTCCCGTTCCGCGCCGGCAGCCTGGCCGAGCGGGCGCGCGGTGAGTTCCGCGTCGCCGGCCGCCTGGAAAACGCGCGCCTGGAATACGCGCCCGGCCACCGCCACCCGGACGGCGCCCCGCAGTGGCCGCTGGCCGAGCAGATCAACGGCCACATCGAGTTCGACCGCGCGCGCATGGAGATCCGCGGCGACACCCTGCGCACCCTGGGGGTGGCGCTGTCGAACGTCAAGGCCGTGATCCCGGACCTGGGCGCGCACGAGCAATTGACGCTGGAAATCGACGGCAACGCCGCCGGACCGATGCAGGAATTCCTGCGCTACGTATCGGTCACGCCGGTGCTGGAATGGATCGGCCACTTCACCGAGGAAACCCGCGCCAGTGGTAACGCGCGGCTTAGCCTGAAGCTGCGCATGCCGCTGCACCACCTGCCGGACACCAAGGTCCAGGGCAGCCTGCAACTGCTGGGCAATGACGTCAGCCTGTTCCCGGAACTGCCGCCGCTGCAGGCGGCGCTGGGCCGGATCGAATTCTTCGAGCGCGGCGTCAACCTGAACGGCGTCGGCGCGAGCTTCCTGGGCGGGCCGCTGAGCCTGGCGGGCGGCACCCAGCGCGACGGCAGCATCGCGATCCGCCTGGGCGGCACCCTGTCGGCCGAGGGCATGCGCCGCACCGCGCCGATGCCGGAGCTGGCGCGCCTGGGCCAGCGCCTGTCGGGCAGCACGCGCTACATGGGCCTGGTGACGGTGAAGGAAGGCCGGCGCACGGTCACGCTCGACTCCAGCCTGGCCGGGCTGGGCCTGGAACTGCCGGCCCCGCTCAACAAGCCGCAGGGCGACATCCTGCCGCTGCACTTTACCCTGGCCGGCGAGCCCGGCGTGAACGGGCAGGGCCGCGACGAGATCCGGGTCAGCCTGGGCCAGAACCTGGCGGCGCGCTACCTGCGCGAAAAGCAGGGACGCGGTCCCTGGATCGTGACCCGCGGCGGCATCGGCGTCAACCTGCCGGCGCCGGAGCCGGACAGCGGCCTGATGCTCAACGTGAACATGAAGGCCCTCAACATCGACCAGTGGATCGCGGCCGGGCGCGCGATCGCCGGCGAGGATGGGCCGGCCGGCGGCACGCCTGCCGGGAGCGGCGGCGTGGCCCAGTATGTGCTGCCCTCGGTCATGAGCGGCAGGGTGGGCGAGGTGACGCTCGGCGAGCGCAGGCTGGCCGAGGTGGTGGCCGGCGTCACCCACCAGCGCGACACCTGGCAGGCCAGCATCCATTCGCGCCAGGCGGTCGGCTACGTGACCTGGGCCGACGCCTCCAGCGGCGTGGGCAAGGTGACCGCGCGCCTGGCCTCGCTCGTGATCCCGCCCTCGGCCGAGGCCGAGGTCAAGGACCTGCTCGAATCGCACCGCGGCGCCAGCGCCACCATTCCTTCGCTCGACATCGTGGCCGAGCATTTCGAGCTGTTCGACAAGCGTCTGGGCCGGCTGGAACTGCACGCCAGCAACGTGCAAGCCCTGGCCGGGCGCGAATGGCGCATCGACCGCCTGGCGCTGGACAACCCGGACGGCCAGCTCAAGGCCGCCGGCCGCTGGCTGACCAAGGACGGCAAGAGCAATACCAGCCTCAACTTCTCGCTCGACATCCTCGACGCCGGCCGCCTGCTGGACCGCCTGGGTTTCCCCGAAACCCTGCGCCGCGGCAAAGGCAAGATGTCGGGCGATATTTCCTGGGCCGGGCTGCCGTACGCGATGGACATTCCCAGCCTGTCGGGCCAGATCGAGATGAATGTCGAGTCGGGCCAGTTCCTCAAGCAGGATCCGGGCGCGGCCAAGCTGCTGGGCGTGCTCAGCCTGCAGGCCTTGCCGCGCCTGCTCAAGCTCGATTTCCACGACGTGTTCTCGGAAGGCCTGGCCTTCGACGGCATCAGCGCCAACGCCATGATCCAGCGCGGCGTGCTGCGCACCGACAACCTCAAGATGCATGGCGTGGCCGCCACCGTGCTGATGGACGGCACCGCCGACATCGCCCACGAGACGACCAACCTGCGCGTGGTCGTGATCCCGGAATTCAACCTCGGCACTGGTCCGCTGGTCTATGGCCTGGCGGTGAACCCGGTGATCGGCCTGGGCGGCTTCCTGGCCCAGCTGTTCCTGCGGGCGCCGGTGATGAAGGCGCTCACTTACCAGATGCAGGTCACGGGACCGTGGAAGTCCCCGACCATTACCAAGCTCGACAACCCGCCGCCGGCCGCGGCCGCCGCTGCCGCCGCATCGGCCGCCGCCGCGCGCGCCAACGCGAAAAAGGAATGAGATGACGACCGTAGCCGCAGTCCAGATGGTTTCCACTCCGCAGGTCAGCGACAACCTGGCCACCGTCCGCCGCCTGGTGGGCGAGGCCGCCGCCAGGGGCGCCGGCCTGGTGGCCCTGCCGGAATACTGGCCGATCATGGGCATGAGCGACGCCGACAAGGTGGCGCATGCCGAGCAGCCGGGCAGCGGACCGATCCAGGACTGCATGGCGGCGCTGGCGCGCGAGCACGGCGTCTGGCTGATCGGCGGCACCCTGCCGCTGGTGTCGAAGGAAGACGGCAAGGTGCTCAACACCACCCTGGTCTACGACCCGCAGGGGCAGGCCGTGAGCCGCTACGACAAGATCCACCTGTTCGGCTTCAACAAGGGCAGCGAATCCTACGACGAGGCGCGCACCATCGTGCCGGGCGAGACCATCGGCAGCTTCGAGGCGCCTTTCGGGCGGGTCGGCCTGTCGATCTGCTACGACCTGCGCTTCCCGGAACTGTTCCGCGCGATGGGCGAGTGCGCCCTGATCGTGGTGCCGGCAGCCTTCACCCACACCACCGGCCGCGCGCACTGGGAAGTCCTGCTGCGCGCCCGCGCGATCGAGAACCAGTGCTATGTGCTGGCGGCGGCCCAGGGCGGCCTGCACGAGAACGGCCGCCGCACCTTCGGCCATAGCATGCTGATCGACCCCTGGGGCGAAGTGAAGGCGGTGCTGCCGGAAGGCGAGGGCGTGGTCTGCGGCGAGCTGAATCCGGCCTTCCTGGCCGGGGTGCGCGAGAGCCTGCCGGCGCTGCGGCACCGGAAGATGTAAGGGCGGGGAAGGGCGGCGCCTAAGGACGCGCCGCCCCACAGCTGCGCTCGGCGAGGTAGGGCTTGTCCTGGCTCTCCGAGGCCAGCTGGGCCGAGCGCGACAGGATGCGCACGCCGGGGGCGATGGCCGCCCGGTCGATCGCTTCCTGGGCGGCGGCCAGCTCGCTCCTGCCGGCGCCGTCGGTGTAGAGAAGCTCGAACCGTACAACGCCTTCAAAAGTCATGGATTGCAAGTCGGCCACATTGGGCAGCTTGAGGAGCAGCTTTTCGAGAGGCGCAGTGACCCTGTTCACGATGCTGGCCGCAGCCTTCTCATCCACGCACACTTCGACGACCACCACCTGGGCGGGCGCAGGCGTGGCATGGGCTGGTGCGGCGCTGCAGAGCAGGGCGGCGGCAAGCGGGACTACCTGTTTCAAGCGCATCGCAACTCCTTGGAGGTTTTCTACGATATTGCCATCGAGGAAAGCCGGTGGCAATGCGGCCTGGATGAAGTGACGCCAGGCTTGCGCCGGACCCCCGTGCGGTGCGCGCGGCAGCCTGACTTGCGTCCGGTACGACGGGCCCGGATATGGCACAATGCCCATTCCACAAGAGAGACCGAACGCAAAATGACTCCATTCGAACCGAACCTTTCCTCCATCGCCGTCGCCCGCGACGTGCTGTTGACGCCTTTCGGCCTCGACGAGGGCAAGTTGCTGCGCGCGCTGGGTACGATGTTCACGCACAAGGTCGACTACGCCGACCTGTATTTCCAGTTCACCAAGAGCGAGGGCTGGAGCCTGGAAGAGGGCATCGTCAAGACCGGCAGCTTCTCGATCGACCAGGGTGTCGGCGTGCGCGCCATCTCGGGCGACAAGACCGCCTTTTCCTATTCCGACGAGATTTCCGAGCGCGCGCTGCTGGACGCGGCCAGCGCCACCCGCACCATCGCGCGCGCCGGCGCGGGCCGGGTGAAGGTCGCGGGCGCGGCGCGCCCGACCGGCGGCCGCTCGCTCTACCTGCCGCACGATCCGCTGGCTTCCCTCGACGCCACCGAAAAGGTGCGCCTGCTCGAGCGCGTCGAGAAGATGGCGCGCGCCAAGGACCCGCGCGTGGTCCAGGTGATGGCCGGCCTGGCCGCCGAATACGACGTGGTGCTGGTGGTGCGCAGCGACGGCGTGCTGGCCGCGGACATCCGCCCGCTGGTGCGCGTCTCGCTGACCGTGATCGCCGAGCAGAACGGCCGCCGCGAAGTCGGTTCCTCGGGCGGCGGCGGACGCTACGACTACGGCTACTTCACCGACGACATCCTCGACTTCTACGCGACTGAAGCGGTCAAGTCGGCCTGCGTCAACCTGGAGGCGCGCCCGGCCCCGGCCGGTCCGATGACCATTGTGCTGGGACCGGGCTGGCCCGGCGTGCTGCTGCACGAGGCGGTCGGCCACGGCCTGGAAGGCGACTTCAACCGCAAGGGCTCGTCCTCCTACGCCGGCATGATCGGCCAGCGCGTGGCGGCCAAGGGCGTCACCGTGGTCGACGACGGCACCATCAAGGACCGCCGCGGCTCGCTGAACATGGACGACGAGGGCAACCCGACCCAGTGCACCACCCTGATCGAGGACGGCATCCTGAAGGGCTATATCCAGGACACCATGAACGCACGCCTGATGAAGATGCCGGTCACCGGCAACGCGCGCCGCGAGTCCTTTGCCCACCTGCCGATGCCGCGCATGACCAACACCTACATGCTGGCCGGCGACAAGGACCCGCAAGAGATCCTGGAATCGGTCAAGAACGGCCTGTATGCGGTCAATTTCGGTGGCGGCCAGGTCGACATCACCAACGGCAAGTTCGTGTTCTCGGCCAGCGAAGCCTACATGATCGAGAACGGCAAGATCAGCTATCCGGTCAAGGGCGCAACCCTGATCGGCAATGGCCCGGACGTGATGAACCGCATCTCCATGATCGGCAACGACATGAAGCTCGATACCGGCGTCGGCGTGTGCGGCAAGGAAGGCCAGAGCGTGCCGGTGGGCGTCGGCCAGCCGACCCTGCGCATCGACGGCGTGACGGTGGGCGGCACCGCCTGATCCACGGCCGCGCCATCCCCAACGCCCGGTTGTCGCCGGGCGTTGTCGTTTCTAGGGCAATGCGCCGCGGCGCCGGCCATCAGAAGCTGACTTTCGCCCCCAGGGTGAAGAAGCGCCCGATCGCCCCGTAGTAGTCGAGCGGGTTGTAGGAGGTGGCGCCATAGGTCAGCGGGTCGAGCGGCGGCAGCTTGTCGAACACGTTCTGGATCGAGCCGAACACTTCCCAGCGCGGCTGCGGCTTCCAGCGCAGCACCAGGCCCACCGTGGTGAACGAGGCCAGTTCGCAATTCGTCGGCGCATCGTTGCCGTGGGCGGAATGGCTGGCGCAACCGTCGGGGTTGTCCTTGAACAGGGTTCAAGCAGTTTGCCGGGAATTTGGCTACAGCTGCACGGTCTCAAGGAATATGAAAACATACGTCTCCATCGAAACCGTTTCAATTCGCGCCGGCACGCAGTCCAGCGCCGTTGTACGGACGACGGCCGGCCGCAGCACGGCAGCGGCCAGGTGCGGTAGCAGGCTGCGCCACCGGGAGGCGCCGTGCTCATAGCGCATCGCATTCGGCTCGATCCCAACAATGTCCAGGCGACGTATCTCTCTCGGGCGGCCGGCGTGGCGCGCTTCGCCTACAACTGGGCTTTAGACGAGTGGGGCAAACAGTACGAAGCCTGCAAGGCCGATCCATCGCTGCCCAAGCCGTCCGAAGCGGCGCTGCGGCGCCAGCTCAATGCCATCAAGCGCGAACAATTTCCCTGGATGTTGGAAGTAACCAAGAATGCGCCCCAGATGGCGATCATGCAGCTGGGCCGCGCCTTCGACAATTTTTTCAACAAGCGCGCCCGCTATCCGACCTTCCGCCGTAAAGGGCGCGATGACCGGTTTACATTGAGCAACGATCAGTTCCGGGTCGAGGACAAGCGGATCCGCATCCCGAAGCTGGGCTGGGTCCGCATGTGCGAAGCCCTGCGTTTTACCGGCCGGATCGTATCGGCCACGGTCTGCCGCGTCGCCGATCACTGGTACGCCAGCATCACCGTCGACACTCATGAACTGTCCCTGCCGCCAGCCGAAAACCAAGGCGCGGTCGGGGTGGATTTCGGAGTCTCGACGCTGGCAACCCTGTCGACCGGGGAGAAATTCGAAGGACCGAAGGCATTGCACGCCTTGCTGCCGCGCCTGCGCCGCCTGTCGCGCAGCCTGTCATGCAAGGTGAAGGGTTCGCGCAACCGGGCGAAGGAGAAGCTGAAACTGGCGCGCCTGCACGCACGGATCGGCAACATTCGACGCGACAGCCTGCATCAACTGAGCACGAGCATTACGCGCCGCTTCCACACGATCGGAATCGAGGACCTGAACGTCAAGGGCATGCTGGCCAATGGCTGCCTGGCCCGGGCGATCTCGGACATGGGTTTCCACGAGCTGCGCCGCCAGATGGAATACAAGGCGGCGTGGCGCGGCGGCCGGGTGGTGGTGGCGGACCGCTGGTACCCGAGCAGCAAGCTGTGCTCCGGCTGTGGCTATCGAATGGAAGCGCTAAACCTGGCGATCCGCCACTGGGCCTGCCCGGGATGCGGGACGGCGCACGAGCGCGACGTCAATGCCGCCGTGAACTTGAGAAGTCACGCGGTGAGTTCCACCGTGTCTGCCTGCGGAGGGGAAGGCTCTGGCCCAGCGCGCGAGCGGGGCGAAATCGGCCCCTGTGAAGTAGGAATCCGGCAGCAAAGTTAACTATGGATAGCTATGCGCAAGTCCGGAAGAACGGTCTCAGTCATGGATCGGACTGCAGGTAGTTGGCATGGTCCCGGCCGCGCGCTCGCTGTGGCTTTGAGGCGCATCAATTGCTAACGCTCTATTTCTTGATCTAGTGAGCCTGCGCACGGCGGCCGGGCTGGGAGCGACTTTTGCATCGGCAGCCGGAAGAGCGCTGATCTGTCTCAAGGGGCCGGTCGGGAGGGGAAGAGGGTGTCGGCTTGTCGCCACTAATTGTTGTCTGTACAAGCGTGAATCAGCCGATAAAAGGCTTGCCAATCTTCACAGCTTGTTGTTATAGTCAGACGAACAACCGGACCTCGTATGCGCCAGAACGTCTTCTTTACCTGCTACTTTTACTTTAGCGATTCCAGCCCGATGGCGGTGGAGTAGCGGCAGGTTCACGCGACAACGAACAAGTCCCAGCAAATCCAGACAAACCGCCAGCGATGGCGGTTTTTTCATTTTCAGCCCAGACATCACGAAACGGAGTACAGCATGCCTCGCACCGACGACTTACGCATCCGCGAAATGAAGGAACTGACGCCGCCCTCGCACCTGATCCGCGAGTTCCCGGTGAGCCCTCAGGCCGAGCAGACCGCCGCGGACGCGCGCGTGGCGCTGCACCGCATCCTGCACGGCCAGGACGACCGCCTGATGGTGGTGGTCGGCCCGTGTTCGATCCACGATCCGAAGGCCGCGCTCGAGTATGCGCGCCGCCTGGTGGAGCAGCGCCGCCGCTTCGCGGGCGAACTCGAGATCGTGATGCGCGTGTATTTCGAGAAGCCGCGCACCACGGTCGGCTGGAAGGGCATGATCAACGATCCGTACATGGACAACAGTTTCCGCATCAACGACGGCCTGCGCATGGCGCGCGAGCTGCTGCGCGACGTCAACGAGATGGGCCTGCCCGCCGGCACCGAGTTCCTGGACGTGATCAGCCCGCAGTACATCGCCGACCTGATTTCCTGGGGCGCGATCGGCGCCCGCACCACCGAGTCGCAGGTGCACCGCGAGCTGGCGTCGGGACTGTCCTGTCCGGTCGGCTTCAAGAACGGCACCGACGGCAACATCAAGATCGCCGCCGACGCCATCAAGGCGGCTTCGCAGCCCCACCACTTCCTGTCGGTGACCAAGGGCGGCCACTCGGCGATCGTCTCGACCTCGGGCAACGAGGACTGCCACATCATCCTGCGCGGCGGCAAGGCGCCGAACTACGACGCGGCCAGCGTGGAGGACGCCTGCAGGCAGCTGGCGGCCAACGGCCTGGCCGGGCGCCTGATGATCGACGCCTCGCATGCCAACAGCAGCAAGAATCCGCAGAACCAGGTGCCGGTGTGCGCCGACATCGGCAAGCAGATCGCGGCCGGCGACGACCGCATCGTGGGCGTGATGATCGAGTCGCACCTGGTGGGCGGCAGGCAGGACCTGGTGCCGGGCCAGGAGCTGACCTACGGCCAGTCGGTGACCGACGGCTGCATCGACTGGGACACCAGCGTCGGCGTGCTGGAAGGGCTGGCGCAGGCGGTGCGCCAGCGCCGGGTGCGGCAGGAATAAGGCCGGCACTGCGCGGCGGCCTTCGCCGGGATGAAGTTCATGAAGTACGTTTGAAAATAGGCGCTGTCCTTAGTTCACGCTCCTCTAGCACGTCATCCCGGCGAAGGCCGGGATCCAAGTTTGTCCGCGTCGACATGGCTTCACAATCAGACACCGAATGAAAAACGGCGCACCGAAGTGCGCCGTTTTGTTTTTGCAGCCTTGACGAGGCTCAGAACTTCGCGGTCAGGTTGAGGAACACGCGGCGTCCGAGGGCGTCATACACCTGCGGGAAGGTATTGCCGTTGCCGAAGGTCGAGGAAGTCACGGCGCCCACCGGCGGGTCCTTGTCGAGCAGGTTGTTGATGCCCGCGCGCAGGGCCAGCCACTTGGTCGCCTGCCAGCTGGCGGCGAGGTCCAGGTAGTTCTGGCGGCCGAAGGTGGCGTCGCCCGTCTCGAAGTTGCCCTTGAGCTGAGGGTCGCTGCTGGTCGAGGACAGTTTCACCTCGTCGATGAAGCGCCAGGTCAGGGCCAGGTCCATGCGCCACGGCGAGGACCAGGTCACGCGCAGCTTGTGGCGCCATTCCGGCAGCGGGGTGCCGCAGCTCGGCCCGAACAGGCCGGCGCAGTCGTAGGCGCCCTTGCCCGGCGCGTCTTCCTGCAGGAACTCCTTGAGCCAGGTGCCGGTCATCGCGAAGTCCAGCGAGCCGAGGCCGCTGCCGAGGTTCTGGCGGAAGTTGGCCGCCACGTCCAGGCCCGAGGTCTTGCGCATGCCCAGGTTCTGGTTGTTGGCGATGATGCGCGCCGTCGTCTCCATCCACAGCGAGCCCTGGCTGTCGCGCTGGATCAGCGAGCAGGCGGCCGGATTGCCGGTTTCCAGGCAGTCGTTCAGGGTGGTCGTCGCCGGCAGGGCCGAGATCACGTCTTCCACCTTCATGTTGAAGTAGTCGAGGGTGAGCGACAGGTTGCGCATCGGGGTCAGCACCAGGCCCACGGTGTAGGTCTTGGCGGTTTCCGGCTTCAGGTCGGCGTTGCCGCCGAACAGGGCGTTGTACTGGCCGGCCGCGTTGTCGCGGATATTGCCGTACTGGGCGGCGGTCACGCCGGTGCGGGCGCATTGCTCCAGGGTCGCGCTCGGGGTGGCGCCGGCGCACGGATCTTCGTCGTTGTCGTACAGGCCCAGGCCGACCGGGGTGAACATCTCGACCACGTTGGCGGCGCGCACCGCCCTTTGGTACGAGGCGCGCACCTTGGCCAGCGACATCGGCGCCCATTCGAGGCCCAGGCCGTAGGAATTGGTCTTGTAGCCGGTGTTGTAGTCCGAACGGCGGTAGGAGGCGTTCAGCGACAGGTCGTCCGCGAACGGCTTCTTCGACAGCAGCGGGATGCGTGCTTCGGCGAAGTAGTCCTTCACGCTGTACTCGCCGCCCACGTTCTGGGTCGGACCGCCCTGGCCGGCCAGGTCGCCGGTGGCGAAGGCGGTGTCGACGGTGCGCTCCAGTTTCTCGGTGCGGTGCTCGAAGCCGAAGTTGACGCCGATGCCTTCCTCGGTGCCCGGCATGGTCCAGCCGTAGTCCGAGAGGTTGGTGCCGACGTTGGCGCCGATCACGCTCTGGCTGGTGTAGCCTTTCTGGAAGCCCGGGGTCTGCAGGTACTCGAGCATCTGCGGGGTCACCTTGCCCAGCGCCCAGATGTTGTAGGGGACGCAGCCCGCCAGGCCGCTGCGGCACACCGGCGCCCCGCTGGCGTCGGCCACCACGTCGAGGGCGGCCTGCAGGCGGGTGTTGGAGAAGTCGTTCAGGTAGTTTTCCTGGAACAGCACCTTGCCCATCTGGCCGAACACGTCGTAGTTCCAGTTGCCGATGTCGCCCTTGAGGCCGACCACGCCGCGGAAGGAGGTGTGGCGCAGGTTGTCCTGGCGGCCGCCGCCTTCGACGTTGCGGCGCAGGATGAACACGTCGGCCGTGTCGCCCGGCGCGTTCAGGCCGAGCGCGCTGCGCCAGGCGCTCGACAGGAAGGGGTTCTCGAAGCTCACCGGCACGGTCAGGCCGAAGATGCCGGACGGGGCGATCTGGGCCACGGTGTGGTCGTCGTGGAAGCTGGCCTCGGTGTAGAGCCGGGTGTTGTCGTTGATGTTGTAGTGCGCGAAGGCGTTGAAGCCGTAGCGCTCCGACGGGCGCTGGAAATAGTTCAGCGGACCGTAGTTGTACAGGTCGGCCGGGTCGGCGAAGGGACGCACGCCGCCGTTGGCGTCGGCCACGGTCAGGTCGCCGCCGTCGGTCACGAACAGGCCCGGGAAGGAGGTGTAGGAGCCGCCGCAGTTGAAGGTATTGCCCTCGGTGCCGCCCAGCGCGCAGGCCGAGTAGTCGCGTTCCGATTGCAGCAGCGCGTCTTCCTTCTTGTAGTTGAAGAAGACCGTCACGTTGCCGCGGTTGTCGGCGAAGTTACCGCCCAACAGCAGGTTGGCGTCGCTGATCTTGCCGTCGGCGCCTTTGTCGCCCGGCAGCGGGTAATTGCTGCGGCGCGTCGCATCGGCCACGCGCCCGTTGTTTTGCTGATGGTTGTAGAAGCTGTGGTTCAGTTCGATCTGGGCGCCCTGGAACTTGTCGTTCATGATGAAGTTCACCACGCCTGCCACGGCGTCGGAGCCGTACACGGCCGATGCGCCGCCGGTGAGCACCTCGACGCGCTTGATCAGCGGCGCCGGAATCTGGTTCAGGTCGGCCGCGGTATTCGACGGGCTGCCAGCCGGCAGGCGGCGGCCGTTGACCAGCACCAGGGTGCGGTCGGCGCCGAAGTTACGCAGGTTCACCGTCGCGGTGCCGCTCGAGCCGTTGGAAATCGTGCCGCCCTGGTCGGCGAACACCTGGGGCAGGTTGTTCAGCAGGTTCTCGACGGAGCGCACGCCGTCCATCTTGATTTCCTGGGCGCTGACCACGGTCACCGGGCTGGTGCCTTCCAGGTTGGCCATCGGAATGCGCGAACCGGTGACTTCGACGCGCTGCAGCTGGCCCTCGGCCGGCGCCTGCGGCGCTTCCTGCGCATAGGCAGAGGCGGCGACCGCCATGCCACTTGCGAACATCAAACGTACTGAACGAGATAAAACTGTTTCAACCATCATGTGAGTTTCCCAGTTAGCTCTGCCAGCGACGACCGCCGGCACAGTCGTTGATACAAGCCGTCATGTTAAAACGGCATCTTTACCGCAAGGAAATAAAAACATTTGGGTGCATATATTGTCAATTGTAAAAATTAGGCAAGTAAAAAAAACAACTGTGTGCACCGCAAGATTTACTTGAGTAACATTTCGTGTTATGGCTGGGAAATAAAAAAAGGTAATGACTGGGCGTCACCTTTTTATACGCGGGGAGCTTGCCCAGTCTGTATCCTGTCCACGGCGCGCGGCCGGGCAGGGCGCGCTGGTTTCAGGTAGGGTGTCGCCTTTTCGGGTGGCTGGACGGCAAGCCGGCGCGCACGCGCCGGCGCCAATCGGGAGTTTCATGATCGCTTATATCCTCCGCCGGCTGTGGCAGATGCTGCCGACCATGGCGGGCGTCGTCGTGCTGGTGTTCGCGCTGTTCAACTGGGTCGGCGGCGATCCCGCCTACCTGCTGGCCGGGAAGATGGCGGACACGGCCGCCATCGAGAACATCCGCCGCCAGCTCGGCACCGACCAGCCCTATACGGTGCAGCTGTGGATCTTCGTCAAGCAGATCCTCACCTTCGACTTCGGCAACGCCTGGAGCACCGGCGAGCCGGTCTCGCAAATCATCGCCAGCCGGCTGGGGCCGTCGCTGACCGTGCTGGTTCCGCTGACCGTGCTCGAAACCCTGTTCGGCATCGCGCTGGCCCTCGGCATCGCCTTCGTGCGCGGATCGCTGACGGACCGCGCCGTGATGGTCGCGTGCACGGTGGGCATGTCGATCTCGATCCTGGTCTACATCATCGTGTTCCAGTACTTCTTCGCCTACAAGCTGGGCCTGTTCGCGGTGCAGGGCTGGGGCGAGTCGCTGGGCGAGAACCTGCTGCGCTATGCGCTGCTGCCCATCATCATCGGCCTGGCGGTGTCGGTCGCGCCCACCTTGCGCCTGTACCGCAGCTTCGTGCTCGACGAAGTGGGCCAGGACTACGTGCGCACCGCGCGCGCCAAGGGCCTGGCCGAGCGCCGCATCGTCTGGGTGCACGTGCTGCGCAATGCCGCGATCCCGATCATCACCCACGTCATGGCCAACCTGCCGGCGCTCCTGATCGGCGCTTTCCTGCTGGAGCGCTTCTTCGGCATTCCCGGCATCGGGCGCGAAGTGATCCTGGCGGTGGAGCGCAGCGACTTCCCGGTCATCAAGGCGATCACGGTCTACGTGGCCGCCGCGACCATGGTCTTCAACCTGCTGGCCGACCTGCTGTACCAGGCGGTCGACCCGCGCGTGCAGCTCGAATGAATCCAGTCTCGACCATGACCACGCATCCCGCATCCCCCGGCCTGTGGACCCTGGCCTGGCGCCGCCTGCGCGCGGACCGCATCGCCATGGCTGCGCTGGCCGTGGTGGCCGGCTTCCTGGTGCTGCTGCTGCTCTCCAGCGCCGGCCTGGTGGCCGCCGACTGGGAAGAAGAAGTCGCCGTCAACTATGCGCCACCCAGCTTCGTCGGCGCCGACGCCGCCACCCGCGCCCTGGCCGCGGCCCAGGCGCCGCGCCCGGTCCCGCCGAACGCCTTCGATCCGCTGGCGGCCGAGCTGGCCGAGCTCAAGGCGCAGGCGGCGGCATCCGGGCCGCCGGCGGAAAAGCGCACCACCTTGCCCTTCGGCGCCGACAAATGGGGGCATGACGTCATCAAGAAGACCATCAAGGGCGGCGAGACTTCGATCGTGGTGGGACTGGTCGCGGCCTTCGTCGCGGTCGCGCTGGGCACCGTGTTCGGCGCCGTCTCGGGCTTCTACGGCGGCCTCGTCGACGACCTGTTCAACTGGTTCTACAGCGTCTTCACCTCGATTCCCTCGATCCTGATGATCCTCACCGTGGCTGCCGTGCTGCAGCAGAAGGGCGTGACGACCATCGTCCTGATCCTGGGCCTCACCGGCTGGACCGGGCCCTACCGCCTGATGCGCGCCGAGTACATGAAGCACAAGGCGCGCGAATACGTGATGGCGGCCGACGCCATCGGGGCCTCCGGCTGGCGCCGCATGTTCGGCCACATCCTGCCGAATGTCTCGCACGTGGCGCTGGTGCAGATGTCGATCCTGGTGGTCGGCTTCATCAAGGCCGAGGTGATCCTGTCTTTCCTGGGCTTCGGCGTACCGGTCGGCGTGGTGTCCTGGGGCAGCATGCTGAACGAGGCGCAGAACGAACTCATCCTGGGCAAGTGGTGGCAGCTGGCGGCGGCCAGCGGCGCCATGGCATTGCTGGTGACGGCCTTCTCGCTGTTCGCCGACGCGCTGCGCGACGCCCTCGACCCGAAGCTGAAGTGATATGAACCAGGATTCCTCCATGCTGCTGTCTGTGCGCGACCTGCGCATCTCCTTCAGGGTCGACAAGAAGACCACGGTCGAAGCGATCAAGGGCATTTCCTTCGATGTGCCGAAGAACGCCACCGTGGCGCTGGTGGGCGAATCCGGCAGCGGCAAGTCGGTCAGTTCGCTGGCCGTGATGGGCCTGCTGCCGCCCGACACCACCATCGTGCACGAGGGCGCCAGCGTGCGCTTCGACGGCCGCGAACTGCTCGGACTGCCCATTGCCGAGCGCCGCAAGCTGTGCGGGCGCGAGATCGCGATGATCTTCCAGGAGCCGATGTCCTCGCTCAATCCGGTGTTCACGGTCGGCTTCCAGATCGGCGAAGTCCTGCGCCTGCACATGGGCATGGACAAGCGCGCGGCGCGCGCCCGCACCCTGGAATTGCTGGCCGAGGTCGGCATTCCCGATCCCGACAACAAGATCGACGCCTATCCCTCGCAGATGTCGGGCGGCCAGCAGCAGCGCGTGATGATCGCGATGGCGATCGCTTGCGAGCCCAAGCTCCTGATCGCCGACGAGCCGACCACGGCGCTCGACGTCACCATCCAGAAGCAGATCATGGAGCTGATCGCGCGGCTGCAGAAGAAGCACCATATGGCGGTGCTGTTCATCACCCACGACCTGGGCCTGGTGGGCGAGATCGCCGACCGCGTGATCGTGATGCGCCATGGCGTGGTGCGCGAGGAAGGGGAGGCGGCCCAGGTGTTCGGGGCGCCGGCCGATGCCTACACGCGCGCGCTCCTGCATTGCCGGCCCAGGCTCGACGAGCGGCCGGTGCGGCTGCCGGTGATCGACGACTTCATGAGTGGCAGCGTGGTGCCTGGCGCGGCGCTGGAGCAGCGCGAACGCGGAAGCTCGGCCCAGGACCAGCCGGTGCTGGTGGTGAAGAACCTGGCCAAGAGCTTCTGGCTGCGCGAAGGCCTGTTCGGCAAGCGCGAATTCAAGGCGGTCAAGGACGTCTCGTTCACGCTGGGGCGCGGCAAGACCCTGGGCGTGGTGGGCGAGTCGGGCTCGGGCAAGACCACGGTCGGGCTCACCCTGCTGCGCCTGCACCGCGCGACTGGCGGCAGTGCGCTGTTCGAAGGGCGCGACCTGGTGACGATGTCGGACCGCGACTACCAGCCCTACAAGCGGCGCATCCAGATCATCTTCCAGAATCCCTACGCCTCGCTCAATCCGCGCTTCACGGTGGGCCAGATCCTGCTCGAGCCGATGCGCATCCACCGCATCGGCGCCAGCGATGCCGAGCGCGTGGAGATGGCGCATACCCTGCTCAAGCGGGTGGGGCTGCCGGAGCAGGCCTATCACCGCTATCCGCACGAGTTCTCGGGCGGCCAGCGCCAGCGCATCGCGATCGCGCGCTGCCTGACCATGAAGCCGGAGATCCTGGTGTGCGACGAATCGGTGTCGGCGCTGGACGTGTCGGTCCAGGCCCAGGTGCTGAATCTGCTGCAGGATCTGCAGGACGAGTACGGGATGAGCTACATCTTCATCTCGCACGACTTGTCGGTGGTGAAGTACATCTCCGACCAGGTGATGGTCATGCATCACGGCAGCGTGGTCGAGATGGCGGATTCGGACGACTTGTACCGCGATCCGCAGCATCCATACACGCGCTCGCTGCTGGCGGCGATTCCGCGCGGGGCGTAGCGGCGGTTCTGCGCGCAGGTCCCGCACCCGCAAAACCGTCGTTCCGGCGAAGGCCGGAACCCAAGTTCGTCGAGCAGCCGTCCAAATCAAACCGAGCCGATATGCATGCAAACTTGGATTCCGGCCTCCGCCGGAATGACGGTCTTGGGGCTGCGGGACTAACGTGTTAAGTGTGCTGTGCGCACGCTCGGCACTCACCGTTGCGAATATGCCAAACCGCCTCCAGCGCCGCCCTGTGAGCGCTTCTGAATTGGGCTAATATAGAACAATGCCCCCGTTATCCGACCTGATCCAGATGTACGGCGTGCTGATCGTGTTCGGCATCGTCCTTGTCGAACAGTTCGGCCTGCCTATCCCCGCCTATCCGATCCTCATCGTGGCCGGCGCGGTCGCGGTCGACGGCGGGGTCAGCTGGGAGCTGTGCCTGGCCGCGGCGGTGGGCGCCTGCCTGATCTGCGACCTGTTCTGGTTCCGCGCCGGGCGCTTCTACGGCAAGCGTATCCTGCGGCTGCTGTGCAAGATCTCGCTGTCCCCCGATTCCTGCGTCAACCAGACCGAAGACCGCTTCCGCCGCTTCGGCGTCAAGTCGCTGCTGGTGTCGAAGTTCATCCCCGGTTTCAACACCATCGCCGCCCCCTTGTCGGGCGCCATGGGCACCCACACCCGTCAGTTCCTGGCGTTTTCCATCACCGGCGCGGCGCTGTGGAGCGGCACCGGCATCCTGCTGGGTTCGCTGTTCCACGACAGCATCGACACGGTGCTGGACCTGCTCTCGACCATGGGCAGCACCGCGCTCTCGGTCGTCCTCTGCCTGCTGGGCCTGTTCATCGTGGTCAAGTACATCGAGCGCCGTCGCCACCGCGCCCGCACGTCCATGCCGCGCATCGAGGTCGGCGAACTGCTGGGCCTGATCGACGGCGGCCACCAGCCCCTCATCATCGACGCCCGCAGCCTGACCGCCCAGCAGCTGGAGGCGGCGATTCCGGGCGCCATCGTGTACCAGGCCTGCCAGCCCGACCAGCTGATGGCCTCGCTCGACCGCGACCGCCACATCGTCGTCTACTGCAGCTGCCCCAACGACGTCACGGCCGCCGAGGTGGCCAAGCAGTTCCTTGCCAACGGCTTCCACCGCACCCGTCCGCTCAAGGGCGGGCTCGACGCGTGGAACGCGCATCACGATCCCGACGCCGCCCTCGACCCGGCGACCTGCTGACCTCCCTTCCTGCATCCCCGGCCGCGCCTCCCGGCAGCGGGCCGGCGTGCCCGTTTCCTCTTCCTTTTCGATGAAGTAGTCGGACTACTACATTTTTGATGCACAGTTTGTGCGGAATTCGGTCCCTTAAGCGGCTGCCTGTACCTAAACTACAAAATCTTCTTGTAATCGCAGCAAAAAGTTTAGTAAGCTTGATCATCGCTTCTTTTTGATCTGCAATGACTGCTTCCTCGCTCACCGCCAGCTCCGCGTCCGTCACCCATGCCGGCGGCGCCCGCCTGCTTGCCGATATCGGCGGCACCAATGCGCGCTTCGCCCTCGAGTTCGGGCCGGGCCGGATCGAACTGATCGAGGTGCTGGCCTGTAACGATCACCTGTCCCTGGCCGCCGCCGTGCGCGCCTACCTGGCTTCGCCGGCAGTCTCCGAGGCCAATCCCGGTCCGGTGCGCCATGCCGCGATCGCCATCGCCAATCCGGTGGTGGGCGACTACGTGCGCATGACCAATCATCATTGGGAGTTCTCGATCGAGGCGCTGCGCCAGGAGTGCGGTTTCGAGATCCTGGAAGTGGTCAACGATTTCTCCGCGCTGGCGCGCTCGCTGCCCCACCTGGGCGGCCAGAAGCTGCAGATCGGCGGCGGCGCCCCGGTGGCGGATGCGCCCCTGGGCCTGCTGGGCGCCGGCACCGGCCTGGGCGTGTCCGGCCTGATCCCCTGCGGCGCCAGCTGGACCGCGCTGCGCAGCGAGGGCGGCCATGTGAGCTTCTCGCCGGCCAACGAGACCGAAGTGGCGATCCTCCAGTTCGCCTGGCGCGAGTTCGAGCACGTCTCGGCCGAGCGTCTGCTGTCGGGCGCCGGCGTGGAACTGATCTACCGCGCGCTGGCCGACCGCGCCGGCCGTCCGGGCGAGAGCCTGGCGGCCCCGGAAATCTCGCGCCGCGCCCTGGCGGGCGAGTGCGCGCTGTGCGACGAGACCGTGGAAGCCTTCTGCGGCATGCTCGGCACCGTGGCCGGCAACCTGGCGGTGACCCTGGGCGCGCAGGGCGGCGTCTACATCGGCGGCGGCATCGTGCCGCGCCTGGGCGAACGCTTCGCGCGCTCGTCCTTCCGCAGCCGCTTTGAGCAGAAGGGCCGTTTTGCCGGCTACCTGGGCCAGATTCCGACTTATGTGATCACCGCCGACTACCCGGCCTTCCTGGGCGTATCGGCGATTTTGTCGGAAAAACTGTCCGGCTGAGCCAAATCGCGCGCATGCGCCTCCGAAACCCTTGCGTAGTAGAGGGTTTTATCGGTTACAATGGCCGGCAGTTGAATGAAACGACGTTGTCCGCTCACGCCCGTGCGTTCCAAGCGCCCGGTATCCTCGTGAAGCCGAGCCCGCGTTTCGCTTGAAACTCGACAGCGAGCAGCCCAGCCATCCGGCGGGCAGCCTGCGCAGCGCAGGTCCCTAGTCCCTGCCTGCCACGTAATGTCAGCCCGATGCGTCCAAGCCCGGGCCCTTGATTCCAGTTTGACGAACGCAGTAGACCGTGGCGGCCGCGCCCATTCCGGCCCGCCGAACGCCGGACATCCGCGATGTCTCCGCGCTGGTCTGCTAACCCGGTATTGTTTGATGTTCTTTGCATTCGAGCCTGACGACATCGTGATATGAATACAGACGAGGCCAAGCGGGTCCTCGAGACCGCCTTGTTGTGCGCCCGGGAGCCGATGTCGATCCATGGCATGAAGAAGCTGTTCGCCGAAGTCGACGCCAACGGGCGCCAGATCGGCGCCGGCGTGGGCAGCGACACGATCAAGATCCTGCTCGAGGAACTGCGCCTGGACTGGCAGGACCGGGGCATCGAGATCGTCAGCCTGGCGTCGGGCTGGCGCTTCCAGAGCCGGCCCGAGATGAAGGTCTATCTCGACCGCCTGGCGCCGGAAAAGCCGCCCAAGTATTCGCGTGCGACCCTGGAAACGCTGGCGATCATCGCCTACCGCCAGCCGGTGACGCGCGGCGACATCGAGGAGATCCGCGGCGTCGCGGTCAATTCGCAGACCATCAAGATGCTGGAAGACCGTGGCTGGATCGACGTGGTCGGCCACCGCGAAGTGGTGGGACGGCCGGCCCTGCTCGGCACCACCAAGCAGTTCCTGGACGACCTCGGCCTGGCTTCGCTGTCCCAGCTGCCGCCGCTGCAGGAAGTGGCGGATGCGCCGGACAGCCGCAGCCTGGAAGCCCTGGAAGCGGCGCTGAAAGAAAATTTTGACAAGGCGGACGTCCCCATGCCCGCCGACGACACGGAAACGATTACTTCACCTGTTGAAGTCCCGATTCATGACCGGGAGACGGCGGCCGACGCTGGGCCGGGTCTGCACAATAAAGATACGAATGATGACTACTGAACAGAACGAGACGAAGCCCGTGGAAGCGGGCGAGGTCGCCGCCAAGCCGAAGCGCCGTACCAAGGCGGCCGCTAGCGCCGAGGCTGCGCCCGTCGTGGAAACCGGCGCCGACGCCGCACTGGCCAAGCCGAAGCGCACCCGCAAGCCGGCCGCGTCGGCCGCCGCCGAGACTGCGCCCGCCGCCGAAGCGCCCGCCGCCGAAGCCGACAAGCCGGCCGCCAAGCCGCGCAAGCCGCGCGCCGTCAAGGCCGCCCAGGAAGCGGCTCCCGCCGCTGTCCCTGCCGCCGTGATCGAAGCGGCTCCGGCGGCCGCGCCGGCGCTGGACGGAGAGACGCGCAAGCCGCGCGGCCCGCGCCAGATGCGTGAAAAGCGCGCCGAGCGCGAAGCGCTCCAGCAGGAACGCATGCCGGCGGCGGACGCCGTGCCGGCAGCCGCCGAACAGGCTCCCGTCGAGCAGGGCGCAGCCGCGCCCCAGCCGCTTGAGGGCCGCCGCCAGGAAGGACGCGGCAAGGGCCAGCAGAAGCAGGGCAAGTTCGGCCAGCAGCAAAGCAACCGCCCGCAGCAGGGCAAGCAGCAGGGCAAGCAGCAACAGGGCAAGCAGCAAGGCAAGCAGCAGGGTAAGCAGCAGCAGGGCAAGGCCAACGACGCCGACGCCGTGTTCTCCTTCGTCACCTCGGATGCTTTCGACGCCAACGAAGGCGGCCGCGGCAACGCGCAGCCGTCCAAGGTGCGCCGCGACCTGACCGCCGACGACGACGCGCCGAAGCTGCACAAGGTGCTGGCCGAGGCCGGCCTGGGCTCGCGCCGCGACATGGAAGAACTGATCATCGCCGGCCGCGTGTCGGTCAACGGCGAGCCGGCCCACATCGGCCAGCGCATCCTGCCGACCGATGCCGTGCGCATCAACGGCAAGCTGCTTGCCCGCCGCGTGAACAACACCAAGCCGCCGCGCGTGCTGGTGTACCACAAGCCGGCCGGCGAGATCGTCAGCCACGACGATCCGGAAGGCCGTCCGTCGGTGTTCGACCGCTTGCCGACCATGAAGACCGGCAAGTGGCTGGCCGTGGGCCGCCTCGACTTCAATACCGAGGGCCTGCTGCTGTTCACGACTTCGGGCGACCTGGCCAACCGGCTCATGCACCCGCGCTACAACATCGATCGTGAATATGCGGTGCGCACCCTGGGCGTGCTGGAAGAAGGCATGCGCCAGAAGCTGCTGTCGGGCGTCGAGCTCGAGGACGGCAAGGCCAACTTCTCCAAGATCCAGGATGGTGGCGGCGAAGGCGTCAATCACTGGTACCGCGTGGTCATCGGCGAAGGCCGTAACCGCGAGGTGCGCCGCATGTTCGAGGCGGTCGGCCTGACCGTCTCGCGCCTGATCCGTACCCGCTACGGCGCCATGACCCTGCCGACCGGCCTCAAGCGCGGCCGCTGGGAAGAGCTGGAAGACAACGATGTGCGCGCCCTGATGGCGGCCTTCGGTATCGAGAAGAAGGGCGCCGCGGGCGGCGCCGGCGACGCCAAGGGCAAGGCCAAGGGCGGCAACCGCGATCGCGACAACCGCGACGATGCCCGCCGTTCCGACGGCAACCGCATCGACCGCGCCGACGCCAACCGCAACGTCGACCCCTTCGGCCCGCCGGTGGCGCGCGCCGGCGCCCAGCGCGGCCAGGGCATGCTCGGCGGTCCGATCGGCGGCAAGCCGGCCGGCGGCCGTCCGGGCGCAGGCGGCGGCATGGGTGGCGGCAAGGGCGGCAAGTCCTTCGGCAAGGGCCAGGGCGAGCGCGGCGCCAGCAACCGTCCGCGCCAGCCGGACCCGCTGCAAACCACCTTCGGCTTCGCCGGCGGTGGCGGCGGGCGCCGTGGCGGCCAAGGCCCGCGCGGCTCGGAGCACGGCCTGCCGCGCCGCGGCCGCCGCGGCTGAGCTTTTCGGTCTTGGCGCGCGCAAATAAACTGCGCGCGCCGAGCATTCGAAGCGCAAACGCCGTAGAATGCGATCTGCCCACTGTGGTCACCCTGCCAACTGTTGTATAGCTGCTCACTTGCTGATCATTTTGGCAGGGGCGATTGCGAGAGAAGCTGGAAAGCGTTATAATTTGCTCCCTAATCAAAGTTCTTCCCATTTATGTTCTTGGTGCAAGTGCTTTCATCTGGTTGGGTTGTGAATACAAAAAGATGGGCAGATGCCCATTTTTTTTTTGGTAAATCGTTTTAAAGCCCTGGAGAAGTGCCGTGCAGCAGTTTGAATTAATCGCCAAGACAGTCAGTGGCCTCGGCTACGAACTCGTTGACGTGGAACGGGGCGAGCGCGGGATCCTGCGCGTGTATATCGATTTTCCGGCTGACGTCGTGGAAGAGAAGGGCCCGATCACGGTCGAGGACTGCGCCACGGTCAGCCACCAGTTGTCGCACGTGCTCACCGTCGAGAACGTCGATTACGAACGTTTGGAAATTTCGTCGCCGGGCCTCGATCGCCCGGTGCGTACGCTGGCCGACTTTGCGCGCTTCGCGGGACATGAATGCACGGTCAAGCTGCGCACTCCGATGCCCGGCACCGCCAATCGCAAGACCTTCACGGGCATCCTGCGCGGCGTCGAAGGCGACAAGGTCGGTTTGGAATTTGAAAATAAAGATGGTTCGGCGTTGTTGGAATTTACGCTGGCCGAATTGGACAAGGCACGTCTGGTGCCGCAGGTGGATTTTAGGAGTCGCAAAGCATGAGTCGCGAAATTTTGTTACTGGTGGATGCGCTCGCGCGCGAAAAGAACGTCGACAAGGAAGTCGTTTTCGGAGCGCTTGAGTTCGCACTGGCGCAAGCCACGAAAAAACGCTACGAAGGCGACGTCGACATTCGCGTGTCGATCGACCGCGACACCGGCGAATTCGAGACTTTCCGCCGCTGGCACGTCGTTCCCGACGAAGCCGGCCTGCAGCTGCCCGACCAGGAAATCCTGCACTTCGAAGCCAAGGAACAGATTCCGGACATCGAAGTCGACGAATACATCGAAGAACCGATCGAGTCGGTCGAGTTCGGCCGCCGCTTCGCCCAGGACACCAAGCAGGTGGTCCTGCAGCGCGTGCGCGACGCCGAGCGCGAACAGATCCTGCAAGACTTCCTGGAGCGCGGCGACTCGCTCGTGACCGGCACCATCAAGCGCATGGAGCGCGGCGATGCCATCGTGGAATCGGGCAAGATCGAAGCGCGCCTGCCGCGCGACCAGATGATCCCGAAGGAAAACCTGCGCATCGGCGACCGCGTCCGCGCCTACATCCTGCGCGTGGACCGCAATATGCGCGGCCCGCAGGTGATCCTGTCGCGCACCGCGCCGGAATTCATCATGAAGCTGTTCGAGCTGGAAGTGCCGGAAATCGAACAAGGCCTGCTGCAGATCAAATCGGCCGCACGTGACGCCGGTGTCCGCGCCAAGATCGCGGTCTACACTGCCGACAAGCGCATCGACCCGATCGGGACCTGCGTCGGCATGCGCGGTTCGCGCGTGCAGGCCGTGACCGGCGAGCTGGGCGGCGAGCGCGTGGACATCGTGCTGTGGTCGGACGATCCGGCCCAGTTCGTCATCGGCGCGCTGGCGCCGGCGAACGTCTCGTCGATCATGGTCGACGAGGAAAAGCACGCCATGGACGTGGTGGTCGACGAAGAAAACCTGGCGATCGCGATCGGCCGTTCGGGCCAGAACGTGCGCCTGGCCTCCGAGCTGACCGGCTGGAAGATCAACATCATGACGGCCGAGGAATCGGCCAACAAGGTGGCCCAGGAAACCGCCGCGATCCGCGTGCTGTTCATGGAAAAGCTGGACGTCGACCAGGAAGTGGCCGACATCCTGGTGGAAGAGGGCTTCTCGAGCCTTGAAGAAATCGCTTACGTCCCGATCTCCGAAATGCTGGAAATCGAATCGTTCGACGAAGACACCGTCAACGAACTGCGTACTCGCGCCCGCGATGCGCTGGTGACCGAAGCGATCGCTTCCGAGGAAGGCCTCGAGGGCATGGAAGAAGCCCTGGTCAACCTGGAAGGCATGGACCGTACCACCGCCGGCAAGCTCGGCCTGGCTGGCATCAAGACGGTCGAAGCCTTCGCGGCACTCGCCTATGACGAATTCGGCGCCATCCTGGCGCTGTCGTCGGACCGTGCCCGTGACCTGATCAACAACGAATTCAATGATGTGACCGACGACGAGATGAAGCTGGTCGACAGCAAATATGATGACCGCGCCAAGGCGCTGCAGGCGAAGGCCTGGAGCCTGGCAGAAACGGCCAAGGCATAATTTGCAAATCTTTATCATCTCAGCGACACAAAGAAAAGAGGACTGAATGGCGAGTAACAACGTAGCCCAATTTGCCACCGAACTGAAGATGCCTGCAGACCTGCTGCTGACGCAGCTGCGCTCGGCCGGCGTCGAGAAAAGTTCGACGTCAGATCCATTGTCGAAAGATGATAAGGACAAGCTGCTGAACCACCTGCGCCGTACCCATGGCGCAGGCGAAACCGGTGAAAAGAAAAAGATCACGGTCACCCGCAAGGAAACCACCGAGATCAAGCAGGCTGACGCATCGGGCAAATCGCGCACCATCCAGGTCGAAGTTCGCAAGAAGCGTACCTTCGTGCAGCGTGACGACCTGGTCACCACCAAGCCGGCGGCGCCAGCCGCGCCGGTGATCGACGCCGCCGAGCAGGCGCGTCGCGAGGAAGAGGCGCGCCGCCAGCAAGAGCTGATCGCGCGCCAGGAAGCCGACCTGCGCGAGAAGCAGGAGCGCCTGGCCAAGCTGGAAGCCGAAGAGGCGGCCCAGGCCAAGGCTGCGGAAGAGCAGGCCAAGCGCGAAGCGGCCGAGCAGGCCAAGCGTGAAGCCGCCGCCCAGGCCGCTGCTGCCGCAGCCCAGGCCAGCGCCGGCGCCGCCAAGGCGGACTCCGCCGCAGCTGACGAAAAAGCCAAGCGCGACGCCGACGAAGCCAAGAAGCGCGCCGAAGAGGCTGCCAAGGAAGCCGCCGAGCGCGCTGCCGCCACCGAGCGCGCACGCAAGGCCGTGGCCGACGAAGTGGCCCAGATCAAGCTCATGATGAGCCAGCCGCGCCGCGTGATCAAGGCGCCGGAACCGGTCAAGCCGGCTGCTCCGGCAGCCGCTCCGGCCGCGACCGGCACCCTGCACAAGCCTGCGGACAAGAAGCCGGCCGAAGCCAAGCCGGGCGACAAGAAGCCGGGCGACAAGAAATCGATCAAGTCGGCCAATGTGTCGTCGACCTGGTCGGACGACGCCAAGAAGCGCGGCGGCCCGAGCGTGAAGACGCGCGGCGGCGCCGGCGCGGGCGCCGGCGGACGCGACGGCTGGCGCAGTGGCGGCCGCGGCGGACGCCGTGGCCATGGCGACGACCGCGAATCGAACTTCCAGGCGCCGACCGAGGCGATCGTGAAGGACGTGCACGTGCCTGAAACCATCACCGTGGCCGAACTGGCGCACAAGATGTCGGTGAAGGCGTCGGAAGTCATCAAGCAGCTGATGAAGCTGGGCCAGATGTGCACCATCAACCAGGTGCTGGACCAGGAAACCGCGATGATCGTGGTCGAGGAAATGGGCCACAAGGCCTTCGCCGCGGCCGTGGACGATCCGGAAGCGCTGCTGGCCGACCAGGGCGAGCACACCGAGTTCGAGGCCAAGCCACGTGCGCCGGTCGTGACCGTCATGGGCCACGTCGACCACGGCAAGACCTCGCTGCTGGACTACATCCGCCGCGCCAAGGTCGCCGCGGGCGAAGCCGGCGGCATTACCCAGCACATCGGCGCCTACCACGTGGACACCCCGCGCGGCATGGTCACCTTCCTGGATACCCCGGGTCACGAGGCCTTCACGGCGATGCGTGCCCGCGGCGCGAAAGCGACCGACATCGTCATCCTGGTGGTGGCGGCGGACGACGGCGTGATGCCGCAGACCAAGGAAGCGATCGCCCACGCGAAAGCGGCCGGCGTGCCGCTGGTGGTGGCGATCAACAAGATCGACAAGCAGGGCGCCAACCCCGACCGCGTCACCCAGGAACTGGTGGCCGAAGGCGTGGTGCCGGAAGAATACGGCGGCGATTCGCCGTTCGTCCCGGTGTCGGCGAAGGTCGGTACGGGTATCGACGACCTGCTGGAGCAAGTGCTGCTGCAGGCCGAGGTGCTGGAACTGACCGCGCCGGTCGAAGCGCCGGCGCGCGGCCTGGTGGTCGAAGCCCGCCTCGACAAGGGCCGTGGTCCTGTGGCGACGATCCTGGTGCAGTCGGGCACCCTGAAACGCGGCGACGTCGTGCTGGCGGGTTCGTCCTTCGGCCGCGTCCGTGCGATGCTGGACGAGAACGGCAAGTCGGTCTCGGAAGCGGGTCCGTCGATTCCGGTCGAGATCCAGGGCCTGACCGAAGTGCCGAGCGCCGGCGAAGAAGCCATGGTCATGGCGGACGAGCGCAAGGCGCGCGAGATCGCCCTGTTCCGTCAAGGTAAGTTCCGCGACGTGAAACTGGCCAAGCAGCAGGCCGCCAAGCTGGAGAACATGTTCGACCAGATGGCCGAAGGCGAAGTCAAGAACCTGCCGCTGATCGTCAAGACCGACGTGCAGGGTTCGCAGGAAGCGCTGGTCGGTTCGCTGCAGAAGCTGTCGACCTCGGAAGTGCGCGTCCAGATCGTCCACGCGGCGGTCGGCGGCATCAGCGAGTCGGACGTCAACCTGGCGGTGGCCTCGAAGGCGGTCATCATCGGCTTCAACGCCCGTGCCGATGCACAGGCGCGCAAGCTGGCCGAAGCCAACGGCGTCGACATCCGTTACTACAGCATCATTTACGATGCGATTGACGAGATCAAGACGGCACTGTCGGGCATGCTGGCGCCGGAGAAGCGCGAGCACGTCACCGGTCAGGTCGAGATTCGCCAGGTCATCCTGGTGTCGAAGGTCGGCGCGATCGCGGGCTGCCTGGTCACCGATGGCGTGGTCAAGCGTACCTCCTCGGTCCGCCTGCTGCGCAACAACATCGTCGTGTGGACCGGCGAGATCGACTCGCTCAAGCGCTTCAAGGATGACGCGAAGGAAGTCCGTGCCGGTCTCGAGTGCGGTCTGTCGCTCAAGAACTACAACGACATCCAGGTTGGCGACACCCTGGAAGTGTTCGAAGTCCAGGAAGTGGCGCGTACGCTGTAATTTACGCACTTGGCGTACCATGGGGCCAGGGCGCTTCGCGGCGAATGCTGCGGGGGCCTGGCCCTTGTTTTTAGGGCGCCAGGCTCCCGCCGTACGCGTACACCTTCGTCCCAGAGACCGTCGTTCCGGCGAAGGCCGGAACCCAAGCTCATTGCGCTGCCATTAGCTTCAAACATATTGGTACGCGAGCAAACTTGGATCCCGGCCTTCGCCGGGATGACGTGCTAAAGCTGCGGGGTGAGGAAGAAGCGCTCTACAGCTCCAGCAGAACACCACAAGAACAACACACACAAGCAACATCATGGCAAAACACAGCAAAAGCATCCCCTCGCGCGGCCTGCGCGTTGCCGACCAGATCCAGAAGGACCTGTCGGAACTGATCGCCTTCGAACTGAAGGATCCGCGCGTCGGCATGGTCACCCTGAGCGAAGTCCAGCTGACCCCCGACTACGCCCACGCCAAGGTCTACTTCACCCTGCTCAAGGACAGCCCGGAAGAGGTCAAGCAGACCCTGGAAGGCCTGAGCAAGGCCGCCGGCTACCTGCGCAACCAGCTCGGCAAGCGCCTGCACATCCACACCTTGCCGCAGCTGCACTTCGTGCACGACACCTCGACCTCGCGCGGCCTGGCCATGTCGGCGCTGATCGAGAAGGCCAACGCCACCCGCGCCGCCGATTCCGCACCGGCGGACCGCGACGAAGACGCGGACGCAGAGTGAACTCCCGCCCCGTCAAGAAGCCGCGCGACCTGGTCGACGGCGTCCTCCTGCTCGACAAGCCGGTCGGCCTGTCGTCCAACGACGCCCTGATCAAGGCCAAGCGTGTCCTCAACGCCAAGAAGGCCGGCCACACCGGCACGCTCGATCCCTTCGCCACCGGCCTCCTGCCGCTGTGCTTCGGCGAAGCCACCAAGTTCTCCCAGGACTTGCTGGAAGCCGACAAGACTTATGAAGCGACGGTGCACCTGGGCATCATGACCACCACCGGCGACACCGAAGGCGAGGTGGTCGAGCAATTGCCGGTGGAGGCCACGGTCGAGCAGATCGAGGCCGTGCTGGCGCGTTTCCGCGGTCCCATCCTGCAAGTGCCGCCCATGTATTCCGCGCTCAAGCGCGACGGCAAGGCGCTGTACGAGTACGCGCGCGAAGGCATCACCCTGGAGCGCGACGCGCGCCCGGTGACGATCCACGGCCTGGCCCTGGTCGAGTACACGGCGCCTTTCCTGAAGATCCTGGTGACTTGCAGCAAGGGAACCTATGTGCGCGTGCTGGGCGAAGACATCGGCGCCGCGCTCGGCTGCGGCGCCCACCTGAACGCGCTGCGCCGCGTGGAAGTCGGCAGCCTGGCCGGCCAGGACATGATCACGCTCGAGGACCTGCTGGCCCATCCGGACCCGATGTCGCTCCTGAAGCCGGTCGATGCGCTGCTGTCGACTTTCCCGGCGCTCGAGCTCACGCCCGAGCTGGCCAAGCGCTTCCTGCAGGGCCAGCGCCTGGCGCTGGGCAAGGAAGCGGTCGCGGTGCCGGAGGAGCAGGGCAGGGTGCGCGTCTACCACGACGGCCGCCTGCTGGGCACGGGGCAGCTGGGGGAATACGCCATCCTGGCCCCGGAACGCCTGATCTCCACCGCCCAGGCGGCATAAACCGAAGTCATCAGGCCGTCACAAAGGGCGGCCATGCTGAGCCGGGCCCTGTCTGTCAACACGGATAGACAGCCCGGCAAGCTCTTGAAATTCCACGGTTTTTCCGGCGCTCCATTTAGAAGAGCCTGGATCCGTGCTATACTAGTCGGTTTCAGTAATCGGCAGCACTCGTACACTTTCGTACAACACGCAACTTCTCGAGAACACATGTCAAACACCAAACGCGCGATTCGTAATATCGCAATCATCGCCCACGTTGACCACGGCAAGACCACGCTCGTGGACCAGCTGCTGCGTCAGTCGGGCACCTTCCGTGAAAACCAGGCGGTCGACACCCGCGTGATGGACTCGAACGACCTCGAGAAGGAACGCGGCATTACGATTCTGTCGAAGAACTGCGCGGTCGAGTACGAAGGCACCCACATCAACATCGTCGACACCCCGGGCCACGCCGACTTCGGCGGCGAGGTCGAGCGCGTGCTGTCGATGGTGGACTCGGTGCTGCTGCTGGTCGACGCCCAGGAAGGCCCGATGCCGCAGACCCGCTTCGTGACCCGCAAGGCGCTGGCCCTGGGCCTGAAGCCGATCGTGGTCGTCAACAAGATCGACCGTCCGGGCGCGCGCGCCGACTGGGCGATCAACCAGACCTTCGAACTGTTCGACAAGCTGGGCGCCACCGACGAGCAGCTGGACTTCCCGATCGTTTACGCCTCGGGCCTGAACGGCTACGCCGGCATGGACGAAAGCGTGCGCGGCGGCGACATGAAGCCGCTGTTCGACGCGATCCTGAAATACGTGCCGGTGCGTGACGACAACCCGGACGGCCCGCTGCAGATGCAGATCACCTCGCTGGATTACTCGTCCTACGTGGGCAAGATCGGCATCGGCCGCATCAACCGCGGCCGCGTCAAGCCGGGCATGGACGTGCTGGTCGTGAACGGCCAGGACGACAAGAACCCGATCAAGGGCCGCATCAACCAGGTGCTGAACTTCAAGGGCCTGGAGCGCGTGCAGGTGGAAGAAGCCGTCGCCGGCGACATCGTGCTGATCAACGGTATCGAGGACATCGGCATCGGCGTGACCGTGACCGCCGTGGACACCCCGGAAGCGCTGCCGATGCTGACCGTCGACGAGCCGACCCTGACCATGAACTTCATGGTCAACACCTCGCCGCTGGCCGGCCGCGAAGGCAAGTTCGTCACCAGCCGCCAGCTGCGTGAGCGCCTGGAGCGCGAACTCAAGGCCAACGTGGCGCTGCGCGTGCTGCCGACCGACGACGACACCATCTTCGAAGTCTCGGGCCGTGGCGAGCTGCACCTGACCATTCTGCTGGAAAACATGCGCCGCGAAGGCTTCGAGCTGGCCGTGTCCCGTCCGCGCGTGGTGTTCAAGGAGATCGACGGCGTCAAGTGCGAGCCGTACGAGAACCTGACCGTCGACGTGGAAGAAGTGAACCAGGGCGGGGTGATGGAAGAACTGGGCCGCCGCCGTGGCGACCTGCAGAACATGGAATCGGACGGCAAGGGCCGTGTCCGCCTCGAGTACCTGATCCCGGCCCGTGGCCTGATCGGCTTCCAGGGCGAGTTCATGACCCTGACCCGCGGCACCGGCCTGATGAGCCACGTGTTCCACGAATACGCACCGGTCGACAACACCAAGGGCGACCTTGCCGGCCGCCGCAACGGCGTGCTGATCTCGCAGGACGACGGCGCCGCCGTTGCCTACGCGATCTGGAAGCTGCAGGATCGCGGCCGCATGTTCGTCGAGCACAACACCCCGGTCTACGAAGGCATGATCATCGGCATCCACTCGCGCGACAACGACCTGGTCGTCAACCCGATCAAGGGCAAGCAGCTGACCAACGTGCGTTCGTCGGGTACCGACGAAGCCGTGCGCCTGGTGCCGCCGATCCAGATGTCGCTGGAATACGCCGTCGAGTTCATCGAGGACGACGAACTGGTCGAGATCACGCCGAAATCGATCCGCCTGCGCAAGCGCTTCCTGAAAGAGCACGAGCGCAAGAAGGCCAGCCGCGAAGGCGCATAAGCCTTCCAGGCTCGCGAAGCAAAAAGCCCGCTGCATGCAGCGGGCTTTTTCATTATCAGCGTCTACTTCGCACATCTGTATGTCAATGGTCTGTAAGTTCACGTACATATCTGACTAAATAGTCACTTACTTTCATTTTGTTACAGTTCTTACGAGTTTGCGACTGTTCTAAAAGCAACTAGCTGCTATCTTGACCATAACGCGATTTACTGTGAATTGCGCAACAGTTGCAATACAAATGGAAGGAAATATTATGAAGAAGCTGATTATCGCCCTGATCGCCGGCGCCACCGCCATGACTGCCGCCCAAGCCCAGAACACCCCTGGCAGCGCCTACGTCGGCGCCTCGGCCGTGACCGCCAAGAACCAGACCGTCGACGCGCACAAGGCCGACGGCAAGCTGTTCGCCGGTTACAACTTCGACGAGAAGCTGGGCGTGGAAGCCGGCGTGACCAACTTCCACAAGACCGACTTCCAGCGCGCCGGCGTCAACGGCAGCACCGAAGGCTACGGCACCTACGTCGCCGCCAAATACACCATGCCGGTGAACGAGCAAGTGTCGGCCTACGGCAAGCTGGGCGTGCAGCACAGCGAGCGCAAGCTGAACACCACCGTGGGCAACTTCAAGGACAAGGACAGCGGCCTCTACGCCGGCGTGGGCATGCAGTACAAGCTGAACCAGAACACCGCCCTGGTCGCCGAGTACGAGCGTTATGGCAAGGACAAGGATGTCGGCGCCAAGGCCGACGTCTGGAGCGTGGGCGTGAACTACGGCTTCTAAGCTTCGGTTCGCCACCCCCAGCAATGAAAAGCTCCCGCCGCGCGCCAGCGCGGGGGGAGCTTTTTTATTGGGAGAGAATCAGCGCAGGCCGAGCAGGGCCTGCACTCTTTCGCGGTTGACGCCGGTCAGGGCCGAGGTAATGGCCAGCAGCGAAGCATAGTCGTGGCCGGCGGCGCTGGCGGCGAAGTCGCCCGAGACCATGGCCAGGGCGTCGTTCGGGACTTCCGGCTGCGAGGTGCGCGCCATGGCCGCCGACAGGGCGGCCGAGGCCGCCTCTTGCGAGCGGCGCACGCGCGCCAGCGCCAGCACCACTTCGCGCAGGCTCTGGCGCAGGGCGTCCGCATTGCCGAGTTCCCAGTCCTGGGGCGCCAGCAGGGGTTCTTCCTCGACCGTGTCGACGCGGCCGCGGCCGGTCACGGCGATGCTGTCCTTGACCCCGTTCCACTCGGACTCGTTGGTGCTGAAGATCAATTCACCCTGGTTGTCCAGGCCGACGCGGACCTTGACCGGCGACAGGGCGCGGTCCAGGCGCTGGGCGATCTCTTCCGGCGTCATGCCCGGCTCGATGCTCGCGGCCAGCTGCGGACCGCCGGCGCTGCCGACCGAAAAGCCCAGGGTCTGCGGGCCGCCGGCCTTCAGCGAGGCGAGGTCCATGCCCTTGATGCGGAAGCGCTTCACGGCCGGCTGGCCGTCGTTGAAGTCGAGGTCGGCGTCGATGCCGCCGCCGCCCTGGTTGCGGCGCGCATCCAGGGTGTTGCCGAGCTGGCGCGCGCGCGCTTCGATCTGGCGCGCCGGATTGCTGCGGCCGGACAGCTTGGCCGAGAGCTCGGACTTGAGCGCTTCCAGCTGGCTGGCCACGCGTTCCAGGTAGTCGAGCGCTTGTTGCGCGCGCGCGACTTCGCTTTGCAGGTTCTGGTTCCAGTCGATGCCGCGCTTGAGCGGCGCCGGGCTGGCCGGGGTGCGGGTGACCAGGCGGCTGTCGGGATCCGCCGGACGCACCGCGGTGGCGCGGCCGGTCGCAGCGGTGCTCTGGGCGCCGGTGCTGCCGGAGGTGGCGCTGGTGTTGTTGGCTGGGGCCAGGTTGTTGGCCGGACGCAGGGTAGCTTCCATGATCAGAGGACCGCGAACAGGGACATCGTACCGATACGGCTATACGCTTTGTAGGTGGCCTGGAGCGCGGTCGAATAACCGTTCAGCTCGGTCGCGGCCTCGCCCATGTCGAGCTGGCCGATATCGGTCATCGCCATCTTGTTCGACAGGCTGATATTAGCGTGGTTGGCGTCCAGGTTGGCGATCACGTTTTGGACACCACCCATTGTGGCCACCTTGCCCGAGACCAGCCGGAGCGCGGCGTCGAAGCCGTCGAGGCTGGCGGTGAGGATGCCCCGGGTGGAAGGATTGTTGGCCGATGCGGTAGGCAGGCTCAAGGCCTCGATGGTCTTGTCGAGGTGATTCAGCAGCTGCTCGAGGCCGTCCAGGTTCTCGTTCGAACTCTGGGTGATGCCGTTGCCTACCACCACGCTCTGCGGATTGGTGTTGCCCTGGAAAACGTAGCGCGAACCGACCGGCTGGAGGGGGTCGAAGCGCATTGCCGCGGTTTTCGTGGCGGTGCCGGAGAACAGGTAGTTGCCTTCCTGGTCGATGGTGTTGGCGTTGAAGAACAGGCTGTCGCGCAGGCTGGTTAGCGGGCTGATCATTGCCTTCAGGTCGTCCGGCGCGTTGCCGCCGTCCAAGGCCCAGACCATCAGGTCACGGCCGCTGATCATCTCGTTGCTCATGTTGCTCAGGTAGCCTTCGGACTTGGTCAGGCGCAGCTTGAGCGTGTTGATGTTGTCGCGGTATTGCTGAACGGTCGCTTCTTCGCGGTTAAGGCGCGACACGCGCACGCTGGCGACCGGGTCGTCCGAGGGCACGAGGATGCGCTTGCCCGTGGCCATTTGCTGGGTCAGGGTAGAGATGCGCTCCTGGTTCGTCTGGAGCGACTGGTTCATCGTCGATTGGTATTGGGTAGTCGCGATACGCATGGCTTGTCCTTTAACCCATCATCGCCAGGGTGGCGTCGAAGAGCGCATTGGCGACCGAAATCACTTTCATGTTCGCCTGATACATGTTCTGGTACTCCACGAGGTTGACCGCTTCCTCGTCCTGGTTCACGCCGCTGGTCGACTGCCAGTCGTCGACTGCCTGGGTGCGCACGGTCGAGGAGGTCTTCAGCGCGGCCTTGTTGAGCTGGCTGTCCACGGCCAGCTTGGCCACGATCTGGGTGTCGGCGTCGCTCAGCAGCATCGTGCCCAGGTTGGGCAGGGTGACCGACTGGTTCCGGATCGCCACCAGCTGCTGCAGATTACGGGTATCGCCCGGCTGGCCATCAGCGGAAAAGGCCAGCTCTTCGGCCTTGAATCCGGAGGCTACTTTCAGCATGTCGGAACCGCTGCCCGGGGTATAGACCAGTAACGCACGTCCGACGGCGCCGTTCGGCTGGAAGCCGGACGAGAGCTGGGTGTTGATGCGGTTGGCCACTTGCCGGGCCAGTTCCGCGGTGTCGGCCTGCAGCTTGAGCAGGGTATTGGTTTCGTACTGCGCCAGGCCGCCTAGCTGGCCGCCCATCTTGTTGGCGTCCAGGACGTAGCTGGTGCCGGCGAACTCGAGGCGGAATTCCTGGGGCGAGGTGGCGGTGGCGGCCGCGCTCAGGCTGCCGTGCATGCTGCCCAGCACCAGCGCCTGGCCGGACTTGAGCGAGATGTCGCGGCTGCCGTCGGGATTGTCCTGCACTTCCAGCGCCATCTTGCCGGCCAGGTCGTCGATGGCCTGGTCGCGGGTGTCGATCAGGGCCGACACCGAGGCGCCGGTCGCGCGGGTTTCGATGATCTGCTGGTTCAGGCGCGCGATGGTGGCGATCTGGGCGTTGGCCGAGTCGACGATCGCGCTGCGCTGCTGGCGCACGGAGTTAAGCTGGGCGTTGAAGACGTTGTTCAGGCCGTTGAAGCGCTCGGCCATCAGGCCGGCCGAGGTCAGCACCTGCTGGCGCAGCGGCGTCGAGCCCGGATCGCCGGCGACCGCGTTCAGCGCCTGGAAGAATTTGTCGATGCCGGCCGAGATGCTGGCGTCCTCGTCGCTCATGACGCTTTCCAGCTGCGTCAGGTAGGGCTGGCTCTGCGAGTACACGCCCTGTTCCGAGGCCGCGCGCCACATCGCCTGGCTCTTGTAGTTGTCCGAGAAGCGCAGCAGGGAATTCACCTGCACCCCGTTGCCCGCCGAACGGCCGCTCGCGTCCGGACCGACGGCGGTCAGGAGCGCGCCCTGGCGCGTATAACCCTTGGTCTGCAGGTTCGCGATGTTCTGGCTGCTGGCGGAAATGGCAACCTGGGCGGCGAGCGCGCCAGAGAGTGCGTTATTGATGATCGTCATGGTGCTATTCGTCCTGGAGGCAGTTAACCATGTAAGGCGACCGTTTCCTGCCGGATATTAAGTGGAGCGGAGCCGAAGTTTTTCCGGCCCGGGCGCTCAGGCTTTCTTGTTGGGCACCAGCTGGCGCAGGATGGCGTCGGCGATGCCGAAGGCGCGCTGTCCGGCCAGGTGGCCGGCCAGCAGGTCGTCGGCCATGTCCTGCATGTCCTGGTTGACGCGGTCCTTGAACACGCTGTCCTCGCCGGCCATTTCGCGGGTCGAGGAGCGCATCTGCTTGAGCATGTTGGACACGAAGAAGCGCTCGAACTCGACCGAGGCCTTGGTTGCCTTGGCAACATATGCCGGGTCGGGCTGGTCGGCGGCGGGCGCCACCGGCGCCGCGTCCTTCGGGTTCAGGGGAATGGGCTGTTGTCCGTCGATGCGCATCAGATCACCACCAGTTCGCCTTCGATCGCGCCTGCCTGGTCCAGGGCTTGCAGGATCGCCATGATGTCGTCGGGCGAGGCGCCCAGGCTGTTGACCACGTCGATGATGGTCTGCAGCTTGGCGCCGGCCGGCCAGCGGAACATCTGGCCCGAGCCCTGGTCGACGGAGAGTTTGGATTCCGGGGTCACGGCGGTCTGGCCGCGCGACAAGGGGCCCGGCTGGGACACGCGCGAGCTTTCCGAAATGATCACCTTGAGCGAGCCGTGGGTGACGGCGGCGGCTTTCACGCGCAGGCCGTCGGCGATGACCACGGTGCCGGTGCGCGAGTTGAACACGACCTTCGGCACTTCGACGCCGGCATCGATCGGCAAATTGTTCAGCTTGGCCATGAAGGCCACGCGCTCGGTCGGATTTTCCGGCGCGATGACTTCCACGCTGGTGCCGTCGGCGGTGGTGGCGATCGGGCCGTACTTCTTGTTGATCGCCTCGACCACGTTGGTGGCGGTCTCGAAATGCGGCTGGCGCAGGCGCAGCATGATTTGCGGGCGGGTCGCGAAGTCGGTCGCGATCTCGCGCTCGATCATGGCGCCGTTCGGGATGCGGCCGGTGGTCGGGGTGTTGACGGTGACCGACGAGCCGCTTTTCCCCGTGGCGTTCAGGCCGCCGACCACCAGGTTGCCCTGGGCCAGCGCATAGACTTCGTTGTCGGCCGCGCGCAGCTGCGTCAGCAGCAGGGTGCCGCCGCGCAGGCTCTTGGCGTCGCCCAGCGAGGAGACGGTGACGTCGATCGCCTGGCCGCGGCGGTAGCCCGGCGGGAACACGGCCGAGACCATGACGGCGGCCACGTTCTTGTTCTTGGCGTCTTCGCCTTCCGGCAGCTTGACGCCGAACTGCTTGAGCATGTTGACCACGGACTGGCTGGCGTACTTGACCTGGGTCGAGTCGCCGCTGCCGTTCAGGCCGACCACGAGGCCGTAGCCGACCAGCGGGTTTTCGCGCACGCCTTCGACGCTGACCAGGTTGCGCAGCGCCTGCGCGCCTTGTGCGGGGAGGGCTGCGGAGAAAGCGAACGCCGCGATGATGCCAGCAAAGGCGCCGGAAATGCGGCCTGCGTTAAACAAGCGAATCATGGCTTCCTTAGAAAGGCATCAGGGGGCTGGTGAAGAAACGGGTCAGCCAGCCCGGCGTGTTGGCGTCGGCAAGCGCGCCCTTGGCCGAGTAGGCGATGCGGGCGTTGGCCACGCGCAGCGAGGACACCTGGTTGTCGGCGTCGATGTCGGCGGCGCGCACATAGCCTTTCAGGCGCACGAATTCCTCGCCCTGGTTCAGGGTCAGGTTCTTTTCGCCGGCCACGCGCAGGAGGCCGTTCGGCAGCACTTCCTGCACGATCACGGTCAGTGCGCCGGACAGGGCGTTCTGCTGGGTGCTGGTGGCGTCGCCTTCGAAGCTGCGGTCGGCGGCGATGTCGATGCCGGTCTTGCCGAAGGTCTTGCCGAGGGCGCCGAGCGGGCTCACGCCGACCGAGGAGCCTTTGGAGAAGCTGGTCCCGGCGCGCTTGCTCGCCTGGGTGGTTTCCTGCAAGATAACAGTGACCGCGTCGCCCACGCGGTAGGCGCGGCTGTCCGAGGTCAGCGGCACGGCATCACCCGTGAACACGCCGCCGGACACGCCGCCACGCGACGCCATGCGCTGCATCGGCACCAGGTCGTCGTCGTTCGTCGTCGCCGCGACCGGTGCGCGCGATGCGCAGCCGGCCAGCAAGAAGGCGCACAGCGCCGCAGTCAGGTATTTCATTTAGCGTGCAGCCCCTGCGAGGTATTGCAGCATGTTGTCGGCCGCCGACAGCACCTTGGTGTTCATCTCGTAGGTGCGCTGGGCGGCGATCATGTCCACCATCTCTTCGACCACCTGGACGTTCGAGCCTTCCAGCGCGCCCTGCTTGAGCTTGCCGAAAGCGGCGTCGCCCGGACGGCCTTCGTTCGGGGTGCCGCTGGCCGCGGTTTCCTGGAACAGGTTGTCGCCCAGGGCCAGCAGGCCGGCCGGGTTGACGAAGGAGGTCAGGGTCAGCTGGCCGAGTTCGGTCGGTGCGGCCTGGCCCGGGATGGTGGCCGAGACCATGCCGTTTTCGCCGATGGTGATGGCGGTGGCGTTGGCCGGCACGGTGATCTGCGGCACCAGGGGCAGGCCCTGGGCGTTGGTCAGGGTGCCGTTGGCGTCGACCTGGAGCTGGCCGGCGCGGGTGTAGCCCGGCTCGCCGTTCGGACGGCGCACCTGCAGGAAGCCGGCGCCGGAAATGGCGACGTCCAGCGGCTGGCTGGTGGTCTGCAGGTTACCGTTGGTGAACACCTTCTGGGTGCCGACCACGCGGGTGCCATTACCGAGCTGCACGCCGTTCGACACGGTGTTGTCGGCGTTCTGGGCGCCCGGCTGCGAGTCGACCTGGTAGAACAGGTCTTCGAACACGACGCGGTCGCGCTTGAAGCCGACGGTGTTGACGTTCGCCAGGTTGTTGGCGATCGCCTGCAGCTTGGCGTCTTGCGCCTGCACGCCGGTCTTGCTGATCCACATTGCTGGATTCATGCTTGCTCCCTTATTAATTCAGTAGGACGGACTTAGCCGCCGATGAGGCGGTTACCCGCTTCGTTCATGCTGTCGCTGGCCTTGAACAGCTTCATCTGCATCTCGAAAGAACGGTTCAGGCTCATCACCGCCACCATCTCTTCGACCGCCGACACGTTGCTGCCTTCCAGCGCGCGGCCGCGCACGGAGACATTTGGGTCGGCCGGCAGCGGGTCGCCGCCGCGCGAGACAATCAGGCCCGCCTCGTTCTTGGTCAGTTCGGCCCCCTCCGCGCTCACCAGGCGCAGGCGGTCCACCACTTGCATCGTGGTGCCGCCTTCCGGCATCACCGAGATCGTGCCGTCGACGGCGATGTCGACCGCGGTGTGCGGGGGCAGGGTGATCTGCCCGCCTTCGCCCAGCAGCGGACGGCCCTGCACCGACAGCGCGCCGGTGGCGTCGATGTCGATGGCGCCGGCGCGGGTATAGGCTTCGCCCTCGCCCCACTGCACGGCCAGGTAGCCGTTGCCGTTGATGGCCACGTCGAGCGAGCGGCCGGTCTCGCGCACCGCGCCGGCGCGGGTCGAGACGGCGTCCGCTTCCATCGTGGACAGGTGCACGTCGTCGTAGCCGACGCCTTTCAGGCCCAGCTGCGAAGCCAGCTCGATGTTGGCGCGGAAGCCCGGCGTGTCGGCGTTGGCGAGGTTGTTGGCGCGCACCTGCTGGGCGCGCATCGTACGCTCGGCGCCGCTGACGGCGGTGAAGATCAGTTTGTCCATGCGCTTCTTTGCTCGCTTACAGCGCCTGCATCAGGGCTTGCATCATCTGGTTCTCGGCGGTGATGACCTTCGAGTTCGCCTGGTAGTTACGCTGCGAGGTCATCAGGCCCACCAGTTCCGAGGTGATGTCCACGTTCGAGCCTTCCAGGGTGCCCTTGGACAGCTTGCCTGCCAGGCCCACGCCCGGGGTGCTGTACAGCGGCGCGCCGGAGGAATTGTTGGCGACCCAGGCGGTGTCGCTGATCGAGGCCAGCGCGCCTTCGTCCGGGAAGGTGGCGATCGCCAGGGTGCCGACCACCTGCTGCTGTTCGTTGCTGTACTTGGCGACGACCGAGCCGTCTTCGGCCAGTTCCACGCCCACGAAGCTGCCCGAGGCATAGCCGTCGCTGCGGTTGGTGGTGGTGGTGGCTTCGCCGGCGAACATGGTGGTGCCGTCGTATTCGATGTCGAAGGCGATCGGGTTGGCGCCGTTGGTCGGGGTCAGGGTCAGGGCCTGGGTGGTGCCGGCCGGCAGCTGGCCGGTGGCGCTGAAGGTCAGGGCCTTGGTGGTGCCGGTCGGGGCGCCGCCGTCGAAGGCGTAGTGCACGTTGACGGTGTTGGCCGGCGCGGCGGCCTTGACGAAGTACTGCGACACGGTGTGCTGGGTGCCGAGCGAGTCGAACACCACCGACTGCTTGACCATGTTGTAGCTGGACGGGTTGGTGGCGTCGAACGGGGTCACGGTCGGGACTTGCCAGTCGGCCGACAGGTTGCCGACGTAGGACACTTCGGTGCTGGCCACGGCCGGGATCTGGCCGGTCGGGATCTGGACGTCGCCCATGGTGCCGAGCACGCCGCCCACGGTCTTGCCGTAGCCCTGGACCTTCTTGCCGGTGGCGTCGACCAGGAAGCCTTCCTTGTCGGCTGCGAAGATGCCGACGCGGGTGTAGTTCATCACGCCCTGGGCGTCGCGGGTGGTGAAGAAGCCGCGGCCCTGGATCGCGGCGTCCATGCCGCGGCCGGTGGTTTGCAGGCTGCCGTTCTGGCCGATGTTCTGGGTCAGCGAGGACACCTCGACGCCGTTGGCCTGCTCGCCGGCGTAGACCGACGAGAAGTTGGCGCGGCTGGCCTTGAAGCCGTAGGTGCCGGCGTTGGCGATGTTGTTGGAGACCGCTTCCAGCTGCTCGTTGATGGCCTGGATGCCGGAGAGGGCGATATTGAAGCTCATGGGGAATCCTTTTCGTTGTCCGCTTAGTTGTCGGAATGTGCCGCCACCTGGGCAGACGGCTTGCCTTTGAAACCAGTGATCATCGCGGGATCGACGTCGCCGATGCCGGCCACCTGCAGCAGGATGCCGCCCGCGGACATGCGCACGCTGTCCAGGCGGCCGGTGATCTCCACGGCCGGCTTGGTGCCGTCCGAGGCTTCCGCCGAAATGCTGTAGTTGCCCGGCGCCAGGCCCAGCGCGACCGGGTCGATGGTGAAGGCTTGCGCGCCGCTGGCGTGGGCCGGCAGTTCGATGCGGTGCTGCTGGCCGTCGACGCCGGTCAGGACGACGTGGCTCAGGCTGCTGATCCCGCCCAGCTGGATGCTGCCGGAAATCTTGTCTTCGCCCAGGCGCACGCGGCTGGCCGAGACCGACACCTCGGAACCGACCTGGCCGCCCATGGCCAGGGTCTGCAGGCTTTGCAGCATGCTGGCGCTGGCGCTGGTGGTCTGGGCCAGGTTCTGCAGGGCCTCGGTCTGGGACAGCTGCGACAGCTGGTTGACGAACTGGCTCGGATCGGACGGGGCCAGCGGGTCCTGGTTGCGGATCTGCGCGACCAGCAGCTTGGTGAACATGTCCTTGTTCTCGCTGACCTCGACGCTGGTCTTGACCTTGTCGCTGGCCTGGGTGTTGTTGTTGAACCCGAAGGCGTTGGCGCCGTTGGTGGTATTGGTGGTCGTGGCCATGATCAGCTCTCGCCCAGCTTGAGCAGCGAGGCCTGCATTGACTTGATGCGGCTCATCACTTCGACATTGGTCTCGAAGGCGCGCGAGGCGGCCATCATGTCCGCCATCTCGGCCACTTCGTTGACGTTGGCATAGAACACATTGCCGTCGGCGTCGGCCAGGGGATTGTCCGGCTCGTGCATCTTGCGCAGCGGCTCGGCCGACTGCACCACGTCCAGCACCTGGACGCGCGCCACGCCTTCCTCGCCGACCATGGCCGCGAACACCGGCTTGCGCGCACGGTAGGCCTCGGTCTCGGAGCCGGCGACGGCGTTGGCGTTGGCCAGGTTGCTGGCGATCGTGTTAAGGCGCACGGTCTGGGCGGCCATGGCCGAACCGGCGATGTTGGAGATATCCTTGAAACCCATGATGCGTATCCTGTTTATTGGCCGTCGATGGCCTTGGCCAGGCCGCGCAGCTTCATGTTGATGAAGGTGAGGCTGGTCTGGAAATCGGATGCGTTCTGCGAAAACGCGGCCTGCTCGACGCCGATCTCGACGCTGTTGCCGTCGGCGCTGGGGTGGAAGGGCACGCGGTACAGCGGACCGTCTTCCGACAGGGTCGGCTCGCCGGCTTCCTGGTCGATGCGCTCCTGCAGTGCCTGGGCGAAGTCGATGTCGCGCGCGGTGTAGCCGGGCGTGCTTTCGTTGGCGATGTTCGAGGCCAGCACGCGGGTACGTTCCGCGCGCAGCTGCAGCGCGTCGGCGTGCACCCCGAGGGCGTCTTTGAAATTAATCGTCATGGCGATCCTTCGTCGGAATACTGCAGTGATTTACAATGTGATTTTTCGCAGGACACATTTTCTAATGATTGCTTTCCATAGGGCAACCCTAATCATTGTAACCTGTCTTTTGTGCGCCACAACCGTGTATGCACAAACAATTACTGGTGAGATAGAGCAGGCTGCCCGTATACAATTAGACAAGCTCGCCGCGGCCAACGGCCTCGCCGACCCCGACTACGAGCTGTCGGTGGTGAGCAGCCGTCCCGCGCCGCCCTGCGCCGGCCCGGTCGAGGTCGAGGCGCTCGATACCCGCCAGCCGGCCCGCATGCGCTTCGTCGCCCGCTGTGCCGCAGGCAAGGGCTGGCGCCACGATTTCGTGGTGCGCGCCCGCATCTCGGCCCAGGTGGCGGTCACCGCCGCCCAGGTCGGTCCCAACCAGCCCCTCACCGACGCCGACATCACGCTCGAGAAGCGCGACATCACCAATATCCCGGACGCCGTCGGCGACACTTCCCGGATCCTCGGCCAGAGCACCCGGCGCAGCCTGCGCCCCGGCGAGATCCTGCGCGCCAGCCAGCTGACGGCGCCGATCGTGGTCAAGCGCGGCGACCAGGTCATCATGGTGGCGCGTTACGAGGGAATCGAAGTCAGCATGGCGGGGGAGGCGCTCGACGCCGGCGCCCGCGGCGCCGTGGTAAGGGTGCGCAATGCGGCCTCCGGCCAGGTGGTGCGCATGCGCGTCAGCGGCGCCGGCACGGTCGAGCCGGTCGACCTTCCCGTCAGTCGCCGCTGAGTTCTTGAAGCTTGCTGGCCAGGCGGGTCAGCTTGGCCGCATAGGCGGGATCGGTGGCATAGCCGCCGCGCGCCAGGCCCTGGGCGAAGGCACGGGCATCGTTGCCCACGCCCAGCGCGCCGCGGTAGCGCGGATTGTCGATCAGCATCTGGGCATAGTCGCGGAAGGCGCTGGCGCCGTCCGGATAGGCGCGGAAACGCTCGCGGGTCTTGATCGCGGCGCCGTTCACATACTCGGTGGTGGCGGAATCGGTCACCGCGCCGTCCCAGCCGTTGCCGGCCTTGATGCCGAACAGGTTGTGGCTGGAGGCGCCATTGGCGGTGCGCAGCGGACGCTGGCCCCAGCCCGATTCCAGCGCGGCATGGGCCGACACCAGTTCCGGCGCCACGCCCAGCTGATCCGCCGCTTCGCGCGCCCAGGGGGCGATACTTTCCAAAAACGCACGCTGCTGGGGCGATTCCAGGGCCGCGCCGCCCATCGGCACGACGCCTTCGACCTCGCCCGACTCTTCCGCCCCCATGATCAGGCCATTGGCGCGCGCACGCAGCAGGGCGCCTTCGGCGCTCAGCGCGCTCGCGCCGCTGTCACTGCCGCCGCCGTTCTGGATGTAAGCGGCCACTTCGCCCTGGACCTCGCTGAACATGGCGCCAAAGCCACTGCCGGCGCCGCCCATGGGCGCGGTCGGACGGGTGGCGCTGGTCGGGGCCAGCGGCTCGACGCGGGTGGACAGGAAATCAGCGGGGCGCATAAATGGCTTCCTCGCCGTGCAGCACGCGCTGCATCACGGAATATTGCTCGGCCAGCAAGCTGGCGTTGCGGGTGGTGGCTTGCTTGCAGGCGGTGACGATGGTTTCCAGCTCTTGCCAGGCCGCCTGGGCCTGGGCGCGCGCGCCCGCTTCCAGGGTGGCGAAGAACTGGTCCATGCCGCCTTCGGGCCCGAACAGGGCGCGCACCAGCGACACGCGCTGCTGTCGGCGCGCTTCCATGGCGTCGAGCAGGGGCGTCAGCTGCTCCGCCAGCGTAGTCAGCTCGGCCGTACGATGGCGCACGGCGGCTTCGAACTGGCGTTCCAGCAGGCCGTGCACCGCGGCGCCGTCCTGCACGTCCAGGTGCACGCCGTCGAGCAGCAGGGCGTTGGCCTGCTGGCGGGTCAGCTTCGCCATCTCAGCGGCCTCCGTGGAATTTCTGGATCAGGCCGGCCAGGCGCGCCGGATCGAAAGGCAGCTCGCCGCGCGCCAGCTGGTCGCGCAGTTCGGCCACGCGGGCGGCGTCGAAGTCCGGCATCGCTTTCATGGCTTCGGCGGCAGGCTTCAGCACTTCCGACTGCAGGGCGGCGCCGGGAGCGGCCGGCGCTTCGGTCTCGATGGGAACACTGACGCGCTGGGTGCCCATCGTGACGGTCGTGACGGACGAGCCGGTGACTTTCATGCGGTTACCTCGGGTTTTCGATTGGATCGTCATGGTTTACTTCGGCAGTTGCTTGCGCAGTTCTTCCAGCGTCTCCGCGTCCGGCATGCTGACGGAGAGGTCCTCGCCCAGGCTGGTCGACTTGGCCGGGGTGCCGAACATCGACGACACCGCGCGCGACTGGGCGCTGGTCAGGATCAGGAGTTCGATGCGGCGGTTCACGCCGGCCAGCGGTTCCTTGGCGTCGAGCGGGCCGCGGTCGGCCATGCCCACCACCTGCAGCACGCTGTCGGCGCGCATTCCACCGCCCAGCAGTTCGGCCCGGGCCGACAGCGCACGGTCGGTCGACAAGGCCCAGTTGGAGTAGCCACCGCTGTCGGGACCGGCAAACCGGGAAGCATCGGTATGGCCGACGATCAGCATCTGGTTCTTCATCTGGGCGAACAGGGGACCCATCTTGCGCAGCAGGCGGGCGAAACGGCCGGTCGGCAGCGCACTGCCGCGCATGAACATGCCCTGCTTGTCGGTGTCGTGCAGCATCACCCGCAAGCCGTAGGGCGTCACCACGGTGGCCAGGTTGGAAGCCAGGCCGGCCTCGGCGCTCAGTTCGCCCAGGGCCTTGGACAAGGCCGCCAGGTCGGAAGCGGATTCATAGGCCACGCGCGGCGCGCTCGGGGCGCCCGGTCCGTCGCTGTTGCTCTTGCCGGTCATCGGCAATTCGAAACGTTCGATCAGACTGCCGCTCGGCTCGGAAGCGATCTCGGGTTTCCGGCCAAGCCCTTCGAGCATACCGCTCTCGGTGGCGTCGCGCACGATTTTCTTGAGATTCTGTTGTTCTCGCGCGGCAATCAGCCACAGCACTAGAAACAATGCCATCAATGCGAGGCAGAAGTCGGCGAAGGCGACCTTCCAGGCGCCGCCGTGCTCGTCGTGCGCGTGCTTGCCGCCGCCGCGCTTGACGATGGTGGCTTCGTGCTTGTCGTTCTTGAGCGCAGCCACGATTACCCCGTCATGCGGTCGCTCGTGCGGCGCCGCTTGTTCTGCGATTCATCTTCGCCGCCCATGGCGTTGATCCATTGTTCGAGCTGGGCGAAGCTGGGCTTGGTGTTCAGCTGGATCAGGCGGCGGCCGGCGTCGATCGCCAGCAGGGCCGGCTTGCCGGCCACGTGGGTGCACAGCACCACCTTGACGGTTTCCATGGTCGAGGCTTCCGAATTGACCAGCTGCTTCATCATGTTGGCCAGCGGCTCGAGCAGGCCGTAGCAGAAGAAGATGCCGATGAAGGTGCCGACCATGGCCGCGCCGATCTTCTCGGCGATCTCGCCGGAATCCGCGCCGCCCGAGACCGAGAACATGGCCATCACGATGCCCAGCACCGCGGCCAGGATGCCGAAGCCCGGCATCGCCTCGGCGATCTTCTGCAGCGACTTGGCCGGCTGGGTCAGCTCCTCGTGGATGGCGTCCAGTTCCTGCTCCAGCACGCCTTCCAGTTCGTGGGCGTTGATCTTGCCCATCGCCATCAGGCGGAAGTTGTCGACGATGAAAGCCAGCAGCTTCGGCTCTTCCAGGATGCGCGGGTAGCGCTGGAACAGCGGGCTCTCGGCGGGCGCCTCGACGTGGGCGTCGAGGGCCTTCAGGCCGCCGGCGGCGGTCTGCAGCAGTTCGTACATCAGGAGCAGCAGCTGGCGCTGGAACTCCGAGTCGTGCTTCTTGCGGGCGGCGACTTTCTTGAGCTGGTGGGCCAGCTCGCCCAGCACGTGCTTGGGATTGCCCAGGACCAGGGCGCCGAAGGCGGCGCCGCCGATGATGAGGAGTTCGACCGGGTGGAAGATGGCGGAGAAGGTGCCGCCCATCAGGGTAAAGCCCCCGAACACGCACCCGAGCACGATGGCGATTCCTAGTAATTGCTGCATGACGTCTGGCCTTTCTGGCGTTCTTGGTTATGTGTTCAGGCGCGCTGCAGCGCCGCCTTCATCTTGGCCAGCGCACTCTTGTTGAGCTGGCAGACGCGGGCGTCCGACAGGTCGAGCACGGCGGCGATTTCCTTGTAGCTGAGTTCGAACTCGTAGATCATCTGGATCACGCGCTGTTCTTTCTCGTTGAGGCTGCCCAGCACCTGCTCCAGGCTGCGGCGCACCAGGAAGCCTTCTTCCGGGCCGGGCGAACTGTGCGCGTGCTCGGTGGCTTCCTGCAGCACTTCGTCGAAGCTCAGCATCTCTTCTGCGCCTTCGTCCAGCAGGTGCTGGTGGTAGTCGGCGGCGTCGACGCCCAGCGCTTCCATCGCTTCCTTCTCGGTCGGCTCGCGGCCGAGGCGGCGGGTGAGGGCGCGCAGGCCGTCGCGCAGCTTGTGGCTGTCCTGGCGCACCGTGCGCGGACGCCAGTCCTGGCGGCGCAGCTCGTCCAGAATTGCGCCGCGCACGCGCAGCGAGGCATAGCTGCCGAAGCCGGTGTCGGGCGCGCCGTAGCGGCGCAGGGCTTCGAGCAGGCCCATGAGCCCGATCTGTTCCATGTCCTCGCGCGACATCACGCTCGACGCCTGCGAGTTCAGCTGGCGTGCGATGCGTTTGACCAGCGGCGCATAGGCCAGCAGGTGGCGCTGCTCCTCCGCCGGGCTCATGGCGCAGGCGTTGGCGGCGTCCTGGTAGTCGCCCGCGGCGGCGGGGTCGAGGTATTCGGCTGAATAGGCCACGTTGGCTCCGGGCGGATGCTTATTCAATGATCAGCTTGCCGATCCTGACTTCGGAAAACGGCTTCAGGTGGTTTTCCTTGGCATAGCTGGCGTCGAAGGTCTTGTTCAGCTGCTCGGCATACTGGTCCACCGACATCGCCGACGCTTCCGACAGCGTGCGGGTGGACAGGCTGGACACGACGATGCTGCGCAGCAGCGGCAGGTGTTCCTTGGCTTCCTTTTCCAGTTCCGGCGTGGTGGCCAGCACCAGGTCCACCGACAGGTAGTGGGCGGCCGGCTCGTTCGGGGCGCGGCGCAGCATCACGATCACCTTGTCGAGGGTGACGTACCTGGTCAGGCTCTTTTCCGGTTCCGGCTTGGGCTCGACCTTGGCTTCGGCGCCGCCCTTGAGCGGGGCCGGGTTCAGGTACCACATGGCGCCGCCTGCGGCGGCGGCGGCTGCCAGCGCGACGCCGGCGAATGCGAGAATCAGTTTGGCTTTCATGGGCTTATGCACGTCCGTTCAGGGAGAACTGCGAGTCTTGTTTGCCGGCGTCCGCCAGGCCCTGGCCCGGCGTGCGCTCCTGTTCCTGGCCCGGCTGGCGGCCGCGGCCCTGGGGCTCCTGGCCGAATTGCGAACCGGCTTGCGCGCCGGGCTGGGCGCGCGGCGCCTGGCTGACGTTGACCGACACCTCGCCGCTCTGGCGCTGGGCCAGGTCGTTGCGCAGGTTGTCGCTCACCGCGTTCAGCTGGCGCAGCACTTCGCCGTGGGTGGCCGAGATATTCACTTCGAGCGAGCCGGCGGCGTGGCGGATCGAAATGTCGATCCGGCCCAGCATTGGCGGCTCCAGGCGGATCACCGCCTGTTCGGCGTGCTTGCCGACCTGCAGCTGTAGGCGATCGCCCAGGGCTTCCTGGAGCGACTGGCGCCATGCGGCCGGCGGGCCGGCCAGGGTCACCGGCGCTTCAGTACGGGCCGGAGCGGCAGGGGCGCTCGCGGCGCTCAAACCGAAACCGGCGCCGGCGGCGCCGTCGAGGCTCATCGCGCCGGCCTGGCCGTCGCGCGAGGCTGCGGGCGCGGCGGCAGCCGTAGTGGCGGCAAAGCTTGCGCTGTCGGCCGGGCGGCCGCTCGCCTGGGCAGGCGCTTGCGCGGCCGGGAGTACAGCGGCCGCTGCCGGCAGGGGCGCTGCCGCGGCCGGGATGGCGGCTTGCGGCAGGATGTCCTGCGCCACCATGCCCGGCACCGGCACCGGCGCCGGGGCCGCGGCGGGCACCGCCGTGGCGGCGGCCTGCCGGCCCTGGCCTTGCGGCTGGGGCGCCGGGGAAGCCGGCATCGCCATCATCATGGCCGGCATGGCCGCCGGCATCGAGGCGGGCATCATGGGCAAGGCCATCGCGGCCAGCAGATTGTCGGCCGGCGCAGCGGCGGCCTCGGCGGCCGGCGCTTCGTCCGCAGCCGGGACGTCGCCGCCGCTTTCAGGCTGGGCGGCGGCGCCGTCCGGCGCCGGCAAGGCGTCGGCGGGCAGCGCCAGCTGGTCCAGGCCCAGCCACTGCTGGAAAGCCAGGGCGGCTTGCGCCGGATCCGCCGGCAGGGCGCCTGGCGCGCCGGCGGCAGGGCCGGTAGGGGCGGCGGCGTCGGCCACAGCCGGGATAGCGGCGCTGTTCATCGGGGCGCTGTTCATCGAAATCATCATGCGTTGTTTTGTTCGGTGTCGGGTTCGCCCGCGAGGGCGTAGGCCATCCAGCCTTCCTTGTTGCCGGCCATTTCGTCCAGGCGCGCCTGGAGCTGGGCGCTGGCGGCGTCCGCCTGGACGCGCGCGCGTTCATGCGCGTCGCGCAGGCGGGCCAGCGCGGCGCGCTCGGCGGCGCTCCAGCGGCCGGCCGCGGCCAGTGCCTGGATGCGTGGGCCGAGCTCGCGCGCCGCGGCGCCGAGCTTGCTCCATTCGGCGCGCGCTCCCGCGTCCGCCAGCGCGGCGGCGAGGGCGTCGATGGCGCGGGTTCTATCCATTGCGGTCCTGCACGCCTTGCCAGCCCTGGCGGATGGTGGTCAGGATGCGGATCACCTCGTCGACCATGGCCGGGTCGAGCTTGATGCCGGCGCCCTGCAGGTGCTGGGCGCAGAAATCGTAGATGTTCGCCAGGTTGGCGACGGTTTCGCCGCCGTTGTCGAAGTCGAGCGAGCTGGACAGGCCGTTGATGATCTCGACGCATTTGTCGATGCTGGCGGCCTTCTGCTCGTAGCGCTTGGCCACGATGTGGGCGCGGGCGCGGGCCAGCTCGTCGAGCAGGCCGTTGGTGAGCAGCAGGACCAGCTCCACCGGGGACGCGCGCGAGGTCTGCGCGTCGAGGTCGACGGCATGATAGCTGCCGTAGGCTTCATGATAGGACATCGTTTATCTCTTCAGTCGTCTTTGCTGAACAGGGCGTCGAACAACGAGGAGTTGTTGTTCATGATGCCTTGCAGCGATTGCAGTTGAGTGAACTGGATCAGGTAGCGCTGGTAAGCCGCGTCGAATTCCTTGTCGAGCGTCGCCTGGCGGTCGACCAGGGTGTTTCTCAGGTCGCTCGTGGCTTCGTTACGCAGGGTGATCTGGCCGTCAACGGTGTTGCTCCAGGATTTCAGGTAAGTGTCGAGCGCGCCGGCGATGCCGGTCGGGGTCGAGGCGGTCGCCTTGCCGATCAGGGTATCCAGGCCGGTCGGGTTGGCCGCCAGCTGGCGCATCAGGCGCTCCGGGCGCAGTTCCAGCGTGCCCTGCTTGGTGGCCAGGATGCCGTAGGCCGCGAGCGAATCGCCGCCGGACGGGCGCATCAGGTCGGTGAGGCGGGCGTTCAGGGCGCGCACGCCGCCGTCGCGCGCGAAGGTGCCGGCCGCCACGCCCTTGGACGGGTCGCCCGGGTCGGTCAGCTTGTTGAGCGTCGCCTTTAGCTTGTTGAAGGCGTCGACGAAGGCCTGCACGTTGGCCGTGGTGCCGCTGTTGTCGGGCCCGACGCTCACGGTCACCGGCGCGTCGCCGCTGGCCTGGGCCTTGGTGAAGGTCATCGAGACGCCGTCGATCACGTCGGAGAAGGTGTTGCTGGTCTTGGTGATCGCGGTGCCGGTCTCGGAGCCGACGCGCACGATCGCGTCCTGGGCTTTCACGAGCACGCGGCGGCCGGAAGCCGCGTAGGGGTCGGTCGGATCGACGATCGGGGTGTTGGCGGCCGCCAGGCTGGACGCCGGGTCCATGGCCCCGGTGTCGAGCGAGATCACGCTGTTCGCGCCGGTCGACTTGGCGGTCAGGACCAGTTCGAAGCTGGTGCCGGTGTTGATCACCGAGGCGGTCACGAGCGAGGCGTTCTCCGAATCCCCATTGATGGCCGCCGCCAGCTCGCGCGGGCTGAGGCCGGCCACGCCGTCGGTGTTGAGCGCCGGGTCCGTCAGGTCGATGGTGATCGCGGTCGCGCCATTCAGCTGCACGCCCAGGGTGCCGGTCGCCGGCGTATCGTCGGCCAGGCCGGAGTAGGACACCTGGCTGGCCTTGGCCAGCTGCTGCACGAAGAAGGAATAGCTGCCGGCGGCGGCGGTCGACTTGGCGGTGGCGCTGCCGATCGCGGTGTCGCCGAAGGTCGCGGATTGGGCGAACACGGTCTTGTTCAGGCCGGTCAGCGACGCCAGGCTGTTCTGGAAAGCGCGCATGGCGGAGCCCAGTTCCGTCAGGGCCGACTCGGTGGCGTTCGCCTGCTTGGTCTGGGTGTCCAGGATCTGCTGGCGCGCCGAGACGTATTTTTCTGCGAGCGCTGCCGCCGTCTTGGTCGGATCGTAGGTCGGTGCGTTGATTGCCATGTCGTTCTCCTTGTTGTCGTGCTTGCTGCTGGTGCTGCGGGTCCGGCTCAGGCCGTCCTTCCGGCCATCCATGACTGGGTGGCGATATCGTCTTCGCGCTTGCGGATGGCGCGTTCCTGGTCGCGCGCGGCCAGCGCCTGCTGCTGCTCCAGCACCTTGCCCAGCAGCTCGCGCCGGGTCCAGGCGTCGGTCAGCTTGCGCTGCGAGACCGCCATGTTCGCTTCGTGCAGCTGCAGGTCGACCTTGTGGGCGTCGGCCATGGCCAGCACGTTCTGCTTGTAGGCGCCGCAGTTCAGGGCCAGCACCGGCGCCAGCGCGCCGGAGGGGCCGCTGCCCTCGGCCAGCGAGGCCAGGCGCGCCAGGTTGTTCTGGTAGCGGGTGCGGGTCGCTTCCTGGCTCGCCAGGTCGGCCTGCAGGCGCTCGACTTCGGTGCTGCGCAGCTGCACCATGGTCCCGAGGCTGGCGATCATCTGTTGCTTGTTTCCGCTCATGCCATCATCGCTTTCAGCTGGTCGATGCAGCCGGGCAGGGGCGCTTCTTCACGCGTGCCCTGGCACAGGAAGGCTTCGATCTGCGGCTGCAGGCGCACCGCCTTGTCGGTTTCCGGATCCGCGCCCGGCACGTAGGCGCCCAGCGGAATCAGGTCGCGCACGCGCGCATGGCGCGCCATCGCGGCCTTGAGCTTGCGCGAGGCGGCCGAATGTTCCGGGCTCACCACCTGGGCCATGCAGCGCGAGATCGATTGCGCCACGTCGATCGCCGGATAGTGGCCGCGCTCGGCCAGCTCGCGGGTCAGGACGATGTGGCCGTCCAGGATCGCGCGCGCCGAGTCGACCACCGGGTCCTGCTGGTCGTCGCCTTCGGCCAGCACGGTGTAGATCGCGCTCATGCTGCCCTTCGGGTTTTCGCCGTTGCCGGCCGATTCGACCAGCTGCGGCAGGTTCGAGAACACCGAGGGCGGATAGCCGCGCGTGGCCGGCGGCTCGCCCAGCGACAGGGCCACTTCGCGCAGCGCCATCGCATAGCGGGTCAGCGAATCGCACAGCAGCAGCACGTTCTGGCCGCGGTCGCGGAAGTGGGCCGCGATCGAATGGCACATCTCGGTCGCCATCACGCGCATCAGGGGCGATTCGTCGGCCGGGGCCACGACCAATACCGCGCGCTTCAGGCCTTCCGGGCCGAGCGATTTCTCGACGAATTCGCGCACCTCGCGGTTACGTTCGCCGATCAGGCCGACCACGATCACGTCGGCCACGGTCTGGCGCGTGATCAGGCCCAGCAGGACGGACTTGCCGACGCCGGAACCCGCCATCAGGCCGACGCGCTGGCCCTTGCCGATGGTGAGCATGGAGTTAATCGCGCGCACGCCCACGTCGAGCGCTTCCTCGACCGGGGCCTTGCGCAGCGGGTTGACCTTGGGCGGGGTGGTCGACAGGGGCTGGTCGCCGCCCAGCTTGCCCAGGCCGTCGATCGGCTCGCCCAGGCCGTTGACCATGCGGCCCATCCACGAGGGACCGATCATCAGGTCGCTCTTTTCCTGGACCGGGAGCACGCGCGCGCCGGTCACCAGGCCCTTGGCCTGCTTGAAAGGCATCAGGTAGGAGATCTTTTCCTTGAAGCCGACCACCTGCGCGTCCAGCCAGCCGCCGTCGACGGTCTCGATGCGGCAGCGCTGGCCGGTAGCAAGGCGGCATCCGCTGGATTCCAGCAGGAGTCCCTGGGCGCCGACCAGGCGGCCGGTCGGCAGCGCCACCGGCACGGCGCCGAGTTCGACGGAACGCAGGCGTTGGGCGAGGGCGGTCATGCGTCTTCCTCTTCCGACTCGTCGGCCAGCAGCTGGTCGCGCACCTGGTCCATCACGGCGGTGAGGCGGCCCTGGCAGCCGGCGTCGACTTCATGGTCGCCCGAACGCACGCGGCATTCGCCCGGCTCGAGCGCCGGGTCGGGCAGCAGGGTCCATTTCTTGGCGCGCTTCGGATCGAGCTCCAGCACGCGGCGCAGTTCTTCCGGATTGAGGAAGACCTCGACCTGTTCGCGCGAAGGCGGCATCACGGCCAGCGCTTCTTCCACCAGGGTGAGCAGCTGCACCGGCTGCAGGGCCAGTTCGGCGCGGATCACCTGGCGCGCGATCTTGCCGACCAGTTCCACCACTTCCTTGCGCTGCGCGGCGCGCAGGTCGGTCTTGAGTTTCTTGAGGCCCTTGAGCATGGCGTCGACCGGCCGGGCGATCTGTTCCAGCCCCTCGAGCGCCATGGCGCGGCCTTCTTCGATGCCGCGCTGAAGGCCTTCGGACTGGCCCATCGGATAGCCGTCGGCGCGGCCCTGGTCCAGGCCCGCTTCATAGCCTTCGCGCTGGCCCTGGCGGTAGCCGTCGGCCAGCGCGGCCTGCCATTCCTCGGCCGAGCCGGCGCCGTTGCCGGGGCTGGATGCGCCCGGCGGCAGCGCCGTCGTGAACTGGTGCAGCGGCGGGAAGTGATAAGGCCGGAATTGCTTCATTCGGCGGTCGCCTCGGCAAACAGCTGGATGTCGATTTCGCCGGCGTCGGCCAGCGCCTTCACGCTGACCATGATTTCACGGCGGGTCTGTTCGATGCGCGACATCGGGACCGGGCCCGAACGGCGCATCAGGTCTTCGAAGCTCTGCGCCTGGCGACGCGGCATCGCGGTCAGGATGGCGTCGCGCAGCGCAGGCTCGGCGCCCTTGAGCGCGATCGCCCACTGCTCGAGCGGCACGTCGTCGAGCAGGCGGGTGATGACCTGTTCGGTCTGGCGCGACAGGATGAAGAAGTCGTACATCGACATCTCGATCTGCGACACCACTTCCGGATCGTGGGCGCGCAGCAGCTCCACCATGCCGGCGCGGTTGTCCTGCAGGCGGTTGAGGATCTCGGCCACCTGGCGCACGCCTTCCACGCTGGCGCTCTGGGTGTCGAGCGCCGACAGGCAGCGGCCGACCAGCTCTTCCAGTTCGTACAGCACGTCGCGGTCGATCTCGTCCAGGCGCGCCATGTTCAGGAGCACCAGTTCGCGGCCGTCGGAAGGCAGGGCTTCCAGGATTTGGGAAGCCAGCACCGGCGGCAGGAAGGCCAGGAACACGGCCTGCATCTGCACGTGCTCGGAAGCGACGAATTCGGCCAGCCACTTGGGCGAGGCGTACTGCAGGCGCGCCATCTTGGGACGGATCGCGTCGCCGTAGATCGTGTTCAGCACGCTGTTGGCGATGTCGCTGCCCAGCGCCAGGTCGAGCGAGCGCTTGAGGTAGCTGCGCGACGCGCCGTGTAGGCCGCTTTGCTGGCGGTAGTCGTCGAAGAAGGTCTGGATCGCCGACTTGACGGCGTCGACCTTGATGCCGCTCATGCGCGACATGACCTGGGTCAGCTCCAGCAGTTCGTCGCGCTCGAGGCAGCGCAGGACGGCGGCGGCGCCTTCCTCGCCGATCGACAGCAGCACGATGGCGGCCTGTTCGACCGGGGTCAAAACGGTGCTTTCCGCGCCGTCGAAGTTATTCAGTTCGGCCATGTTTTTTCTGTACCCATTGTTTGACGACTTCGGCAACGCGCTCAGGCTCTTTGCCGGCGAGGACTTTCAAATGGTCGACCATGACGTCGACGGGCGAACCGGCCGGCGGCAGGTCGTAGTTTTCGAGCAGCGGGACGACAGCGCCCGGGCCTTTGTCGCCGGCAAGCTGCGGCGCGTTCAGGGCGGGGTTGCCTGCCAATGCAGGCGCGGTGTCGTTGCCCGGCAGTGCGGCGGCAGCGCCGTTCGGCGCGCCACCCGGCAGGGCAGGGGCGGCAGGGGCCAAGGGCGGCTGTGGCGCCAGGCGCGTGGTCACCGCGCGCAGCAGCGGGCGGGCCAGCAGGAGATAGGCGAGCAGGGCAGCGATAGCATAGACGGCCCAGCCCGTCATGTCGACCACGTTGTCGCGTTCCTGCCACCATTCCTGCGCGGCCGGCGCGGCCGGGAATGTCAGGCTTGAAACAGCCAGCACGTCGCCGCGCGCCGCGTCGATACCGAGGCCGCTGCGCAGGATCTTGTCGATGTTGGCCAGTTCGGCCGGGGTATAGCCGAGCTTCGGGTTGGCCGCGGTCGCGTTGTTCAGCACCACCGCCACCGACAGCTTCTTGAGGCGGCCGCGCGAGCGCTTGATCTGGGTGATCGCGCGGTCGTAGGCGTACTGGCGGGTGGTGGCGTTCTTGCGCGCGCTGCCGTCGTCCTGCTTGGCGGCGGCGGCGGCCGCGGCGGCCGGATCGGCGGCCTGGCCTTCCGGCGCGGCTTCGGCCGGCTGCGGCGGACGGTTCGACAGGGTGCCCGGCACGCCCAGGGCCATGCGGTTGCGCTCCATCTCTTCGCGCATCGCTTCGCTGGTGACCTTCGGCGCCTCGCCGTATTTTTCCTGGGTCTCTTCGACCTTGTCGTTGTCGACGTCGGCGGTGACGCTGAGCTTGAAGTTGTTGGCGCCCAGCACTGGGGCCAGCAGTTCGTTGACGTTGGTGCGCACCTCGTCGGTGTAGCGCTTGGATGCGCTGTCGCCCTGGACCGCGCCCTCGAAGCCGTCGCTCAGGTCGACGCGCGAGGACAGGTAGTTGCCGGCCTGGTCGACCAGCGACACACGAGTCGGCGCCAGGTTGGCGACGCTGCTCGAGACCATGTTGACGATGGCCGCGATCTGCTCGTTCGACAGGCTGCGGCCGGGTTTCAGCGCCACCACGACCGAGGCCGAGGACTGGTCGCCCGCGCCGGTGACGAAGGCGCTGGTCTTGGCGATCGCCAGGTGCACGCGCGCCGAGGCGATGGCGTCCATGGTCAGGATGCTCTGCGCCAGCTCGCCTTCCAGGCCGCGGCGGAAGCGCACGTCCTGCACGAACTGCGACACGCCCAGCGGATCGTTCTTGTCCATCAGTTCCAGGCCGGACGGCAGCTGGGCGGTCACGCCCTTGGCGGCCAGCAGCATGCGCACCTTGCCCAGCTCGCCGGACGGGACCATCACCTGGCCGCTTTCCGGATGCACCCGGTAGGGAATCTGCTCGGCTTCGAGCACGCTCATCATGTCGCTCGCGGAAACCTTCTCGCGGGCGCCGAAGACCGGCTTGTAGCTAGCCTGGTCTTGCCACAGGAACATCATGACGGCGGCCGTGATGGCCACAGCCAGGCCCAGCAGCAGGGACAGGTTGTTGCGCAGCGCCGGCGGCAGCGCGGGAACCGCGAGCTTGCCGCCGATAGCGGACTTGAGGGTAGAGATCACTGGAACGTCTCGTTAAGGAAAAAAGATCAGACCGGGAGCTTGAGCAGTTCGTCGACTGCGCCCATCACTTTGTTGCGGACCTGCATCAGCATCGAGAAGGACAGGCTGGCCTGCTGGGACGCCAGCATCGCGCCTACCAGGTCGTCGCTCTTGCCGGCATCGACGGCCGCCATGCGCTCGCCTGCGGCGCGGTCTTCGGCGTCGACGCCGGCGATGGCGTCCTTCATGGTCTGAGCAAACGAGAAGCTGCCTTGCGAATTGTTAAATGCACCCTGGGCCGAGAAGTCGGCGGCAGGCTGGATCGCGAGACGGTTGGCTTCATTGGTCAGTTGTGCAAGGTCGGCTTTGATCAAGCCGGCGAGTTCGGTAGCCATTTGGGTTCCCATGCAGTTTCTGTGTTGTTTGACGACGACAAAATGTGACTTATTTTGTTGTCCCGCAGCCTCGAAGAGGGCCTGAATTGTTAAATCTTGATCTACGAACGCCCGTTTGTTTCTGCCCCTCTCACGCTGTATTTACCTCTGTGCGTAGAGGAGAGGGCCCTTGTTGCTGCGATGCGATGAAGAGATCTTACCGTAGGGCAAGTAGGAAATCAAAGGAGAATCTCAAAGTGTCGTACGCAAATATCCCTGTATAATAGTTGCTTGTGGGAATGAAAAAACGTCATTTCTCGTTACTTCGTAACAATTACATATGCCGATCAATCCACCCGACCGTTCGCGAGACTATCAAGTGATCGATCCGGCCCTGCTGGGCCGGCCCGTGCATTTGTTGCCGACCTTCGCCGCCCGCCTGTTCGAATCGCTGGGCGAAGCCATGGCCTCGCCGGCCGGGCGCCGCTATTGGGGCGCTTACCGTCTTATTGAACTCAAGTTCGAGCGCGCCCCTGAACAGGCAGGCCTGCGCTGGCAAGGCGTGGCGGGGCGCTTCGGCGTCGCCGCCGTCGCCTTCGAGCGCTTCCTGCTGCTGGGCTTGCTGGAAGGGCGCTACGCCCGCCGCGCGCCCAACCAGGCGGGCCAGCGCGACCTGGCCAATGAAAGAGTCACCGCCACCGAGGAACGCCTGGCGGCGACCCTGACCCAGCAGCTGGCCGCGCTGCTCGACGCCCGCGTGGCCGAGGGCATGGCGGCGGTGGGCGCCCCGGTGCCGGCCGAGACCCCGCCGGGCCAGGTCGGCACGGCCGCCGCGCCGGGCAAGGCCGGCTGGGTGATCCGGGTGGCGCTGCGCGCCCCCCAGGCCGAGCAGGACAGCCTGCTGTGGATCGGTCTCGACCAGCAACTGATGGGCCATGTCCTTCAGGGGCTGATGGCGGAGAAGGGCAGTACGCGCAGTACGCGCGGCGCCCAGGAGCCGCTGGCCGCGAGCCTGCACGTCAAGCTCGACGGCCGTCTTGTCAGCAAGGAGATCACGCTCGCGGCGCTGTTCGACCTCCAGGTCGGCGACGTGATCTCCGTGTCGGTCGGGCGCGCCGACGTGCTGCTGGATGAATCGCGCCTGTTCACGGCCGCCGTGGCCGAACACAAAGGGAAGTTGTGTTTAACCTCTTTTGAAGATGCCGAATAAATGGATATGAATCTCAACGAGCAACTGGCTGGCGCGGACCTCATCATCGACGACCTCGACGGCGTCGAAGCCGCCACCGCCGCCGCCGGCAAGAAGGCCGGCCGCCAGCTGCCGCAGATGATGCGGCGCATCCCGGTCACCCTGACCCTGGAAGTGGGCTCGGCCCGCGTCTCGCTGCAGGAACTGATGGCCATCGGCCCGTCCTCGGTGGTCCCGCTCGACGCCCTGGCCGGCGAGCCGCTGGTCATCAAGGTGAACGGCACTGCGATCGGCCGCGCCGAAGTCGTGGTGGCCGGCGAACAGTATGGCCTCAAGGTCGTCGATCTCGACGGCCTGAACCTGGACCTGCTGGCGTCATGATGGGTGTCTCCCGCGGCGCATGGCTGCGCCGCGCCGCTCCCCTTGCGGGGGCGTTGCTGCTGATCGCCCTGCCTGTCGCGGCCCAGCAGCAGGACGTGCTGCCCGGGGTGATTCCCGGCTCCAGCCAGGGGATGACGGTCAAGTCGCAGATCCTGGTGCTCATGACCCTGCTCGGGCTGCTGCCCGTCATGGTCATGATGATGACGAGCTTCACCCGCTTCGTGATCATCCTGTCGCTGCTGCGCCAGGCCCTCGGCCTGCAGCAGGGCCTGCCGAACCGCATCATCACCGGCATCGCGCTGATCCTCACCCTGTTGGTGATGCGCCCGGTGGGCGAAGCCGTGTGGCGCGACGCCTTCCTGCCCTACGACAAGGACAAGATCGGCCTGGAGCAGGCCCTGAAGATCGCCGAAGTGCCGGTCTCGCGCTTCATGCTGGCCCAGACCAGCAAGACCTCGCTGGCCCAGGTCGCGCGCCTGGCGGGCGAGCCGGCCAACCTGGCCCCGGAGCAGCGCGGCTTCACCGTGAAACTGGCGGCCTTCGTGCTGTCCGAGCTGAAGACCGCGTTCCAGATCGGCGCGATGCTCTTCATTCCCTTCCTGATCATCGACCTGGTGGTGTCGTCGGTGCTGATGGCGATGGGCATGATGATGCTGTCGCCCCTGGTGATTTCGCTGCCCTTCAAGCTGCTGCTGTTCGTGCTGGTCGATGGCTGGACCCTGACCGTGAATACCCTGGTCGGCAGCATCCACGGCTATTAGAGATAGAGAGAATCTTCGCATGAGTCCCGATATCGCTGTCGACCTGGTGGTCGAAGCCCTGCAACTCGTGATGCTGCTGGTGATGGTCCTGGTGATCCCGGGCCTGCTCATGGGCCTGGTGGTGGCGCTGGTGCAGGCCGCCACCCAGATCAACGAGCAGACCCTGAGCTTCCTGCCGCGCCTGCTGGTGACCCTGCTGGCCCTGATCCTGGCCGGCCACTGGATGACGACCACCCTGATGGATTACTGCATCTCGGTATTCCAGCGCGCCGCCACCCTGGTAACCTGAACCCCGATGGAACTGGTCAGCTTCCTGCTGCCCCTGCTCGGCGCCCTGTGGTGGCCCTTCGCCCGCATCATGGCGATGATGGCCACCGCCCCGGTGCTGGGCGAAGCCACGGTGCCGATGCCGGTCAAGGCCCTGCTGTCGGTGGTGCTGGCCTTCCTGATGCTGCCAATTACCAAGGGCGGGGCCATGCCGGATCCGTTCTCGCTGGCGGGCGTGGTGGCCATGTTCGAGCAGGCCGTGATCGGCGGCGTGATCGGCCTGGCCCTGCAGTTCGCGATGGCCGTGATCTCGATGCTGGGCTTCCTGGCCTCGAGCCAGATCGGCTTCTCGATGGCGCAGATGAACGATCCGGTCAACGGCGCCGTGTCCGACGTGGTGTCCGGCCTGATGGCCCTGGTGGCGATGCTGGTGTTCTTCGCCATCGACGGCCACCTGATCCTGATGACGGTGCTGGCCCAGAGCTTCAAGGCCTGGCCGGTGGGCGGCGGCTGGGGACCGATGCTGCTGGAATCGGTGGCCCTGAACCTGGGCTGGGTGTTCGCGGCGGCGATCCTGCTGGCCCTGCCGATCGTGTTCTCGACCATGGTGGTGCAGGTCGGCTTCGGCTTCCTGAACCGCGTGGCGCCCAGCTTGAATTTGTTTTCGCTGGGCTTCTCGCTGGTGACCATCTTCGGCCTGCTGATGCTGGTGCAGCTGGTGCGCTTCATCCCCGACCATTACGTTTCCATGACCAACCAGGTGCTCGAGATGCTCGGCGAGCAGATGAGGATTGCCCATGGCCGATAGCGGCACCGGCGGCGACAAGACAGAAAAGCCGTCACAGCAAAAGCTGAAGAAGGCGCGCGAGGAAGGGCAGGTCGTCCGCTCGCGCGACCTGTCGACCGCGGTCGGCATCCTGATCAGCCTCAAGCTGCTGTCGATGCTGCTGCCGGGCTATGTGGATGACTTCCGCGGCCTGTTCCGGCTGGTCTACGCCCCGCTGGGCGAGACCGGTGCGGTCGAGAATGCGATGTCGGTGGTGTTCAGCGGCGCGCTGCTGCTGCTGGTGAAGATGGTGCTGCCCCTGGCCGCGGTGCCGGTGGCGATCATGGTGGCCAGCGTGGTGCCGGGCGGCCTGATGGTTTCGAGCAAGAACCTGGCGCCGCGCTTCGACCGCCTGAGCCCCATGAAGAACCTGGGCAACCTGTTCACGCAGAAGCACTGGATCGGCTTCGCGACCTCGGCGGCGAAAGCGGTGGCCCTGGGCCTGGTGCTGTGGTACGTGAGCCGGGCCGGCATGAAGGCCTATCTCGAGCTGCAGCGCATGCCGCTGGGCGACGCCATGCTGCACGGCAGCGGCATGATGTTCGACGCGCTGATGGCCCTGGTGGCGGTGTTCCTGGTGTTCGCCCTGATCGACGTGCCGGTCCAGTATTTCCTGTTCATGCGCAACCAGCGCATGAGCAAGCAGGAAGTGAAGGAAGAGCACAAGAGCAGCGAGGGCAAGCCCGAGGTGAAGCAGCGCATCCGCCAGCTGCAGCACCAGATGGCGCGCCGCAGCGTGCGCAAGACGGTGCCGACGGCGGACGTGGTGATCGTCAACCCGGAACACTATGCGGTCGCGCTGAAGTACGACACCAGCCGCGCCGAAGCCCCCTTCGTGGTGGCCAAGGGCGTGGACGAGATGGCGCTGTACATCAAGCAGATCGCGCGCGAGCACAGGATCGAGACGCTCGAGCTGCCGCCGCTGGCGCGCGCGATCTACAACACCAGCCAGGTCCAGCAGCAGATTCCCGCCCAGCTGTACCAGGCGGTGTCGCAGGTCCTGAATTACGTCCTACAACTGAATGCGTTCCGTGCAGGCCGGCGCCCCGCGCCCCCACGGTTCCCCAACGAGGTGGCCGTGCCATCTCACCTGAGTGAGGTTTCCGCATGAATTCCTTCAACGCCTTCATCTCGGAGCTGAAGCGCCAGAAGTTCGCCGCTCCCATCTTCCTGATCGCGCTCCTGGGCATGATCATGCTCCCGCTGCCGCCGATCCTGCTGGACGTGCTGTTCACGTTCAACATCGTGCTGGCGCTGATCGTGATCCTGGTTTCGGTCTCGGCCAAGCGGCCGCTCGACTTCTCGGTCTTCCCGACCGTGATCCTGGGCACCACCCTGATGCGCCTGGCGCTGAACGTGGCCTCGACCCGCGTGGTCCTGCTGAATGGCCACAACGGCCCGGACGCGGCCGGCCATGTGATCGAATCCTTCGCCAATGTCGTCATCGGCGGCAACTTCGTGGTCGGCCTGGTGGTGTTCGTGATCCTGATGATCATCAACTTCATCGTGGTGACCAAGGGCGCGGAACGTATCTCCGAAGTGTCGGCGCGCTTCACCCTGGATGCGCTGCCGGGCAAGCAGATGGCGATCGACGCCGACCTGAACGCCGGCCTGATCAACCAGGAACAGGCTACCCAGCGCCGCAAGGACGTGGCGGCCGAGGCCGACTTCTACGGCGCCATGGACGGCGCCTCGAAGTTCGTGCGCGGCGACGCCATCGCGTCGATCCTGATCCTGATCATCAACCTGGTCGGCGGTATCGCCATCGGCGCCCTGATGCACGGCCTGCCGATGGGCGAAGCCTTCCGCGTGTATGCGCTGCTGACCATCGGTGACGGCCTGGTGGCCCAGATCCCGGCGCTGCTGCTGTCGGCCGCCGCCGCGATCCTGGTGACCCGCATCGGCGAGTCGGGCGACCTCGAGAACCAGGTCGGCGGCCAGCTGCTGGCCCAGCCGGCGGTGCTGTTCGCGGCCGGTGGCGTGATGGTCATCCTCGGCCTGGTGCCGGGCATGCCGACCATTACCTTCTTCATCTTCGCCGGCGTGCTGTTCTATGTCGGCTGGAAGCTGAGCAAGCGCGTCAAGGCGCCCGACACCGCGGGCGTGGCCGCCATCGAAGCGGCCCTGCGCGACGAGCGCGCGCCGGAACTGGATTGGCAGGCGCTGCCGGTGGTCCAGCCGGTCACGGTGGCGGTCGGCTACAAGCTGGTCGGCATGCTGGACAAGGCCCAGGGCGAGACGCTGACGAAGCGCATCAAGGGCGTGCGCCAGAGCCTGTCGGAGCAGATGGGCATGCTGCTGCCCGCGATCGGCGTGCGCGACGACCTGGCCCTGCGTCCGTCCCAGTATTCGATCAGCCTGTCGGGCACCGTGGTGGCCGAGGCCGAGGTCATGCCCGAGCACCTGATGGCGATCCCGTCGCCCAACGTCTACGGCCAGCTGGACGGCATCCCGGGCATCGAGCCGGCCTACGGCATGGCGATCACCTGGATCACGCCGGACCAGAAGGCGCATGCGCTGGGCCTGGGCTACCAGGTGGTCGAAGTGGCGAGCGCGATCGCGACCCATACCTCGAAGGTGGTGCGCGAATACCTGCACGAGCTGTTCCGTCACGAAGACGTGCCGGCCATCCTGGAGCGCCTGACCGCGCTCTCGCCCAAGCTGGCCGCCGCGCTGGACAAGGCGCTGACCCACACCCAGCTGCTGCGTGTGTTCCGCGTGCTGCTGGCCGAGAGCGTCTCGCTCAAGGACATCGTGGTGATCGCCACCACCTTGCTGGACAGCTCGGAAACCACCAAGGATCCGATCCTGCTGGCGGCCGAGGTGCGCTGCGCGCTGCGCCGCCAGATCGTGTCCGGCCTGTACGGCAAGAAGAAGGAGATGCCGGCCTTTAACCTGTCGGCCGAACTGGAGAACATGCTGCTCGGTTCCCTGAACCAGGCGCGCCAGAACGGCGGCGGCAAGGTGGCGCTGGACAACTTCCCGATCGATCCCCAGTTGCTGTCCCAGCTGCAGATCAACATGCCGGTGGCGCGCGAGCAAATGAAGCAGGCGCACACGCCGCCGCTGCTGCTGGTGCTGCCGCAGGTGCGCCCGCTGCTGGCCCGCTACGCGCGCCTGTTCGCGCCGGGGCTGCATGTGCTGTCGTACAACGAGATTCCCGAGAACCGGGATGTGTCGATCGTGGGGACGGTGGGTTAACAAGTCAGGCGCAAAACCGCGGGGGCGG
>NZ_JAGPWD010000014.1 GCF_018119395.1 Massilia sp. ZL223
CCCCCCCCACGGCCCCCCGGGGGGGGGGCGCCCCCCCCCCCGCCCCCCGCATCGATCATCTGCCGCGCCGTGCGCACCAGATGGCGGATCGAGGTCGTACCGAAACGCAGGTGGCTCGAGAGCCGCGAAGTCGCATCCTCGGCCGGGAAATCGCGCGCCCGGCCGTAATCGCTGATGCCCTCCAGAAACTCCTCGAACAACTGCTCCGCCCCTTCCATGCCTGCAGGCAACGGCGGCTCCCCATCCTCGAAGCCGATCTGCGCCAGTGAGGGCAGGGCGGACGGCCGTTCCGGCGGCGCAAACGCATGGGCGTGCAGATCGATGGGATAGGCCGCGAGCGTCTCCGGCATGGCCGCCAGCCGCTTGAGCCAGGCGTTCTTGTAGGGCGTGAATACCGAGAACGGCTGCCCCGCCAGGGTCAGCACTTCGTCCTTCTCGAATATCACCTGGTCCTTGAAGGCGAGCAGGCGCTGCGACTGCCGAGCCAGCTGTTCGGCCACCTGTGCGTCACGTTCCACGGCGCTGGGCTCATAATCGGTATTGATGTAGACGGTATCCACGCCCAGCTCGGCGGCAAGTCGCGGAACTTCCTCGACCGCGCGCCCGTGGCGCACGATCAGGTAGCTTCCCAGGCGGCGCAATTCCTGGTCGAGGCTGGCCAGGCTGGCATGGATGAAGCGCAGGCGGGCGTCATCGCGTGGCAGCCCTTGCAGGATGTCGGTGTCGTACACAAAGGCGCAAAACACGCGGCCGGAGCCAGCCAGTGCCTCATACAGGGCGGCCTGGTCGAATGCCCGGAGATCGCGGCGGAACCAGACCAACGAATTGCTTTCGTTCATCTTTATGTGCTCGGTCAAAACAAGGGTGAAAAGCCCGGGCCGGAAACAGCTAACGGGACCCGGCTGGAGACGCTTCAAGGGGTGTCCGGGCAATTCAGTGTAAACTAACGAAAAGCTTAATGTTGTAGTCTGGATACTGAGCGGTCGTTCAACCAGAGTGAGCCCTGTGAGAGTACGCGTATGAAAAAAAGTAAAGTTGTCAAAACTCTACCGATGCCCGGCATGCCGCCGGGACAGGACGATACGCAGCTCCGCCCCGGCCCTGCGCCTTCGGGGCTGAACCTGGCAAATCATTTCCTGATTGCCATGCCGTCGATCCAGGATCCCATTTTCGGCGGCACCGTCGTGTATGTCTGCGAGCACAACGAAAAAGGCGTGCTCGGCGTGGTCATCAACAAGCCCACCGACATGACGATGGACGTGCTGTTCGACCGCATCGACCTCAAGCTGGCCGAGGGCCTGCGCTCGAGCGTGACGGAAGAGCCGATCATGTTCGGCGGACCGGTCCAGGACGACCGCGGCTTCGTGCTGCATTCGCCGGGCGGACGCTACTCGTCCTCGCTCAATGTCACCGACGAAGTCGCCTTCACCACCTCGATCGACGTGCTGGAAGCCGTCGCCAGCGGGGCAGGGCCGAAGCGCATGCTGGTGTCCATCGGCTACGCCGGCTGGAGCCCGGGGCAGCTCGAGGAAGAAATTTCCCGCAACGGCTGGCTGACCGTGGGCGCCGACGCGCGCGTCCTGTTCGACCTGCCGATCGAGGAACGCTATACCGCCGCCATCAAACTGCTGGGAATCGACCCGCTCATGCTCGCCACCGAAGCCGGCCATGCGTAAGAATGGTTGACATCGATGGTTGATATCGTTTTTGGGTTCGACTTCGGCGTCAAGCGGATCGGCATTGCAATGGGAAATACACTGACGGGGCAGGCCCAGCCGCTGACCGTCATCAAGGCGGTCGACAACGCGACCCGCTTCCAGGTCATCGGTGACCTGATCGAACAATGGCGCCCGGCGCGCCTCGTCGTGGGCGAGCCGCGCCATCCGGACGGCGCCGAGCACGAGATGACCGCGCGCAGCCGGCGTTTCGCCAACCAGCTTCACGGCCGCTTCAACCTGCCCGTCGACCTGGTCGACGAGCGCTATTCCTCCGCCGTCATCCAAGCCAAGCGCGGCGAGGTCATCGACGCCAAGGCGGCCGCCATCATTTTGCAACAATACTTTGACGATCATGCCAACATCTAACCACGACCTCGACGCGGAAGCGCTCTACCGCGAGCTGCTGTCCCAGGTCCGGGCCGGCCTGGAAGGCGTAAGCGACGCCGCCATCGTCGGCATCCACTCCGGCGGCGCCTGGCTCGCCGAGCGCCTGGCGCGCGACCTCGACCTGACCAGCCGCCTGGGGTCGATCGACGTCTCGTTCTACCGCGACGACTACGCCAAGAAGGGCCTGCATCCGGACGTGAAGCCGACTCACATCCGCTTCCCGGTCGACGGCGCCACCGTCGTGCTGGTCGACGACGTGCTGCAGACCGGCCGCACCACGCGCGCCGCGATCAACGTGCTGTTCGACTACGGCCGCCCGGCCTGCATCAAGCTCGCGGCCCTGGCCGACCGCGGCGGACGCGAACTGCCGGTCGCCGCCGACTTCGTCGGCACCCGCGCCACGCTCGCGGCCAACCAGTCCCTGTGCCTGCAGCGTGATGCGTCCGGCCAGCTTTCGCTCACCATCGAAGAAGACAATGCTTAATCCGCAACTGAACAAACACGGCGAGCTGCAGCACCTGCTCACCATCGAGGGACTGAAGAAGTCGCACATCGACCACATCCTGGACACCGCATCGAGCTTCGTCGGCATCTCCGACCGCGAAGTGAAGAAGGTCCCGCTCATGCGCGGCAAGAGCGTGTTCAACCTGTTCTTCGAAAACTCGACCCGCACCCGCACCACCTTCGAGATCGCCTCCAAGCGCCTCTCGGCCGACGTCATCAACCTGAACATCCAGGCATCGTCGACCACCAAGGGCGAGTCGCTGCTCGACACCATCGACAACCTGTCGGCCATGCACGCCGACATGTTCGTGGTGCGCCATTCGCAGTCGGGCGCGCCCTACCTGATCGCCAAGCACCTGAACGAGAGCGGCCAGTCGCACGTGCACGTGGTGAACGCCGGCGACGGCCGCCACGCGCACCCGACCCAGGGCCTGCTCGACATGTACACGATCCGCCACTACAAGAAGGACTTCACCAACCTGCGCGTGGCCATCGTGGGCGACATCCTGCACAGCCGCGTGGCGCGCTCGGACATCCACGCGCTGACCACGCTGGGCGTGCCGGAAGTGCGCGCCATCGGCCCGCACACCCTGCTGCCGGGCGGCCTGGAGCAGATGGGCGTGCGCCTGTTCACCAATATGGACGAAGGCCTGAAGGACGTCGACGTCATCATCATGCTGCGCCTGCAGAACGAACGCATGAGCGGCGCGCTGCTGCCCTCGGCGCAGGAATACTTCAAGAGCTATGGCCTGACGCCGGAACGCCTGGCGCTGGCCAAGCCGGACGCCATCGTGATGCACCCGGGCCCGATGAACCGCGGCGTGGAGATCGATTCGGCGGTGGCCGACGGCAGCCAGGCGGTGATCCTCCCGCAGGTCACCTTCGGCATCGCGGTACGCATGGCAGTCATGAGCATTTTGGCAGGAACCCACGGATGAAACTTCATATCAAGAACGGGCGCCTGGTCGACCCGGCGAACGGCATCAACGAAACCAAGGATCTCTTCATTGCGGACGGCAAGATCGCCGGCGTCGGCGCGGCCCCCGCGGGCTTCAGCGCCGACCAGACGATCGATGCCAGCGGCCTGGTGGTCGCGCCCGGCCTGGTCGACCTGTCGGCCCGCCTGCGCGAGCCGGGCTACGAATACAAGGCCACCCTGGAATCGGAAATGCAGGCGGCCATGCAGGGCGGCGTGACCACCCTGGTGTGCCCGCCGGATACCGACCCGGTGCTGGACGAGCCCGGCCTGGTCGAGATGCTCAAGCACCGCGCGCGCATCCTGAACCAGGCCCACGTGCACCCGCTGGGCGCGCTGACCGTCGGCCTGAAAGGCCAGGCACTGACCGAAATGGCCGAGCTGACCGAAGCCGGCTGCATCGGCTTCGCCCAGGCCGAGGAACCGGTCCTCGACACCACTGTCCTGCTGCGCGCCATGCAGTACGCGAAAACCTTCGGCTATACCGTGTGGCTGCGCCCGCAGGACCCGCACATCGGCCGCGGCGGCGTGGCCCACAGCGGCCCGCTGGCCTCGCGCCTGGGCCTGTCGGGCGTGCCGGTGATGTCCGAGACCATCGCCCTGCACACCATCTTCGAACTGATGCGTTCCACCGGCGCCCGCGTGCACCTGTGCCGCATCTCGGCCGCCGCCAGCCTGGAACTGATCAAGGCCGCCAAGAAGGAAGGCTTGCCGGTCACCTGCGACGTCGGCGTGCACCACCTGCACATGACCGACGCCGACATCGGCTTCTTCGATTCCAACGCGCGCTTCACCCCGCCGCTGCGCGCCCAGCGCGACCGCGACGCGATCCAGGCGGGCCTGCTGGACGGCACCGTGGACGCGGTATGCTCCGACCACACCCCGGTCGACGACGACGAGAAGCTGCTGCCCTTCGGCGAAGCCTCGCCGGGCGCCACCGGCCTGGAATTGCTGCTGGCCCTGATGCTCAAGTGGGCGGACGGCCAGCGCGGCGCCGACGGCCTGGCGCGCGCGATCGGCAAGGTCACCCACGAGGCAGCGCGCATCGCCGGGCTGCCGGCGGGCACGCTGTCGGTGGGCGCCTCGGCCGACGTGGTGCTGTTCGACCCGGACCTGCGCTGGAAGGTCGAGCGCTCGGCGCTGGCGAGCCAGGGCAAGCACACGCCTTTCCTCGGTTATGAACTGGCTGGCCAGGTCAAGACCACCATCGTGCGCGGACAGGTCGCTTTCCAGCGCTGATCCGTCCATGACCGCGCGGACCTGGCGTCCGCGTGGTCCTTTTCATCGTTTCCCGTCTTGAAGATCCGCCTTGCCTGGCGCCTCGCGCGCGTCGTCGTCCACCTGCTCGAAGGCCTTGCCACATCCGCGCTGGTGTTTCCGCTGGCATCGAATGGCTTGCGCGAGCGCCTCACGCGCTCGTGGTCGCGCCGCTTACTGAGGCTGTGCCGCATCGAGGTCGAGCAGGCGCCCGGCGCGCCGGTGCTGGAGCATGCGCTGATCGTGGCCAACCACGTGTCCTGGCTGGACATCTTCGTGATCAATGCGCTGCATCCCTGCCGCTTCGTGGCCAAGGCCGAGATCCGCGCCTGGCCGGTGCTGGGCTGGCTGGCGGCGGCCGCCGGCACGGTGTTCATCGCGCGCGGCAACCGGCGCGAGCTGCGCCACATCTTCAAGGGGCTGGTCGAGGTGCTGCACAAGGGACAGCGGGTGGCTTTCTTCCCTGAAGGGACCACATCGCGGCAGGGCGAAGTGCTGCCTTTCCATGCCAACCTGTTCGAGGCGGCCATCGACGCCAGGGTGGCGGTGCAGCCGTATGCGCTGGCGTATGTGAACGGGGAGGGGGCGTTTCACCCTTCGGTCGATTACGTGGGCGAGACGACCTTCGTGGACAGCATGTTCAAGGTGCTGGAAGGCCCGCCGATCCGCGCGCGCCTGGCCTGCCTGCCGCCCTTGGAGAGCGCAGGCGCGCACCGTCGCGAGCTGGCGCAGGCCGCGCAGGATGCCATTACCGCAGGTCTAAAAGCCGTCGTTCCGGCGGAGGCCGGAACCTAATAAGCCTGTTACCTCTTCCCACTGTGCTCCTGATACTCGGGGCAATCCACCTGCAGCAGCGCGCGATTATCCAGGCACACCGCGGTAAGCTTCCCGCCCCACACGCAGCCGCTGTCCAGCCCCACCAGGTTAGGCCTGAGCACCAGCCCCAGCGCCGACCAGTGCCCGAACACCACCGTCACGTTCGCCGTCTTGCGCTCGGGCAGGTCGAACCACGGAATCAGCCCCGAGCCTTCCGGCCCGTTCTCGCTTTCCTTGTGCTTGAAGTCCATGCTCCCATCCGGCTCGCACAGCCGCATGCGCGTCAGCGCATTGACGATGCAGCGCAGCCGCGCCATGCCGGTCAGGCTGTCGTCCCAGCGGTTCGGCTCGTTGCCGTACATCTCGCGCAGGAAGTCGATCCACCCGTCGCCGCGCAGCACGGCTTCCACTTCGCCCGCCAGCGCCATGGTCTGGGCGGCGTCCCACTGCGGCGCCACGCCGGCATGCACCAGCAGGTGAGCGTCGACGAACATCGCCAGCGGCCGGCGGCGCAGCCAGTCGATCAGCTCGTCGCGGTCGGGGGCGGCGAGGATGGCGTCGAGGGTGTCGGAACGGCTCACGCGCTGCGCGCCCACCGCCACCGCGATCAGGTGCAGGTCGTGGTTGCCGAGCAGGGCCTCGACCCGGCCGCCGCTGGATTCGGACAGCGCCTTCATGCGCCGCAGCGCGGTGAGGGAATCGGGGCCGCGGTTGATCAGGTCGCCCACGAACAGGATGCGCGCCTCGCCCTGGGCGTCTTCCTTGATATGTTCGAGCAGGAGCTGGGCTTCGTGGGCGCAACCCTGCAGGTCGCCAATGGCATAGGTTTTCATGTTCTTATTATCCAGGATCGGAGCGCCGGGTCCCGCCGCTAGTCGATGGTTGGGGGCGAGTTCACGTAGAATTGCCGGTAAACTTATTGCTTTGGCGGATACTAAATGATTTTAGTCACTGGCGGTGCGGGTTTTATCGGGGCAAATTTTGTCCTCGACTGGCTGGCCCAATCGGATGAGCCGGTCCTGAACCTGGACAAGCTGACCTATGCGGGCAACCTGGAAAACCTGGCCAGCCTGCAGGGCGACCCGCGCCACGTGTTCGTGCGCGGCGACATCGCGGACGGCGAGCTGGTGACGGCGCTGCTGCGCCAGCATCGCCCGCGCGCCATCCTTCACTTCGCGGCGGAGAGCCATGTCGACCGCTCGATCCATGCGCCGGGCCAGTTCGTGCAGACCAATGTGCAGGGCACCTACACCTTGCTGGAAGCCGCGCGCGCCCACCTGGCCACGCTGGATGCCGGCGAGCGCGAGGCCTTCCGCTTCCTGCACGTGTCCACCGACGAGGTCTACGGCACCCTGGCTCCCCAGGATCCGCCGTTCAGCGAAACCACGCCCTACGCGCCCAACAGCCCGTATGCGGCCTCGAAGGCGGCCTCGGACCACCTGGTGCGCGCCTGGCATCACACCTACGGCCTGCCGACCCTGACCACGAATTGCTCGAACAACTACGGTCCCTTCCAGTTCCCCGAAAAGCTGATTCCGCTGATGATCGCCAACGCCCTCGCGGGCAAGCCCTTGCCGGTGTACGGCGATGGCCAGCAGGTGCGCGACTGGCTGTACGTGGGCGACCACTGCGCGGCTATCCGGCGCGTGCTGGAAGCGGGGCGGCCGGGTGAGGTGTACAACGTCGGCGGGTCGAGCGAAATGGCCAACCTCGACGTGGTCGGCTCCCTGTGCGACATCCTCGACCGGCTGGTGCCCGCCGCCGGGAGCCGGCGCAAGCAGATCAGCTTCGTGGCGGACCGCCCGGGACACGACCGGCGCTACGCCATCGACGCGCGCAAGATCGAGCGCGAACTGGGCTGGCGTCCGGCGCACAGCTTTGCCGCCGGCCTGGAAGACACCGTGCGCTGGTACCTGGCGCACCAGGACTGGGTCAGCCATGTCCAGAGCGGCGCCTACCTGGAGTGGGTCGAACGCAACTACGGCAAGCGGGGAGACGCATCATGAGAAGGGCACCGATGGCACGTGAAAAGCGGCGCGGGATCATCCTGGCGGGCGGTTCGGGCACCCGGCTGTTTCCGATGACGGTGGCGGTGTCCAAGCAGCTGCTGCCGGTCTACGACAAGCCGATGATCTATTACCCGATCACCACCTTGATGCTGGCGGGAATCCAGGACATCCTGATCATCTCCACCCCGCAAGACCTGCCGCGCTTCCAGCAGCTGCTGGGCGACGGCAGCCAGTGGGGCCTGAATTTTCAATACGCCGAGCAGCCTTCGCCTGAAGGCCTGGCCCAGGCCTACCTGATCGGCCGCCGCTTCGTGAACGGCGAACCTTCGGCCCTGATCCTGGGCGACAACCTGTATTACGGGAATGGCCTGGAGCAATCCCTGGCCACCGCCACCAATCGGACGGAAGGCGCCACCGTGTTCGCCTACCATGTGCAAGATCCGGAGCGCTATGGCGTGGTGGAATTCGACGCGGGATTCAAGGCGCTCTCGATCGAGGAAAAGCCGGCCCAGCCCAAGTCGAACTACGCCGTGACCGGGCTGTATTTCTACGACAGCGACGTGTGCGACATCGCCGCTTCGCTGCGGCCGTCCAGCCGCGGCGAGCTGGAGATCACCGACGTCAACCGCGCCTACCTCGATGCCGGAAAGCTGAAGGTCGCGCTGTTGGGCCGCGGCTTCGCCTGGCTCGATACCGGCACCTGCGATTCGCTGCTTGACGCATCCCAATTCATCGCCACCATCGAGCACCGCCAGGGCTTGAAGATCGGCGTGCCGGAAGAGGTGGCCTACCGGCGCGGCTACATCGATGCGGCGGCCCTGGAGCGGCTGGCCGGGCCGCTCACGAAGAGCGGCTACGGCCAGTACCTGCTGCGCGTGCTGGGCGACAAAGTCCCGCGATGAGAGCCTGGCCATGAAGTGCACCCCGACCGCCATCGCGGGCGTGCTGCTGCTCGAACCGCAGGTGTTCACGGACGAGCGGGGTTTCTTTTTCGAGAGCTACAACGCGCGCCGCTTCCGCGAGGCCAGCGGCTTCGAGCCGGTGTTTGTCCAGGACAACCATTCCAGGTCGCACCGCAACGTGCTGCGCGGCCTGCATTACCAGGTCGAGGTGCCGCAAGGCAAACTGGTGCGCGTGGTCCAGGGCACCGTGTTCGACGTGGTGGTCGACCTGCGTGCCGGCTCGCCCAGTTTCGGGCGCTGGATCGGCACCGAGCTGTCCGCCGACAACCGGCGCCAGCTGTGGGTGCCGCCGGGCTGCGCGCATGGCTTCCTCACCCTGAGCGAGGAGGCCGATTGCCTGTACAAGACCACCGAATACTGGTCGCCCGCGCACGAGCGCACCCTGCTGTGGAACGATGCGCGCCTCGCCATCGAGTGGCCTTTGATGGGCGAGCCCATCCTGTCCGCCAAGGACCGCGAGGGCAGGCCCTTCGGCGCGGCCGAGGTGTTCCGGTGAAGATCCTGCTCACCGGCGCCGACGGACAGATCGGCTACGAGCTGCTGCGCTGCCTGCAGGGCCTGGGCGAGATCGTCGCCTGCGACCGCAAGCGGCTGGACCTGGCCGACCTCGACCAGGTCCGCGACGCGATACGCAGCGTCCAGCCCGAGCTGATCGTCAACGCGGCCGCCTATACGGCCGTGGACCGCGCCGAGAGCGAGCCCGAGCTGGCCCTGCGAGTCAATGCCCAGGCGCCCGGCGTGATGGCCCTGCAGGCGCGCGAAGTGGGCGCCGCCCTGGTGCATTTCTCGACCGATTACGTGTTCGGCGGCGACAAGGACGAACCCTATACCGAGGGCGACCGCACAGGGCCGCTCAATGTCTACGGCGAAACCAAGTTGCTGGGGGAGCAGGCCATCGTGTCCTCTGGCGCGCCCTACCTGATCCTGCGCACCAGCTGGGTCTACGGCATGCGCGGGAATAATTTCCTGCGCACGATGCTGCGCCTGGCGGCCGAGCGCGAGGAGGTGCGGGTGGTCGACGACCAGGTGGGCGCGCCGACCTGGAGCCGCACCGTAGCCCAGACCGCGGCCCATATCCTGGTCCAGGCCCAGGTGGGCGGGCCCAAATGGTGGCGCGACAACCGCGGCACCTATCATCTGAGCGCCCAGGGCGAAACCAGCTGGGCGGGATTTGCCCAGGCGATCATGGAAGAAAGCGCGCAAGCCTGCCGCGTGGTGCCGATCGCCTCCAGCGATTATCCGACCCTTGCCAGGCGCGCGCGCAATTCGCGCCTGAACTGCGCCAAGCTGACTCACCGTTTCTGCCGCCTTCCCGACTGGCGCGATGCGCTTGCGCTCTGCATGCGCTAGCCAGGCATCGGCCCGGTTTGATCCATTGCCAAACGTCCGAGCACGATTAAGCGTTGTGCCGGGAATGGCCCGGCCATTCCGGTACAATGGCCTGGACTTTCCTCTTTGATAAGAGTGCCGTGGCTGTTCCAATCCTGCGTACAAAAGCAGGTGATTCCACGTTATTGCACCGGAAAACAATAATGTTCTCCTTTTTTGTCAGCTTCCTCTCTTGCGCGTTGCTGACCCTGCTGGTGATTAAGCTCGCCAATAAAAAGGGGATGGCGCTCGATGCCGATCTCGACGGCGTTCAAAAATTCCATGCCCACGAGGTGGCGCGCATTGGCGGCGTGCCGATTTTTCTTGCGGTGACGCTTGCCTCCGCTTTTTCCATCGCGCGCGAACCCGGCATTGCGCCCTGGCTGATGGCATTGATCGCTTGTGGCGCCATTGCGCTTTCCGGCGGCATTGCGGAAGACTATACGGGGAAGGTGGCCCCATCGCGCCGGCTGCTGCTGACAATGCTGGCGGCGCTGCTCGCTTATTGGCTGCTCGATGCGCGCCTGGATCGCCTGGATATGCCCTGGGGTGTCGTAAGACTGCAGGCGGCCTGGATCGTTTTACCGGTGACCATACTCGCGGTGGCGGGAATTGCGAATGCCGTCAATATTATTGACGGGTTTAATGGGCTGGCGAGCATGGTAAGCATTTGCATGCTCATGTCGCTTGCATATGTGGCATTTCAAATAGGGGATATGTTCGTCTTGGTGGCGGCCCTGATTGTGGCGGGCGCGACCGCGGGTTTCCTGATCTGGAATTATCCCATCGGGCTGATCTTCCTTGGCGATGGCGGCGCTTATTTCATCGGTTTCCTGCTGGGAGAGCTGGCCTTGCTGCTGGTGATGCGCAATCGCGAGGTATCCACCTGGTATGCGGCCTTGCTGCTGATTTATCCCACTTTCGAAACCTTGTTTTCGGCCTACCGCAGAATGTTTGTGCGCGGGAAGTCCCCTGCCATGCCCGATGGAATCCACCTGCATAGCCTCATATTCCGGCGTATCGTGCGCTGGACGGTAGGCAGGCCGGAAGCACGCGCACTGATGAAACGCAATGCACGTACATCGCCTTATTTATGGCTTTTTTCGCTGATGGCGGTGATACCGGCTACCGTGTTCTGGGAAAATACGCTTATGCTAATGTGCTTCTGCGTGTTGTTTATAATCAGTTACCTCTGGTTGTATGCACGTATTGTTCGATTTAAGTCTCCGCGTTGGCTTTTTTTTCACAAGAGGGACTAGATTTTTGTAATTGGTGTTAGTATATTGCGACATTTGGTGAGATTTCACCGCGGGTATTTCAATCTTACGAACGAGGGAACGATGATGGATCTGTCGAATATGTCGGTTGGCGACTTGCGCAACCTGCAGGAGCAAATCAAGCAGGAGATGAAGAAGCGTGAAGTACAAGAAGTTCAAAAGGCACGCGAGCAGATCCTGGCCATTGCCCAAAGCGTCGGCGTTCCGCTGAAAGACCTGATCGCCAGCGGCGGCCGCGGCAGCAGCAAGGGCAATACCGTCGCCGTGCGTTATCGTCACCCGGACAACGCATCGCAGCAATGGACCGGCCGCGGCCGCCAGCCGAAATGGGTCAAGGAATGGGTCGAAAGCGGCCAGTCGCTCGACAAGCTGCGTGTTTGATTGAAATCGCCGGCGGAAGCCGGCGATTTATTTTGTGCGGGGCTGCGGAATGAATATGCGGCTATGCATGGTAACTTGGGTTCCGGCCTGCGCCGGAACGACGTGCTGAAGACGCCGGGCAGTGTTAATACGCCAGTCCGCTGCCTCAATACGTCGTTCCGGCGCAGGCCGGAACAATGCCCCCAGCATTGTTCCGCCCAAGTTTATTAAAGGGCCACTCAACCTCTTTAGCACCGCACGCCGCGCACACCACGCCATCCCGCTTGCCGTTACAATAGCGGTCGTTTTGTCATTCCTCCAACACCGGCAGCTGCACGCTCCCCCCGTACTCCAAGGAAGAAAATGCTCGCACTCTCCAAAACGATCTTCAAGGCCTATGACATCCGCGGCGTCATCGGCAAGACGCTGGACGCCGGAGTTGCGCGCCATATCGGGCGCGCATTCGGTGCAGCCGCCCTGGCCAAGGGAGAGCGCAAGGTCGTGATCGGCCGCGACGGCCGCCTGTCCGGCCCCGAGCTGTCCGCCGCCCTGGCCGAAGGCCTGCGCGACGCCGGCGTGGACGTGATCGATCTGGGCATGGTCGCCACCCCGATGGTCTACTTCGGCACCAATGTGCTCGACACCCGCTCGGGCATCATGGTCACCGGCAGCCACAACCCGCCCGACTACAACGGTTTCAAGATGGTGCTGGCCGGCGAAGCGATCCACGGCGAAGCCATCCTGGCCCTGCACGACAGCATTGCAGCCTACGATGGCACGGTCGCCGAACAGCGCGGCGGCTACAGCACCCACGACATCCGCGCCGCCTACATCGAGCGCATCGTCGGCGATGTCAAGCTGGCGCGCCCGATCAAGATCGTGGTCGACTGCGGCAACGGCGTGGCCGGGGCCTTCGCGCCGGAACTGTTCCGCCGCATGGGCGCCGAAGTCATCGAACTGTTCTGCGAGGTGGATGGCACTTTCCCGAACCACCACCCGGATCCGGCGCACCCGGAAAACCTGCAGGACGTGATCAAGGCCCTGCAGGACACCGACGCCGAGCTGGGTCTGGCCTTCGACGGCGACGGCGACCGCCTCGGCATCGTCACCAAGGACGGCCAGATCATCTTCCCGGACCGCCAGATGATGCTGTTCGCGGCCGATGTCCTGTCGCGCAATCCGGGCGCCGAGATCCTCTACGACGTCAAGTGCACCCGCCACCTCGCCCCCTGGATCGAGCAGCACGGCGGCCGTCCGCTGATGTGGAAGACCGGCCACTCGCTGGTCAAGGCCAAGCTGAAGGAAACCGGCTCGCCGCTGGGCGGCGAGATGAGCGGCCACATCTTCTTCAAGGACCGCTGGTACGGCTTCGACGACGGCCTGTACGCCGGCGCGCGCATGCTCGAGATCCTGACCCGCGAAAGCGATCCCTCGAAGCTGCTGAACGGCCTGCCGATCGCCAGCAGCACCCCGGAACTGCACCTGCACCTGCAGGAAGGCGAGAACTTCTCCCTGATCGACTCCCTGCGCAAGCATGCCGTCTTCCCGGGCTCGGAGCGCGTCAATGACATCGACGGCCTGCGCGTCGAGTATCCGGACGGTTTCGGCCTGGCCCGTTCCTCGAACACGACTCCGGTCGTGGTGCTGCGCTTCGAAGCCGAGACGCCGCAAGCCCTGGAACGCATCCAGGCCGATTTCAAGCGCGTGATCCTGGCCGCCAAGCCGGACGCCCACCTCCCGTTCTGAGGAAGCCGGCTTGAAGATCCTGCTGGTGCGTGTGTCGTCGCTGGGCGACGTGCTGCACAACCTGCCGATGGTGGCCGACCTCCTGCGCCATGACCCAGGCGCCACCATCGACTGGGTGGTGGAAGAGGGCTATGTCAGCCTGGTCCGCCTCAACCCGCACGTGCGCAAGATCATTCCCTGGGCGCTGCGCCGCTGGCGCAAGGGCCTGGGCAAGCCGGAGACGCGCGCCGAGATCAAGGCCTTCTTCCGCAGCCTGCGCGAAGAAGAATACGACTATGTGTTCGACACCCAGGGCCTGCTCAAGACCGGCGTGATCATGGGCGCGGCGCGCACGCGCAAGGGCGGCAAGAAGGTCGGCCTGGCCAACGGCAGCGAAGGCTCGGGCTACGAAGGCATCTCGCGCATCTTCCATACCGACAGCATCCCGCTCGACCCGCGCACCCATGCGGTGGCGCGCGGCCGCCTGGTCGCGGGCGCCGCCCTCGGCTACGCGGTCGATTCGGCGCCGGACTTCGGCCTGCCGGCCCCGCAGGCGGCGCAGCGCCCGGCCTTCCTGCCGGCGGAAGATTACGCCGTGTTCTTCCACGGCACCGCGCGCGCCGCCAAGAAGTGGGCGGACGCGAACTGGATCGCCCTGGGCCATGCCCTGGCGCCGATGCCGGTGCTTTTGCCCTGGGGCTCCGAGCAGGAGCTGAAGGACGCGCAGGCGCTGGCCGCCCGGATCCCGAATGCGCGCGTGCTGCCGAAACTCTCGATGATGGATGCGGTGACCCTGGCCCAGCATGCGGCGCTGGCCGTCGGCGTGGATACGGGCCTGACCCACATCGCCGCCGCCTTCGTGCGGCCGACGGTCGAGATCTATTGCGATTCGCCCAAGTGGAAGACCGAGGGCAACTGGTCCGAGCGCATCGTCAACCTGGGCGACCTGGGCGCGCCGCCTTCGAGCGATGACGTGATCGCCGCCGCGCGCCGGCTGCTGGGCCAAGGATGAAACGGCCGCTGTATTCGGCGTTGTGGTGGCTGGCCCTGCCGGCCGTGCTGGGGCGGCTGTGGTGGCGCGGGCGCAAGGAGCCCGGCTACCGCGAGCACTGGGACGAGCGCCTCGGCCTGGCCAGCGGGACGCCTGACGGCCGCATGACGATCATGGTGCATGCGGTCTCGGTGGGCGAGACCCGCGCCGCCGAGCCGCTGGTCGAGGCGCTGCTGGCGCAGTATCCGGATTGCCGCATCCTGCTCACCCACATGACCCCGACCGGCCGCGCCACCGGCCGTTCGCTGTTCGGCCGCCATGGCGAGCGCGTGATCCAGTCCTACCTGCCTTACGACACCGGCTTGATGGTGGCGCGCTTCCTGCGCCGCTACCAGCCGCGCGCCTGCATCCTGATGGAGACCGAAGTCTGGCCGAATCTGATCCATGGCTGCGCCCAGGCGGGCGTGCCGGTGGTGCTGGCCAATGCGCGCCTGTCCGAGCGCTCGTTGCGGCGCGGCCAGAAGATGGGGCCCTTGATGACGGATGCGGCGCGCGCCATTACCCTGGTGGCGGCCCAGACCGAGGCCGACGCGCAGCGTATTTCCTCGCTCGGCGCGCCGCAGGTGGCGATTACGGGCAGCATCAAGTTCGATGTGGTGCCCCCGGGCGCGGCCCTGGAAAAGGGCGCCTGGCTGCGCGGCCAGATCGGCCAGCGGCCGGTCTTCCTGTGCGCCAGCACGCGCGAGGGCGAGGAAACCCTGATCCTGGACGCCTGGACACGCCATGCCGGCAAGCCCGGGGACGCCCTCCTGATGATCGTACCGCGCCATCCGCAGCGTTTCGACGAGGTGGCGAAGCTGGTCGAAGCGCAGGGTTTGCGTCTGGTGCGCCGTTCCCAGTTGGAGCAGGGCGTGGGCGATGCCGAAGTGCTGCTGGGCGACTCGATGGGCGAGATGTTCGCGTATTACGCGGCCTGCGACTGCGCCTACATCGGCGGCAGCCTGCTGCCGCTGGGCGGCCAGAACCTGATCGAAGCTTGTGCGCTGGGCAAGCCGGTGCTGGTGGGCGAGCATACCTTCAACTTCGCCGACGCCACGGAAGATGCGGTGGCCAGCGGCGGCGCGCTGCGGGTGCCTGGCGCCGCGGCCCTGGCGGCGGAGGCGGCGCGCCTGCTGCGCGACGACGGCGCGCGCCAGGCGATGGGAGCGGCCGCCCTGGCGTTCGCAGGAAGGCACCGGGGCGCGACCCTGCGCACTGTTGAACTCCTGCGACAGATTATCGGATAGGTTTTGTTACCATTCCGAACTGAGCTCGGTTAAAACAAAAGGGGATGACCATGTTGTCAATTAAACACCCGAGACCGGTCAGCAGTGGCAAGCCCGTCGCCGCGTTCGTGCAGGAGCAGATGCAACAGCAGGCGGACGAGCCGAAGGAGACAAACGTGACTGCTGGGCCGGACAAACACTCGGTTCCGCCGCTGGTGGCGGGGGCATTCCCGCTGGGCGAGCTGCATTTCTTCGTGCGCTACACGCTGGGCGAGTACACCAGCTTCATGTGGCAGCACGGCGGCTTCCTGATCCGCCGCCGGCGCATCCGCTGGCCGGCCAGCCTGTTCCTGCGTCTGAAAAGCACCCTGGGCGCGGCGCTCAACTTCATCATGCTCGGGCGCGGACGGCGGACCTACGAATTCACCATCGACGAACACGGCATCGTGCGCGCCAGCGGGGGTGTGACCCTGATCGAGTGGGAAGACGTCAGTGCCGTGCGCACGTATTCGCGCGGGTTCATGATGGTGCTCAAGCGGGGGACCTTGCCGATTCCTTATCGCTGCCTGTCGGAGGCGCAGGCGGAGGTGATGCGCAGCCTGGCGGCGGCGCGGCATGAGTTGAGTGTTCGCTAAACGCTGGCTGGTCAGCTAATCATGCAAACTTGGGTCCCCGCCTGCGCGGGGATGACGGGTCGAGGTCGCAGACTGATGGCGATAAACCTGGTCGCTAGCTTAAAAACCGTCATCCCCGCGAAGGCGGGGACCCAAGTTTAGCTGCGCAGCCCGAAACCTCTCACTCCGCAAACAACACCGGCATCTCATGCGACTGCTTCCTTAACGCCAGCCGCGCCCCGTCGTAATCCGGATAAATCTCCCCCACCGCCGCCCAGAACGCCGGGCTGTGGTTCATTTCGCGCAGGTGCGCCAGCTCGTGCGCCACGACGTAGTCGACCAGCGCGAGCGGATAGTGAATCAGCCGCCAGTTCAGGCGAATCGCCCCCTGCACCGTGCACGAGCCCCAGCGCGAACCCGCCGAGGACAGCGCGAACGCGCTATACGACACCCCCAGCAGCGGCGCATAGTGATCCAGGCGCTCCACGAACAGGCGCTTGGCCTCCGCCTGGAACCACAGCTTGATGCGCTCCTTCAGCTGCCACTCCGACAGCCCCGGCACCACGCCGATCCACAGTTCCCGATTGGCCGCGTCGTACTGGCAGTGGCTGCGCGAGGCTTCCTCCAGGCGCAGGGTGATCTCGCCGCCCAGGTAAGGCAGGCGTGCGCCGTCCTTCCATTCGATCGGCGGGCGCTGCTGGCGCTGTTCGCGGCGCTCGCCGCGTTCCAGCAGCTTGGTGACGATCCAGCGCTGCTTGGCGCGGATCGCGTTGTCGATGTCGATCTGGGTCACCCGGCGCGGCGCGGTCACGCGCAGGCCGTCGTCGTCGATCATGAAGCCGATTGAACGGCGCGAGGAACGGCGGAGCAGGTAGTCCACCGTATGGTGGCCAAGCACGATGCGCTTCAGGGGAAGATCAGAAGGGCCTACGGGAGGCGAGGGAAGATTGACGCGGGGCGGCGCGGGCGGCGCCTTGAACAGCGGCTGGCTGGGCGGCGCCGGCTTGTCGGCCGGCTTGAGCGCCGCGAAGAATTCCTGTGCAAAGAGTTCCAGCTGGTGCCCGTCGATCTTGGAGGAGGTCATGGTGTGCTGCGGTTTCGAATTCCTGATCTGGGCGCTGATATCGCTTAGCCACCTTTGTAGACGTGGGGCGAAATGACGCGCATTTCTGATTCTATCCAATTTTCGACCTCTTGCATCAGGCTGTCTGGAGTGTGGTTTTCCGGCGATATCGGCTTGCCAATCGAGACCGTGATCAGGCCGGGGCGCTTGATGAAGGAGTTCTTGGGCCAGCACTCGCCCGAATTATGCGCGATCGGCACAACCACGGTTTGGGCTTCCACAGCCAGGCGCGTACCACCGCTCTTGTACTTGCCTTTCTGTCCCACCGGGATGCGCGTCCCTTCCGGGAACATGATAATCCATTGGCCGTCCGCGAGGCGGCGGCGGCCGTGCTTGACCACCTGCGCGAAGGCGTTCTTGCCTTGCGAGCGGTCGATCGGAATCATGCGCAGCAGCGCCATCCCCCAGCCGAAGAAGGGGATGTACAGGATCTCCTTCTTGAAGACATAGACCAGGGGCCGCGTCAGGTTCGGCAGCAGGAAGATGGTCTCCCAGGCCGACTGGTGCTTCGACAGGATGATCGCCGGGCTGTCCGGCAGGTTCTCGTAGCCCTTGAACTGGTAGCGGATGCCGCAAATGACCTTTGCGCACCAGATGATGAAGACGTTCCAGCGCGAGGTGACCCAGAAGCGCTTGTTGTAGGGCAGGGGCGCGGCCAGGAAGCATACGCAGGCCCAGACGACGGTGGCCACGATCATCACGATCGTGAAGAGCAGGGAACGCAGGAACGGGATGAAGTTACGCAAGGGGTCTCCGGACGATATTCTTGTTATGGCGTTGCTGTGGCGTGAAAATTATTGAGGCGGGGCCTTGAGCAGGGCGTCGACCATCGCGGCCAGGTCGGGGAAGACCTGGGTGCCTGGCGGCAGGCCGCCGGTGGCGTTGGTCTTCTCCCCCTTGCCGGTCAGGACCAGGTAGGGCACGCAGCCCAGGATGAAACCGGCCTGCAGGTCGCGCAGCGAGTCGCCGACGGTCGGCACGCCTTTCAGGCTGAGCTTGTAGCGCTTGGCGATCTCCTCGAACATGCCGGCCTTGGGCTTGCGGCAGTCGCAGTTGTCGACCGCCGCGTGCGGGCAGAAGAAGATGGCGTCGATGTCGGCGCCCACCAGCTGGGCGCTGGCGTGCAGCTTCTGGTGGATCGCGTTCAGGGTCGTGATGTCGAACAGTTCGCGCGCGATGCCCGACTGGTTCGAGGCGATCACGACCCGGTAGCCCGCCTGGTTCAGGCGGGCGATCGCTTCCAGCGAACCGGGGATCGGAATCCATTCCGCCGGCGACTTGATGAAGTCGGGCGAATCGTGGTTGATGACCCCGTCCCGGTCGAGGATGATGAGCTTCATGACACTACCCTTACAGACTTACGCCGCGAGCTTCGAGATGTCGGCAACGCGGTTCATCATGCCGTGCAGCTGCGACAGCAGCGCCAGGCGGTTGTTGCGCAAGGCCAGGTCCTCGGCCATCACCATCACGTCGTTGAAGAAGGCGTCCACGTCGTCGCGCAGCTGGGCCAGGGTCTTCAGGGTGCCGGTGAAGTCGCCGCTCGCGAACGCCGCGTCCACGCTCGGACGGACACGCTGAATCGCGGCAGCCAGGTTCTTCTCGGCCTGCTCCTGCAGCAGCCCTTCCTGCACCTCGCCAATGGCGGCCTCGGTCTTCTTGAGGATGTTGGTGATGCGCTTGTTGGCGGCGGCCAGCGACTCGGCTTCCGGCAGGGCGGCGAAGGCCTGCACGGCTTCCAGGCGCTGCACCACGTCGTCGACGCGGTCCGGATTCTGGGCCAGCACGGCTTCCACTTCGTTCGGCGAGAAGCCGCGCTCGCGCAGCATGCCGCGCAGGCGGTCCAGCATGAACACCGTCACTTCGGCACGAGGATCCTTGAATGCGGCCTGGCCTTCGAACACGGCCGCGGCGTCGGCCAGCAGGTCCGAGATCGACAGCGGCAGGCGCTTCTCGACCAGCATGCGCATCACGCCCAGGGCATGGCGGCGCAGCGCGAACGGGTCCTTCTCGCCGGTCGGCTGCAGGCCGATGGCCCAGATGCCGACCAGGGTTTCCAGCTTGTCGGCCAGCGCGGCGGTGAGGCCGGTGTTGGTCGAGGGCAGGGCGTCGCCGGCGAAGCGCGGCTGGTAGTGCTCGGACGCGGCCAGGGCCACTTCCTCGTGCTCGCCGTCGTGGCGCGCATAATAGGTGCCCATGATGCCCTGCAGCTCAGGGAACTCGCCCACCATGTCGGTCAGCAGGTCGGCCTTGGCCAGGCGTGCGCCGCGTTCCGCCAGCGGCACGTCGTAGCCCAGGTGGCGCGCGATGCTGCTGGCCAGGATGGTGACGCGCTCGGTGCGCTCGGCCTGGGTGCCCAGCTTGTTGTGGTAGACCACGCTGGCGAGGTGCGGCAGGCGCGACTCGAGGGTTTTCTTCTTATCTTGTTCGAAGAAGAACTTGGCGTCCGACAGGCGCGGGCGCACCACGCGCTCGTTGCCGCCGATGATGGCCGAGGGATCGTCGGTCTGCAGGTTCGACACGATCAGGAAGCGCGAGCGCAGCTTGCCATTGGCATCGGTCAGCGCGAAGTACTTCTGGTTGGTCTGCATGGTCAGGATCAGGCATTCCTGCGGCACCGCCAGGAATTCCTCCTCGAAGCGGCACTCGTAGACCACCGGCCATTCGACCAGCGCGGCCACTTCATCCAGCAGCGATTCCGGCATCAGCACCTGGTCGGCGCCTGCCTTGTCCAGCAGCTGGCGGCGGATGCTTTCCTTGCGCGCTTCCGCACTCGACAGCACCTTGCCTTCGCTTTCCAGCACGTTCGCGTAGTTATCCGCGTGGGGGATGGCGATCTGGCCGCCGTGCGACAGGAAGCGGTGGCCCATGGTGTGGCGGCCGGCTTCGAGGCCGAGCAACGACAGCGGGAGCACTTGTTCGCCGTGCAGGGCGACCAGCAGGTGCACCGGGCGCACGAACTGCACGGTCGCGCCATCCGGGCGCTGGTAGCTCATGACCTTCGGGATCGGCAGCTTGGCGACGGTATCCGCCAGCACGTCCTGGAGGGCGCCCGCCAGCGCGCTGCCGGCGGCGGTGTAGGTGTAGAAGAAGCTTTCCGCCTTGCCGTCCTGTGCGCGTTCCAGGTCCGACACCTGCAGGTCGGGGAAGCCCAGCGCGGCCAGCTTCTTGGCCAGCGGTGCGCTCGGATTGCCGTCCTTGTCCAGGGCGACGGACACCGGCAGCACTTTTTCGCGGATCGATTTGTCCGGCGAAGTGCCGCGCACATTGGTGATCGTGACCGCCAGGCGGCGCGGGGTGGCGTGGGTGGTGGCGACGCTGTCGGCTTCCAGGAAGTCGCGCGCCTTCAGGCCGTTGGTGATGCCGGCGGCAAAGGCCGCGCCCAGCTTGACGAGGGCCTTCGGCGGCAGTTCTTCGGTCTGGATTTCGACGAGGAGAGTCTGATTCATGGTCTGTTCTTGTCTGTTCAAGCTGCTGCCTTGTCGGCGCCAGGGAGCATCGGGAAGCCGAGCTTCTCGCGCGAGTCGTAGTAGGCCTGGGCGACCAGGCGCGACAGGGTGCGCACGCGGCCGATGTAGGCGGCGCGTTCGGTCACCGAGATGGCGCCGCGCGCATCCAGCATGTTGAAGCTGTGCGAGGCCTTCATGATCTGCTCGTAGGCCGGCAGGGTCAGCTGCAGCTCGACCAGGCGCTTGGCCTCGGCTTCGTGGTTGGCGAAGGCCTGGAACAGCAGCTCGGTGTTCGCGTGCTCGAAGTTGTAGGTCGACTGCTCGACTTCGTTCTGGTGGAACACGTCGCCGTACGAAAGCGTCTTTTTGACCCCGTTCTCTTCCCACTCGGTCCACACCAGGTCGTAGACGTTCTCCACACCCTGCAGGTACATGGCCAGGCGCTCGATGCCGTAGGTGATCTCGCCCAGCACCGGCTTGCAATCCAGGCCGCCGACTTGCTGGAAGTAGGTGAACTGGGTGACTTCCATGCCGTTCAGCCAGACTTCCCAGCCCAGGCCCCAGGCGCCCAGGGTCGGGCTTTCCCAGTCGTCCTCGACGAAGCGCACGTCGTTCTTCTTCAGGTCCAGGCCCAGGGCCTCGAGCGAACCGAGATAGAGATCCAGGATGTTCTCGGGGGCCGGCTTCAGCACCACCTGGTACTGGTAGTAGTGCTGCAGGCGGTTCGGATTCTCGCCGTAGCGGCCATCCTTCGGGCGGCGCGAGGGCTGCACATAGGCGGCGCGCCATGGTTCCGGGCCGATCGCACGCAGGAAGGTGCCGGTGTGGAAGGTGCCCGCGCCGACTTCCATGTCGTAGGGCTGGAGCAGGGCGCAGCCCTGCTTGTCCCAGTAGGACTGCAGGGTCAGGATGATTTGTTGGAATGTGAGCATCTTGGATGGGCGACGCGGGAATCTTGCCGCGCACAGGGTAAGTTTGCCAAATGACCAATTCTACTGAATTTTTCCCAGCCTCTGGGGCAGATTTAACTCAGCAGTTCGAATTGGAGAGGGTTGATTTATGCGCTTTGCTTACTGCGGTAGCGCCGCCCGGCGAACCAGGCGCCGAGGAGCGCCAGCGCGCCCAGGACCAGGAAGGCGGCATTGCCGAAGCGGACATAGGGCGTGAAGCCGGCCGTGCCGCGCAGCGTGGCGCTCAGCATGCCTTCTTCATAGAAGGGCAGCAGCTGGGTGATCGTGCCGCGTCCGTCGATGATCGCCGTGGCGCCGTCGTTGGTCGAGCGCAGCATTGGCCGCCCGGTTTCGAGGGTGCGCATGCGCGAGATCTGCAGGTGCTGCGGGATCGCCACCGACTGGCCGTACCAGGACAGGTTCGACACGTTCAGCAGCAGGGTCGCCGGGCGCGGCGCATTGCGCAGCTGGTAGGCGATCTCCTCGCCGAACACGTCTTCGTAGCAGATATTGGGCAGCACCAGCTGGTCCTTCACCGCGAACGGCGCCTGCAGCGCCTTGCCGCGGGTGGCGTCGTTCAGCGGCAGGTTCAGCATGTCGGTGAACCAGCGGAAGCCCGGCGGGATGAATTCGCCGAAGGGCACCAGGTGCGCCTTGTCGTAACGATAGGGCTGGGGCTGCGGCGACAGGGCGACCACGCTGTTGGCGTATTGCTGCGGACCGTCGAGCAGGGGCATGCCCAGCGCCAGCGTGCTGCCGGTGGCGGTCGAGAATTGCTGCAGCCCTTTCAGGTAGCCGTCGGGGAGCTGGTGCGGGAAGACGGGAATCGCGGTCTCCGGCGTGGCGACCAGGTCGGCCGGCGCCTGGGTGATCATGCCGCGGTACTTGTCCAGGATGCTGTTCAGGAAAGCCAGGTCGAACTTGCGGTCTTGCGGGATGTTCCCCTGCAGCAGGCGCACGGTGATCGGCTGGCCGGTTTCCTCGGTCCAGGCGACGGTGCGCAGGCCTGCGCCGGCCGCCAGCACCACCGCCAGCAGGCCGATGGCCGGCCAGCGTGCGCGCTGGGTCAGCATCACGATGCAGCCGGCGCACAGTGCCACCAGCACGCCGATGCCGTACACGCCGACTAGCGGCGCATAGCCCGCGAGCGGCGCGGTGTCGTGGGCGTAGCCGGAGGCCGCCCACGGGAAGCCCGTGAACACCCAGCCGCGCAGCCATTCGGACAGGCCCCAGGTCACCGGCAGCACCAGCAGCAGGAAGGCGCCGACCGGCAGCGACCAGCGGCGGCGCAGCCAGGTGGCCACGCCGGTGGCGAAGGCCCCGTACAGGCCCATGTACAGGCCGAGCAGGATCACGCCGATCGTCGCCAGGAAGATCGGCAGGTGCGCGAAGCGCGTCATGAAGACGTACAGCCAGTGCATGCCGGCCACCGACCAGCCGAAGCCGAAGGCCCAGCCGAGCAGGGTGGCGCGGCGCGTCGAGCTGCCCATGCCCACCTGGTAGAACAGCCAGGCCAGGGCCAGGAACTGCACCGGCCACCAGCCGTAGGGCTGGAAGGACAGCAGGGAGCTCAGGCCGGCCAGGGTGGCGACGGCCAGGGCGAGGGGCGAGGGACGATTGCCGCGCAGGGACGGATCAGGCGCCACCGTGGGCTTGGTACGGCGGCGCAGCATCAGTCGTGGTCGTCTTCAGGCAGCGGAAGCTTCTCGACCAGCAGCACGTGGATCTGGCGGGCGTCGGCGCGCAGGACCTCGAAACGCAGGTTCTCCAGATCGAACACCTCGCCCTTGTGGGGCATGCGCCCGAGGTGGCTGGCGACCAGGCCGCCGATGGTGTCGACGTCGTCCTCGGGCAGGTCGGCGCCGATCTCTTCGTTGAACTGCTCGATCTCGGTCAGCGCCTTGACGCGCCAGCGCGGCCCCAGCTGGCCCTCCTTGATCGACAGGATGTTGTCTTCTTCCTCGTCGAAGTCGTATTCGTCCTCGATGTCGCCGACGATCTGCTCGAGCACGTCCTCGATGGTGATCAAGCCGGCCACGCCGGAGTATTCGTCGACCACGATGGCCATGTGGTTATGGTTGGCGCGGAAGTCGCGCAGCAGCACGTTCAGGCGCTTCGATTCCGGGATGAAGATGGCCGGGCGCAGCATGTCGCGCACGTCGAATGATTCTTCAGCGTAATAACGCAGCAGGTCCTTGGCCAGCAGGATGCCGACCACCTTGTCGCGCTCGCCTTCGATGGCGGGGAAGCGCGAGTGGGCGGTTTCCAGCACGGTCGGCAGCCATTCCTCGATCGGCTTGGTGATGTCGACCACGTCCATCTGGGAACGGGGCACCATGATGTCGCGCACGGACAGGTCGGAGACCTGGAACACGCCCTCGATCATGGACAGCGCGTCGGCGTCGATCAGGTTGCGTTCGTGGGCTTCGTGCAGGACTTCGAGGAGTTCTGCGCGATTTTCTGGCTCGGGGGAGATGAGTGCGGTCAGCCGTTCGAACAGCGACCGATGGGGTTTGGCGTCCGATCGGACGTCACTGGGATACTCGGGCATAGTTGGCGTGAAGCCGTTGTTACGATGGGCATAGGATACACCAAAAGCCCGATTGCCTGATTTTGATGCAGACGGAAACTGGCTCTTGTGGTCATGCATGGGTGCGCCACGGGGCCCGGGCTTGTCCTATAGTCGGGGTAGTCCCCTACAGGAGCCAGTCATGCCAGTGCTCAATATCAACGGCGCCACGACCACCCTGAATGTTCCCGACGACATGCCCCTGCTGTGGGCGCTGCGCGACGTGGCCGGCCTGACCGGCACCAAGTTCGGCTGCGGCGTCGCCCTGTGCGGAGCCTGCACCGTGCACGTGGACGGCCAGCCGGTGCGTTCCTGCGTCACCCCGGTCGGCAGCGTGGCCGGCAAGCAGATCGTCACCATCGAGGCCATCGGCAAGGATCCGGTCGGGGCGAAAGTCCAGGCGGCCTGGCGCGAAGTCGACGTGGTCCAGTGCGGCTACTGCCAGTCCGGCCAGATCATGGCTGCCACGGCCTTGCTCAAGGCCACGCCCAAGCCGGGCGATGCCGACATCGACAATGCGATGACGGGCAATATCTGCCGCTGTGGGACCTACAACCGCATCCGCAAGGCGATCAAAATCGCCGCGGCCAGCTGAGGAGGGCGTCATGGAAGGGCTCAAGCAAGCGATGACGGAACTGTCGCGTCCCCTGGCCGTGGATGGACTACCGGATTCCGAAGCGCGCCGGCGCTTCATGCGCCTGGGCGCGGCTTCCGGCGGCGGCCTGCTGCTCGGCTTCTCGCTGTTCGGCTGCAAGCGCCAGGAAGAGAACCGGCAGGAGAAGCCGTCCGAGAGCGCCGTCGGCCAGGCCACCGACAGGGCCTCGGCCCAGCCGGCCGGGCTGGCCCAGGACGCCTTCATCCGCATCGGGCGCGACGGCATCGTCACCCTCATCGTGCACAAGGTCGAGATGGGGCAGGGCACCTTCACCGCCATGCCGATGCTGCTGGCCGAGGAGCTGGGCGCCGATTTGTCCAAGGTGAAGCTGGAGCAGGCGCCGGCCAACAACAAGCTGTACGCCGACCCGCTGCTGGGCGGCCAGGTGACCGGTGGATCGACCTCGGTGCGCGGCGCGTGGAAGCCGCTACGCGAGGCGGGCGCCATGGTGCGCGGCGTGCTGGTGGCGGCCGCGGCCAAGCAGTGGAACGTGGATGCGGGCGAGTGCGCGGTGGTGGCCGGCACCGTGACCCACGACGCCTCGGGACGCAGCGCCCATTTCGGACAACTGGTCGATGCGGCCGCGAAGATGGAGTTGCCGAAGAACCCGGCGCTCAAGGATGCGGCGCAGTTCACCCTGATCGGCAAGCCGCACAAGCGTCTCGATTCGCCCTCCAAGTGCGACGGCACGGCGCTGTTCGGCATCGATGCGCGCCTGCCCGGGATGCTGGTGGCGGCCGTGACGGCCTCGCCTGTGGTGGGCGGCAAGCTGGCCATGGTCGACGAGCAGAAGGCGCTCGCCGTGCCCGGCGTGCGCGAGATCCTGCGAATCGACAACGCGGTGGCCGTGGTGGGTGAGCACATGTGGGCCGCGCGCAAAGGCCTGGAAGCGGCGGCGCCCACCTGGAACGACGGGACGAACGGCAACGTGAGCACGGCCAGCATCGTGGCCGACATGATGAAGGTCTCCGGCGGCGAGGGCGCGGTCGCGCGCGACGTGGGCGGCGCCCTGCGCAAGCTGGACGGGCAGGGCGGAGGCGGCCGCAGGATCGACGCGGTCTACGAAGTCCCCTTCCTGGCCCACGCCACCATGGAGCCGATGAACTGCACGGTGGACCTGAAGAACGACGGCTGCGACATCTGGTGCGGCACCCAGGTGCCGGTGCTGGCCCAGGCGGCCGCCGCCAAGCTCACCGGACTGGGAGAGGGGCAGGTGCGGGTGCATAACTTCTACCTGGGCGGCGGTTTCGGGCGCCGGCTGGAGGTCGACTACGTGGCCCAGGCCGTGGCCCTGGCCAAGACCGCCAAGAGCGGCAAGCCGCTCAAGTTCGTGTGGACCCGCGAGGAAGACATCCAGCACGACATGTACCGGCCCTATTACGTGGACCGGCTGTCCGCGCGCCTGGACGACAAGGGCCGGCCGCAAGCCTGGTTCCATCGGGTGACCGGTTCCTCGATCATGGCGCGCTTCGCGCCGCCGGCGGTCAAGGACGGCATCGACCCGGACGCGGTCGAGGGCGCGCGCGACCTGCCGTATGCGATTCCGGACCTGCGGGTCGAATACGTGCGCCACGAGCCGCCGATCCCGACCGCCTTCTGGCGCGGCGTGGGGCCGACCCACAACATCTTCGTGGTCGAGAGCTTCATCGACGAACTGGCGCATGCGGCCAAGCAGGATCCTGTCGCTTATCGCCGAGCGCTGCTGGAAAAGTCGCCGCGTACCCTGGGCGTGCTGAACCTGGCGGCCCAGAAGGCCGGATGGGGCCGGCCCCTGAAGCCTATCGCGGGCCGGCGCGTGGGGCGCGGCATCTCCTGCCAGTTCGCCTTCGGCACCTACATGGCGCAGGTGTGCGAGGTCTCGGTGGGGCCGGACGGCGAAGTGAAGGTGCACCGCGTCGTGTGCGCGGTGGACTGCGGGCAGGCGGTGAATCCGGACACCATCACGGCACAGATGGAAGGCGGCATCGTGTTCGGCCTGAGCGCGGCGCTGTGGGGAGAAATCACCTTGGACAAGGGCAGGGTGCAGCAGTCGAACTTCGGCGACTACCGGGTGATGCGCATGAACGAGTCGCCGACGGTGGAAGTGCACCTGGTGACCAGCCGCGACGATCCGGGCGGGATCGGCGAGCCCGGGACTTCGGGGATCGCGCCGGCTCTGGCCAATGCGGTGTTCGCTGCGACCGGGCAGCGGATCAGGAAGCTGCCGATCGGCGGCCAGCTGAAGAAGGCTTGAAGCGGTGAAGGCCCGGCAGCGGGGCTGCCGGCGAAACCATCAATCCGAGTACGGGTCGGGGTAGCCCAGCGCTTCCATGATGTCGCGCTCGAGCTGTTCCATTTCCTCGGCTTCCTCGTCGTGCTCGTGGTCGAAGCCCTGCGCATGCAGCACCCCGTGCACCACCAGGTGGGCGACATGCTCCTCGACCGTCTTCTTCTGCTCGTCGGCCTCGCGCTGCAGCACGTCGGTGCACAGCACGATGTCGGCTTGCACCGGCTCCTCGTCGCCCAGCTCCTCGCCCTCGTTGTAGGCGAAGGTCAGCACATTGGTGGCGTAGTCCTTGCCGCGGTATTCGCGGTTCAGGGCCTTGCCCTCTTCGGCGTCGACGAAGCGGATGGTCAGTTCGGCGGGACCGAGCAGCGAGGACTCGACCCAGCGCCGCAGGTCGGCTTCGGTGATCTCGCTTTCCAGGCGCGGATCGGCGAACTGGACTTCCAGTTCAAGAGGATGTTTTTTTTCTTGCATTTTTCACCGGGGCGGGTTTGGGAAGGGCGGCCAGTTCCTGGATCGAGGTGTTCTTTTCGTACGCATCGATAATACGCGCAACCAGCGGATGGCGCACCACGTCCGCGCTCGAGAAGTGGGTGAAGGCGATCCCGCGCACGTCCTTCAGCACGTGCATGGCGTCGACCAGGCCCGAGCGCTGGGTCTTGTGCAGGTCAACCTGGGTCACGTCGCCCGTGACCACGGCCTTGCTGCCGAAGCCGATACGGGTCAGGAACATCTTCATCTGCTCGACCGTCGTGTTCTGCGCCTCGTCCAGGATGACGAAGGCGTGGTTCAGGGTGCGGCCGCGCATGTAGGCCAGCGGGGCGATCTCGATCACCTGCTTCTCGAACAGCTTCTGGGTGCGGTCGAACCCGAGCAGGTCGTAGAGTGCGTCGTACAGCGGGCGCAGGTAGGGATCGACCTTCTGGGTCAGGTCGCCGGGCAGGAAACCCAGGCGCTCGCCCGCTTCCACGGCCGGACGGGTCAGGATGATGCGCTTGACGGCGTCGCGTTCGAGCGCGTCGACGGCGCAGGCCACCGCCAGGTAGGTCTTGCCGGTGCCGGCCGGGCCGATGCCGAAGCTGATGTCGTGCTCGAGCACCGCGCGCAGGTACTGGATCTGGTGCGGGGTGCGGCCGCGCAGGTCGCTGCGGCGGGTCTTGAGGGTGGGGCTGGTGGTCTCGGGCGATTCCCCGGCCTCTTCCCCTTCCTCTTCGGTCTTGGCCTCGGCAGGCGCAGAGGATGTCGATGCGCCCTCGATCTTTGGCTTGAGCCCGGCGCGCTGCTCCACCAGCGCCAGCTGCACTTCCTCGATCGGCACGACCTTGTTGGCGACGGCGTAGAAACGCTCGAGCAGTTCGACCGCGCGCTCGGCATTGCTGCCGCTGACGATGAACTTCTCGCCGCGCCGGAAGATGGTCACGTCCAGGGCAGCCGAGATCTGGCGCAAATTCTCGTCAAGCGGGCCGCACAGGTGGGCGAGCCGCGTGTTGTCGAGCGGCTCGGGGATGAAGTACGAGGGCTGGGTGGCTTGTGTTTTCAACTGGCTTTGGCAATCGTATCAAGGTTAGCGACGAGTTCGCCGCGCAGGTAGTAGTCGTGACTGGCGACGATGCGCACGTCGACCAGCTGGCCGACCAGGCTGGCTCCGGCCTGGCCAGGCGCGAAGTTGACCACGCGGTTGCCGTCGGTGCGGCCGGCCAGGTGGCCGGCGTCGCGCTTGGCCGGTCCTTCGACCAGCACGCGCTGCACCGTGCCGACCATGGCCGCGCTGTGCTTGCGGGTGTTGGCGTCGATCAGGGCCTGCAGGCGCTGCAGGCGCGCCAGCTTGACCTCGTGCGGGGTGTCGTCCTCGAGGTTGGCGGCTGGGGTGCCCGGACGCTTGCTGAAGATGAAGCTGAAGCTGTTGTCGAAGCCGACGTCCTCCACCAGCTTCATCATGGCCTCGAAATCGGCATCGGTCTCGCCGGGGAAGCCGACGATGAAATCCGAGGAAATCGTGATGTCGGGCCGCACTGCGCGCACGCGGCGGATGATCGACTTGTATTCGAGCGCCGTGTAGCCGCGCTTCATGGCGCCGAGGATGCGGTCGGAACCATGCTGCACCGGCAAATACAGGTTGTTGGCCAGCTGCGGAATCTTCGCGTAGGCGTCGATCAGGCGCTGGTTGAATTCCTTCGGGTGGCTGGTGACGAAGCGCATGCGCTCGATGCCGGGAATCTCGGCGATGTATTCGAGCAGCAGGGCGAAGTCGGCAACCTCGCCGTTTTCCATCGTGCCGCGGAAGGCGTTCACGTTCTGGCCCAGCAGCATGATTTCCCTCACACCCTGGGCGGCCAGGCCGGCGACCTCGGTCAGCACGTCCTCGAAGGGGCGCGAGACTTCCTCGCCGCGGGTATAGGGCACCACGCAGTAGCTGCAGTACTTGCTGCAGCCTTCCATGATCGAGACATAGGCGACCGGGCCGTCGACCTTGGCCGGCGGCAGGTGGTCGAATTTCTCGATCTCGGGGAAGGAGATGTCGACCTGGGCCGCGCCGGTCTGGCGGCGGTTCTGGATCAGCTGGGGCAGGCGGTGCAGGGTTTGCGGGCCGAAGACCACGTCGACGTGGGGCGCGCGCTTGACGATGGCTTCGCCTTCCTGCGAAGCCACGCAGCCGCCCACGCCGATCACGAGCTCGGGCTTGTTGCGCTTGAGCTCCTTCAGGCGGCCCAGGTCGGAAAACACTTTTTCCTGGGCCTTCTCACGGATCGAGCAGGTATTGAACAGGATCACGTCGGCATCCTCGGGCGTGTCGGTGCGCACCAGTCCGTCGGACGAGCCGAGCACATCCACCATCTTGTCCGAGTCGTACTCGTTCATCTGGCAACCGAAGGTCTTGATAAATACTTTTTTCTGCATGGAATGCTGTCGTGAAAGGAGAGCTGCTGCTTTGGCAACCCGTGGGCCCAGTTTACCTTATATCGCCTGAAGCCCCGGAAAGCGGCGCGTGCGCACCCGCTTTTTTATGCCGCTAGGAATGATTTATTTCTTAACCTAAAGTTATTGCAAAGCTGCTCAGATTGTTAAATGTTGGCTGCCGAACAAAGTGCGTTTGCATGCAGCGATTAAAATTTGTTTCGAGATATTTCTTTTTGTAAATCAATGGCTTCCGGGCGAGTTCCCATTTACAAAATATGTGAAGGAAATCTCTTGCGTGCGCCACACTTCGGCCCCATGTGCTGAAATGCCTATGTGACAAGCTTTCCGCACGATAGCTTGATTTCTGACAATGACTCACATGCGCCGTTTCGATATCGGACCGACGTGTAACACTGATAATTTGTTCGAAAGACAAGTACGCATGTGGGGAGCAAGATGTGGGAGCGCATGCACTCCGGGTCGTTTCAAAGGGTTTTCCTTAAGGGGATTTTCAGACTTGCGCTGTGTAATCCCTGAAACGGTTCCGGGAACTTATGTTGACGAAAGATAGTCTTTAACAAAAGTTCGCAAGGGAACTATTTTAACCAAACTCGTGAGGTAAACATCATGGCACAACAGCATCATGCTCTGTCTTCGCAGGAAAGTTATAACCCGAACCACCTGCTGGACATCCTGCTCGGGAAAATGCAGCTGAAGAATGACGCCGCGCTGTCGCGCATGCTCGAAGTGGCCCCTCCGGTCATCAGCAAGATCCGCCACCACCGTCTGCCGGTCGGCGCCTCGCTCCTGATCCGCATGCACGAAGTCACCGGTATGAGCATCCGCGACCTGCGCGACCTGATGGGCGACCGCCGCACCAAATATCGCCTGTCGGACGCACAAGGCCGTCCGAAGCCAGAAGAGAAGGCAGCCCAGGCCGCCGCGGCCGCAGCTGCGCAACAACAGCAAGGCCAGCAACAGCAGGGACAGGGCCAGCAGTCCAACGAAGCTACGTCGTCAGGCAGCGGCACCTCGTCGACCGGCAACTATGCGCACTGATGCCGGGGGCATGACAGCCGCGACTGTCATGCCTTCGGTGTCGCAAGGTAGCGGCGCCGCTGCCTGACCGGGCGGCGCCGCACCGTTTTTCAGTACTTTTTCTTCCGCCAATGTCCGTCCTGAGGCTTCAGGCCATCAGGATCGCGGCCATTTCTTCGAACTGCAGTTCCGTTTCGTGGAACACGTGCAGCCACGCTTCTTCCGACAGGCCAAGGGCCGTCCATGCCACGCTGGACACGGCCGGCGCCAGTTCGTCCGGCTCGCCGGCCAGGTCGAGCGCGTGCGCCACGGCGTTGGCCACGTGCACGATGGTGGCCAGGAATCCCGCGCCCGCTTGCTCGGGCGCGTGATGCCATTCGATGGCCTGGCGCATCGTGTCCGAGAAATTCCAGTGCTCCGCCAGGGCCACCCCGGCCGCCACGTGGTCGATGCCGATCACGGCGCGCTCGAGCGCCAGCAGTTCGCCGTCGTCCAGGCTGCGGCGCGCCAGCACGGCCTGGTAGTGTTCCGGATAGCGGGTCACCAGCACCAGGCGCCCAATGTCGTGCAGCAGGCCGGCGGTGAAGGCATAGTCCTGGTTGAAGCGTACGCGCCGCGCCAGCACCCGTGCGCAGGCCGCCGTCGCCACCGAATGGCGCCAGAAGGCCTTGTCGCTGAAGCCCGGGCAGCGCCCGGTCGGGAAGCAGCCGGTCATGGCCGCCGCCGTGATCAGGTTGCGCGTGGTCTGGAAGCCCAGGAAGGTCATCGCCTGCTGGATGGTGGTGACCTTGACCTGCAGCCCAAAGCTCGACGAGTTGGCCAGGCGCAGGGTTTTTGCCGTCAGGGCCTGGTCCAGGGCCACTTTTTTCGCCAGCACCGAGATGTCGAGGTCTTCCTGTTCGATGGCGCCGAGCAGTTCCATCACGACGGCGGGCAGCGAGGGCAGGTCTTCCAGGCCTTCGGCCAGGTCGCTTGGCTCCAGCATCATGGCGCCACCCCACGCTGGAGGCGGTAGTCCTCGACGTAACGGCGCAGCAGGCCAGTGGCCCAGTCGTCGTGGTTGTCGCGGTCGTTGTTGCGGAAGACGTGGTCCAGCCTGGCCTGGACGGCTGCCGGATCGGGCGCTTCGGCGCCTTCGGCGCACGTCACCGGCACGGTGTCGATGCCGTGCCGCGCGAGCGAGGCGATGATCGCTTCGCTCAGGACCGCACCCTTGGCCAGCAGCACCAGGCCGTTCAGGTCCAGCAATTCATGCGACAGCACCATGCCAGGTGTCGCATGGTTCAGGGTGACCAGCTGATAGGCTTCGCTCATTGTCTTCTCCTGCCATTTCTTTCTATTAATTCCTCATCGATCTTAACATTGGGAACTAGCTTGTCGGCCGACCATCGCAAAGACTGTCGTGTTCTTGCCGCAAGCCGATACCCTCGTCGAATGAATAGGTCACCAGACCTATTAAAGTGGAAATGTTGTACTCTTTGCCACCGGCCGGATCGGTCCGGCCGCAACAACGTAGAGGAGACGTATGAAACTGTATTTCGCCCCGGGCGCCTGCTCGCTCGCGCCGCACCTGGTCCTGCTGCAGCTTGGCCTGCCCTTCACCGCCGAGCGCGTCAGCCTGCGCACCAAGCTGACCAAGGACGGCGTCGATTACCGCAGTATCAATCCGAAGGGCCAGCTGCCGGCCCTGGAGCTGGACGACGGCAAGCTGCTGACCGAGAACGCCGCCGTGCTGCAATACATCGCCGATCAGGCGCCGGAGAGCGGCCTGGCGCCGGCCCCGGGCAGCTTCGCGCGCTACCAGCTGATGGAGTGGCTGAGCTACCTGTCGACCGAGGTGCACAAGCGCTTCTCGCCGATGTTCTCGCCAGGCTGCACCGACGAGATCCGCCAGGCCGCGTGGGTGAGCCTGGCCGCTCCGCTGACCTACCTGGCGGGCAAGGTCGACGGCGGGCGCTACCTGATGGGCGAGCAGTTCACCGTCGCCGACGCCTACCTGTTCGCGATCCTGAACTGGATCGGCTTCGCCAAGTTCACGATGAACGACTGGCCGACCCTGCAGGCTTATCACGCCCGTGTCGCGGCCCTGCCGGCGGTGCAGGAGGCGATGAAGCGCGAAGGCCTGGCGTGAGCCTGGTGCGCCGCGCCTGGCCGTCACGGGGTACCATGCGCGCATGAATCGTTATATTGCTTTGTTGCGCGGCATTAACGTAGGCCGCGCAAAGCGCATCGCCATGGCCGACCTGTGCAGGATGTTCAGCGAGCTCGGCTATACCAGCGTGAAGAGTGTGCTCAACAGTGGCAACGTGGTCTTCGACGCCGGCGGCATGAAGACCGCGGACGCCGCCGTGGCCATCGAGGAAGCGCTGGTACTGCGCCTGGGGGTGGGTGCGAAAGTCTTCGTGCTCGACCATCTGGAACTGGCGGACATCGTCGCCGACAATCCGCTGCTGGATCAGGCTGCCGATCCGGCGCGTTTGTACACCTTCCTGCTGACGGGGGAGGAGCAGCGCGCGCTGGTGACGGAGCTGTGCGCACGCGAATGGGGTGTGGAATCGCTGGCCCTGGGCCGGCGCGCCGCCTATGTGTGGTGTCCGGAAGGAATGCTCGACAGCGCCGCTGCGACAGCGCTGGGCAAGCAACTGGGAGACGGGACCACGTCTCGCAACTGGAATACGATCATGCGGCTGCACGGCCTGTGCAGCAAGGGCGCCTGCCTGTCCTAGTCAAGACGCACCCAGGACGCGCCCGCGTCCTGGTTTCCTCATGCATTCAAGCTCGGTGGACGTCCTCCTTCACTTGAACTTTTCGCTGCTATCCCGGCTTGCCCGGTAGCCGATCAGGATCAGCCCCACCAGCATCATCGCGAATACCTCGGGTTCGGGCAGTTCCGACATATTCGCAGGCGGCATGACGATGGTATTGCGGCTGGTAACGGACAGGTTGCGTACCGGTTGGGCCTGCTGCCCTGCATTACTGGAAACAAGTTCGATGGCGGCCGCTTGCGCCGTGCTGCCCAGGCAGAGCGCGAGTGCCGCGGCGAGTGCATATCTTTTCATAAGCGTTCCTTTTCCTGACTGAATCCACGCACCACAGGTCGCGTCATGCGCCTTGCGGGCTTCGAATTCCGACATCAGGATAGCAAAATTCGCAGCAATGGCTGCGTTCAATTGGAACTGATGAGTTGCAGAAAGAAGTCATCAGTTTCGCGCCAGATGACTACACGTTGCCTACATGGCGGCGTCTATATCACGCAACAAAAATGGTTTTTGGAATTAATGAAAGGATGATAACGATTGGTCAGCTCTTCAATGTGATTTGTGCAATAACTCGTCAATTCTTTGGTATCTTCATAATAAATGCTATCAGTTGGATAAGATTTTTCGTTATCGAACTCATCATAATCGCGCCGATTAAAACTTTTTTCTCCACACGGTATACACCTCTGTTTTCTTTGGGGGTATAGTCTCCATATCCCTATTGCCTTCGGGCATCAAAGCAATACCAAACGAACACGTTTGGAGCAGGCGCCGCCGCGCATTTTGGCGATCAGCAATTCGCGATCGCAACGGTGGCCAGCCTAGGCCACCGCCGTCTCCACGAGCAGCATGCCGGAGCGGCAAGCAGTACCACAGCACCGACGCACCCACACACGTAGAGTACCGAGATGCCCAACTTTGCACGAATTCAGATTGCCTTCAAGAACATTTACGTCCGTATCGCGACCGCCATGCTGCTCGGCCTGGTCGTGGCGCTGGCAATCTATAAAGCCGATGTACCGCAAGACACCAGCCCCGTGATCCATTCGCAGAACATTGCCGAAATCACCCAGCTGGCCGAGCAGAAGGGCCGCCTCGAGTATTTGCTGATCGCCAAGCCGCTGTCGGACTCGCCGCGCTACGTCTATAAGTTCAAGGACGCGGCCCAGCTGCACGTGGTGAAGGTGCCCAGCACCTCGCACCTGTCGCTCGAGCGCGAAGTGCTGCTCAAGAATGCGATTCCGTACTCGATCGCCAAGGACGAGTTCCTGTCGACCCACAAGGCCGTCATGGACGAGGGCGAGACCGCGCTCGACAAGACCGGCAGCTTCCTCAAGCGCCACGCCTTCGACATCGCGGTGGTCGTGCTGGTCCTGTACCTGATCAAGTTCGGCATCCCGGGCATGGGCATGAGCGCTTCGGTCATCACCCCGGACAAGCTCAAGGGCAGCATGGACGACCTGATCGGCATGGACGACATCAAGCAGGAAGTCCTGCACCTGGAAGACATGATCCGCAACCGCGACGAATACCAGTCGCACAACATCGACAAGCCGTTCAACGTCATGCTGACCGGCCCGGCGGGCACCGGCAAGACCAAGCTGGTCGGCTACCTGGCCAAGCGCCTGAACATGCCGATGATCTCGGCCTCGGGCTCGGCGCTGGAATCGGGCTACGTCGGCGGCGGCTCCAAGGCCCTGAACGCCCTGTACCGCAAGGCTTGCGCCAAGGGCAAGTGCATCATCTTCCTGGATGAGGCGCAGAGCCTGTTCATGCCGCGCGGCCGCAGCGAAAAGAAGTGGGAAGACGACACCGCCAACACCATGCTGGGCCTGCTGGACGGCGTGAAGAGCGACAAGGGCCAGGGCGTGATCTGGGTCGTCGCCTCGAACTTCGACGATTCCTCGACCGAGATGGACGAAGCGATGCTGCGCCGCTTCTCGGTGAAGATCAATTTCCGCCTGCCGAACAAGCTGGAGCGCAAGGAATTGCTGCGCAGCTTCCTGGCGCGCAAGAAAGAGGGCCTGGTCGACTGGAGCGACCTCGACCTGGACCAGGTGGCCGAGATCACCCAGAACCTGAGCCCGGCGCTGCTGGAAACCGTGGTCGAGCGCGCCAGCATGATCTCGATCCAGGAAAAGGCGATCATCAACACCGACCTGCTGTTCCGTGCCTATGAGCGTGCGACCATCGGCCTGACCGACCGCGCCACGACCGCCGAGAAGACCCTGCAGCGCGAGCGTATCGCCCTGCACGAGCTGGGCCACTTCTTCATGCAGATCGACCCGTACCTGCGCCAGGGCATGAGTCTGGCCGAAGTGAAGGAAAAGTCGCACCTGCTGAAGATCAGCACCGAGGCGGTCTCGAAGATCGGCGCGCTGGGCTATGTGCTGCAGTCGGGCGAGGACATGTCGCTGCGCACCCTGGAAGAGCTGGAGCGCGACGTGGTCGGCCTGTACGGCGGTGTCGCGGCCGAAGAGCTGTTCTACGGCGCCCGCGGCATCTCGGTGGGCAGCCAGAACGACATCGAGAAGATCACCAAGATGCTGAACCTGATGGTCAACCGCCTGTCGATGTATTCGCGCTCGAAGATCGACTACAGCCAGCTGTCCAAGGAAACCACCGGCGAGCACACCCTGCGCCTGGTGGAACAGAAGGCCGACGAGCTGTACACCTATACCCTGGGCGCGATCCGCGACTACAAGCAGGTGATGGAATCGCTGAAGGGCACCCTGATGGAGCAGTACGTGCTGTCCAAGGACGCCGTGTTCGAGCTGCTGGAAGAGCGCAGCGAGCTGTTCATGGCCGCGCTGCACGGCCAGCGCCACGCCAACCTCAAGCTGTGCGCCGAAGAAGCGGCCGCCTGATTACCAGTTCCTTTGCGCGTTTCCGCGGCCCGCCCTGTGCAAGCAGGGCGGGTTTTTTTCTTTGGCGCCGGCTCCAGGCCGTTCAGTGCGCCGGACGCTCGCGCAGCGTGTCGACGACATGCCGGATCATGCTGCCCGCCAGCTCTTCCTCGCCCACGAACACCTTGCCGCCGGTATCCTCGCGCAGCAGTTCCGCCTCGTGTTCGTTATGGGTGCGCACCACGCACTGCACCGAGGGATTGAGCGCCTTCGCGATCTCGACCATCTTGCGCACATGGAAGGTATCCGGCGTCGCGATCACCAGCATGGCCGCGCGTGCGATATGGGCCTGGATCAGCACGGCCGGCTCGGCCGCATTGCCGACCACCGCCGGAATCCCGCGCCCGCGCAGCTGCTCGACGATCTCGCGGTTCTGCTCGGCCACCACGAAGTGCACGCCGCGCGCGACCAGGTCGTCGGCGATGCGGCGGCCGACGCGGCCGAAGCCCACCAGCACCACCTGGCCGCTGAGCTTTTCGTGCGCCGTTTCCATCGGCAGTTCGGCCAGCGGGTCGCTTGAGCGCTCCAGCTTGCGCGCCAGGGTCGAATTGGAACGCAGCCAGTTGTCGAGTGGGGCGACCGCCTTGAACAGCAGCGGATTGACCGCGATCGAGATGATGGCGCCGGCCAGGATCAGGTTCTGGCCCAGCTGGGGCAGCAGATCGAGCTGCATGCCCAGGGCGGCCAGGATGAAGGAGAACTCGCCGATCTGGGCCAGGCTGGCCGAGACCGTGATCGCGGTATTCAGCGGATAGCGCAGCGCCAGCACCAGGACGAAGGCGGCCAGCGACTTGCCGAACAGAACGATGGCAACCACGGCCAGCACCTGCAGCGGGTACTCGACCAGCACCATCGGGTCGAACAGCATGCCGACCGAGACGAAGAACAGCACCGAGAACGCGTCGCGCAGCGGCAGCGATTCCTCGGCCGCGCGGTGGCTCAGCTCCGATTCGCGCAGCACCATGCCCGCGAAGAAGGCGCCCAGCGCGAAGGACACGCCGAACAGGTGCGAGGATGCATAGGCGATGCCGACCGCCGCCGCGATCACGGCCAGCGTGAACAGTTCGCGCGAATTGGTCTTGGCCACGCGCCACAGGAACCAGGGGAAAAGCTTGCGGCCCACGATCAGCATGAAGGCGACGAAGGCGCCGACCTGGAGCAGGGTCTTGCCCAGCGCCGGCCACAGCTCGGCGCCGGCCTCGCCCTTGCCACCCAGCGGACCGGCCAGGGCAGGCAGCATCACCAGCACCAGCACCGTCACCAGGTCCTCGACCACCAGCCAGCCGACGGCGATGCGCCCGTTCATCGAATCGAGGATGCCGCGCGACTCCAGCGCCCGCAGCAGCACCACGGTGCTGGCCACCGACAGGGCCAGGCCGAACACCAGGCCCGCGCCCAGGCTCCAGCCCCACCAATACGCCATGCCGATGCCCATGGCGGTGGCGACCCCGATCTGCAGCAGCGCGCCGGGCAGGGCGATGCCCTTGACCTCGAGCAGGTCGCGCATCGAGAAATGCAGGCCGACCCCGAACATCAGCAGCATCACACCAATTTCGGCAAGCTGGGAGGCGAGGGCGACGTCGGCGACGAAGCCCGGCGTGGCCGGGCCTATGAATACGCCGGCGGCAAGATAGCCGACCAGGGCCGGAAGCTTGAGGCGCACGGCCAGCATGCCGAAGAGCAAGCCGAAGCCGAGTGCGGCGGCAATGGTGGTGATCAGGCTGAGTTCATGATGCATCCGAGGGGGCTCCTTATCAGGTTGAGAACCCTGAGAGTATAAGCGACTGGCTCGGATGCGCTGTTTTTTAGAACATTGTTTAAGACACCGTCGCCAGGTCCAGGATCGCCTTTTGCATCGACTCGCGCACGGTTTCGTAGTGCTGCGGCTGGGCCTTGCGATCCAGCCTGAACAGCATCAGCCCCTGGATCTGCGCCACGATCAGGATCGAGCGCTGCATGGTTTCCTCGTCCGAGAGCGCCGGATTCAGCCCGTGGATCAGCCCGTAGATCGCCTTGCGCTCGCGCGCCATCATCTTGCCCATCAGGCTGGAGGCGAAGGGATGGCGCGAGGCCAGCGCCCAGATCTCGAAGAACACCGCATGCATGACCGGGTCGGTGATCTCTTCCAGGAACATGTCCACGGTGGTCTGGAAACGCTCGACCTGGGGCCGGCCGGTCATGCTGACCCCGATCGAATCCATCTTGGCCTGGAAGACATCCATGATGTACAGCAGCAGCGCCTCGACCAGCACATCCTTGCTGCCGTAATAATGCTGTACGTTGGACAGGCTCATGCCCGCTTCCTGCGCCACCCGCCGCATCGACAGCCCGGCATAGCCTTCTCCCGCCAGCAGGCGGCGGGCGGCAAGCAGGATGTCCTGGGCCCGTTCCAGGCCTTTTTCGGTGGTGCTGGACAGCTTGGCGCGCAGGGCGCCGTCGAGAGTATTCATGCTGGGATTATCGCATGGGACTCGCAAAAAACAGGTCGCCTGACCTATAATCAGCACATAATAGGTCGAGCGACCTAGTCTATAACAGGGAGACAAGGATGAGCCGGAAAGTATATGTGACGGGTGTGGGCATGATCCCCTTCGCCAAGCCGGGCGCCAGCAGCCCTTACCATGCGATGGGCTACCGCGCCGCGCGCGCCGCGCTGGACGATGCGGGCCTGGCCTATGACGAGGTGGAGCAGGCCTACGTCGGCTATGTCTACGGCGATTCGACCAGCGGCCAGAAAGCCCTGTACCAGCTCGGCATGACCGGCATCCCCATCGTCAACGTCAACAACAACTGCTCGACCGGCTCGACCGCGCTGTACCTGGCGCGCCAGGCCATCGAGAGCGGCGCCGCCGAGTGCGTGCTGGCGCTGGGCTTCGAGCAGATGAACCCGGGCGCCCTGGGCTCGGTCTTCACCGACCGCCCGACGCCGTTCGACGCCTTCGACGAGGTGACCGACCGCCTGGTCGGCAAGCCCGAGATCCCGTTGGCGCTGCGCTACTTCGGCGGCGCGGGCCTGGCCCACATGCGCAAGTACGGCACGCCGCTCGAGGCCTTCGCCCGCATCCGCGCCAAGGCCAGCCGCCATGCCGTGAACAACCCGCTGGCGCTGTTCCGCAAGGAAGTCAGCACCCAGGACGTGCTGGACGCGCCCGAGATCTGGCCGGGCGTGATGACCCGCCTGATGGCTTGCCCGCCGACCTGCGGCGCGGCCGCCGCGCTGCTGGTGTCGGAAGACTTCGCGCGCCGCCACAAGCTGCGCGCCGACGTCCACATCGCCGGCCAGGCGATGACCACCGACCGTCCCAGCACCTTCGAGGCCGACGACATGATGCGCGTGGTCGGCTACGACATGAGCCGCGCCGCCGCGCGCAAGGTCTACGAGCAGGCCGGCGTCGCACCGGAAGACCTGGACGTGGTCGAGCTGCACGACTGCTTCGCGCACAACGAACTGATCACCTACGAAGCCCTGGGCCTGTGCCCCGAAGGCGGCGCGGACAAATTCATCCGCGAAGGCGGCAACACCTACGGCGGCAAGGTGGTCACCAATCCGTCCGGCGGCTTGCTGTCCAAAGGGCACCCGCTGGGCGCCACCGGACTGGCGCAGTGCTTCGAGCTGACCCACCAGCTGCGCGGCAGCGCCGGCGCGCGCCAGGTCGAGGGCGCGCGCGTGGCCCTGCAGCACAACCTGGGCCTGGGCGGCGCCTGCGTCGTCACCCTCTACCGTAATTGAAGGGACGGGCATGGAACAGCTTTCCCCATGGATGAATGAAGAACTGCAGGCCTTCCGCGACGCCGTGCGGCGTTTCGTGGAGGGCGAGGTCGTGCCGCACCAGGACGCCTGGCGCAAGCAGCAGCACGTCGACCGCACGCTGTGGCGCAAGGCCGGCGAGATGGGCCTGCTGGCGGCCGATATCCCCGAAGAGTACGGCGGCGCGGGCGGCAGCTTCGCCCACATGGCGGTGGTGTTCGAGGAGCTGTCCTACGGCGGCGACACCGCCTTCGGCATCCACGTGCACGCCATCGTCGAGCACTACCTGCTCAACCAGGGCACCGAAGAACAGAAGCGACGTTATCTCCCGCGCCTGGCCGGCGGCGAGATGATCGCCGCCATCGCCATGTCGGAACCGGGCGCGGGCTCGGACCTGAAGGGTATCCGCACGGTCGCGCGCAAGACCGCCGACGGCTACCGCGTCACCGGCTCCAAGACCTTCATCTCGAACGGCTACCTGGCCGACCTGGTCCTGGTGGTGGCCAAGACCGACCCGGCGGCGGGCGCCAAAGGCGTGTCGCTGATGCTGATGGAGACCAGGGACAACGAGGGCTTCCGCGTCGGCCGCATCCTCGACAAGGTGGGGCAGAAAGGCCAGGACACCTGCGAGCTGTTCTTCGACGAGGCCTACGTCCCGCTGGAAAACGTGCTGGGCGGCGAGGAGGGCAGGGGCTTCGCCCAGCTGATGACCGAGCTGCCCTACGAGCGCACCATCCTGGGCGTGTGCGGCGTGGCCGCGATCGAGCGCGCGCTGCGCCTCACGATCGAGCACACGCGCGAGCGCAAGGCCTTCGGGCAGGCGCTGATCGAAATGCAGAACACCCGCTTCGTACTGGCCGAGGTCAAGACCGAGGCGACGATCGCGCGCGTGTTCATCGACCGCTGCATCGAGGACATGCTGGCCGGGCGCATGGACACGGTCCAGGCCTCGATGGCCAAGTGGTGGATCTCGGACCTGCAGTGCAAGGTGGTCGACCAGTGCGTGCAGCTGTTCGGCGGCTACGGCTACATGCTGGAATACCCGATCGCCCAGATGTACGTGGACGCGCGCGTGCAGCGCATCTACGGCGGCGCCAACGAAATCATGAAAGAAATCATCGCCCGTTCGCTCTGAGGAGACATGGCATGCCCGGACCGCTGCAGGGAGTCAAAGTCATCGAAATGGTCGGCATCGGGCCTTGTCCCTTCGCCGCCATGATGCTGGCCGACATGGGGGCGGAAGTCCTGCGCATCGAGCGCAAGAGCGCACCGGGCGAGGGCAATCCCTACCCGACCCTGGGGACGAAATACGACGTGATGGCGCGCGGCCGGCGCACCCTGGCGCTGGACCTGAAGCAGGCCGCGGGCCGCGAGGCCCTGCTGCAGCTGGCGGCACAGGCCGACGTGCTGCTGGAAGGCTTCCGCCCCGGCGTCATGGAGCGCCTGGGCCTGGGGCCGGACATCCTGCTGGGGCGTAACCCCGGGATGGTGATGGGCCGCGTCACCGGCTGGGGCCAGTACGGCCCGCTGGCCTATGCGGCGGGACACGACATCAACTACGTGGCGCTGTCCGGCATGCTGCACGCCATGGGACGCAAGGACGGGCCGCCGGCGCCGCCCCTGAACCTGGTGGGCGACTTCGGCGGCGGCGGCATGCTGCTGGCCTTCGGCGTGTTGTGCGCGGTGCTGGAAGCGCGCCAGTCGGGCCAGGGCCAGGTGGTCGACGCCGCCATGACCGATGGCGCGGCTCTGCTGGGCTCCATGGTCTATGGCCTGCGCGCCCACGAGATGTGGAGCGACCGGCGCGAAGCCAACCTGCTCGACGGCGGCGCGCCCTTCTACGATACCTATGCCTGCAGCGACGGCAAGTTCGTCGCCATCGGGGCGATCGAGCCGCAGTTCTATTCCCAGCTGCTGGTGCTGGCCGGCGTCGACGATCCCGCCTTCGAGAAGCAGTGGCGCGAGAGCCGCTGGCCGGAACTCAAGGAGAAATTCGCCGCCCTGTTCGCGACCAGGACGCGCGACGAATGGTGCAGCCTGCTGGAAGGCAGCGACGCCTGCTTCGCGCCGGTGCTCGACATGGCCGAGGCGCCGCGCCACCCGCACAATGCGGCGCGCGGCACCTTCGTGGAAGTCGACGGCGTGACCCAGCCGGCCCCGGCGCCGCGTTTCAGCCGCACGCCGGCCGCCGTGCCCGAAGCGGTCGTTCCCGCGGAGGATGGCGCCGCCATCCTGGCCGACTGGGGGCTGGGCCGGGCGGCAATCGAAGCGCTGCGCGAGGGGCAAGTCATATAGCATAGGCGGCGTCAGCTCAACAACAGTAGCGGATGCCGGCCATGCAAGCGACCACCAAGCAAGACGAACTGCGCCAGTCCAAGATGCTCGCCCTGGGATTTTTCCTGGGCGCGGCCGCGCTGTTCGTCCTGACCCTGTTCCTGCCGGCGAACTGGTGGACCGGCCTGCTGCGCGCGTTTTCCGAGGCCGCCATGGTGGGCGCCCTGGCCGACTGGTTCGCGGTGGTGGCGTTGTTCAAGCCGGTGCCGATTCCCTTCGTGTCGCGCCACACGGCCATCATCCCCAACAACAAGGCGCGCATCGCCGACAACCTGGCCGTGTTCGTGCGCGAGAAATTCCTCGACACCGACTCCATCGTCGGCCTGATCCAGCGCCACGATCCGGTGCGCAAGGTGGCCGAGTGGCTGGCCAAGCCGGCCAACACGGAACTGATGGGCGGCTACCTGGTGCGCGCCGCCACCTGGATGCTCGACTTTATCGAGGACGCGGCGGTGCAGGGCTTCATCAGCCGCGCCGTGCATTCCATGGTGCGCAGCGTCGATCTGTCGAAGTCCGCCGGCGCGATCCTGGAAAGCCTGACGCGCGGCCGGCGCCACCAGGAACTGCTCGACGAAGGCATCCGCCAGCTGGCGCGCCTGCTCGACAACCCCAAGACCCAGGCCACCATCTCGGACGGCATCGTCGAATGGCTGAAGGAGGAGTACGCCTTCATCGAGCGCATGCTGCCCTCGGACCTGATCGGCCGCAAGGGCGCCGACATCGCGGTGCGGCTGGCGGCCGGCATCCTGGGCAAGGTCGCGGCCGACCCCCAGCATCCGCTGCGCCAGCGCTTCGACGACTACGTGGCGGAGTTCATCGAACGCCTCAAGGACGATCCGGACTTCCTCGACAAGGCCGAGGAGATCAAGCGCTACCTGCTGGAAGACGAAAAGCTCAACGGCTATCTGAAGGAGTTGTGGGACGAGCTGAAGGACTGGCTCAAGCGCGACCTGCACAGCGAGGATTCCAGCCTGCGGCGGCGCGTCGTGGCCATGGGCGCCTGGGTCGGCAAGGTGCTGAGCGAAGACCCGCAGCTGCGCCAGTCGCTGCACGAGAACCTGGAATCGGCCGCGCGCGGCGCGGCGCCCGAATTCGCGGGCTATCTGACCCGGCACATCGCCGACACCGTCAAGAACTGGCCGGACGAAGAGATGTCGCAGCAGATCGAACTCAATATCGGCAAGGACCTGCAGTACATCCGCATCAACGGCACCATCGTGGGCGGGCTGATCGGCGTGACGCTCTACCTGCTGTCCCAATTGCCGGCCCTGTTGGGATAAGATGAATTCAAACCACTCCTGGAGCGCATCATGGAACAGCTGGCATTGAACGCCTGGCTTGCGGCCCATCCCGAGGTCGAGCAGATTCCGGGGCGCGACCTGTTCATCGTCGCGCGCTACATGGTGCCGCTGGACGCCAACCTGGCCCAGGGCTGCCTGGTGGCCGCCGGCGTGCCCGCCGTGCTGGCCGACGCCCACCTGATGCAGACCGACTTGCTGCTGGCGCCGGCGCTGGGCGGGGTGAGGGTGCTGGTGCCGGCCGAACACCTCCAGCAGGCGCACGCGGTGCTGGCGGGGCTGGCGCGCGGTGATTATGCGTTGGACGACGACTGCACTTACGGCTGAGCAGATCGGCCGTATAAGTGGGATGGCGCACAAAAAAGAGGCAACGGGCGCGCTAAGCTGGGCTCATCGTTCGTATGAAAGGAGAGCCATCATGCCTCAAGGTGATAAATCGTCGTACACCGACAAGCAGAAGCGCCAGGTCAAGCACATCGAGGAAGGCTACGAGAAGAAGGGCGTCGGCAAGAAGGAAGCCGAGCGCCGTGCCTGGGCCACCGAGAACAAGATCTCGGGCGGCGGCAAGAAGCATTGATGTACCCGTAGGGTCGGCGGCTCTGCCGCCGACGCGTTCAACCGGCCGATGCGGGCCCGGCCGCAATCAGACACACAGCCTGTTCCTCTCCAGTAATCCCGTCTTCAACGCCTGCCATTTCGCGATCCGCAGGCCGATCGCTTGCACCTTCTCCGTCGGGTAAGGTCCGGCTGCTGCCGGTGCGGAACCAATTGCCACGTTTTCATGTCGATCCCATTCCTAACAAGCCTTAAGAATCGGAGGTCGTCATGGCAACAACTGATGAAGGAGGAGCAGGAGAGAGCGAAGAGCGGCGCATCTGCTCCCTGCACGCGGTGCCGAAGCGGATCCTGCCCGCGAGCGTCACGCCGATGCGCGAGCGGCTCATCAACCTGTTCGGCAACAAGTGGGTCACCGGCACCGTCTTGCACTATTACTTCTTCGACCGCGACACGGACGGCGAAAACGTCCTGCTCGAGAATGGGCAAACCGTGTTCGTGCCCTGGAAAGGTGCGGAGAACGAGATGCAGGTGGCGCGCCAGGCCTTCGACGTCTGGGCGCAGCAGGGCATCGGCATCCGCTTCGAGGAGGTGCGCGAAAGGGAAGAAGCCGAAATCCGCATCGGCTTCATGCGCGGGGACGGCGCCTGGTCCTGGCTGGGGCGGGAGATCCTGGACCACGGGCCCAACGAGCGGACCATGAACTTCGGCTGGAACATCGCCGCTCCCGGCGAGCTGGACACCGCCATCCACGAAATCGGCCACACCCTGGGTTTCCCGCACGAGCACCAGAATCCCAAGGCGGGCATCGAGTGGGACGAGGAAGCGGTCTATCTCGACCTGGCGCGCCCGCCCAACGAATGGGACCGCGCCAAGACTTACTGGAACATCATCCGCAAGCTCGAGCCGGGCGAAGTCGAAGGGACAACCTGGGACCCCGATTCCGTCATGCACTACCCGTTCAAGGCGGGCCTGATCAGGAAGCCGGAGCACTACTTCATCCACGGCCTGCAGCCCGCGGGAGGACTGTCGGAGCGGGACCGCAGCTGGGTGAAGACCTTGTATCCGCCGACCGACGATGCTGCCGCGCCCCTGCTGCGTCCGGCACAGTCGGTGCTGGTCGAGCTGGCGCCGGGGCAGCAGCGCGATTTCCGCGTCGCGCCGCAAGAGACGCGCTTCTACCAGTTCGGGACCTTCGGCGCCTCGGACTCGGTGATGGTCCTGTTCGAAAGCGACAATCACCAGCTGCGTTACCGGATCGGCGACGACGACAGCGGCGAGGACCTGAACGCGTACTTTCGCATCAAGCTGTTCAAGGGTCGCGAATACGTGCTGCGGGTGCGGATGTATCACAGCGAACGCCGCGACCAGACCTCGGTCATGATGTGGTGACGGGCCTGCAGAAACAAAAAAGCCGTTGATCGCGGGATCAACGGCTTCCTGTCGAACTGGTGGTGATAGGTGGACTTGAACCACCGACCCCAGCATTATGAGTGCTGTGCTCTAACCAGCTGAGCTATATCACCAAAATCATGAAAGCAAAAATGGCTCGACTCGAGGAGTCAAGCCATTCGCTTGGAATTCTGTGGTGGTGATAGGTGGACTTGAACCACCGACCCCAGCATTATGAGTGCTGTGCTCTAACCAGCTGAGCTATATCACCGCAACGGCAGGCATTATCGCGGCTGCCTCTTACCCTGTCAAGCTTGGATCTTGTGCCGTCGTGCAAAAAAGCGTCGCATCAGGCACGAGGGACCCAGCATACCCGAAATTCAGGGAAGCAGGAGCTCGACTTCCAGGTCCGCGCTGCCCTTGCCGGCGTAGCCGAGCCGCATCGCCGCCGCATAGGACAAGTCGATGATGCGGTCGTGCAGGAAGGGACCGCGGTCGTTCAGGCGCACCACCACGCTCTTGCCGTTCTCCAGGTTGGTAACGCGGGCGTAGGAGGGCAGCGGCAGGGTCGGATGCGCGGCGGTCAGCTGCAGCATGTCGTAGGGCTCGCCGATCGATCCCTTCTTGCCGTGGTAGCGCGTCCCGTACCAGGAACCCTTGCCGCGCTGCTTGAAGGGCGCCAGCTCGGTCATCGGCGTGAACTTCTTGCCAAGCACCTCGTAGGGCCGCTTGGCCCACTTATTGATGGGTTCGCGTTTCGGCACCGGTTCGGGGAGGGCGTCGACCATCTCCTGGGTGATGCCTTTCATGGGGCCGTCGTTCAGGTAATACTTGGACGGGACGGCGCCTGGAATGGTTTTCGACGGTGCAACGGTCGGGGTGCTGGAACAGGCTGCGAGCAGGGCGGAGATTGCGGCGATGAAGCCATAGCGGAAAAATGAAGTCGTCATGCGGGAGGGCGGTGGCGCGCCACCGTATTGCTGATCAGCGGGAATGCTAACGGACTGATACACATTACCACAGGAAATTTACATTTGGAAAAAACCTGTGGCGTGGATTCCACGCCGGCAAACGCCATGGACTTGCTATTTTTGCAAATTCGCCAGGTGGGCCAGCATCGCCGGCGCCGGGTCCGGCCCCAGGCAGTCGAGCACGATCCGCTGCGGCATCGCGCGCAGCCAGGTGAGCTGGCGCTTGGCCAGCTGGCGCGTGGCGACGATGCCCGCTTCGCGCAAGCCAGCACGGTCGATGCGGCCGTCGAGGTATTCCCAGGCCTGGCGGTAGCCGACGCAGCGCATCGAGGGCAGGGATGGGTTCAGGTCGCCGCGGGCGCGCAGGCGCTTCACTTCTTCCACCAGGCCGGCATCGTCGCTCGCGCCCAGCATCTGGTCGAAGCGCAGCGCGATGCGCTGGTGCAGGACGCTGCGGTCCGAGGGTTCCAGGGCGAAGGACAGCAGCTCGAAAGGCAGCTCGGGCTTGGCGCGGCGCGCCAGCAGTTCCGACATCGGCTTGCCGCTCAGCTCGATGATTTCCAGCGCGCGGTTGATGCGCTGGGCGTCGTTCGGCGCCAGGCGGTCGGCCGTGGCCGGGTCCAGGGTGCGCAGCCTGGCGTGCATCCCGGGCCAGCCGATGCGCGCGGCTTCTTCCTCGATGGCGGCGCGCACCTGCGGGTCGGCGGTCGGCAGGTCGTCCAGGCCGTCGGTCAGGCCCTTGAAGTACATCATGGTGCCGCCCACCAGCAGCGGCAACCTGCCGCGCGCCTGGATCTCGGCCACCAGGCGGATGGTGTCGGCGCTGAACTGCGCCACCGAATACGACTCGAGCGGATCGAGGATGTCGATCAGGTGGTGCGGCGCGCTGGCCAGTTCTACCGGCGTCGGCTTGGCGGTGCCGATGTCCATCTCGCGGTAGATCAGGGCCGAGTCGACCGAGATGATCTCCACCGGGTGTTCGCGCGCGATCGCCAGCGCCGCCGCCGTTTTGCCGGACGCGGTCGGGCCCATGATGGCCACCGCCATCGGTTTCTTCATCGTCGCCATCATTGACCGCGCAGGAAAAGCTTGTCGAGAGCGGCGATCTCGAGCTGGACCCAGGTCGGGCGGCCGTGGTTGCACTGGTCGGCGCGCTCGGTGCTTTCCATCTGGCGCAGCAGCGCGTTCATCTCGGGCGTGGACAGGATGCGGTTGGCGCGCACCGCCGTGTGGCAGGCGAGGGTGCCCAGCAGTTCGTTGCGGCGCTCGACCAGCACGCGCGAGCCGCCGAATTCGCGCACGTCGCGCAGCACGTCGCGCGCCAGGGTCTGGGCGTCGGCGTTCTTCAGCAGCGAGGGCACCGAGCGTACCGCCAGGGTGGTGGGCGAGAGCGCGGCGATGTCGAAGCCGAGCGCCTTGAGCGTGTCCTGGTGGTCCTGGGCGGTCGCCACTTCCACCGCATCGGCGTAGAAGGTCACGGGGATCAGGAGCGACTGCACCTGCATTTCTTCCTGGCCGTCCAGACGCGCGTCCAGCGCATGCTTGAGCTGCTCGTAGAGGATGCGCTCGTGCGCCGCGTGCATGTCGACCAGCACCAGGCCCTTGGTGTTCTGGGCCAGGATGTAGATGCCGTGCAGCTGGGCCAGTGCGAAGCCGAGCGGGAAGTCCTCGTTCGACAGCGGGCGGTCCGAGGCCGACAGCGGCACATTCGCGGGCGAAGGCGCCGGGGCCTCCGGACGCGAGGATTCGTTCGCGGCGAACAGCGCGCCGTAGGCGGCGGTGCTTTGCGCTACGCCCGCGCGCGGCTCGTCCCAGCGGCTGCCGGCCGGGAAGGGAGAGGGCGAGAAGGTCGGGGACAGCTGGGCGCCGAACGAGGTCTGCTCGTGCGGGCGCGGCTGCCAGACCGGCGTGCCGGTCGGCCTGATCTCGGCCGCGCTGATCGGCGCCGGCGCGCTGCCGTGCGCGGTGGCCGAGGTCTGGGCCAGGGTGCGCTGCACCGCGTGGAACACGAACTGGTGCACGGCGCGGCTGTCGCGGAAGCGCACTTCGATCTTGGACGGGTGGACGTTGACGTCCACCAGCGCCGGGTCGAGTTCGAGCGCCAGCACATAGGACGGGAAGCGGTCGCCGTGCAGCACGTCCTGGTAGGCCGCGCGTACCGCGTGCACCAGCAGCTTGTCGCGCACGAAGCGCCCGTTCACATAGAAGAACTGGCCGTCGGCGCGCGCCTTGGAGGCCGTCGGCAGGCCGACGTAGCCGTGCAGGCGCAGCGGGCCGGCCGATTCGTCCAGCGCCAGGCGCGCTTCGGCGAAATCGCCGCCGAGGATCTGGGCGCTGCGTTTGGCCGGTTCGCTCACGTTCCAGTGGTCGATGGTGCGGCCGTTGTGCGTCAGGCTGAAGGACACGTCCGGCCGCGCCAGCGCGATGCGGCGTACGACTTCGGCGCAGTGGGCGTATTCGGTCTGTTCCGACTTGAGGAACTTGCGCCGCGCGGGCGTATTGAAGTACAGGTCCTGGACGTCGATGGTGGTGCCGAAGGCGCCGGACGAGGGTGCCACGGTGCCGTGGTGCGAACCGACGATTTCGTAGGCGTGGGGCGAGCCGGCGGTGCGCGAGGTGATGCGCACGGCGGACACCGCCGCGATCGAGGCCAGGGCCTCGCCGCGGAAGCCCAGGGTGGACACGTTCTCGAGATCGGTCAGCGAGGCGATCTTCGAGGTGGCGTGGCGCGACAGGGCGAGCGGCAATTCCTCGGGCGGGATGCCGCGGCCGTTGTCGGTGATCGCGATGCGCTTGACGCCGCCTTCCTCCAGGCGCACGGTGATCTGGGTCGAGCCCGCATCGAGCGCGTTTTCCAGCAGTTCCTTGACCACGGCCGATGGCCGCTCGACCACTTCGCCGGCGGCGATCTGGGAGATGAGCTGGTCGGGGAGTTGCTGGATGGGACGGTAGGTGAGGACGGGCGCGTTCATGCCGGGATTATATCGCGGCGGGGTTGAGGCGGATCAGGCTCGGCGGGAATTCGGAAGCGATTGTGGTCTGCTTGCAAACTTGGGTTCCCGCCTTCGCGGGAATGACGTTTTGAGGGGGCAGGCCACAACAGCTGTTATGGAACGCTACTTCAGCACGTCATTCCCGCGAAGGCGGGAACCCAAGTTTTCGTGCAGACCGCTTACTTCTGCTCCCTCACCGGAATCGGCGCATTGCACAAATCAATCCGCCCCGCCGGCACCTTGGTCCACGGACCACCCCGATTGCGCTGCGCCTCCACGACAGCCTGGAAGGCCGCGCTATCCGTCCGCATCACCTCGAACTTGCTGCGCTCCGCCTCCGGCACATCCGCCGCCATGCGCACGCTGGCGATCGGCGTACGCTGCTCGGCCTTTTCATAGAAGCCCGCCGCCGCCGTCCCGCGCGGCATGACGGTCAGGAGCGGCATGCCGTGCACGACGCGTCCGACCACGGTGATGTTGCGGTCCAGGTGGCGCGGCGCATGGCCGATGACGGTGTACAGCTGCGAGCCGTTGCCGGTATCGGCGCCGTTGTCGCGCGCCACGCCCACCATGCCGTAGCAGTGCGGCAGCCAGGTCTCGCCCGTGGCCGGGTCGCGCGCCACCGGGAAGCCGTTCGCGTGGCCGACCTGCGGCGCATACACGTCCGGCTCCTTGAGGCGGGTAAAGCCGCTGGTGCCCTTGATCGGCACCGTGAACTCGGCCTTCACCGTCTTGGCCGCCTTGAAAGGCTTCGGATTTTCCTCGTCCGGGTCGCCCCACTGCACCACGAAGCCGTCCTGGGCGCGCATGATCCACAGGCCGTCGAAGTAGCGCTCGCGCACCAGGGCGCGGATGTTGGCCGCCGTATTCGGCGCGAAGGCCGGGGCCAGTTCGATGATCACGCGGCCGGCCGGCAGCTCGATGTACATCGTGTTCTCGGGATCGAGCGGGCGCCATTCGGATGGCTTGGACGCCTTGACCACGTCCGCCACCGAGGGCTTGGGCGGCAGCTCCTTGGCCGCCTTGGGTGCCGCTGCGAAGGCGCTGGACGAGGCCAGCAGGGCCAGGCCAAGGGAAGTGGACAGCGTAGTGCGAAGGGTGGTCAAGCTCATGATGCGTGGTCTCCTCGTTGCGGCCGCGCCGCCTTGTTGTCGGGTATCGCGGGATTGTAATCCGGAATGCTGTCAAAGCATCAAGTCTGTTGTTTGAGTAGTCCCGGAAACAGGGCGCCGGGCCTCCTTTTCAGAGGGCGACTAATGGTATGATGTAAAGCTACCCTCTAGGAAAATTATGGATCTGATGCAACTCTTCGACATGGTCCTGCATGTCGATAAGACGCTGGGCACCTTGCTGGCCCAGTACGGCACTTACGTCTACATGGTGCTGTTCGCCATCGTGTTCTGCGAGACGGGCCTGGTGGTCCTGTTCTTCTTCCCCGGGGATACCCTGCTGTTCATCGCCGGCGCCTTCTGCGCCACCGGCCAGATGAACTATCCGCTCCTGATGGGCCTGCTGGTGCTGGCGGCCGTGACGGGCAATACCCTGAATTACTACATCGGCGAGGCCGTCGGCCACCGCATGTTTACCCACAATTACCGCTGGATCAACAAGGATGCGCTGACCCGCACCCACGAGTTCTTCGAAAAGCACGGCGGCAAGACCATCGTCCTGGCCCGCTTCGTGCCGGTGGTGCGCACCTTCGCGCCCTTCGTGGCGGGCGTGTCCGACATGACGAGCGCGCGCTTCCAGGTGTACAACATCTCCGGCGCGCTGCTGTGGGTGGCCAGCCTGGTCACCGGCGGCTATTTCTTTGGCAACATCCCGATCATCCGCGACCACCTGACCGAGATCGTGCTGGTGGGCGTGAGCGCCGCCATCGTGCCGCTCGCGATCGGCGGGCTGGTCAAGTTCAGCCGGCGCATGCTCAGCCGCTAATTGCCATCCTGACCAAGGCCGCAGATTCTGCGGCCTTGTTGCTTCAGCGCACTCAAGTTTTGGCGCCTTCGAGCCGATAAGCATGGGGTAAGCCCACTCATCTGGAACCTCATGCGCAACCTCATCGCACTGTTCGCCCTCAGCCTGGTCACGGCGACGGCAAGCGCGAACGATCCCGCTCCCAAGACCGACAAGGCGGCCAAGCCGGAGCTCGTCAAGGCTTCGATCAAGCCCAACCTGAAGGCCTCCGCAGTTTCTGCCCTGCCGGCCCCTGCGGCCGCCCAGAAGTCCGAGGAAGAGGCCGAGGTCGACCTGTCGGTCCGCATCGCCGAGAAGCTGGCCGAGCTGCGCGCCAAGCAGGAAGCGCGCGCCCAGGCCGCGGCCCGCGCCCGCAAGGCGGCGGACGCCAGGCGCAAGCAGGAAGCCCTGGCCGCCGCCGCGGCCGCGGCCAAGGAGCACGCGCCCAAGAACGGCACCCACTGGAGCTACGACGGCGAATTCGGCCCGGCCAACTGGGCCAATATCAATTCAAACTGGGCCAAATGCTCGACCGGCAACCGCCAGTCGCCGATCGACCTGCGCGACGGCATGAAGGTCGACCTGGAACAGATCGCCTTCGACTACCACCCGAGCTCGTTCAACGAGATCGACAACGGCCACACCATCCAGGTCAACGTCGGCGGCGGCAACTTCCTCACGGTCGGCAACACGACCTATGAACTGCAGGGCTTCCACTTCCACCGCCCGTCGGAAGAGCGCATCAACGGCAAGGGCACGGAGATGGTGGTGCACCTGGTGCACAAGAGCTACGACGGCAAGCTGGCTGTGCTGGCCGTGCTGCTCGAACGCGGCACGGCCAATCCGATGATCCAGACCGTGTGGAACAACCTGCCGCTGGAAAAGCAGACCACGGTGTCGCCGTCGATCGTGCTGGACGTGAACGAGATCCTGCCGGCGAAGCGTGAATACTTCACCTACATGGGTTCGCTGACCACGCCGCCGTGCACCGAGGACGTGCTATGGCTGGTGATGAAGCAGCCGATGACGGCTTCGCCGCAGCAGATGGCCTTGTTCTCGCGGCTGTATCCGCTGAATTCGCGGCCGGTACAGGCGAGTAATGGACGGATGATCAAGGAATCGATGTAAAGAAAAGCCCGGCGATGCCGGGCTTTTGTTTTTGAGGCGTTGTCACAGCTAATCAATGCCCGCAACCGTAAAACCGTCATCCCGGCGAAGGCCGGGATCCAAGTTTGCGTATGTTGCCACTTCGTATGAATAAGGTGGTACGCAACGAACTTGGGGTCAGTTCACTTCGCCGGAAGTCGTAGGCGCCAGTGGCGCGTACGACGGTGCTACTGCTACGGGATTAGAAGATGCGGTAGTGGCCTTCCCAGCTTTCCCCCGCGCTGAGGGTATGCGGATCTAGCAGTGCCGGTTCGATGCACACGAAACGGCGATATTCTTCATCTTCCATATCGGCCAGCGCGGCGGCGTCCGCCGCGCCCGGATTCCACACCACCGCGTCCGTAAAGCCTTCCTGCTCCAGCGTCAGAGTCCGCGCGCCGGTGGCCATCGTGATCGCGCCAGGGATAGCTTGATAGACCTGATCCAGCTTGTCCTCGATCGCCAGCGTCTGCGCCGCCACGCCGTCGATGCGCACCTCGCGCAGTTCCGGCACCAGGTGATAGGTATGCAGCGCCGCCGCGAACGGGAAGGGCGACTCGCCCGTATTGCGCACCGTGAGCGTCATCGCCAGCTCATTGCCTTGCACGGCCACCCGCAGCGCCAGCGCGAAGCGGTGCGGCCAGGCGGTGGCGAGCTTCTCCGGCAGGTCGGATTCGTTCAGGCCAAATACCGCCCAGCCCTGGCCGCTGTCTTCCAGGCGCCAGGTGCTGACGCGCGCAAAGCCGTGCCGCATGCCGCTGCCGCGCTCGGCGAATTGCGGGAAGATCACCGGCACGCCGCCGCGGATCGCCTTGGTCCCGTCCAGCGCCGACTTGGCGCTGCAGAACATGCGTTCCGCGCCGTCCGCGCCCTTCCACGAAATCAGGTGCGCGCCGTACAGGGTGACGATCGCCTCGGCACCATCGTCCGATGCGATGCGGATCGCGGGCAGCTGCCCGAAGGTGGTCTGGTGCATGTCAGGTCTGGCGGCTCTTGGCCATGGGTGGGTTGTCGGCGAAATAGCGGCGGATGCCCTTGGTGATGGCGTCGGCCAGCTTGTCCTGGTAACCGTCGTCGTTCAGCTTCGCTTCTTCTTCCGGGTTCGAGATGAAGGCCGTCTCGACCAGGATCGACGGGATGTCCGGCGCCTTCAGCACCGCGAAGCCGGCCTGCTCGACGGCCGCCTTGTGCAGGCGGTTGATGCCGCCGATCTCGCCCAGCACGGCCTTGCCGAGCTTGAGGCTGTCGTTGATCTGGGCCGTGGTCGAGAGGTCGAACAGCACGCTGGCCAGCTGCTTGTCGGCGGTGGCGTAGCTGGCGCCGCCGATCAGGTCGGCCTTGTTCTGGTCGTTCGCCAGCCAGCGCGCCGCGCTCGAGCTGGCGCCTTTTTCCGACAGCACGAACACCGAGGAGCCGCGTGCCGTCGGCGACACGAAGGCGTCCGCGTGGATCGAGACGAACAGGTCGGCGTCGACCTTGCGCGCCTTTTGCACGCGGGTGCCGAGCGGGACGAAATAATCGCCGTCGCGGGTCAGCATCACGCGCGTGTTGGGCAGCTGTTCCAGCCTGGCCTTGAGGCGCTTGGCCACCGCCAGCACGATGTCCTTCTCGCGGCTGCCGCGCGCGCCGATCGCGCCCGGGTCCTCGCCGCCGTGGCCCGGATCGAGCGCGATGGTGACCATGCGCGTGACCTTCTGGGCCGGGCCCTTGGGCACCGTTTTCGTGGGCGAGGGCGGCGGCTGCACCGGCTGGGCCGGCTGCGTGCCGTTCAGGCCCGACAGCTCGGCTTCCATGCGCGCGATCGCGTCCGGCACGGGATTCTGCTGGGCGGGCGGCGTCACCGGCGCCGGCGTCGGGATCTGCACGGGCGCCGTGCCGGCCACTGGTTCGCCCAGGGCCTGGTTGCCCGGCGTGCTCGGCGCAGGCACCGTGCTCCATTCGCCCTTTTCGATCATGGCGGCGATCGGGTCGACCGGCTTGAGCGGATACAGGTCGAAGATCAGGCGGTGCTGGTAGCCGGCCACCGGGGCCAGGGTCAGCACTTCCGGCTTGACCTCTTCCTTCAGGTCGAACACCAGGCGCACCACGTTCGGACGATTCTGGCCGACGCGCACCTGCTTGATGTAGGGATCGTTCGGCTCGATCTTGGCGACCAGGCTCTTGAGGGTGCTGTTCAGGCCCAGGCCCTCGATGTCGACCACCAGCCGCGGCGGATCGGGCACCATGAAGTGTTCGGTCTTGAGATTGGTGTCGTTTTCCAGGGTCACCCGGGTGTATTCGGGCGCGGGCCAGACGCGCACCGCCAGGATCTGGGCGGCGCTGGCGGGCAGCGGAGAGATCACGGACAGCAGCAGCGTACCCCCGGCCTTGAGCAGGGTACGGCGGCGCGGCGATCCGGGAATCAAGGCGGGGGTACGAAGGCGAGACGGTCGAGGCATAGCAGACCCAAGTCGGACAACGCCTGCAATTCTACCTCACGGCCGAGACCGCTGACGTTGAGCAATACCTTGACGTCGGGTGGCGGCAACACCGGCTCGCCTTTTTCCGGCCATTCGACGATGCAGATGTTGCGTCCGTCGAAGTCCTCGCGGAAGCCCGCGTCCAGGAATTCCTCGGGACTCGACATGCGGTACAGGTCGTAGTGGATGATGTTGACAGGCTGGCCATCCAGGCTCACCCGGTAGGGTTCCGACAGCGTATAGGTCGGGCTCTTGACCGTGCCCTTGTGGCCGGCAGCCTGGATCAGGGCGCGGGTGAGGGCGGTCTTGCCGGCTCCCAGGTCGCCGTGCAGGTAGATCACCAGTCCGGGACGCAGCGCACGGGCCAGCGCCGCGCCCAGGGCGGCCGTTGCCGATTCGTCGGCCAGGTAAGCTTTGAAGGACTGCATCGAATAAAATAGCTTGTTTGTGCGGTGTTGAGCCGCGTTGTTGTCGATCCCGCCATGCCGAATTCCACTCCCAACCTCGCCGACCTCGCGCGCACCATCAAGCAATGGGGCGCGGAGCTGGGCTTCGCCGACGTGCGCATCGCCGACGTCGACCTGGCGCACCTGGAAGCCGGCCTGCAGGCCTGGCTGGATGCGGGCTGCCATGGCGAGATGGATTATATGGCAAGCCATGGCATGAAGCGTGCGCGTCCGGCCGAACTGGTGCCGGGCACGGTGCGCGCCATCGTCGCGCGCATGGATTATCTGCCGCAGCAGCGCGACGAAGACTGGCGCGCCCAGGAACGCCTGCGCCAGCAGGATCCGGATGCCGCCGTGGTCTCTGTATATGCACGCGGCCGCGACTACCACAAGGTGCTGCGCAACCGCCTGCAGCAGCTGGCCGAGATGGTGAAGGCGGCCGTGGGCGAGCTCGGCTACCGCGTGTTCACCGATTCCGCCCCGGTGATGGAATTGCCGCTGGCGGAAAAAGCCGGACTGGGCTGGCGCGGCAAGCACACCCTGCTGCTGTCGCGCGAGGCCGGCTCGACCTTCTTCATCGGCGAGATCCTGGTCGACCTGCCGCTGCCGGTCGACCCGCCCACCGGCGCCCATTGCGGCCAGTGCCAGGCCTGCATCGACGTGTGCCCGACCCAGGCCATCCTCGGCCCTGGCAAGCTGGATGCGCGGCGCTGCATTTCCTACCTGACCATCGAGCTCAAGGGCAGCATTCCCGAGGAGCTGCGCCCCCTGATCGGCAACCGCATCTACGGCTGCGACGATTGCCAGCTGGCCTGTCCGTGGAACAAGTTCGCCCAGCGCGCCCAACTGCCGGATTTCGACGAGCGCAATGGCCTCGGCGAATCAAGCATGGTGGAATTGTTCGCGTGGGAAGAAGAGGAATTCAACCGCCGCATGGAAGGCAGCCCGATCCGCCGGATCGGCCATGAGCGCTGGCTGCGCAACCTCGCGGTGGGGCTGGGCAATGCGGCCGGGCAGCGGCAGGGCGATCCTGCCATCGTGGCGGCCTTGGAGGCGCGCGCCGCACACCCGTCCGAACTGGTGCGCGAACACGTTACGTGGGCTCTGGCGCGCCACACCTCCTGAACATCAGACCTCGATGCGCTTGGCGCGCAGCGCCGACCAGTCGCCGTCGATCGAGATCATCGCCACGCTCGTAATGCCGTTTTCCTTGGCATAGTCGTTGATCGAATCGCGGTTGATGTCGGTCGCCTTGGAGGCAGTCTGCTTGAGGTAGGCGATCCACAGCGAGCCCTTGTCGCCCAGCTTTTCTTTCGCCTGGGGCAGGAAGTGTTCGAGGTCCTTGCGGTTCATGCAGAACATCAGGATCACGTCGAAGGGGCCGTCGCCCTCCTTGACCAGCTCGGCAGGCATCTGCGACACCACCCCTGGATTGACTTGGCCGTTGAGGATGAGCATCGATTTCGCCGTCCTCAGGAACATCTTGTCTGCCACTGTCTTTTCGTTCATGGACTGTCCCCAAAAAAGAAGCGCAGCCCGGTCCAGCCCGCGCGCCACGTTCAGATTTATTTTACAAGGCTTCCCCGAAATTTAGAGACGCTTGTTGTGCGGGAAGAATGCTTGGCTTATTTCAGCAAGCCGGCCAGCTCGACCGCGGTCTTGACCTGCATCTTGTCGAAGATGTGGGCGCGGTGCACCTCGACCGTGCGCATGCTGATGCCGAGCTTGTCGGCGACCACCTTGTTCATCATGCCGGCCAGGATCAGGTCCAGCACTTCGCGCTCGCGCGCCGACAGGGTGGCCAGGCGCGCCTGCACCTGGGCCGAGGCGGCGGCCTTGCGCGAGGCCGCCATGGCTTCCTCGACGCGGTCCATCAGCATGTTGTCGTTGAAGGGTTTTTCGAAGAAATCGAAGGCGCCGCGCTTGAGCGAGTCGACCGCCATCGGCACGTCGCCGTGGCCGGTCAGGAAGATCACGGGCAGGCGCGGCAGCAGGCCGCGCTGGATCAGCTGGTCGAACACGGCGATGCCGTTCATGTCCGGCATGCGCACGTCGAGCAGCACGCAGTCGCCTTCGTCGCCGGGCTGCTGCATCTGGTCGAGGAATTCATGGCCGCCCGCGTAGCCGCGCGCTTCCAGGCCGCGCGATTGCGCCAGCCAGGCGAGGGCGTCACGAATGACCTCTTCGTCATCGACGATGTGCAGCATGCTGTGCGTCTCCGTTTTGTTGTTGGTCGGGATTTTAGCCCAGCGCCGGGGCCGCCGCTTGCGCGGGCAGCGAGAACGTGAAAATCGTGCCGCCGGCCGGGTTCGGCGCATGGGTCAAGGTGCCGCCGTGGAACTCGATCGCGGTGCGGCAGATCGACAAGCCCATGCCCATGCCTTCCGCCTTGGTCGAGTGGAAGGGCGAGAACAGGCGCTCGGCCACTTCGGGCGCGATGCCGTGGCCGCGGTCGATCACCGACACCGACACCTGGCCGCGCCCGTGGGCGCCCTGGATGCGCAGCACCCGGTCTTCGGGCGGCGTGTCCTGCATGGCTTCGATGGCGTTGCGGGTCAGGTTCAGCAGCACCTGTTCGAGCAGGATGCGGTCGGCCAGCACCGGCGGCAGGTCGGGCGGCAGCTCCACGCGCAGCACCACGGCCGCCTGGCGCGCCTGCAGGTCGATCAGGGCGCGCACGCCGTCGACCACGCTGCGGATGCTCACCGTCTCGCGCAGCGGCTCGCGCTTCTTCACGAATTCGTGCACGCTGCGGATGATCTGGCCGGCGCGCTGGGCCTGCTGGCGCGCCTGCTCCAGCGCGCGCTTCAGCAGGCCGGGCTGGACCTCGCCGCCGTCGGCGCGTTCCAGCATGTTGAGCGCGCCCGCCGTGTAGCTGGAGATCGCCGCCAGTGGCTGGTTCAGCTCGTGCGCCAGCATCGACGAGATCTCGCCCATGGTCGCCAGGCGCGCGCTGGCCTGCAGCTTTTCCTCCTGCTGGCGGTTGAGTTCTTCGACGCGCTTGCGGTCGGTGATGTCGAGGACTGAGCTCATCCAGCCGGTCTGCTTGCCGTAGACGTCCACCAGCGGCGCCTCGAACACCAGTACCGGCACCCGCGCCCCGTCCGAGCGCTGGTAGACGGTCTCGAACTGGGGCGTGATGGTCCCGGCCAGGACGCCGCGGAAGCGTTCCTCGTAGTCGCCCATGGCTTCCGGCGCCCAGTAGGGCATGGGCGGCTTCTTGCCCACCAGGGCTTCCTCGGGCAGGCCGACGATCTGGCAGAAGGCGCGGTTGACGTAGGTGACCCGCCCCTCCAGGTCGCGCGCGCGCAGGCCGGTGAGCAGGGAATTCTCCATCGCGGTGCGGAAGGCCATCTGCTGGCGCAGCGCGGCTTCGGCCGCCAGGGTGCGCGAGATGTGGCGCCACAGGGCGACCAGGCTCAGCACCAGGCCCAGGGCCAGCACGATCACCGAGCCCACCAGCAGGTTCGGCAGCAGCTTGGGCGCGCCCTTGACGCTGTCGGTCGACAGGGCCACCAGCGCGCCCGGCAGGTCGAGGTCGCGCCGGTGGGTGTAGACGCCGCGTCCCGGCCCGCCGGCGGCGCGCTGGGCCACCACATGGTCGTCGCGGTCGAGCAGGCTCAGGGCATTGTCCTGGGCGAACCACCAGGGCACGGTTTCGTTCAGCAGCACCTCCAGGCTGTAGGTGGCCACCAGGCTGCCCGAGTACTGGCCCTGGCGGTACAGCGGCAGGTAGAAGTCGATCAGGCCGTGCGTCGAAGGCGTGGCGCCATAGGGTTCGCTGTAGCGGCCGCGCCGGGTGGCGTGCGCCATCTCGGCGGCCTGCCGGGTCGCTTCCGGCAGGCCGGCCGCCGGCATGTCGGCGCCGTGGCTCGCCATCAGCTTGCCGGCCTCGTCCAGCCAGGCCACGCGCACCAGTTCGGGACCGTTCTTGAACATCTGCGCGAAACGCGCCCGCAGCACCGGCGTGGGAGGGGGCGCCACCACCAGGTCGGCGCCGAGGGCGGCCAGGGCTTCTTCGCTGCGCGCCAGCTCGAAGCGCAGGGTCTGCTCCACCCACAGGGTGTCGGCGATCAGCTGCTCCTGGCGCTCGTTGCTTTCCATCTGGCGCGCCTGCCAGGGCAGCCAGATCAGCACCGCGAGGAACAGCAGCACCAGCAGCACCGGCACCAGCCAGCGCAGCGGGCGCGAGCGCTGTTCCGGGGAGGGCTGCGCGAACGGATTTTTCATGCCTTGCCTTGTACTTGGTTACACTGTCGGGCTATTGTGGAAGTCCACGATGGCGGGTCGGGGAGAACGGCTCCAGACTGGCCCACTCGTCATATTAACGTTTCACCAGGAAGAACCGAACCGCCATGCAGATCAAAGCCCTGGTCGGGGCGCTTGCCGCAGCGATGAGCTTCATTGTCAGCTCCAGTGCATGTGCGCAGGGACCGATCGTCATCAAGTTCAGCCACGTGGTCGCGCCCGATACGCCCAAGGGGCAGGCGGCCGAGCGCTTCAAGCAGCTCGCCGAGCAGATGACCAAGGGCCGGGTGCGGGTCGAAGTCTACCCGAACAGCCAGCTCTATAAAGACCGCGAGGAGCTCGAAGCCCTGCAGCTGGGCGCGGTGCAGATGCTGGCCCCCTCGCTGGCCAAGTTCTCGCCCCTGGGCATCAAGGAATTCGAAGCCTTCGACCTGCCTTACATCTTCCCCTCGAAGGCGGCACTGTACGCCGTGACCGAAGGACCGGTCGGCAAGGACTTGCTGCGCAAGCTGGAGCCCAAGGGCATCGTCGGCCTGGCCTACTGGGACAATGGCTTCAAGGTCATGTCGGCCAATAAGCCGCTGCTGGCGCCGGGCGACTTCCGCGGCCTGCGCATGCGCATCCAGGCCTCCAAGGTGCTGGACGCCCAGATGCGCGCGCTCGGGGCCCGGCCCCAGGTGCTGGCCTTCTCGGAAACCGCGCCCGCGCTGCGCGACGGGGTGGTGGAGGGCACCGAGAACACGCCCTCCAATATGTACACCCAGAAGATGCACGAGAGCCAGAAGCACCTGACCGTGTCCAACCACGGCTACCTGGGCTATGCGGTGATCGTCAACAAGAAGTTCTGGGACGGCCTGCCCTCGGACGTACGCACCACCCTCGAGCGCGCCATGCGCGACGCCACCGCCTATGAAAAGACGATCGCCCAGCGCACCAACGACGCCGCGCTGGAATCGATCCGCCGCGCCGGCACCACCACCATCCACACGCTGAACGCCCAGCAGCAGATGGAATGGCGGCGCGCCATGATGCCGGTCTACAACCAGATGGAGACCCGGATCGGCAAGGACATCGTGCGCGCCATCGGCCGCGAAGTGAAGCGCTGAAGGGGGTTTACCCGGGCGCGGGTTGTCTTATGCGAATTCTTTATAACTAAAATAAATTTTTTGACAGTGTGGTCAAAAAGATACGCTTGAGGCAAACACTTGCGATATGATGGGGACTTCTCGCACTGACATGGTGCGAATGCAGCACAGAACACACGAATTTGGGGAGCACATACAAAAGCACGGTAATTCATACCGGAGTAATTCGAGGAGACACCACGTTTGACAGAAGCTGTTAGCACCGCTAAACAGCCGGAACGTGACCCGAATTGAACGCACCTGAGGGTGCGTTTTTTTTCGTCTGTCATACTGCCTGCATACCCTATCCATCATCCTTTCCACCAGTTAAGATTGCACTACGCGGTAGCCTTTTCCGCGCACCACACGAAGCAATCATGAAGACAGAACAGGGAAGCGAATTGTTCCACGCCATCGTGGCCACGCCCTTTGGCGCGATGGGCATCCGCACGCAGGACGAGCGGGTGCGCGAGCTGGTCTACCTGCCGCCGCACTACGCCGAAAAAGACCCCGACAACGCCGTCGCCGGGCAGGCCGCGCAGCAGATCGCGCGCTACCTGGCCGACCCCGACTTCCGTTTCGAGCTGCCGCTGTTCGAGGCCGGCACCGAGTTCCAGCGCAAGGTCTGGGAAGCGATCGGCGCCATCCCGCGCGGCAGCGTGCGCACCTACGGCCAGCTGGCCAAGCTGATCGGCTCGGCGCCGCGCGCCGTGGGCCAGGCTTGCGGCGCCAACTGGTTCCCCCTGATCATTCCCTGCCACCGCGTCACCGCGTCCGGCGGGCTGGGCGGCTTTTCCAACCAGGACGACGAAAACGGTTTCCACCTGTCCGTGAAGCGCTGGCTGCTGCGCCACGAAGGCGCCACCGCATCCCCATGGCAACAGCAGTCAATCTGGCCCTGATCGACGAGTTCTGCGACACGCTCTGGCTGGAGCAGGGACTGGCGAAGAACTCCCTCGACGCCTACCGGCGCGACCTGCGCCTGTTCGCCGGCTGGCTCGAAGCCAAGCGTGCGCAGCGCGACAGCCTGCTGGCGGTCCAGCCGGAAGACCTGGCCGCGTATTTCGCCGACCGCCATGCCGAATCGCGCCCGAGCTCGGCCAATCGCCGGCTGTCGGTGCTCAAGCGCTTCTACCAGCTGGCCCTGCGCCAGCAAAAGATCCAGCAGGACCCCTGCCTCAAGATGGCATCGGCGCGCCAGCCGACCCGCTTCGTGCACACGCTGACCGAAAGCCAGGTCGAAGCCTTGCTGGCCGCGCCGGACGTGAATACGCCGCTGGGCCTGCGCGAACGCACCATGCTGGAACTGATGTACGCCAGCGGCCTGCGGGTATCGGAACTGGTGGCGCTCAAGCTGGTGGAAGTGAGCATGAACGACGGCGTGCTGCGCATCACCGGCAAGGGCAGCAAGACCCGCCTGGTGCCTTTTGGCCAGGAAGCGCGCGGCTGGCTGGAGCGCTACCTGAAGGACGCGCGCGGCATCATCCTCAATGGCCAGGTCGACGACGCACTGTTCGTGACCGGCCGCGGCGGCCCGATGACGCGCCAGATGTTCTGGATCCTGATCAAGAAGCACGCACAGAAGGCGGGCATCCAGGCCCCGCTATCGCCGCACACCCTGCGCCACGCCTTCGCCACCCACCTGCTCAACCACGGCGCCGACCTGCGCGTGGTGCAGCTGCTGCTGGGGCACGCCGACATCTCGACCACCCAGATCTACACCCACGTCGCGCGCGAACGCCTCAAGCACCTGCATGCCCAGCACCACCCCCGTGGTTAGTGCAAGCCGCGCCGGCGGGACTAGTCCATAATGGCCGGGCAGCACCCAATCTTCTTTGTACAGGCGAGGTGAAAATGACTCGGAACAATTTCAGTTACGAAAAGCGTCAGCGGGAACTCGAAAAGAAGCGCAAGGCCGAGGAAAAGGCCAAGCGCAAGCTGGAGGCTAAAAACGCCCCTGCCGAGCCGGAAGGCGGCGCCACGGAGGCTTCGGAGCAGCCTGGGTTGGATACGGACGCGCCGCAAGAACTGTCCTGAGCCATGCGGGAAAACCGCGTTGCGCCGGCTTGGCAAGCCGGCGCCTGTCGCGGATAAAGGGAGGCGGGCCGTCCGCAAGTGTTCCGGCCCGCGGTGTTCGGTGGCGCGTAGGCTCGATCCGCATCGGGATCGAGCTCAGTGCGCATGGTTGAACTATAAAGATTGCGGTTTGCGTCATCCAGCGGGATGCGACGAGCCGACGTCTGGGCGGCATGAAATGCGTTAGCCGGGGATGAAATGCGTGCCGCCTGCCTGGTTTGCGGGCACGCGAACCGTCAATCCGCCGCCGTCCTGAACTCGCCGCGCGACGGATAGAGGCGCAGGCGCGCCAGCACCTGGCCGTGGTCCGAGGCTTCGGGCAGGCCCAGGTTCAGGTGGTCGTTCAGGTAGACCACGTTGCTCACTTCGCCGATCGCTTCCGGCAGGGCGTGGTTGAACTCGGGCGAAACCAGGATGTGGTCGATGGTGGAGTGGCGCCGGTCGTGCAGGATAGAAAAGCCGACGTCGCGGCCGTTGTCCTGCTGGCGCTGCACGCGGAAGGCGTCGTACATGCGGTCCGCCGGCGGCGTACCTTCGCCCAGCACGATCTCGGTGGTGACCGAATCGGCCACGTCGTTGAAGTCGCCCATCACGATGCGCGGGCGGCGCCGGGCGTGGGCCATGTCGGTGAGCAGCACTCGCAGGGCGGTGGCCTCGGTGCCGCGCCTTATCAGCGAGCGCAGGCAGGCGAGGGCGTACAGGTGCGGGTCGTCGCCGCTGTCGCTGGAGCGGTAGTCGGGACGGCGCGACTTGAGGTGCACCACGATCACGTCCACGACCACGCCGGGCGCGAGCTCGATGGCCGCGTGCAAAGGAGCGCGCGTGAAGCGGTCCGGGTCGCGGCTGCCGGGCGGCATGGCGACATTGTCGGGAAACATGCTCAGGGCCCGGCCCGGTTCGGCCAGCGGCAGGCGCGACACCAGGGCCACGCTGGGCGTCAGGCGCGAAGCGCTGGGATCGGGATCGAAGCCGACGTGGGCGGCATCGCGGTAGCGCCGGGTGCGCGCCAGCACTTCCTTCAGCACGGACTGGGAAAAGATTTCCTGGAAGCCGATCACGTCGGCATCGAGCAGGTCGACCTGGTGCGCGGTCCAGGCGAGCTTGGCCTCGTATTCCTCTGGCGTGAACGGCGCGAGATTGTCGTATAGGTGCGCGCCGGGCGGGGCCAGGTTGAATGTGTTGAAGGTGGCAAAGCGAATTTCTTCCTGCATAATAGAAACCCCTTTATGTTCGTCTTTAGCGTACCACGCATGGCCAAGAAAGAGCACGTGTCAGAGACACCCGCCACACAATTCCTGCGCAAACACCAGGTCGCTTTTTCCGAGCATCCCTACGAGTACGAAGAACATGGCGGCACCGCCGTGTCCTCGCGCGCGCTGGGCGTGCCGGAGCACGACGTGGTCAAGACCCTGGTGATGCAGGACGAGGCGGCCAAGCCGCTGATCGTCCTGATGCATGGCGACTGCAAGGTCTCGACCAAGAACCTGGCGCGCGCCATCCCCTGCAAGTCGGTCGAACCCTGCAAGCCGGACGTGGCCCAGCGCCATTCGGGCTACATGGTGGGCGGCACCTCGCCCTTCGGCATCCGCAAGGCGATGCCGGTCTTCGTCGAGGAGAGCATCCTGGCCCTGGACAAGATATACATCAATGGCGGACGGCGCGGCTACCTGGTCGGCATCGATCCGCGCGTGCTGGTGGACGTGCTGAAAGCACGGCCGGTGCAATGCGCCCTGGCCGAGTGACTATCCCCGAAGCATGGTGTATATTCACGGGCCGGTTTTGCTGGCTTATTAAAAAAGAGACAAGATGAACCCAACGATCGCCACCATCATCGCCACCATCGCCGCCTACCTGATCGGCTCGATTTCCTTCGCCGTGGTCGTGAGCCACGCCTTCGGCCTGGCCGACCCGCGCACCTACGGCTCCAAGAACCCGGGCGCCACCAACGTCCTGCGCAGCGGCAGCAAGAAGGCCGCCATCGCCACCTTGGTGGGGGACTGCCTCAAGGGCTGGCTGGCCGTCTGGCTGGCCGTGCACTTCGGCCCGCAGTACGGCCTGGAAGAGGGAAGCATCGCCCTGGTGGCGCTGGCCGTCTTCATCGGCCACCTGTGGCCGGTGTTCTTCAAATTCGTGGGCGGCAAGGGCGTTGCGACCGCGCTCGGCGTACTGCTCGGCATTAACCCGTGGCTGGGCCTGGCGACCGCGGCCACCTGGCTGATCGTGGCCTATGCCTTCCGCTATTCCTCGCTGGCGGCGCTGATCGCCTCGGTGTTCGCGCCCTTCTACTACGGCCTGCTGTTCGGCGCCGACGAGATCCTGTTCGCCGTGTTCATCATGAGCGGGCTGCTGCTGTGGCGCCACAGCGCGAACATCGCCAATCTGCTGGCCGGCAAGGAGTCCAGGATCGGCAGCAAGGCGGCGGGCGCCAAGAAGAAATAAGGCCCCGCGCGCCCGAAATCCGGCCAGGCGTTACCATATCCGTTTGACGGCACGCCCGTGCCGCAACGGACAAGAAAGGTGGTGCGCTGTGACCAAGCAACTCAGGATCGATTTTGTATCGGACGTCTCGTGCCCATGGTGCGCGATCGGTCTGAAGTCGCTGGACACGGCGCTGGGCCGCGTCGGCGCCGAGGTCCAGGCGGACCTGCATTTCCAGCCCTTCGAGCTGAACCCCGACATGGGCCCGGACGGACAGGACATCGTCGAGCACATCACCGAGAAGTACGGCGCCACGGCCGAGCAGCAGGCCCAGACCCGCGAGGCGATCCGCCAGCGCGGCGCTGACGTCGGCTTCGTGTTCGACATGGAGCGGCGCGGCCGCATCTACAACACCTTCGACGCTCACCGCCTGCTGTCCTGGGCGGAGCAGGAAGGGCGCCAGCGCGAGCTCAAGGAAGCGCTGTTCAGCGCTTACTTCACCCATTGCGAGGATCCCAGCAACCACGAGGTGCTGCTGCGCGCGGTGGGGCATGCGGGGCTGGACCGCGAAGTGGCGGCGCGCATCCTGAACTCGAACGAATTCGCGGAGGAGGTGCGTGAGCGCGAGCAGTTCTTCCAGCGGGCGGGGATCCGGTCGGTGCCGGCGATTATCATCAACCAGAAGCACCTGATCTCGGGTGGGCAGCCGCCGGAGGTGTTCGAGAGGGCGTTGAGGGAGATTGCGGCTAAAGAGTAATTGAGGTGGTGCGCCTCAAGCCAGCTCCAGCACCACCGGCTGATGATCCGACGCCGCCGTCTCCGACAGCACATCCAGCACCTTCACCCGCTCCGCCAGATCCTCGGTCACGAAGAAATAGTCATAGCACTCAGGCCGCTCCGGCCACGGATAGCCGTGCAGCCCGGCGGTCGGTGCGCGCGCCGTGTCGCCGTGGACGATGCGCCAGGCGTCGCGCAGCGCCAGTTCGCCCTGTGCGGGCGCGGCCAGCATGGCCTCGTAATCGGGCGAGGCGGGCGCGAAATTGAAGTCGCCGCACAGGATCGCCGACCCGGGCCGGAAGCCCAGCTGGAAGGGCGCATCCAGGTTCGGATCCGGCTGGAAGATGCGCGCGCGGGCGCAGGCTTCCGCATGCAGCTCGCGCACGCGCGCGACCTGCGCCATGCGCTGGCGCGCCGAATAGTATTCAAGGTGGGTGGTCATCAGGCGCAGCTTGCCGCCGGGCGCGTCGATCACGGTTTCCAGCAGGCCGCGCGGCATGCCGGCCGGGCTTTCGGGATCGGCCGGCCAGGGCAGCAGGTGGCGGTGCACCTGCGAGATGCGGTATTTCGAGAGGATCAGGTTGCCGAACAGGCGGGGAACGTTGTTCTTGTAGATCTCGCTGGGAGCGTGCTCCATCAGGTGGTAGCCGCCGAAGGCGCCGCCCAGCTGCTTGAACTGGTTCGCGGTCGCGCTGCCTTCCAGCTCCGGGTGGTTCGCCGCCACCTCCTGCAGGCAGACTACATCCGGATTGAGGCGGCGCAGCACGTCGATGATCGCATGAATGCGGATCCTTCCGTCCTTGCCACAACCCCAATGAATATTCCAGCTCACCACGCGCATCACTCACCTCCGTAAAACTTGACCGTCGGATATTGCCACCGTTTGGCGGTCGACGGTCACACCGTAGGATCGATGTCAAGCTTGCAAGTTCAGGCGAAACCCTAGAATTTATGCGGCTTCCAGCTCGTCCAGGGGCCAGCGCGGACGCACGTTGAACGCGTAATCGCGCTGCGCCAGGTCCGGATTGCGTTCCAGGCGCATGGCGCCCGCGAAGGCGATCATGGCGCCGTTATCGGTGCAGAACTCCAGTTCAGGATAATAGACCTTGAACTTGCGTTTTACAGCAGCCGCGTCCAGCGAGGCGCGCAACTGGCGGTTGGCGCCCACGCCGCCGGCGATCACCAGGCGCTTCAGGCCCGTGTGGCGCAGCGCGTTCACGCACTTGGCGGTGAGGACGTCGACGATCGCGTCGACGAAGCCGCGCGCGATATTCGCCTTGTCCTGCTCGCAGATATTGGCCACCACCTTTTCCTCGTGGTTCTTCACCACCGTGAGCACGGCGGTTTTCAAACCCGAGAAGCTGAAGTTGAAGTCCTTCGAGTGCAGCATCGGGCGCGGCAGGGTGTAGGCGTCGGGATCGCCGAATTCCGCCAGGCGCGAGATCGCCGGGCCGCCGGGATAGCCCAGGCCGAGCAGCTTGGCCGACTTGTCGAAGGCTTCGCCGGCCGCGTCGTCCAGGGTCTCGCCCAGCAGGGTGTAGCGGCCGACGCCGTCCACGCGCATCAGCTGGGTGTGGCCGCCCGAGACCAGCAGGGCGATGAAGGGAAACTCCGGACGCTCCGTCGCCAGCAGCGGCGACAGCAAATGGCCTTCGAGGTGGTGCACGCCCAGCACCGGCTTGTCGAGCGCCAGCGCCAGCGAGCAGGCCACCGAGGAGCCGACCAGCAGCGCGCCGGCCAGGCCGGGACCCTGGGTATAGGCGACGGCATCGATGGCGGACATCGGAATGCCCGCGCGCCTGATCGTTTCCTCCAGCAGCGGCAGGGCGCGGCGGATGTGGTCGCGCGAGGCCAGTTCCGGCACCACGCCGCCATACTCCTCGTGCATGGCGACCTGCGAATGCAGGGCATGGGACAGCAGCCCGCGCTCGGTGTCATACAGAGCCAGGCCGGTTTCATCGCAGGAGGATTCGACGCCGAGTACGATCATGGGAAAAAGCCGGTGAGAAAGATGCAGAAGGCGGGATTTTACCGTAGGGTGGACCGGGACGCGTAGTCGGCTCCGCCGTCCACGCGGTGATAGTTAGCAGTGGAACGCGTGGACGGGAGACCCGTCCACCCTACGGGCGCTGCAGCAGCTCGGCATGCGCGCTGCGCAGCATCGCTTCCGTCTCTTCCCAGCCGATGCAGCCGTCGGTCACCGAGCAGCCGTACTTCAGCTGCGACAGGTCTTCCGGAATCGGCTGGCTGCCCGACACGATGTTCGACTCGATCATCACGCCCACCAGCGACTGGTTGCCATGGCGGATCTGCTGGATCACGTCCGACATCACCAGCGGCTGCAGTTCCGGCTTCTTGTAGCTGTTCGCGTGCGAGCAGTCCACCACCAGGTTGGCCGGCAGCCCGGCTTTCTTCAGCGCCTGCTCGGCGATCGCCACCGACACCGAATCGTAGTTCGGGCGGCCGCCGCCGCCGCGCAGCACCACATGGCCGTAGGCGTTGCCGCTGGTGCGCACGATCGATACCGTGCCCTGGTCGTTGATGCCCAGGAAGGCGTGCGGATTGGCCGAGGACAGCACGGCGTTGACCGCGATGCTGACGTCGCCGTCGGTGCCGTTCTTGAAGCCGACCGGGGTCGACAGGCCGGAAGACATCTCGCGGTGGGTCTGGGATTCGGTGGTGCGCGCGCCGATCGCGGTCCAGGCGATCAGGTCGCCCAGGTATTGCGGCGAGATCGGGTCCAGCGCCTCGGTCGCGGTCGGCAGGCCGAGCTCGCACACGTCCAGCAGGAAGCGGCGCGCGCGCTCCATGCCCTCGTCGACGCGGAAGGAGTCGTCCATGAACGGATCGTTGATATAGCCCTTCCAGCCGGTGGTCGTACGCGGCTTCTCGAAATACACGCGCATCACCAGCACCATGGTGTCCGCGACCTCGGCCTGCAGCGTCTTCAGGCGGCGCGCATAGTCCAGGCCGGCTTCCGGATCGTGGATCGAGCAGGGGCCGACCACGACGAACAGGCGGTGGTCCTTGCGGTCGAGGATATTGCGCAGCGTCTCGCGGCCCTGCATCACGGTGGTGAAGGCGCGGTCGGTCAGCGGCAGCTTGGCATGCAGCTCGACCGGGGTGGGCATCCGCGCGAAGGAGCTGACGTTGGTGTTTTCGATATCGGGCGTGATGATCATGGTGCTAATCAATGTTTTCTTTAGGGAGTTGACCAGTGTAGACGCAAATTGCTGCACTTGCACACCCGCGCGCAAAATTCGCCGGCGGGCCAAAGGGGAGGGCGCCTGCAGCCGGTCCGCAATCCCGTGTATCCTTTTGCCATGAACACGGACATCGAGAGCTTTGCCGCCGCCCCCTTCATCAAGGAGATCGGCCGCGGCGTGAAGGGTGCGCGCAGCATGTCGCGCGAGGATGCGGGCCGCCTCTACGGCGCCATGCTGGACGGCCGGGTCTCGGACCTGGAACTGGGCGCGATCCTGCTGGCCATGCGCATCAAGGGCGAATCGGTGGAGGAGCTGGCCGGCTTCATGGACGCCGCCGAAGCCTCGTTCGCGCCGCTGCCGGCGCCCGCGGGCCCCTTCGCCCCGGTCCTGATTCCCAGCTATAACGGCGCGCGCAAGCTGGCCAACCTGACGCCGCTGCTGGCCCTGCTGCTGGCGCGCGAAGGCGTGCCGGTGCTGGTGCACGGCGTGCGCCTCGACCCCGGGCGGGTGACGACGGCCGAGATCCTGGCCGAGCTCGGCCTGGCGGAAGCCGGTTCGACGGCCGACATGCAGGATGCCTTCGCGGCGGGCCGGCCGGCCTTCCTGCCGATCGAGCGCCTGGCGCCGAAGCTGGCGCACATGCTGTCGCTGCGCCGCATCCTCGGCGTGCGCAACTCGACCCATACCCTGGTCAAGATCCTGCAGCCTTTCGAGGGGCCGGCGCTGCGCCTGGTTTCCTACACCCACCCCGAGTACCTGGAAACGCTGGGGGAGTACTTCACCGGCGCCGCGCCGGCGGAGCGCGGCGACGCCTTCCTGATGCGCGGGACCGAGGGCGAGACGGTGGCCAATCCGCACCGGGCCCAGCAGATCGACTGGTTCCACGCCGGCAGCCGCACGGTCCTGGTCGAACGCGATGCGCCCGCCGACGAGCTGGCCGAGGTGCCGGACACCCGCGACGCGGCCGCGACCGCCGCCTGGATCGCGCGTGCGCTGGCGGGGGAAGTGCCGGTGCCGCGTCCTATCCTGGCCCAGGTGGCCCAGTGCGTACAGGTGGCGCGCGCGCTGCGGGCTTGATCGCGGCGGGCCGGTTCGCCCTCCATCCTTCAGTTTTGCTTGCTCTTCACTGTTCGCGGCCGGGCCACCCTGGCTGCGTTCGTGTTTAGCGTTGGCTCTAAACAACGTGTCGGACTAGGCAATTTAGAGTCAGGGATCTAAAACCCGGGACGCATTTTCCCTGTCCCGAAGCCTAATTTTTCCCATAAATTTCGGTTATGTTCTGCTAAGTTTAGGTAATTGATGGCCAAATGTTGTATGCTCAAGTAATTAATTAACAATTAATTTTCATAAGAGCAATGATATTTGAGTAAGTTTGTTGTAAGGAAAGTGATTTTCCTCAAGAAAGCGGCTATTATTTTTGCGCAACATAGCAAAACGATACTGAACGGCAATATCTGCTGTTATTGAGAAGATATTGCTGGACGGCATCGTTAGAAAAACGTTCGGCTTTACGCCGGTCCGCCAATTTCTGAAGGATGACCAGAATGACCAAGCAACTCCGCATCACCTCGAACCGTTTCGCTTTCGCCGCCCTGGCGCTGGCTGCCGCCGTTGCCGCCGGCAGCGTGCACGCCGCCGTCGCGACCGCCTCCTCGACCAGCACCGTGATCGCCCCGATCCAGATCTCCAAGGTCACCGACCTGTCCTTCGGCAGTTTCGCACCGGGCGCGACCCCGGGCACGGTCACCATCAGCCCGAACAGCAGCCGCGCCGTCAGCGGCGGCGTGGTGGCTGCAGGCGGCACCAGCACCGCGGCGCAGTTCAACGTGACCGGTGAAACCGGCCTGAACTATTCGATCACCCTGGGCGGCTCGGCCACCCTGGCATCGGGTTCGGACACCATGGCCTTCACCTCGATCAGCGACCTGAGCGCCAGCGCAGCCACTTCGGGTAACGTGACGAGCGGTACCCTGAGCTCCGGCGCGCAGTCGATCTACGTCGGCGGCGTGCTGACCGTTGCCGCCAACCAGGCGGCCGGCACCTACACCGGCAGCGTGACCGCCACCGTCGAGTACAACTAAGCGGCAAGCGGCGTCGGAGCCCGGCCGTGTCTGCACGCCGCATGTTTTCCTGCCGTTTGCTCCTTCCGGCGCTGCTGCTCATGCTGTCCCTGGCGCCATCCGGCGCCAGCGCGCAGCAGGTCATGATCTCGAACACCCGCAGCCTGGACTTCGGGCGCTTCGTGGCCGGCAGCGGCGGCACCGTGGTGATCGGCCCCACCGGCCTGCGTTCCCGCACCGGCGCCGTCGTCCTGCTCAATTCCCCGTCCGCCAGCCAGGCGAACTTCACTGTCTCCAAGAGCAGCAACGGCGGCGGCAACAAGGCCGTGATCATTTCGCTGCCCGGCAATGGACAAATCAGGCTTAACAGCGGCAGCAACAGCATGGCCGTGAACAGCTTTACCAGCTCGCCAAGCGGAATGCTTCCCTCTGTACCGGTCAGCGGCACGCCGCTGGCGGTCGGGGCCACCCTCACGGTGGCGCCGAACCAGGCGCCGGGGGTGTACAGCGGTTCGTTTTCGGTGATCGTTAATTTCCAGTAGACCCGTCAAGTAGGACCATATGATGTTTCGCCTGCAGTTTCCCGCCTTTTTCATGCGCCTGATCGGCGCCTTGTCCTTGCTGACCCTGTGCGCTCCCGCACACGCCGAGCTGATGCTGCACCCGACCCGCATCGTATTCGAGCAGAACCAGCGCGCCGCCCAGATCGAGCTGATCAACAATGGAACCAAGCCGGCCAGCTACCGCATCGCACTAGTCAACCGCCGCATGACCGAGGCCGGCCAGTTCGAACCGGCCGACACCCCGGCGCCGGGCGAGCATTTCGCCGACAGCATGCTGCGCTACTCGCCGCGCCAGATCACCCTGCAGCCGGGCACCGCCCAGACCGTGCGCGTCATGCTGCGCAAGCCGGCCGACCTGGCCGAGGGCGAATACCGTTCGCACCTGCTGTTCGACAAGCTGCCGGATGCGGAAGGCGAGAGCAGCATCGAGCAGCGCGGCCAGAACAGCGGTATCGGCGTGGTCATGAACGCCCTGGTGGGCGCGTCGGTGCCGGTGATCGTGCGCCACGGGAAAGTGGACGCCAGCATCAAGCTGGCCGGCCTCGCCCTGCAATACGACGCCACCCGCCGGCCCCTGCTGACCATGCGCCTCGAGCGCGAGGGCAGCGGCTCGGTCTACGGCGACGTGAGCGTCAGCTTCACGCCGCGCGGCGGCAAGACCACCACGGTGGGCCAGGTGGGCGGCATCGCCGTCTACACCCCCAACCGCGTGCGCCAGGCCGCGCTGCCGCTGCAGCTGCCGGCCGGCCTGAACCTGTCCGGCGGCACCCTCGAGGCCGTGTTCCGCGAACGTCCGGAAGCGGGCGGCAAGCCGCTGGCCCAGGCCAGCCTGGCGCTGCCGTGATCCGCCCGGCGAAGCTTCACTAGCCACGCACGTTCATGCGGGTCGTCCGGACGGCTTGTCTGCTCGCAGGCATGGCGCTGCTGCCTGCGCTGCTGTCCGCCTATGCGCCGCCGGCCGCGGCCGCGCCCTTGCGCGCGCCGGAAGCCAATCTGGTCCTGCTGGAAGTCCGGCTCGGCAACCAGCTGCTGTCCGACGCCGTGACCGGCTACGAGATCGGGCGCGACGTCTACCTGCCGCTGGGCGAAATGGCGCGCCTGCTGACCCTGGCCATCCGCGTGACGCCGGGCGAGGGGCGCGCCAGCGGCTATATCCTGAACGAGGAACGGGCCTTCAGCCTCGACGTGCCGGGGCGCGTGGCCGACATCGCCGGCCGCCACGAAGAGCTCGACCGCGCGCAATTCAAGCTGCTCTCCGACGACATCTACGTGGCCAGCAAGCTGATGGCGCGCTGGCTGCCGGTCGACCTCGACCTGGACATGTCCAGCCTGGCGCTCAAGGTGAAGCCGCGCGAGCAGCTGCCGATCCAGGCGCGCCTGGCGCGGCGCGAGCGCGGCAGCCTGCCTGGCATGCCGGGCGGCTATGCCGACCCCGGCTATCCACGCCTGTCCACGCCTTACCGCCTGGTCGACACGCCCTTCATCGACCAGACCATCGGACTGGCGACCACCAGCGTGGGCGGACGGCGCCAGACCGAAGCCGCCTACACGGCCTACCTGACCACCGACCTGGCGGGCATGGAAGCCGCGCTGTACGCGAGCCGCAACCGCCACGACCCCGACGCCGGGCTGCGCCTGACCCTGGGGCGCCACGATCCCGACGCCGGCCTGCTTGGCCCCTTGCGGGCGCGCACCGCCTTGTTCGGCAGCGTGCCGGTGCCGGGCGTGGCGAATGTCTCCGCCAGCAGCCCCACCGGCAATGGCGCCGTCCTCAGCAACCGTCCGCTCAACCAGCCCACCAGCTTCGACCGCCACACCTTGCAGGGCGCGCTGCCGCCGGGCTGGGACGTCGAGCTGTACTACAACGATGCGCTGGTCGGCTTCCAGCAGTCGCGCGGCGACGGCAAGTACAGCTTCGAGGACCAGCCGCTTGCCTACGGTCCCAACGAGTTCCGCCTGGTGTTCCATGGCCCGCTGGGGCAGCTGCGCGTGGAGCGCCAGAGCTTCCTGCTGGAGCAGTCGGCCGTGCCGCGCGGCGCGCTGTACTACGACCTGGCCGCGCACCGCGACCGCTTCGGCCACCAGCGCGCGCTGGCGCAGTTCGAGTGGGGCGCCAGCGACTGGCTCAACGCCACCGGCGGCTGGCAGCGCCTGGCCTTGCCGGACGGCGTGCAGCGCGGCTACGCCAACCTGGGCTTGCGCAGCTACTGGAAGGGCATGATCGCCACCGTCGATGCGGTCCATGGCGACGACGGCGGCAAGCTGGCCCAGCTCGGCCTCAAGACGCGCCTGGGCCAGGTATCCCTGTCGGCCAGCCGGGCGACCCTGGACCGCTTCAGCAGCGAGTTCTTTTCGCCCAGCGCCGACCCGGTGAAGACCAGGGACGAGCTGCGCGCCGAAGGCGTGGTCGCGCCCGGCGGATCCAGTTTCTACCCGCTGGCGCTGCAAGTGCGCCACGACCGGCTGGCCTCGGGCACCCGCAATATCGACCTGCAGGGACGGATCGCGGCCTACCGCGACGGCATCGCCCTCAGCAACACCCTGCGCTGGCAGTCGCTGGGCGGCCACGACATGGCGGACGGCCTGTTCCAGGTGAGCCGCCGGGTGGCCGGCATCGGCCTCACGGGGCAGCTGCAATACCTGATCGCGCCGGACGCGGGGCTGGGGAGCGCCGCGCTCACCGCCGACTACTACCTGAACGACGGCTACATGCTGAACCTGGGCCTGACGCGTGCGTTCCACGAGCGCGAGACGCGCCTGGCCGGCGCGCTCAACAAGAGCCTGGGCACCTATGGGCTGGGCGTGAACGCCTTCTACACGAACCGGCGCGATTACGGCCTGGGCGTGCAGTTCTTCATGGCCATGGGCTGGGAGCCGCGCGCCATGCGCATGACGATGGATGCGCAGCCGATGGCGAACATGGGCGCGGCTTCGGTGCGCGTCTTCCTCGACAAGAACCTGGACGGCGTGATGGACGAGGCCGACGAGCCGATCGGCGGTGCGGGCATCACGGTCAACGGCGCCAGCTACCTGGCGCGCACCAACGCGGCCGGGCTGGCCACCCTGGCGCGCCTGCCGGCGCACCAGCACACCGACATCGCGGTCGACCCGAACTCGCTGGACGACCCGCAATGGCAGCCGCGCACGCCGGGCGTGCGCATCGTGCCGCGTCCGGGCAAGGTCAGCAGCATCGACTTCCCCGTGGGCGTGACCGGGGAGGTGGACGGCACCACCTACCTCTACGCCAGCGGCGCGCGGCGCGCGATCGGGGACCTGCGGCTGGAAGTGGTCGACAGTCGGCGCAAGGTGGTGGCGAGCGCGGTCAGCGCGGCGGATGGGTATTACGTGATCACGGGGATTTTTCCGGGCGAGTACTTCCTGCGGGTGCAGCCGGAGCAGCTCAAGCGGCTGGGGCTGACGGATACGGGGATGCACGTCATTACCATCGGGAAGGAGGGGGCCGTGCTCAATGGGAGGGATCTGGATGTGCGGGCGGAGGATGGGGCGTGAGTTTGCGTGCGAACCGATAACCGCACCACCTTCCGCACCCCCACCTGAACCGTATACAATGGCCGGTTTGGCGAATCGCACCCCACCCCAAGCATGGCAAAACAATACGACGTAGCAGTAATCGGCGCAGGCGCCGCCGGCATGATGTGCGCGGCGGTCGCCGGCCAGCAGGGCAAGCGCGTGGTGCTGCTCGACCACGCCGCCAAACTGGCCGAGAAGATCCGCATCTCCGGTGGCGGCCGCTGCAATTTCACCAACATCAACGCCGGCCCGGCGAACTTCCTGTCCCAGAACCCGCACTTCTGCCGCAGCGCGCTGTCGCGCTACACCGCGCAGGATTTCCTGGCCCTGGTGAAGAAGCACCGCATCGCTTATCACGAGAAGCACAAGGGCCAGCTGTTCTGCGACGACTCGTCCGAACGCATCATCGCCATGCTGCGCGCCGAATGCGAAGCCGGCGCCGTCCACCTGCGCATGCCCTGCAAGATCGCCGGCGTGCAAAAGACCGAAACCGGCTTCACGGTCGCCACGGACGGCGGCGAGCTGGAAGTGGCTAGCGTGGTGGTCGCCACCGGCGGCCTGTCGATTCCGAAGATCGGCGCCACCGACCTGGGCTATCGCCTCGCCACCCAGTTCGGCCTGAACGTGATCGAGACCCGCCCCGGCCTGGTGCCGCTGACCTTCGACGGTCCTAGCTGGGAGCCCTTCGCCCCGCTGGCCGGCATCGCCCTCGAAGTCGACGTCAGCACTGGCAGCGGCAAAGGGAAGGGCGCCCTCCGCGGCCAGTTCCGCGAAGACCTGCTGTTCACCCATCGCGGCCTGTCGGGCCCGGCGATCCTGCAGATCTCCAGCTACTGGCAGCCCGGCACGCCGATCGTGCTCGACCTGCTGCCCGATATGGACGTGGCCGAGACCCTCATCGGCGCCAAGAAGACGGAAAAGAAGCAGCTGGGCAATGTGCTGGCCCAATGGCTGCCGGCGCGCCTGGCCGACGGCCTGCTGGCCGGGAACGGCTTCGACCCGGGGGCGCGCCTGGCCGATATGCCGGACGCCAGGCTGCGCAAGCTGGGCGACGCCATCAACCGCTGGGCCATCGTGCCGACCGGCTCGGAAGGCTACAGGAAGGCCGAGGTGACCCTGGGCGGCGTCGACACGCGCGAGCTGTCGCAGCAGACCATGATGGCGAGCAAGGTGCCGGGCTTGTACTTCATCGGCGAGGCGATGGACGTGACCGGCTGGCTGGGCGGCTACAACTTCCAGTGGGCCTGGGCCTCGGGCGTCGCGGCCGGCCTGGCGCTGGCTTCCCAATGACGTGGTAATTCAGGCACAAGTTGATAAAAGCTTTTACTGATACGGAAAAGCTGCTAGAATTTCGTTCTTCCCTAAATCCAACGGTTTGATTTTTACATGACCACTATCCGCCTTAAAGAAAACGAGCCGTTCGAAGTCGCTATGCGTCGCTTCAAGCGCACTATCGAAAAGACCGGTCTGTTGACGGAACTGCGCGCTCGCGAGTTCTACGAAAAGCCGACTGCTGAGCGCAAGCGCAAGCTGGCAGCTGCCGTGAAGCGCCACTACAAGCGCATCCGCAGCCAGCAACTGCCGAAGAAACTGTACTAAGACCGTCCAGTGGCCTGGACCCGGTGACGGCGAGACCTGTCCCGGCGAGTCGCTGACGTCAGCAAGCCCGCTCCGGTTGTCACCGCGGCGGGTTTTGTCGTTTATACCCATCGAACAGAATACGGAGAATCCATGAGCCTGAAAGCACAACTGACCGACGACATGAAAGCAGCCATGCGCGCCAAGGAAAGCGCCCGCCTGGCCACCGTTCGCCTGATCATCGCCGAGATCAAGCGCAAGGAAGTCGACGAGCAGATCGAGCTGAACGACGACCAGGTCGTGGCCGTGATCGAGAAGATGGTCAAGCAGCGCAAGGATTCCATCTCGCAATTCGAAGCGGGCGGCCGTGCCGACCTGGCCGAGATCGAGAAGGGCGAGCTGGCTATCCTGTCGGCCTACATGCCGGCCGGCCTGTCGGACGAGGAAGTCGCCGCCGAAGTCGCCGCCGCCGTGGCCGCCACCGGCGCCGTCGGTCCGCAGGACATGGGCAAGGTGATGGGCGTGCTCAAGCCGAAGCTGGCTGGCCGCGCGGACATGACCGTGGTGTCGGGTTTGGTCAAGAAGGCATTGACCGGCGCCTAAAAGGCCTGCGCGCGTAATAGTATTTAGTTAGCAGCGAAACCGTCGTCACTGCCACAGGCAGTAACGACTTCCGGCGAAGGCCGGAACCCAAGTTGCATGAGCTATCGAAACGCTTAACTTAGGTTCCGGCCTTCGCCGGAACGACGAGGATGCGCTAACTCGTTGGCAACACGCCCGAGCGTGCTCCGAGCAGGCCCACACCGGCCTGCATCTTGTTGCATGTCAACTTGCGGCGAGCGCTGCGGTATAGTCTGAGGCTAGACAAACACTGAGTAACTAAGTGATTCCGCAATCTTTCATTACCGATTTGCTCAACCGTGTCGACATCGTCGACGTGGTCGGCCGCTACGTCCAGCTCAAGAAGGGCGGGGCCAACTACATGGGCCTGTGCCCATTCCATAACGAAAAATCCCCCAGCTTCACCGTCAGCCCCACCAAGCAGTTCTATCACTGCTTCGGCTGCGGCGCCCACGGCACCGCGATCGGCTTCCTGATCGAATACTCGGGCCTGGGCTTCGTCGACGCCGTCAAGGACCTGGCCCAGAATGTGGGCATGGTCGTCCCGGACGCCGACGACAAGATCCCGCCGGCCCAGCGCGCCGCCCAGCAAGCCCAGTCGCTGGCCATGACCGACGCGCTCAACCAGGCCTGCAGCTACTACCGCGCCCAGCTGCGCGAAGCGCCGCACGCCATCGCCTATTTAAAGAGCCGCGGCCTGACCGGCGAGATCGCCGCCCGCTTCGGCATGGGCTACGCGCCCGGCGGCTGGGACAATCTGCGCTCCGTCTTCCCCGACTACGACGCCCAGGCCCTGGTCGAATCCGGCCTGGTGATCGACAAGGTGGACGAAGAGGGCAACCGCCACAAGCGCTACGACCGTTTCCGCGAGCGCGTGATGTTCCCGATCCGGAACACCAAGGGCCAGGTGATCGGCTTCGGCGGCCGCGTGCTCGACGGCGGCGAACCGAAATACCTGAACTCGCCGGAAACCCCGCTGTTCCAGAAAGGCCTGGAGCTCTACGGCCTGTTCGAGGCGCGCCAGGCGATCCGCGACGCCGGCTACGTGCTGGTGACCGAGGGCTACATGGACGTGGTGGCGCTGGCCCAGCTCGGTTTCCCGCAGGCCGTGGCCACGCTCGGCACCGCCTGCACCAGCACCCACGTGCAAAAGCTGCTGCGCCAGACCGACAACGTCATCTTCAGCTTCGACGGCGACAAGGCCGGCCGCCGCGCCGCCCGCCGCGCGCTGGACGCCTGCCTGCCGCAAGTGTCCGACGACAAGACCATCAAGTTCCTGTTCCTGCCGCAAGAGCACGACCCGGACAGCTTCGTGCGCGAGCGCGGCGCCGAAGCCTTCGAGCAGGAAATCCACGACGCCATGCCGCTGTCGCAGTTTCTGCTGCGCGAAGTGACTCAGGAGCACGACCTCGACACGCCCGAGGGCCGGGCCCACGCCCAGTTCGAGGCCAAGCCGCTGCTGCAGGCCATGAGCCCGTCGGCGCTGCGCCTGCAAATCGTGCGCGGCCTGGCCAGCATGACCCAGTCGACGCCGGCGGAACTCGAAAGCCTGTTCGAGTTGTCCAAGCCAGTGTCGGTCGCGCGCCGTGCGCCGCCGCGCCAGGGCCGCCCGGTGCCGGTGGGGCTGGAGCGCCAGATATTGCGCATCCTGGTTTCCCATCCGCACCTGGCCCTGCTGCTGGACGAGGCGGCCCTGGCTTCCTTCGACCATTTCGGAGAAGAATCGGCCGAGCGCATGCGCCACCTGGTGCTCACGGCCCAGGCGCTGGGCGAGGGCGGCACTTTTGCGGCGCTGTCGCAGCTGTTGACGGAGGAAACCACCGAGTACGACCAGATGATCGCCGAGATCGGCGCGGAACCGGAATCGGAAGTCGATGCGGACCGCATATGGCTGCTCAGCGCTGTGCGCCAAATCAAGATGGATGCGTTAAAACAGGAACTTAACCAGTTGTTTTCTTCCGGCTTGACCCCAGATCAGGTAAGTACTCGCTATCGCGAGATTACAGCTCAGCAGGACGTCCTGGCCCGTGAAGCGGCCGCTGACATGTCCCCTCGATGAGCCTGGGCAAGCCCCAGTGTTCGCAACTGGAAAAAAGAGGGGTGCGTGCTATAATAAAACGCTAACTATTGCAACTGTTGAAACCATTTTTGGTTCAATCGCGGCGTGGTGTTTCAGTTAGCGAGGCAACGGAAGATTGCCTGCAGGGTGATGTAAGGTAACAAAACTTTATCTTTAACCATCGTAAAGTTAGTGTCGTTGTGACATCGAAAGCGCCTGTGCCAACTAAGAAACCCGAGACCAAAGTGGCTGCGAAAACCACGAGAGCATCCGCCGCCAAGGTGGAAAAATCGCAAGACAAGGCTGAGGTTCGTACGGCGAACCCGGCGCCTGTCAGTCAGACGACCGATGCGGCCGCCCTGGCCGCGATCGATACGTCCGGCTACGTCCTGCCGTCCGTCAAGGTGCCGGGACGCCGTGGCCGCAAGCCCAAAGAATTCACGCCCGAGAACGACGAGATCGCCGCACTGAACGCGGTCGAGCGCGCCGAACTGAAGGCCGCGGACAAGGCCAAGGCCAAGGACCGCAAGGCCAAGGAAAAAGCGCTGCTCAAGGACGCCTTCTCGTCCGACACCGAAGCCAGCGAGGAAGAGCTCGAGCTGCGCCGCAACAAGCTCAAGGCCCTGATCAAGTCGGGCAAGGAGCGCGGCTTCCTCACGTACTCCGAGATCAACGACCACCTGCCGGACAACATTGTCGATCCGGAAGCGATCGAAGGCATCATCGGCACCTTCAACGACATGGGCATTGCCGTCTACGAGCACGCCCCTGACGCCGAGACCCTGCTGTTGTCCGACAATGTCGCCACCGTCACGAGCGATGATGAAGCCGAGGCTGCCGCCGAAGCCGCGCTGTCGACCGTCGACTCCGACTTCGGTCGTACCACCGACCCGGTGCGCATGTACATGCGCGAGATGGGTTCGGTCGAACTGCTGACCCGCGAAGGCGAGATTGAGATCGCCAAGCGCATTGAAGACGGCCTGAAGGACATGATCCAGGCCATCTCCGCCTGCCCGGTCACCATCGCCGAGATCATCGACGCCGCCAGCAAGATCGAGAAGGACGAGATCAAGATCGACGAGATCGTCGACGGCATGGTCGACCCGGACGAAGACGAGCAAACCTCGCCGACCGCCGTCGCCACGACCTCGACCGATGACGAGGACGAAGACGAAGAGGACGAAGAGGAAGAGGAAGAAGAGGAAGAGGAAGCATCGGGCGCATCCGGCGCGGCCGGCTACTCGGCCGAGCAGCTGGAAGCCCTGAAAGTGTCCGCCCTCGGGAAGTTCGACCAGATTGCCCAGCAATTCGACAAGATGCGCAAGGCTTTCGAGAAGGACGGCTACAACTCCAAGGCCTACGTCAAGGCGCAGGAAGCGATCTCCAACGAACTGCTGGGCATCCGCTTCACCGCCAAGGTCGTCGAAAAGCTGTGCGACACCCTGCGCGGCCAGGTCGACGAAGTGCGCCACATCGAGAAGCAGATCCTGGACGTGGCCGTGAACCGCTGCGGCATGCCGCGCGCTCACTTCATCAAGGTCTTCCCGGGCAACGAAACCAACCTGGAATGGGTGGATGGCGAAGTCAACGCCGGCCACGCCTACAGCGCGATCCTGGGCCGCAACATCCCGACCATCAAGGAACTGCAGCAGCGCCTGATCGACCTGCAAGCGCGCGTCGTGCTGCCGCTGCCGGACCTGCGCAACATCAACCGCCAGATGGCGGCCGGTGAAATGAAGGCGCGCAAGGCCAAGCGCGAGATGACCGAGGCCAACCTGCGCCTGGTGATCTCGATCGCCAAGAAGTACACCAACCGCGGCCTGCAATTCCTCGACCTGATCCAGGAAGGCAATATCGGCCTGATGAAGGCGGTGGACAAGTTCGAATACCGCCGCGGCTACAAGTTCTCGACCTATGCGACGTGGTGGATCCGCCAGGCCATCACCCGTTCGATCGCGGACCAGGCGCGCACGATCCGTATTCCGGTGCACATGATCGAAACGATCAACAAGATGAACCGGATTTCGCGCCAGATCCTGCAGGAGACCGGCGCCGAGCCCGATCCGGCGACCCTCGCGATCAAGATGGAAATGCCGGAAGACAAAATCCGGAAGATCATGAAGATCGCGAAAGAGCCGATTTCGATGGAAACGCCGATCGGCGACGACGACGATTCGCATCTGGGCGACTTCATCGAGGACAACAACACGCTGGCGCCGTCGGATGCGGCCCTGCATGCCTCGATGCGCGGCGTGGTGAAGGATGTGCTGGACTCGCTGACCCCGCGCGAAGCCAAGGTGCTGCGCATGCGCTTCGGTATCGAGATGTCGACCGACCACACCCTGGAAGAGGTGGGCAAGCAGTTCGACGTGACCCGCGAGCGTATCCGCCAGATCGAGGCGAAGGCGCTGCGCAAGCTGCGTCACCCGTCGCGTTCTGACAAGCTGAAGAGTTTCCTGGAGGGTAGCAGCTGATTAGAGCAGCTAAACCTTGACGGACCTGCGCTAAAAGCAATATGCTCTCGCCACTTTGCTCATCCGGTTCCGCACCGGTGAGCCGGTGGCGAGTTCTTCTCCACTGTCCCGATTTCTGGGCCTCTAGCTCATGCCTGGTTAGAGCAGCGGACTCATAATCCGTTGGTGCCCGGTTCGACTCCGGGGAGGCCTACCAATTCATTGTGCTGAATTAAGGGCGTCGCTCGCCGTGCTTGAGGCGCTCTGTGCACCTTTTTTGTGCTCGGCAAGCGGCGCGCTCATTGGCTTGCGGTGATCAGCGGGGCACCGATGACCGCGGCGTTCCGCACCCTCTTCACTGGCGCCAAATTCCCGCCACACGATTCCCCGACGACTTCGCCTCAGGTTGCACCTCCTTGTGGCGTTGGTGCTCCGCCGCGTAAAACCCAGCCGATTGTGTAACGTCAATTGACCAGATCCATCGACCATTAGACTGGTCAATAGGTCCGGCAAGCATGGACGTTTCCATAGGGAGCAGCATGGGCACGAGCAAGGGCACGCCTCGCATGCGTTTTCATCATCGACAGGTTTTCAAGCGCCCGGTTCGAGAAAGCGGTGCCGTGGCAGTCATGGCGATCGGCGCCATCATCATCATCTGCGGTTTCTGCAGCCTGGCCCTGGACCTTTCCCGCGTCTATAACCGCAAGATGGAATTGCAGAGTGCAGCCGATGCCGCCGCAATCAGCGCCGCAATCGAACTCGACGGCACAAAGTCGGGCCTGACAAAGGCGGCGCAGAAGGCGGCCGCCTTGTTCGCGATCCCCGTCGTCTACGGCGGTCCCGGCTACGGCTATGTTCCTGAGGCGATGGACTGGACGGACGACGCCATCAAGTTCGCTGCCTCGCCGGACGGGCCCTGGCTGTCGGCCGGCGAAGCGGCCTCGAAAAGCGTTCCCAACGGTCTCCTCTACGTCCAGATCGATACCAGTCAGCTCGATGCGTCTTACGGACAAGTGCACACGCTGTTCCTGCCTGTTGTCGCCGGAGACGCGGTCATCGCGTCGACAGGCGCACGCGCCGTCGCCGGCCCGACAGCCGTCGCCGTGGTGCCTTTTGGCATCTGTGCGATGCACGAGGATGAAAAGCGCAACCGTAACGGCGAGCTGGAGGAGTTCGGATTCCGGCGCGGCGTGAGCTACGATCTGATGCAGCTGAACCCGGAGGCCACGGGCACAGGGCAGAGCTTCCTGATTCATCCCTACACCGGTCCCGGCGCCACGCCTAGCTTGCCCGACGATTTCGATACGGTCGCCCCTTCCGTTTGTACCGGAATGATGGGGATTGCACGGGTTACGGGAGGACGGATTTCCGTGTCGTCCCCATTTCCCCTCAGCGACTACTACCAGCAATTCAATTCGCGCTTCGATTCCTATACGGCGCCGTGCAGTCCCGATACTGCCCCGCCTGACAGAAACGTGAAGCCGTATAAATTCAATGATGGCAGCGTCTCCTGGATGGACACGGCCCCGAAAGAGCAGGCATCGGTTGTGTACGCGGATCTGGCCAACAGCAAGCGCTGGACGGTGGCTGGGCCTTATCCGTCGCCAGCCGGCACCGCGGCAGAAGATTACGGGCCGCTGTGGTCCTACGCCAAGGCAGTCAGATATGCGGATCCGATGCCCTCTGGCGGCTACGTCGCTTTCACGACGTCGAGCTGGAAGGATTTATATACCCCGGGACAGCCCAAGGCGAAAAACGGCTATCCGGCATCGACGCCTTATCAGAACGGCGGCCCCTCGTATGCCACGGCGCCCAGCCGCACCGGCGTGCGGGACAGGCGCGTGTTGAATGTGCCTTTGCTCTCCTGCCCGGTGTCCGGCAGCAGCGCGACCGTCAAGGGGATCGGCAGGTTTTTCATGACCGTACTGGCGGACGATACCCATTTATACGCCGAGTTCGCCGGACTGGCGGAAGAACAGACTTTGCGCGCCCGAGTGAGGTTATACCCATGAAGCGATCGTTCAGGCGATGTTTCCGGCGGACGGAACAGGGAAGTGTCGCCGTCGAAACGGCCATCGTCCTGCCGGTACTGATCTTGTTCCTTGCCGTCCCATTTTTTCTGGCCCGCATCTTCTGGTACTACAGCGTGGCGGAAAAGGCGGCGCACGACGGCGCCCGTTTCCTGACCCAGGCCAGCCGGATGGAAATCCAGGCGTCCACGGGCGGCGCGGAACCCGGCGTCGCGGCCCTTGCAAGAGCCATCGCCAATGCTGAACTCGATGAAATCAGGCCCGGACTCGTCGGCGCAGCGGCCGCCGCCCAGTGCGATGGCGTCCCCTGCGACGGACTGAGCATTCCAAGTATGGTGCGGGTCGTGGTGCGGATACGCGTGCGCGACGAGATTTTCGGCTTCATCACCGACCCACTCTTTGGAGAAGACGGACTGCTCCTGACGGCAGACGTCACGATGCGCTATGCGGGCAACTAAACCACCTGTCAGGCTGCGGCCGGGCCGCGGAAAACAGCAAGGCGTTGCTGCCGTGGAGTTTTCGCTCATTGCCCTTGTCTTCTTCCTGCTGTTCTTCGGCATCGTCGAAGTGGCGCGCGCGATGTACGTCATCAATACTCTGCAGGAAGTGACCCGCCGCGCAGCCGCGCTGGCCACCAACACCGACTTCAGCAATGCGGCGGCGATGCAGCGGGTACGGGAACGCGCCATTTTCCGCGACTCGCCGGGATTCTTGACCCTCGCGGAACCGGTGACCGACGGGCACATCGTGATCGACTATATGTGGATTCAGCGGACCGGGACGAGCATGACCATGAAGCCGATTCCCTCGGGCTCCTTGCCTGCCAGCCCGGCCGCCAACTTTGCAAACTGCCTGGGGGATCCGTACAGCGATCGCTGCATCCGCCTGGTGCGCGTCCGCGTGTGCCAGACCGCCGGCGCCGACGACTGCGAGCCGGTGGTCTACCGCACGCTGGTGCCGCTGCTGCCGTTTTCATTCGGATTGCCGGCATCGATGACGATCGTCACTGCCGAGACCTTGGGGATGCCTGCCGGCGTTCCGTGCGCATGCCCGTGATGGGCCTGCGGGATGGCCTTGCGCAAGCCTGGCCATCCCTTGGCTACATGATGCTCATATCGCCGGGTCGCTCTCGGCAAGCGCGGGACGCGGGCGGCGCTTGGCCAGCAGGTCGAAGCGGTCCAGGTTCATGACCTTGCTCCAGGCGGACACGAAGTCGCGCACGAATTTTTCCTTCGCATCGTCGCTTGCGTAGACCTCGGCCAGCGCCCGCAGTTGCGAATGCGCGCCGAAGACGAGGTCCGCGGCCGTCGCCGTCCACTTCGGCGCTCCCGTCGCCCGGTCGCTGCCCTCATAGATGTTCTTGTCCGACGCCGACGGCCGCCACGCCGTGCCGCTGTCGAGCAGGTTGACGAAGAAGTCGTTGGTCAGGACGCCTGGCCGCCCGGTGAACACCCCATGCTTCGATCCTCCATGGTTCGCACCCAGGGCACGCATGCCGCCCACGAGTACCGTCATCTGGGGCGCAGTCAGCTTGAGCAGGTTGGCCCGGTCCAGCAGGCGGGTTTCGGGCGACAGGGGATCGTCGGCCCGGAAATAGTTGCGGAACCCGTCGCCCAGCGGTTCGAGCACGTCGAAGATGTTCACATCGGTCTGCTCCTGCGAGGCATCGGTGCGCCCCGGCGTGAACGGGACCGTCATCTCCACGCCGGCTTGCCTGGCCGCTTCCTCGACCGCGGCGCACCCGGCAAGGACGATAAGGTCGGCCATCGACACCTTCTTGCCGCCGGACTGGGACGCATTGAAGTCGCGCTGCACCTGTTCGAGCGCCGCCAGCACCTTCGTCAGCCGCGCCGGCTCGTTGGATTCCCAATCCTTCTGCGGAGTCAGGCGGATCCGCGCGCCGTTCGCGCCGCCGCGCTTGTCGGTGCCGCGGAAGCTGGCCGCGGCGCCCCATGCAGTGGACACCAGATCCGCAATGCTCAGGCCGGTGCCGAGGATCGTGCGCTTGAGCGCGGCGACATCCTGCTCGTCGGCCAGCGCGTGGTCGACCGGCGGCACCGGGTCCTGCCACAGCTGCGGTTCCGGCACCCAGGGCCCCAGGTAGCGCGAGAGCGGCCCCATGTCCCGGTGCAGCAGCTTGAACCAGGCTTTGGCAAAGGCATCCGCGAGCTGGTCCGGATTCTCGAAGAAGCGCCTGGCAATCGGTGCGTAGACCGGATCCTCGCGCATCGACAAGTCGGTCGTCAGCATCATCGGCGCGTGCCGCCTGGCCTGGTCGTGGGCGTCCGGCACCGTTCCCTTCGCCTCGGGATTTTTCGGCGTCCATTGCTTCGCACCGGCAGGACTGGTCGTCAGTTCCCATTCGTACTTGAACAGGTTTTCCAGGAAGCCGTTGTCCCACTTGACCGGATTGTTGGTCCAGGCGCCTTCGAGGCCGCTGGTGACCGTGTGCGGGCCCTTGCCGGTGCCGAAGCGGTTGTGCCAGCCGAGCCCCTGCTGCTCGATCGGCGCACCCTCGGGTTCGGCGCCGACATTGCCGACCGCCGGGGCCGCACCGTGGGTCTTGCCGAAGGTATGGCCGCCGACGATGAGCGCCACCGTTTCCTCGTCGTTCATCGCCATGCGCGCAAAGGTTTCGCGGATGTCGCGGGCGGCGGCCAGGGGATCGGGCTTGCCGCCGGGGCCTTCGGGATTCACGTAGATCAGGCCCATCTGCACGTTGGCGAGCGGTTTGGCGAGTTCCCTTTCTCCGCTGTAGCGCTCGTCTCCCAGCCAGGTGTCTTCGGGGCCCCAGAAAATGTCCTCCGGCTCCCAGACATCCGGCCGGCCGAAGCCGAAGCCCATGGTCTTGAAGCCCATCGATTCCATCGCTACATTGCCGGCCAAGACCACCAGGTCGGCCCAGGAAATCGCCTGTCCATATTTCTTCTTGAGGGGCCAGAGCAGCCGGCGCGCCTTGTCGAGGTTGGCGTTGTCCGGCCAGCTGTTGAGCGGGGCGAAACGCTGCTGGCCTTCGCCGCCGCCGCCGCGGCCATCGGCGATGCGGTAGGTGCCGGCGGCGTGCCAGCTCATGCGGATGAACAGGGGGCCATAGTGGCCATAGTCGGCCGGCCACCAGTCCTGCGAGGTGGTCATGAGGGCGATGAGGTCCTGCCTCAGCGCCTCGACGTCGAGGCGCTTGAACTGCTCGGCATAGTCGAAATCTTCCTCGAGCGGGCAGGACAGGTGGGAATGGGTGTGCAGCACCGACAGGTCGAGCTGGTTCGGCCACCAGTCCTTGTTGCGTCGCGGGCGGCCGGCTTTCGGTGTCGGGGAGGGAATGGCTGGGTTCTCGCTTTCACTGACACTTTGCGTGTTTTCCTTGTCGGACATAACGGTCTCCATCGGCTAGCGACTGCGTTGTAGATGTTTTGTCAAAAGCAGGTCTAGCCTAGGCCAGCATCGGTCGCGGCACAATCAAATTCTATTAATGAAGCCGATAGCATCAGCCATCCCGGGCCGCTTCTTCCCTGTCATCGGCTGCCGGTTCCGGCTATGCTGAAATTCGTCGCCAGGAGGGACAGCATGGACACCAATGCCGGCAGAAACATCGTCGCAATCGACGCCATTCCATTGCGAATTCCGTTTTCGGCAGGCGGGCGTCCCGATGCCGGACCATGGGGCGGGCGAGGGATGAAGGCGGTCGATGCGCTGATCGTCAAGGTGACGACCGAGCAGGGCCTGACCGGATGGGGAGAGAGCTTCGGCTTGACCGCCGTCCCGGCCGTGAAGGCGGCCATCGACCACCTCGTCGCACCGCTGTGCATCGGCCAGGATGCCGCGCTGATCGGCCAGCTGATGCATCGGCTGCAGGTGGCGTTCCATCTGTTCGGGCGCAGCGGACCCATCATGTTCGGCCTGTCGGCGGTCGATATTGCGTTGTGGGATATTGCCGGTAAGGCGGCGGGGCAACCGGTCCATCAGCTGCTCGGAGGCGCCGGGGCCGGCAGCTTGCCCTGTTATGCGAGCCTGATCCGCTACTCGGATCCCGAGCTGGTCAGGCAGAACGTCCGGCGCGCGCTGGATGAGGGCTACCGCCACATCAAGCTGCACGAAGTCCGCGTCGATTGCGTGCGGGCCGCACGCGAGGAAGCCGGAGAGGAAGTGAACATCGCGCTCGACGTGAATTGCCCATGGGATGTGCGCGAAGCACTGGACATGGCGGATCGGCTTCGCCACTACAAGCTTCACTGGCTGGAAGAACCGGTATGGCCGCCCGAAGACTACGATGGCCTGGCACGGGTGCGGAGAGAGGGCGGCATTCCGGTCGCCGCCGGCGAGAACGCATCGACCCTGATGGAGTTCCAACATTTGCTGCAGGCTCAAGCCGTCGATTTCGTTCAGCCGAGTCCGGCAAAAATGGGGGGCATCACCGAGTTGCGCAAGGTATTCGCCCTGGCCAGCGCCCACCATGCCACCGTCATGGTGCACACGTTTTATGATGGCCCGGGCCTGCTCGCCAGCGTCCATTCCAGCGCCGCGCTCGGCAACCGGCATGCACTGGTCGAGTGGCGCTACTTCGACCTGGAAGCGCAGTTGTACGGCGCCGCGGGCATCCCCGTGCAGGGCGCGCTGGCCGTCCCCCCGGGCCCGGGGCTCGGGCTCGAACCGGATGCGGATGTGATTCGCGATTACCGGGTCGCGATATAGCAGGGCGTTGCAGGCGGACTTAGCGATGTTCCGTCACGCCGACCTGCCGGCACATGTCCAGCACTGGGCAGGTCGAGCAGCGCGGCCGGTTCCCGGTGCAGATATGCTTCCCGAAAGGCACCAGCAAGCGGTTGATGTCGATCCAGAATTGCTCGGGCAGTAATGCTTCCAGCGCCAGCAGGGTTTTCTCGGGTGTCGACGCCTTCACATAGCCCCAGCGCCCGGTCACCCGGTGCACATGGATGTCGACGCTGATCACCGGGATGCCGCAGGCGACACCCAGCACCAGGTTGGCGCACTTGGGGCCGACACCGGCAAAGGACAGCAGCACCTCGCGTTCGCCGGGCAATACGCCGCCGAACGCCTCTTCCACCTGGCGCGCGATCACCAGGATCTGCTTGGCCTTGCGCTCATGGAAGGTGCTGGGATTGATCAAGCCGTCCAGCTCTTCCCAGGAGAATGCGGCGATGGCCGCCGGCGTGCGCGCTCGTGCGAACAGCGTGCGCGAGACCGGCAAGGTCACCTCGTCATAGGTGCGGATCGAGATGATGCAAGCCAGTAACTGCTCGAACACCGAGGTATAGCCTTCCTCGGCCAGCTGGAAGAGGGCGGCCTTCGGCCAGGGCTGCACGGCCTGCTCGATGCGCCCGAGCGCCACGCCGATATCGAATGGCTGCTTGTCCATGCGCCTGCCTCCGGTCATCGTGACGGTCCGCCGAGCATACCCAAGGCGGCGATGGCCTTCTGTCCCCGGCCGCACAGGACGAAAAAAAAGCCCGCATCGAGCGGGCTAGGGAAAACGGAAAGAAATTCAAGCCTTGCGACGGCGAGCGATGCCGGCGCCGGCCAGGCCGATACCGATCAGCACCAGGATGCCCGGCTCAGGCACATCGGCGCTCTTTTCGGTGTATGACAGGAAGACGCGGTCGCCGCTGTACATCGACACAATATCGTTGCCCGTCAAGTTGTACGACCAGCCCGAGGTGAGGGAGCCGTTGTAAACGTGGAAGGACAGCCCCTTCGACAGCTCGCCCTCGGCCTTGCCGAACTCCACCTGCACGCCATTGCGCAGGAAGATGTCGGCGCTGTACAGTTCGGTGATCTTGTTGGTGGTGAAGCCCCAGGACCCGTAACCCTCAGTACGGTAGAAATTCAGTCCATTCGACCAGTTATCCAGCTTGGCGCCGTTGTTGTCGGAGGTATGGTCGGCGTAGGTGATCTTGGTCACCGCAGCATAGCTGCCCGCGCCGAGAATGTCGTACTGGCCCGCGGCGCTTGCAAAACCCATCATCAGGTGCGTGCCTTGGCAGGCATCCAGCACGTTGGCGATCGCACTCGACGCATTGACCGCCGAACGGTGGCATTCCTTCCAGCCCCAGCCTGTAACGGTGGCGGCGCTAACGCCGGCTTGGATGCCAGTAGGAACGACGCCGGCCTGTGCCGTCATCGGCAGGGCAAGGCTAGCCAGCAGGGAGAGGGTGGTGACGAACTTGAAGTTGCTCATGGGAATCCCTAATTGTTATTGAGGTAATTGAGGATTCCATTTAGCAATTTGCATGCCAAACAAATAAGTAGTTGATTCTTATAAATACAGCATGCTAAGCGCCAGCAGAGTGTAAAGAAAGTCGACACCACGGGGGCCATCAACTGATCCCGCGCTCCAGGCCGCCCTGGCGGTCGAGCACGTACTGATCCAGGTCACGCGCCAGGAACAGGGGACCGTCATAGGCCGTGCGCGCCTCGGCCTCGATGGCCGACACCGACAGCGGGCCGTCGCCTTCCTGGTAGCGCGGACTGAAGTGGGTGAGCACGAGATTCCCGACCGCCGCCTGGGCCGCGAAGCGCGCCACCTTCAGCGCCGAGCTGTGCTGCGGTCCCGGCCCCACCTTGTCCAGGATCTCCTGGGTGTAGGTCGCCTCGTGTACGAGCACATCGGCCCCATGCGCCTGCGCGGCCAGCAGCTCGGGCGTGTCGTTGTCGCCGGCGATGACGACAGTGCGCGGCCGTCGCCCCGGCAGCAGGTAGTCTTCGGCGGCGAGCCGGCGGCCGTCCGCCAGCGCGACGTCGCGGCCCTGCTGGAGTTCGCCCCACAGCGGCGAAGCCGGAACGCCGTCCGCCTTCAGCCGTTCAAGGTCGAGCTTGCGTTCCACCCGCGCCTCGGTGAAGCCGTAGGCATAGGAGGGCAGGCGGTGCGACAGGGGCGCGGCGCTGACCCTGAACTCCGGCAGCACGGCGGCATCGGGCAGCTCTTCCGGAAGCAGGTAGGAGACCGGATAGGGCAGCCGCAGCTGGGTCGATTCCATGATGCATTCGAGCATGGGACGCAGGGGCGCCGGCCCCACCAGCACCAGCGGCTCGGTCCGGTTGAGCATGCCGGCGCTGGCCAGCAGCCCCGGCAAGCCGTAGCAATGGTCGCCATGCAAATGTGTGATGAACACCGCCTGCAGGTGCACCAGCGACAGCGGTGCGCGCAGCAGGCGGTGCTGGGTGCCTTCGGCGCAATCGACCAGTACCCATGGGCGCGCGCCGCGCATGCGCAGCGCCACCGCCGACATATTGCGCTGCCGGGTCGGCGTGCCCGAGGAAGTGCCGAGAAACAGGAGCTCCATAGCTAGTCTGCCCACTATGTCATGACGATCCATTATCCGGAAAAGATGGGCGTCCCGGCGCGAGCCCGCTCAGCAAAGCCGCCGCCCCGGTTCAGGCGGCGCCCTCGGGACCTTCCATCCACGCGTTGAGCTCGGAATAGCGGGCGGGACCCGCCGGCGGGGCGTCGAGCGTGCCCGTGGCCAGGAAGTGCTCGGTGACTCCCTTGACATAGCCGAACATGCCTTCGGCGATGGCCGAGCCGGCGCTCAGGCGGCGCACGCCCAGTTCGCGCAGCTGCGCGAGCGGGGGCAGGCCGGGGACGGCCATCACGTTCAGCGGCAGCGAGGTCCCGGCCACGATGGCGGCGATCTCGCCCGGGTCGCGCAGGCCGGGCACGAACAGGCCGCTGGCGCCGGCTTCCTGGTAGCGCGCGGCGCGTTCGAGCACGGCCGCCACCCGCCCGCCTTCGGGCGCCAGGCCGCGCAGGTAGACGTCGCAGCGCGCGTTGATGAACAGGCTCACGGCGCGCTTCTGGGCGGCGCGGCGGATGGCGGCGAGCTTCTCGCACATCAATTCGGGCGTGCCGGCGCCGTCCTCGATGTTGATCCCGACCACGCCCACCACCATCAGTTCGTCGGCCACGCGCGCCGCCTCGTCCGGGTCGTCGCTGTAGCCGTCTTCCATGTCGACCGTCAGCGGCAGGGGATTGGTGGCGGCGATGCGCGAGGCGGTTTCCACCAGCAGGTGCGGCGGCAGCTTGCCGCCGTCGGGGTAGCCGTGGGACCAGGCGAGGGCGGCGCTGCTGGTCGCCAGCGCCGGCGCGCCGGCCCGGGCGGCAATGCGGGCGCTCCCCGGGTCCCAGCAGTTCGCCAGCAACAGCAGGCCTTGTTCGTGCAGTTCGATAAATTGGCGATCCAGGCTGTCGGACATCGTGTTCTCCTTGTTGGTGTTCATTCCCTGCATGATGCCATGATTGCAAGGCCCTGATTGGAGGAGAGCGAACTCCCTGTTCCCGGCGCGGTCACAGAAAACGAGAAGGCCGCCATCGGGGCGGCCAGGCTCATGACTGACAACAGGAGGCATCATGAGAATCAAGCCAGGGTTCGCCGCTGCCGCGGCGTGGCTGTGCGCGGCCGGCGCGCAGGCAGGTGTGTGTGAACAGATGGGCTCGTCGTCGATACCGACGGTGGTGGTCAGTCCGCAGGATACCGGGCAGATGGAAGGAAGATTCGCCCTGTCCAACGGCCAGCGCGTCGAACTGCGCAGCATGAGCCAGGGGCTGGTCGCCGACTTCGGGCGCTCCAGGCCGGTGCGGCTGCAGGAAGTCGAGCGCAACGAATTCCGTTCTCTCGACGGCTCGGTGCGCCTGCGTTTCCTGCCCGACCCGGACAAGGATCGCATCGTGCTCAGCTATCCTGTCGACCGGAACGGCCGCTTCGTGAAGGTGTGCTGAGGTTCAGGCCCCGCCGGACGGTTCCCGGGGCGCAGGCGGGGCCTGGCGCAAGGTGGGCAGGTAGCGCCACATGTAGGTGCTGACGGCGATGCCGGTCGCCAGCAGCAGCGCCTGCAGCCCCAGGTGGTCGATGCGGCGCATCGCGCCGAGCAGGGACAGCCACAGCAGCGCCGTGGCGACGATCTTGGCCTTGCGCGGAATGCCGCGTCCTTCCTCGAAATTGCGCAGGTAGTCGCCGAACACGCGGTGCGACAGGAGCCAGCGGTGCAGGCGTTCCGAACCGCGCGCGAAGCAGGCCGAGGCCAGCAGCAGGAAGGGCGTGGTCGGCAGCAGCGGCAGGAAGATGCCCAGGATCCCGAGCGCCAGCGCCAGCACGCCGGCAATGTTGTAGAACAGTCGCATGCCTTACTCTAGCATTCGGCGCGCGCCGTGCGCGCGTTCGCACGCAGGGCGGACAGCGTTCATGCCGCCTCGACCGATCCGGCCAGTTCCTGGATGGCCGACAGCGGCATCGGCCGGCCCAGCAGGTAGCCCTGCGCGTAATCGCAGCCGGCGCGCTGCAGCCAGCCCAGCTGGGCGCGGTCTTCCACGCCCTCGGCCACCACGGTCAGGCCGAAGTCGTGGGCCAGGCCGATCACCGCGCCGGCCAGCATCTGGCCCGATTCCGGCAGCGGCCGCACGAAGCTGCGGTCGATCTTGAGCTGGTTGATCGGGAAGGATTGCAGGTAGGACAGCGAGGAATAGCCGGTGCCGAAATCGTCGATCGACAGCCGCACGCCCAGCGCGCGCACCGCGTGCATGAATTCGATCGCGGCGCTGCGGTCTTCCATCAGCATGCTTTCGGTCAGCTCCAGCTCCAGCCGCCCCGGCGGCAGGCCGGTGTGGGACAGGATCTGCTCGAGGTCGCGCACGAAATCCTTCTCGCGGAACTGGCGCGCCGAGACGTTCACCGCCACGTGCAGCGGCTCGCCGCAGCGCCGGCCCAGGTCGAGCGCATCGCGGCAGGCGCGCTCCAGCACCCAGCGGCCGATCTCGACGATCAGCCCGCATTCCTCGGCGATCGGGATGAACTCGTCCGGGCCGATGAAACCGTGCTCCGGATGCATCCAGCGCAGCAGCGCCTCCACCCCCACCAGGCGCTCGGTGGCGCAGTCGAACTGCGGCTGGTAGAACACCGCCAGGCCCTCGGTATCGAGGGCGCGGCGCAGCTCGCGCTCGAGCCGCGCGCGGCGCTGGGTGGCGTGCATCATGGCCGGCTGGAATTCGCCCACGCGGTTGCGCCCGCCGCCCTTGGCGTGGTACAGCGCGGCGTCGGCATTGCACATCAATTCGCTCGCGGTCGCAGCGTCGTGGGGGAAGACGCAGGTGCCGGCGCTGCCGGTCACGATCACTTCAAGGGCGTCCAGCTGGACCGGGCGGCGCAGCGCCTCCATCAGGGCCTCGGCGATCCCGCGCAGCTCGGCGCTGGAGGCCAGCGTGCGCGCGATCACGATGAATTCGTCGCCGCCGAAGCGGGCCACCAGGTCGCCGGGCCGGGCCGCCGCGCGCAGGCGCACGCCCACTTCGTGCAGCAGCTGGTCGCCGGCCGCATGGCCGGCGCTGTCGTTGACGACCTTGAAGTTGTCGAGGTCGATCAGGATCAGGCCGGCGCAGCCGCGCTTGTCCTCGGCCTGGGCCAGGGCCGCGTCCAGCGCTTCCTGGCCGCAGCGCCGGTTCGGCAGGCCGGTGACCGGGTCGGTATAGGCGAGATAGGCCAGCTTGGCCTCGGCGCGCGCCACGCGCATGCGGCTGCGGCGCGAGATCAATGCGCTGGCCAGCAGGGCGCCGGCCGAGGCCAGGCCGAACAGGGCGCCGTAGTTCTGCAGCGCGGTCGAGATGGCGCCGGTTTCGGCGCGCAGCAGCATCCGCCCCAGCGGCCGGCCGCGGTAGACAATCTCCTGCTGCAGCACCACCGGGCCGAACCAGGCGGGCGCCAGCTGGGCCAGGGTGCCGGGCGCGCTGGTGTTGCTTCGGAAGGCGGCGAATTCGCGTCCGCCCTGGTCGTAGACGACGGCGTCGACCAGGGCCGGGTCGGCCTTGAAGGCGTTCAGGATGTCGCCCGCCGCTTCGCGGTCGGCGAACATCAGCGGGGCCGAGATGTTCTCGGCCAGCACTCGGGCGTGGATCCCGACGTCGGCCTGCAGGCCGTGGCGCAGGGTGACGAACTGGTAGGCCAGCAGGGTGCCGCCGACCACGCTCAGGGCGGCGGCGGCCGCGAGCAGCTGGCCGGCGCCGAGCATGCGCGCCATGCGCGGCAAACGGGTGGCGCCGGGATTCATAAGACGTTCCTCGCAAGTCGCAGCAGTTTCGAGCTCACGCGCAGGCCGCTGCGCGTGGCTTCGCGGGTGTCGACGTCGAAGCGCAGCTGCTCGTCGTCGTCGATCAGGGTGATCGTGGCCGCCGTCCCGGCATGGGCGCCGGCGGCGGCGCCGTCGCGCACCGTCAGCACACCCGGCGCCGGGAAGGCCTCGGCGGCGCGGCCCAGCACCAGCATGTCGCAGCCGGCCGCGCCCGGGCGCGCGGCCGCGTCCAGCACCTGCCAGGCGCGCCCGCTCACGGGCTTGCCGTTATAGGCCTGCAGCGCCGGCCACAGCACACTGGCGCGGTCGGCGCACACGCATAGCGGGGCGCGGGCCCGGCCCTCGGGCCAGGTGGTGAACTGGGCGAAGTTGTAGATGTAGGCGGCCTTCATGTCGACGTCGCGCACCTGGGCCGGCGCCAGGCAGGGGATGGCCAGCAGGAGGCCTGCCGCCATCAGTGCCAAGCCTGCCGCGCCGCGCCGCATCTCAGAACCCGAACGCCAGCTTGGCGTGGTAGGTGCGGCCCTGGCGCTGCAGCGTGTCCTGGACGAAGGCCGGGCCGGCCGGGTCGGCGTAGCGGCGGTCGAACAGGTTGTAGGCGCTCAGCGACAGGTCGGCGCCGGGCAGCAGGCGCGTGCTCGACAGGGTCAGGTTGGCCACGCAGTAGCCGCCCGCCCGCCCGCGCTCGGCCAGGCGCGCGGACTGGCACTGGAATTCGCCGCCCAGGCGCGCCTGGTTGTGCAGGAGCGGCAGCACGCCGTTGAGCTTGAGCAGGTGGCGCGGCGAGGCGCGCAGCGGCTGGCCGGCGCCGTCGACGGCGCGCTGCCAGGTATAGCTGGCGCGCAGGCGCGCCGTGCTGGCGCTGACCTGCTCGGCCGAGGCTTCCAGGCCATGCGCCTCGGCGCGCTCCATGTTGCGGAAGATGAGCAGGCCGCTGGCCTGGTCCTGCTGCTGCGAGATCAGGTCGCGCATGCGGTAGGTGAACAGCGACAGGCGCGCGTGGCCGCCGGCGCCGAAGGCGTGCTCGAACACGGTCTCCAGGGTGCGGATGCGCTCCGGCGCCAGGTCCGGATTGGGCAGCTGGCCGCCTTCGTCTTCCACGTGGTAGTACATCTCGTAGGCGTTCGGCACCCGGAAGGCGGTGCCGTAGATCAGCTTTGCGGTGCTGCCGGGCGCCACCCGGTAGAGCAGGGCCAGGCGCGGACTGGTGCTGCGCGCGCCGGTGCTGTGGCGGTCGTGGCGCAGGCTGGCGTTGACCAGCACGCGCTCGCCCAGGCGCAGCTCGTCCTCGACGAACACGCCGCGCTTGTCGGCCGAGCGGCGCTCGTCCAGCAGCAGGGCGTAGGGCCTTGTGTTGTAGTTGAACAGGTCGCGCCGCGCATCGTGCTCCAGGTCGATCCCGGCCAGGATCTTGTGGCCGGGGATGCGGGTGAGCGTGGCGTGCAGGTTCAGGCCGGACCAGCGCGCGTGGTCGCCGTCGACGTTGTCCTGTGGGCCGGCATAGTAATAGTGGCCGAGATAGTCGGCCTTGCCCCACAGCGCCTGGGCGGACAGCGCCAGGCCGGGCGCCAGCGTGCGCGCATAGGCCAGCTGGGCCACGCTGTGCGCATCCATGGTGCGGTTGGGAGCGCCGAACAGGGTGCCGTAGGACGCGGTGGGCGTGCCCTTGCGGCGGTGGACGTGGTTGGCGGAGAGCGTGAAGCCGCCATAGCTGGCCTTGAACAGGAACTGGCGCGCCTGTTCGCCGTCGCCTGCGCGCACCACGCCGTGTCCCTGCTCGGGCGTATCGAATTCCGGGTAGTACAGGGTCTCGCCCTGGCGCGTCAGGACGCTGGCCGAAAGCAGGATGTCGGCGCCCTGCTGGCCGTGCCAGCCGTAGCTGGTGCGCAGGCGCCGTTCGCCGTGGCTGCCGGCCGCCAGCGCCATGCGCGGCCCGGCAAGCGCATTGCCGTCGCGGGTGACCACGTTGATCACGCCGAACAGCGCGCTCGACCCGGCCATGGCCGAACCGGCGCCGGGGATGAACTCGATGCGCTGCACCATGTCCATGTCCACCAGACCTTCGTTGCCCAGCATGGCCTGGTCGTAGACGGCGTCGTTGGTGCGTACGCCGTCGATCATCAGCACGAAGCGGCTGTTGTAGTCGCCCGGACGCAGGAAGCCGCGCGCGCCCAGGTAGCTGTAGCTGCGGTCGTCCGTGGTATACAGGCCGGGCAGGGAGGCCAGGGCATCGGCCAGGGTGCGCCAGCCGTGGGCGCGGATGTCGTTGGAGCTCAGGACGCTGGCGGCCGCGGGCGCTTCGCTGATGAGCTGCTCGAATTTCGAGGCGGCCTGGACCACTTTCATGCCCATCAGCGCCTCGAGCGGGACTTCGGCCAGCGCCGGCGGGTCCGTAGCAGCGGCAGCCGCAGCCGGAACCGTTTCCAGCACGCCCGCCAGCAGGAGGACGGCGGCGGCCGGCACAGGTACTGCCGAGAAGCGAAGGGGACGGACAAGTGAGCGCATACCACGTCAGCGGCCCGGCTGCGGCGCGCTGCCCGATTTGGTTAGAATTGGTGATATTTCCTTTTGTCAGCAGATGATAACAGAGGGAAATAAAATGGCATCGTGTTTACCGCTTTTGTCAATATAAAACAACAAGGCGGCGGCCTCGGTCGTGCGTCCTGGGTGCGGCAGGGATTACGCGCCGGCTTCGGCCTCGGCCGTCCCGCGCAGCGCCGGCGCCACGTGGCGTGGCAGGTAGATGGTGACGGTGGTGCCCTGGCCCGGCGTGCTCGCCAGGCGGATATGGCCGCCGCTCTGGCGCACGAAGCCGTGCGCCATCGACAGGCCCAGGCCGGTGCCCTTGCCCTCGGGCTTGGTGGTGAAGAAGGGTTCGAAGGCGCGCTCCATGACTTCGCGCGGCATGCCCTGGCCGGTGTCGCTGACCTCCACCCGTACGTAGTCGCCCGGTGTCAATTCCGGATCGGCCTGGGCCGCCTCGGCGTCGACCGTCACGTTGGCCAGGCGCAGGGCGATGGTGCCGGCGCCGTCCATGGCGTCGCGCGCGTTGATCACCAGGTTGAGCAGCACGTTCTCGAGCTGGTTGGGGTCGACCAGGGTCGGCCACAATTCCGGCGGCGCGCTGCGCTCGACCGTGATGCTGTCGCCGGCCGCGCGCAGCAGCAGGCTGTCGACGCGTTCCAGCAGCTGCGACACGTCGACCACGGTCGGATGCAGCGGCTGGCGCCGCGCGAAGGCCAGCAGCTGGCCGGCCAGCTTGGCGCCGCGGTCGACCGCGTCGAGGATGCTGTGCAGGCGCTTCTTGTTCATCGGCCCTTCGGCGCGCAGCATCAGCTGCACGTTGGCGCTGATGATGTGCAGGATGTTGTTGAAGTCGTGGGCCACGCCGCCGGTGAGCTTGCCGACCGCCTCCAGCTTCTGGGCCCGCGCCAGGCCTTCGCGCGCTTCGTCCAGGCGCTGCTGGCGCTGCTGCTCGCGCGCCTCGGCTTCGCGCCGCGGCGTGATGTCGCGCACGAAGACGCTGGCCCCGGCCGCGCCGCCGTCCGGCGGCAGGGCCACCGCCAGTTCGGCCGGCACCCGGCGCCCGCTGGCGTGCAGCACCTCGGTCTCGACCGGCGGTCCCAGCAGCGCGCAGGGGCCGCCGCGCCGGAAGCCTTCGAAGCCGGCGCGGAAGGCAGCGCGGCGCGGCTCGGGCAGCAGGGTCTCGACCGGGCGCCCGATGGCGTCGGCGGCGGCCAGGCCGAAGATGCGCGTGGCCTGGGCGTTCCAGTCGGTGATGCGGCCGGCCTCGTCGATGGCCACGAAGCCGTCGTAGGCGTTTTCCAGGATCACGCGGATGCGCTGCTGCTCGGCCGCGATGCGGTCGTGCGATTCGCGCAGCTCGTGGGTCATGCCCTCGGCCAGCTGCAGGGCGCGGCGGCGTTCGGTGGCCAGCAGCCAGACCACCAGGGCCAGCAGGAAGCCCAGGCCGGTGCCGGTCAGCGCGATCAGGAGCGGGCGCGTGGTGTCCAGGGTCGCCAGCAGCGAGGCGTCGGGACGCATCGCCACCAGCCAGGTACGCCCGCCCATGGCCAGGCGCTGGGTGCGCTCGAAGGGCGCCGGCCCGCTGCGCGTGGAAGGCGACTGGTAGAGCAGGGCGTCCGGCACGGCCTGCTCCCCGTCGTAGATCGCGATCTCGAGCTGGGGCACGGCGATGCCGCTCACTCCGCGCATCAGGTCGTTCATGCGGAAGGGCGCGTACACCCAGCCGGCGATGGCGGCGCGGCGCTGTTCGACGGTGGCCACCGGCATGCCTTTACGGTAGACCGGCAGGTACATCAGGACCCCGGCCTGGCTGCCGCCCGCGCCTTCCTGCACCAGCACCACCTTGCCGCTGAGGGCGGCCTGGCCGCTGTCGCGGGCGGCGATCATGGCCGCGCGCCGCACCGGCTCGCTGAACATGTCGTAGCCGAAGGCGCGCAGGTTGCGGCCCGAGAAGGGTTCGATGTGGGCGATCGCGGTATAGGTGTCGCGCGGCGTTTCCGGGCTCACGGCGTAGTGCGGAAAGCCTTCGGCGCGCACGCCGCGCTCGTGCACCGCCAAGCCGCCGGGCGGGATGGCGGTGGCGATCCCGATCGCTTCCAGGCCGGGGAAGTACTGGTCCAGACGCAGCGTGCGGTAGTACTCGGCGAAGTCGGCGCGGCTGAGCGCGACCGAGCCGCGCAGGTAGCCGCGCGCGCCGCGCAGCACCTGTTCGTAGACCGCCATGCGGCGCTCGATGCTGTAGCCCATGTCGCGGGTGCGGTAGTCGAAGGTCTCGCGCAGCTGTTCCCAGGCGCTGCGGCGCGCGCTCTCCCAGGCGCTGTAGGTCGCGAACAGCGTCACCAGGAACACGATCATCGCCAGCAGCAGGGGCGCATGGCCGGAGCCCGGCAGGGGAAGCCGGGAGGCGGGGCTGGCTGTGGGATCGGCTTGGGGCATCAGGCTGGCGGCATCGATAAGCGCACGCGGGCGGGCCGTGGCGGAAGAGTTAGTCGGAAACGCGCGGATTTGGTTAGCATACGCAAGCTCGTACCGACGGGGCGCACGCAAGTTTCGTGTTTAACAATGAAGTATTATGACAGCATGTTTACGCAATGCAACTTTTTGAGATGAAACGATGCGCGCTGCAGGGCGCGCCGGCGCAGGCGCGCGCATGATGGCGGCCCTGCCTCCCGCGCTGCGGCGCCACTGGCCGCTGGCCGGCCTGGCGGCCGGGCTTGTGCTCGGCCTGCTGTGGGGCGCGCTGGCCCCGCTCGGCGGCGGCAGCCACGAGCTGCTGCTCGAAGTGCCGCGCGGCGCCGGGGGGGGGGGGGCCGCCCCGGCCCGGGGGCCCGGGGGGGGGGGGGGGGCGGGGGGGGGGGGCCGCCCCCCCCGCCCCCCC
>NZ_JAGPWD010000015.1 GCF_018119395.1 Massilia sp. ZL223
GGGGGGGGGGGGCCCCCCTGCGGGGGGGGGGGGGGGGGGCCCCCGCCCCCCCCCCACGGATCCGGCCATGCGCACGGGGCGGGTCACCCGCCACGAGGTGCTGGCGTGGATCGCGAGGATGGTCGCTTCCATGCTCTTGGCCCAGGCCAGCAGCTTTTCGGCGTTGGCCTGTTCCAGCGCCACGCTCTGGGTCAGGGCGCCGATCTGGGCGTCGGCATGCATCTTTTCCCTGGCCGCCTGCTCGGCGCGGGCATGGGCCGCGTCCAGCATGTCCCGCAGTTCGCGGACCTGCTCGTGCGCGTCGCGCAGGGCTTCGCCGGCGGCGCCGCCGGCGCGCCAGGCCGCATCCAGGTGGTGCGAAATGTAGGCGTCGAACACATTGGGCTGGATGCCGAACTTGTCCACCAGTTCCGGATGCTCCTGCGCCACGTAGTAGCGGTTCAGGCCATCGAACCAGACGTAGCGGTAGCCCTGCCCGGTGACCAGCGGCTCCCAGCTGTCGTGGTTGGTGGCGCGGCTGTTCGGCAGGGTCGCTTCGATCACCAGGATCCACGGGCGCCAGCGCGCGAAGTCCATCCCGCGCAGCACCTCGCCCTCGAAGCCTTCGACATCGATCTTCAGGAAGTGGATGTCCCCGTGCACGTGCTCGGCGCACACCGAGGCCAGGGTGCGCACCGGCACCGTCAGCTCGGCGATGGCGTGGCCTTCGGCGCGGTGCTGCTCGGCCACCGCGGCGTCCGGCGAGGCCCAGCCGCGCACGTCCGGGACGTCGTACAAGGTCAGTTCGCCGTCCCGCGCGCCGGCCGCGACCGCCAGGTTGACGTCGCGCGGGCGCTGCGCCAGGAAGGCCTGGTGGAAGGAGGGCAGGGGTTCGATGCTGATGCCGCGCCAGCCGCGGTCGTAGAAGGCCTTGGTGACCGAATGCTCGACCGGGTCGTTGGCGCCGACGTCGATGTAGAAGCCGCCCTGCACGTGGCCGAGGGCGCGCCACAGCAGCACGTCCTCGTTGTTCTGGGCGTAGGAGAGGAAGTAGTCGTGCTTCATGCGGTGGTGTCCCCGAACAGGCGGCCGAAGCCGGCGCGGCGCGCCAGCGCGGCCGCCGCCGAAGGCTTGTCGTAGACGAACAGCAGCACCAGCGCCTGGGCCAGCAAGTCCTGCGTGCTCGCGGTTTCGCGCACGAACACGGCGTCGCCCCAGCCGAGACGGTCGCGCGAGCGGTGGCCGCCGCCGTCGACGCTGGGATAGCGGCACAGCGAATGGAAGTCCAGCAGGTGGAAGCCGGCCGACCGCAGCAGGATCTCGATCTCCGAGAACAGGGCCTGGCCGGCATAGATCGGCGCGAAGGCCACTTCGCAGTGCACGACGTTGGTGCGCGCCAGCACGGCGCTCGCATGGCGCAGCACCGGCAATTCGAAGCCCTGGATGTCGAGCTTCAGGAAGTCGACCGCCTCGAGGTCCGCCAGCACCTCGTCCAGGCGGCTGGTCGCGACCTGCTCGGTGCGCAGGGTGTGCAGGTGGTCCAGGTCGCGCAGCTGGCTGGTGAGCTCGCGGTTGAAGGGCAGCAGCGAAGAGGTGGCGTCGTCGCTGTTGATGTGGAAGGTGTGCGTGCCGCCGTCGCCGATGAAGGTCGGATGGAGGGTGACCCGGCTGTCCGGATTGCGCAGGCGGCTGGCCGCGATCTTTTCCTGCTGCGGCTCGAAGCCGACGATGCGGTAGGGCAGGCCCTGGCGCGTCAGCGGCGCATAAATGTGCTCCTCGGTCTCGAGTTCCTGGGCGCCGATGTCGACCACGGTCAGCGGGCGCGCCAGCAGGCCGGCGGCCTCGCCGGCGATGCGGCGCTTGAGCGCATCCAGGCTGCCCTCGGTGCCGTGGCCGAGGCGGTATTCCTCGGAATCCATCAGCGCCGCGACGAGCTCCTGGGCCCCGGCGCCTTCGGCCAGGCGCGCGCTCCAGTAGGCCCGGCCGGCGGGGTCGGGTTCGCGGCCCAGGAAGCCCCGGTACAGGCTGCGCACGATGGCATGATGGGTTGCGCTGGTATCTGGCATGGGTTCTCGTTAATGGGCTCTTGTTAGTGACTCAGCGGACGCTGAACTGCAGCTGCGGATGCAGGTTGACCAGGCCGCCCCAGGTGATGGAGGCGGGATTCGGGGCCACCACGAAGCTGTGCACCTCGTGCAGGTAGTTCAGCACGTTCTCGAACGAGCCTTCGCCATGGCCGCCGGCGCCCAGGCCGACGGTGAGGGTGTATTCGTCCGGGAACAGGTTCAGGTTCAGGGAAAAGCCGGCGCTCAGCACCGCGCCGGCGGCGGCCGGCCCCGGCGCGCGCCGCATGCAATAGCTGTTGGTCTCGAACAGCACGGCGCCGAAGCGGTTGCGGATCTTGAAGCCGACATGCGGGTCGGCCACGTCCTGGTGCAGCAGGTAGTCGATCTGCAGGGTCGCCGGCTCGTCCGCCACCAGGGTCGTGCGCTCGTGGCCGTGGCGGTCCAGCAGGCGCACGCCGACGCAGTCGGCGGCGGCGGTGGTGATGCTGCCGGTCTTGCCCGCGAGCGCCGTCATGTGGGCCCGTTCGAGGGGCTGGACGGGGGCGGTGTGGATCCGGATCGCGTCCGGCGCCTGGTCGGCCCGTCCCAGCAGCTCGGCCTGGTACAGGTCGAGGGCGTCGGCCGGCGCGCCGTCGAAGGCGATGCGGCCGCCGCGCAGGAAGATGCAGCGGTCGCAGATGTTCAGGATGGTGCCGGCGCTGTGCGACACGAACAGCAGGGTGGTGCCGGCCTGGATGAAGCGCTCGATGCGGGCGTAGCATTTCTGCTGGAAGAACACGTCGCCCACGGCCAGCGCCTCGTCCACGATCAGGATGTCGGGGCGCACGCAGGTGGCCACGCTGAAGGCCAGGCGCACCTGCATGCCGCTCGAGTAGACCCGCACCGGCTGGTCGATGTAGTCGCCGATGTCGGCGAACTCGAGGATGTCGGCCATCCTCGCTTCGATCTCTTCCAGCTTCAGCCCCAGCAGCTGGCCGGCCAGCACGGCGTTCTGGCGTCCCGTGAAGTCGGGATGGAAGCCCATGCCCAGCTCCAGCAGGGCGGCCACGCGGCCTTCCAGGCCGACGGCGCCGCAGGTGGGCTGGGTGGTGCCGGTGATCAGCTTGAGCAGAGTGCTCTTGCCGGCGCCGTTGACGCCGATCAGGCCGACCGCCTCGCCCGGCCGGATGGCGAAGCTGATGTCCTGCAGCACCCACTTGAGCGCATGGCGCGGCCCGCCCGGCAGCACCCAGTCGGCCACCCGCGCCCAGCGCGAGCGGTATTGTTTATAGGCCTTGCCCAGGCCCTGTGCGACGATTGTGCCCATGACTGCGCCCATTACAGTTCGTCCACCATTTCGCCGGCGCGCTTGCGGAACATGCGCAGTCCCAGCACGCACAGCAGCAGGGCCAGGACCAGCACCGGCGCCAGGCCGCGCCAGGCCGGCCATGCGCCGCGCACCAGGATGTCCTGGCAGGCCGCGATCACGGGAAACATCGGATTCCAGGCCAGCAGCCCGCGCACGTGCTCCGGCAGGATCGAGGCCGGGTAGACGATGGGCGTGAACCAGAACCAGAACTGCATGGCGATGCCCATGAACTGGCCGACGTCGCGGAAGAAGACGTTCAGGATCCCGCTGACCATGCCGATGCCCAGGGCCAGCAGCACCATCAGCAGCAGGACCGGGAGCAGGGCGGCGTAGGCCGGGCCGGGGAAGTTGCCGCTGGCGAGGAGGAAGACGGTGAACAGGCCGAAGATGATGCCGAAGTTGACCAGCGCGTTCAGCACCGCGATGACGGGCAGGGCGATGCGCGGGAAGCTGACTTTCTTGAGTAGTTCGGCTTGCTCGATGAACATGTTTTGGCCGCGCGCGACGATTTCGGCGAACAAGCCCCAGGTGAGGATGCCGGCGCACAGGTAGACCGAATAGGCCAGGCTGGATTCGCTGCCGGGCAGGCGGGCGCGCATCACCTCGGCGAAGATCACCGTGTACACCAGGATCATGGCCAGTGGACTGAGCAGCGACCAGAGCGCGCCCAGGATGGCGTTCGCGTATTTCGACTGGAACTCGCGCTTCACGCTGCCCAGCACGAAACCGCGGTAGGTCCACAGGCTTCGCAGCATCAGGGGCATCATGGGTTGATCGGCGCGGCAGGCGCCTCGAAAGAAGGCGTGGTAGTTGTCGTCATCATAAGCAAGGCCGGGTGGGCGAAAAAATTATACTCCACGGTCCTGTTGTCTTATTGTCCAATTGTAACGAATTGTCCAAGCGTGCGACACATTCCCACCCTATCCGAATGACGTCTCTTATTAAGAATTCCTTCTTGATGACTTGGCAAGCTTAACCTAGTATCGGCGAGCCGGACTAACTAATACTTACACATCAGGCGGGAGTCCAACATGGGAAACAGCATCGATCAGCTTCGTAGAAGAACAGCCGCACAGGCCGCCGCGCTGCTGGCGCTCTGCCTGCCGGCCGCGGCCTTCGCCGCCGGCCAGCCGGCCCGCAAGCCGGTCTCCACCAATGCGGCGGACACCCAGTACATCGAGCGCGGCCGCTACCTGGTGCGCATCGCCGGCTGCAACGACTGCCATACGGCGGGCTATGCGCAGACCGCGGGGCAGGTGCCGGAAAAAGAATGGTTGCTCGGCGACCAGCTCGGCTTTCGCGGCCCCTGGGGCACAACCTACCCGGCCAACCTGCGCATGACGATGACGGCCCTCGGCGAAGACGACTGGATCAAGGCTGCCCAGACCGTCAAGCTGCGGCCGCCCATGCCCTGGTTCGCGCTGCGCGACATGGACAAGGAAGACCTGCGCGCGATCTACCGCTTCGTGCGCCACCTCGGGCCGGCCGGCAAGCCGGCGCCGGCCTATCTGCCGCCGGGCCAGGCGCCGGCCGGGCCGGCGGTCCAGTTCCCGGGGCCGCCGCCGGGGGCTGCGGCCGCTCTGAAATAAACGGTCTGCCTCCCGGTAGCGCCCGTCCACGTCTCCTCAAGCTCCCCCGCCCGTACTTACGGGCGGCGGCACCGCACGTCCGTCAATCGGATCCCGCACAATAATATTGTAGAATATGCAATGAATTGTGACGTGCGTCACAAGCTCCGCGGCTTTTACGCCATAATGCGCCGTGCTCTAATTTCTGGCGGGAAGTTCCCGCCATGTCAGCTTCCGAACGCGCCATACCGATGACGCATCACAGATGACGCATCACAGATGAAACTCTTAGACGATAAAACCGAAATCGGCCGCGTCCTGCTGGCCTTCAAGCGCACGTTCTGGACGATCGGCACCTTCAGCGCCATCATCAACCTCCTGATGCTGGTGCCCTCGATCTACATGCTGCAGGTCTACGACCGGGTCCTGGCCAGCCGCAACGAGATCACACTCCTGATGCTGACCCTGCTGATGCTGGGCGCCTTCCTGTTCATGGGAGCGCTGGAGACCATCCGCGCCTTCGTGCTGGTGCGGGTGGGCGCGCGCTTCGACATGATGCTCAACAAGCGCATCTATACCGCCTCCTTCGAGCAGAGCCTGAAGCAGGCCGGCGCGAACGGCGGCCAGGCCCTGAACGACCTGACCAGCCTGCGCCAGTTCCTGACCGGGAACGCGCTGTTCGCCTTCTTCGACGCGCCCTGGTTCCCGATCTACCTGATCGTCATCTTCTTCTTCGAGCCCACCCTGGGCCTGTTCGCCCTGGGCGGCACCATCATCCTGGTGGCGCTGGCCTATATCAACGAGCGCGTCACCAAGAAGCCGCTGTCGGAAGCGAACACCATGGCGATCGCGGCCAGCACCCTGGCCACCAACAACCTGCGCAACGCCGAAGTGATCGAATCGATGGGCATGCTGCCCAACCTGATCGGCCGCTGGTTCAAGATGCACGGCAAGTTCCTGAACCTGCAGGCCGACGCCAGCCAGAAGGCCGGCGTCATCGGCGCCGCCACCAAGTTCGTGCAGACCGCGCTGCAGTCCCTGGTGCTCGGCTTCGGCGCCTTGCTGGTGCTGGAAAACCGGATCACGCCGGGCATGATGATCGCCGCCTCGATCCTGGTCGGCCGCACCCTGCAGCCGGTGCAGCAGGTGATCGCGGTGTGGAAGAGCGTGAGCACGGTGCGCAGCGCCTACGAGCGCCTGACCAAGCTGCTGGAAGCCAATCCCGCGCGCGAAGCCGGCATGGCGCTGCCCCGTCCCCAGGGCGTGCTGACCGTGGAAGGCGTGACCGCGGCGCCCCCTGGCATGCGCAACCCGATCGTCAAGAACGTCAGCTTCGGCATCCAGCCGGGCGACGTGCTGGGCGTCATCGGCCCCAGCGGCTCGGGCAAGTCGACCCTGGCGCGCCTGCTGGTGGGCGTCTGGCCGGCCATGATGGGCAAGGTGCGCCTGGACGGCGCCGACGTCCACCACTGGAACAAGGCCGAACTCGGGCCCTACCTGGGCTACCTGCCGCAGGACATCGAACTGTTCGGCGGCACCGTCAGCGAAAACATCGCGCGCTTCGGCGAAGTCGATGCGGAGAAGGTGGTGGAAGCGGCCAAGCGCGCCGGCGTGCACGACCTGATCCTGCATTTCCCGGAAGGCTACGACACCAAGCTGGGCGACGGCGGCGCCGGCCTGTCCGGCGGCCAGAAGCAGCGCATCGGCCTGGCGCGCGCGATGTACGGCGACCCTTCGCTGATCGTGCTCGACGAACCGAACTCCAACCTGGACGACGCCGGCGAGCAGGCCCTGGTGGCGGCGATCGCCGACCTGCGCCAGCGCGGCAAGACCATCGTCCTGATCACCCACCGGCCGAGCGCGATCGGCGTCACCACCAAGCTGCTCCTGATGCGCGAAGGCAGCGTCCATATGTTCGGGCCGACCCAGCAGGTGCTGGCGGCGCTGGCGGAAGCCAATACCAAGGCCATGCAGGCGGCCCAGGCCGCGCAGGCCGCGGCCCAGGGCCGGCAGCCGGCTCCGGCGGCCCCGGCGGCCAGCGGAGGATCGAATCCATGAACTTGCTGAAGAACGAGACCGCGGAAGTCGTCGCCCACGACGTGACTCCGCTCGAAGTCAACACCGATGCGCGCGCCTTCAGCCGCATGGGCTGGCTGATCGTGCTGCTGGGCGTCGGCGGCTTCCTGCTGTGGGCGCTGCTGGCGCCGCTGGACAAGGGCGTGCCCCTGAGCGGCACGGTGGCGGCCGAGAGCAACCGCCAGGCGGTCCAGCATCTGGCCGGCGGCACCATCCAGCAGCTGCTGGTGCGCGACGGCGACGTGGTCAAGCAGGGCCAGGTCCTGGTGCGCATGAACCCGGTCACCGCCCAGTCGGCGGTCGAGGTCACCGAGACCCAGTACCTGACCGCGCTGGCCCACGTGGCGCGCCTGGAAGCCGAGCGCGACGGCAAGAAGAAGATCGTCTTCCCCGACGAGCTGCTCAAGCGCCGCAGCGAGCCGCGCGTCTCCGAGCTGATGAGCCTGCAGGAACAGCTGCTGCTGTCGCGCCAGGGTTCGCTGCAGAACGAAGTGGGCGGCCTGGACGAAAGCATCGCCGGCCTCAAGCTGCAGGTGGCCGGCCTGCAGGAATCGCGCGACAGCAAGAAGGAGCAGGTCGCCATCCTCAAGGAACAGCTGGCCGGCATGCGCGACCTGGCCAGGGAAGGCTATGTCGCCCGCAACCGCCTGCTCGACCTGGAGCGCACCTACGCCCAGCTGGGCGGGGCGATTTCCGAGGATATCGGCAACATCGGCCGCTCCCAGCGCCAGGTGACGGAGCTGAGCCTGCGCCGCGCCCAGCGCCTGCAGGAATACCAGAAGGAAGTGCGCACCCAGCTGTCGGACTACCGCAAGGAAGCCGACGCCCATCGCGCGCGCCTGCAAGCCCAGCGCTTCGAACTGGGCAATGTCGAGGTCAGGGCGCCGGCCAGCGGCACGGTGGTCAACCTGGCCGTGTTCACCAACGGCGGCGTGGTGCCTCCCGGCTTCAAGCTGATGGAAATCGTGCCCAGCGGCGCGCCGCTGATCGTCGACGGCCAGCTGCCGACCAACCTGGTCGACAAGGTGCGTCCGGGCCTGCCGGTCGAGCTGATCTTCTCGGCCTTCAACACCAACAAGACCCCGCACATCGAGGGCGAGCTGACCCATGTCTCGGCCGACCGCAGCGTCGACGAGCGCACCGGCTTCCCCTATTACAAGGTGCACGTCAAGGTGACGCCGGAAGGGGCGCGCAAGATCGCCCAGCACAAGATGGACATCCGTCCCGGCATGCCGGTGGAACTGTTCGTCAAGACCGGCGAGCGCACCATGATGAACTATCTGCTCAAACCCATCGTCGACCGCGCCCATTCGGCGCTCAGTGAGGACTGACATGCGCGCGACCTTCGCTATTCGCGCCGGTGCCGTGGGCCTCTTGCTGTCGCTGTCGGCGGGCGGCGCCGGCGCCGTCACCCTGCAGCAGGCCTACGAGGCCGCGCTGAAGCACGACCCGCAGTTCCGCATGCGCTTCTACGAAAACGAATCCGGCAAGGAGCTGAGCAAGCTAGGACGCGCGCAGCTGCTGCCGAATATCGCCGGCAGCTTTTCCTACGGCAAGAACGTGGCCGACCAGGAATTCGCGCGCATCGGCGCGGCGCCGGTCGTGACCCATCCCAAATACACCAGCCGCTCAGGCGTGGTGCAGCTGCGCCAGCCGCTGTTCAACCTGGACGCGATCATGCGCTACCGCCAGGGCAAGGTGCAGAGCGCCCAGAGCGGCGAGCTGTACGAGGCCGGCATCGACGAGGTGTCGGTGCGGGTGGTGAGTTCCTACCTGGACGTGCTGTTCGCCCAGGACCAGCTGGCGCTGGCGCGGGTGCAGCGCGACGCCCACCTGGAGCAGCAGAAGGTCAACCAGCGCCTGTTCGAAAAAGGCGAGGGCACCAAGACCGACATGCTGGAAACCCAGGCCCGGCTCGACCTGGCCGAAGCCCAGCTGATCGAATCCCAGGACAACCTGAAGGCCGCGCGCGAGACCCTGGAAGGGGTGATCGGCATGGATCCGGGCGAGCTGGAGCGCCTGGGCGACGATTTTCGCCCGCCGGCCCTGAACCCGTCCTCGTTCGAGGAATGGAGCAAGCTGGCGCTGGCGCGCAACAACCAGCTGGCGGCCGCCCGCCTGGCGGTCGAGAACGCGCGCCTGGACATCGGCCGCAACAAGGCCGGCCACCTGCCGCGCGTCGATTTCGTGGCCGTTTACAGCAAGGCCGACAGCGAAACCCTGAACTTCCTGGGCCAGGAAAACACCAACCGCCAGCTCGGCGTGCAGGTGAATATTCCGATCTATTCCGGCGGCGCCGTCAGCGCCAGCACGCGCCAGGCCGCGGCCAGCTACGGCCGGGCGCAGGCGGAACTGGATTCGCTGACCAACCAGACCCTGGTTGAGTTGCGAAAAGCCCACAGCCTGGTGACCAGCAGCGGACGCAAGATCGACGCCCTGATCAAGGCGGTCGAGTCGGGAAAGCTCCTGATGACCGCCACCGAGCAGAGCATCAAGGGCGGGGTGCGCATCAACCTCGACCTGCTCAACGCCCAGCAGCAGCTGTTCACCAGCCAGCGCGACCTGGCCCAGGCGCGCTACACCTACCTCGTCGGCTTGATGCGCCTGCGCGCGGCGGCCGGCACTCTGGAAAACGACGCGATCCGCGAGATCGCCGCCTACTTCCGCTGATCTTTCCGCATTCTCCGGAAACTCATCCATTGGCCCGTAGGGCGAACCCGGCAGTATCCGGGTTCGCCGTATGGCTGAGTTCTGTCGGTATTTATCTGCAGTTAACTTGCTGCTATCTTTTGGGAAATATCGCTCAAAAGAAAGCATCTCACGCACTCTTCAGTTGTTTGCGCCGCTTTTTTGATGGTTGGAGTAGCATCGGCTCTACCAAACTTAAGGAGGCTCAAAATGGCAGACAGTAATGCAATCGCAGTGCAGAAACTCTATGTGGCCTACTTCGGCCGTCCGGCGGATCCGGGCGGCCTGAATTACTGGTTGAATGCACTGAGCTACAACCCCAACGCCCTGCTCGAGATTTCGCGCCAGTTCGGGCTGTCGCAAGAATACCGCGACGAGTATGCGGGCATGACCAATCGCCAGATCGTCAGCAAGGTCTACGAGAACCTGTTCGCGCGCGAGGCGGACACGGGCGGCTTGAATTACTGGACCGACCTGATGGACCGCGGCGTGATCACGATCGACTACATCGTGACCGACGTGTCGCGAGCGGCGGCCGGCAACAGCGACGGCTTCCTCCTGAACGGCAAGGCCTCGGCGGCGCACACCTTCACCACCCGTCTCGACCAGCCGAACGAAGTCGCGGCCTATGCGGGCGAGGCTGCGATCAATGTCGCGGTCGATTTCGTCACGTCGGTGAAGGATATCCAGAGCGCGGCCGCAGGCAACGACCCGGGCTATGTGGATACCTGGATCACCAAGATGATGTCGCCGCCGACCGGCATGGACGACATCACGATTGTAGGCAGCCCGACCGGTTTCTGACTGACTTAGCTGATTCTGCTTAGCTGTTCCTGAATTCGCACGGACCTGGCGTCCGCGCAAACGTGAAAGAATATTTCAAACGCTGTGCCGCGTTGAAAGAAACTCACGCAAACTGCATCATGCAGCTGCACCTTGCCCGGAGGCCGCTTCTCCCGCGGTCTCCGGCGCGCAATGCGGGCAAGACACTCCCACCACATACTGCGGCGACAATTGCTGGCGCGGCGTCACCACGGCGCGGCAGGCGAAGCATTGGGCGGTTTCGGTCGGTTCCAGCTTGGGATTGAGGGCGGTGCGGTAGTCGAACACGAAGCAGTCGCCCGTGTAGTGGTCGCCGCCGACTTCCTCGAAATACTTCAGGATGCCGCCTTCGAGCTGGTAAACACGGTCGTAGCCGATGTTTTTCATGTGGATCGCCGCTTTTTCGCAGCGGATGCCGCCGGTGCAGAAGGTGACGACGGTCTTGCCGGCCAGCTCATCCTTGTGCTGGGCCGCGACTTCCGGGAATTCGGTGAACTTGTCGATGCGGTAGTCGAGCGTGTTGTTGAAGGTGCCGACATCGACCTCGAAGGCATTGCGGGTTTCCATCATCACCACCGGCACGCCCTCGTCGTCGTGGCCCTGGTCGAGCCAGCGCTTGAGCGTCTGCGGATCGACCGAGGGTGCACGGCCGAGTTCCGGCTTGATCAGGGGCATGCGCATGGTGATGATCTCTTTCTTGATCTTCACCAGCATGCGCTTGTGCGACTGCTCGGCCGACAGGCTTTCCTTCCACTCCAGGTCCGCCAGGCGGGCGTCACTGCGCACCCAGGCCAGGTACTGGTCGATGTGCTCGCGCGTACCCGAGAGGAACATGTTGATGCCTTCCGGGGTCAGCAGCACGGTGCCCTTCAGGCCCAGTTCGTTGCACAGGTCCTGGTATTGCGGACGCAGCTCTTCCAAGTTGTCGAGCGTGACGAATTTGTAGGCGGCGATGTTGACGTACTGGGTGGACATGGCGGATACGCGGTGAAAAGTCAAGGCGATATTATAAGGCAGGGTGGGGTGCATGCCGCTGGGTCAGGGCATTCTTGGTCGGTTGGCGTACTCGGCAAGCAACAATGTTGCTGGATGGTATGCACGCCCGTTGTCGTGTTTATAAGCAACAGCCAGACCCGCGTATTGCTTCATCGCACCGCCCGAGCAAGGTAAAATGTCAGGATGACCTCCCCGATCTTCACCCACCTGCGTGTCCACTCCGAGTACTCCATCGTCGACGGCCTGGTCCGTATTGACGAGCTGGTGGGCGCGGCCGCCAAGGACCAGCAGCCAGCGCTGGCCGTTACCGACCTGGCCAACACGTTCTGCCTGGTGCGCTTCTACAAGGCGGCGCGCGGCAAGGGGATCAAGCCGATCGTCGGGGTCGACGCCTGGATCACCAACGACGACAACCGCGACAAACCTTTCCGCCTGCTGATCCTGGCCAAGAACCGCACCGGCTACCTGCAGCTGTGCGACCTGCTGTCCAAGGCCTGGCTCACCAACCAGTACAAGGGCAGGGCGGAGATCCGCGTCGAATGGCTCGAAGCCCTGGCCACCAGCGTTTCGACCCTGGAACCGGAGACCCCGCAGCACGACGCCCTGATCGTGCTCTCGGGCGCCCACTTCGGCGACATCGGCCAGGCCATCGACAACGGCGACCTGGCCAAGGCGGAAGCCGCGGCCCAGCGCTGGGCGCGCATCTTCCCCGGCCACTTCTACATCGAGATCCAGCGCGCCGGCCAGCCCAACCAGGAGCAGCAGGTGCGCCACTCGGTGGCGCTGGCCTCGCGCCTCGGCCTGCCGGTGGTGGCCACCCACCCGGTGCAGTTCCTCAGCAAGGACGAATTCATCGCCCACGAAGCGCGCGTCTGCATCGCCGAGGGCGAGATGCTGGCCAACGCCAAGCGCGTGCGCCGCTTCAACGAAGAGATGTGCTTCAAGTCGCAGGAAGAGATGGCGCGCCTGTTCGCCGACCTGCCGGGCGCGCTCGCCAACTCGGTGGAGATCGCCAAGCGCTGCAACGTCACCCTCACCCTGGGCAAGCCGCAGCTGCCGAACTTCCCGACCCCGGGCATGACCATCGACGAATACCTGGTGGCCGAGACCAAGAAGGGCCTGGAGGAGCGCCTGGTGCAGCTCTACCCGGATCCGGTACAGCGCGAGAAGGAGCGCCCCCGCTACGAAGCGCGCCTGGAGTTCGAGAACCAGACGATCATCAACATGAAGTTCCCTGGATACTTCCTGATCGTTGCGGAGTTCATCCAGTGGGGCAAGAACAACGGCGTGCCGATCGGTCCGGGCCGCGGCTCGGGCGCCGGCTCGCTGGTCGCCTACGCGCTCAAGATCACCGACCTCGACCCGCTCAAGTACAACCTGCTGTTCGAACGCTTCCTGAACCCGGAACGCGTCTCGATGCCCGACTTCGACATCGACTTTTGCCAGGAAAAGCGCGAACTGGTGATCCAGCACGTGAAAGACCTGTACGGCCGCGACGCGGTGTCGCAGATCGCGACCTTCGGCACCATGGCGGCCAAGGGCGCGATCCGCGACGTCGGCCGCGTGCTCGATTTCGGCTACAACTTCTGCGACGGCGTCTCCAAGCTGATTCCCTTCAAGCCGGGCAAGCAGGTCTCGATCGCCGAGGCGATCGAAGAGGAACCGCTGCTCAAGGAGCGCCTCGAGAACGAGGAAGAGGTCAAGCAGCTGCTCGAGCTGGCGCAGCAGGTGGAAGGCATCACCCGTAACATCGGCATGCACGCCGGCGGCGTGCTGATCGCCCCCGGCAAGCTGACCGATTTCTGCCCGCTCTACACCCAGTCCGGCGACTCGGGCGTGGTCTCGCAATACGACAAGGACGACGTGGAAGCCGTCGGCCTGGTGAAGTTCGACTTCCTGGGCCTGACCACCCTGACCATCCTCGACCGCGCGGTCAACTACATCCGCGCGCTCGACCCGGCCGACGCCGACTTCAACCTCGAAACCTTGCCGCTCACCGACCGGCCGTCGTACAAGCTGCTCTCCGACGCCAAGACGGTCGCGATCTTCCAGCTTGAATCGCGCGGCATGCAGGGCATGCTGAAGGATGCGCGCCCCGACCGCTTCGAGGACATCATCGCGCTGGTGGCGCTCTACCGCCCGGGCCCGATGGACCTGATTCCCGACTTCTGCAAGCGCAAGCACGGCGAGAAGTTCGACTACCCCGATCCGCGCACCGAGTCCATCCTGTCCGAGACCTACGGCATCATGGTCTACCAGGAGCAGGTGATGCAGATGGCGCAGATCGTGGGCGGCTATTCGCTCGGCGGCGCGGACATGCTGCGCCGCGCGATGGGCAAGAAGAAGGCCGAGGAGATGGCCGAGCACCGCGCGATCTTCCGCGCCGGCGCCGCCAAGGACGGCCTGTCGCAAGAGAAGGCCGACGAGATCTTCGACTTGATGGAGAAGTTCGCGGGCTACGGCTTCAACAAGTCGCACGCCGCCGCCTACGCGCTGCTGTCCTACCACACGGCCTACCTCAAGGTCCATCACACCGCCGCGTTCATGGCAGCCAACATGTCGCTGGCCATGGAAGACACGGACAAGATCAAGATCCTGGTCGAGGACGCGATCGACGTCTGCAAGCTGACCATCCTGCCGCCGGACGTCAACGAATCGCATTTCCGCTTCACCCCGGAAGGCCCGCCGCGCTCCGTCACCGGCAAGCAGGTGGCCAACATCCGCTACGGCCTGGGCGGCGTGAAGGGCGCCGGCCAGGGCGCGATCGAGGCGATCATCGCGGCGCGCGAATCGGGCGGCAGGTTCAAGGACCTGTTCGACTTCTGCAAGCGCGTGGACCGCAAGCAGATCAACCGCCGCACCGTCGAATCCCTCATTCGGGCGGGCGCGATGGACTGCTTCGGCGTCGACCGCGCGGTCTTGCTGGCATCGGTCGGCTTCGCCATCGAAGTGGCGGACCAGGCGGCCGCCTCGGCCAACCAGGTCAGCCTGTTCGGCGGCGACGACAGCGACCTGGTGGCCCCGCCGGAATACGTCAAGGCCACGCCCTGGACCGACCGCCAGAAGCTGGCGGAGGAAAAGATCGCGCTCGGCTACTACCTGTCGGGCCACATGTTCGACTCCTATGCGGCCGAGGTGCGGCGCTTCGCCAAGACCAAGCTCAAGGACCTGGAGCCCTCGCGCGATCCGCGCATGCTGTGCGGCGTGATCACCGGCGTGCGCACCCAGATGACCCAGCGCGGCAAGATCCTGATCGTCTCGCTGGACGACAAGACCGGCGTGGTCGAAGTGACCATCTACAGCGAGCTGTTCGAGGCCAACAAGAACATCTTCAAGGAAGACGAATTCCTGCTGGTGGTCGGCAAGGTGTCGGAAGACCGCTTCAACGGCGGCCTGCGCATCACCGCCGAGAAGGCGTTCGACATCGCGGCCTCGCGCATCCAGTACGGCCACAAGCTGGAGATGGACCTGGCCACCACGGTCAGCCCGGCCAAGATCGCCGAGGTGCTGCAGCCCTACCGCGTGCAGGACGGCTTGCCGGTCAGCCTGCGCATCAGCCCGCAGGGCATCGAATGCGTGATGCAGCTGGGCGACGACTGGCGCGTGGCGCCTTCCGACCAGCTCAAGCATGCGCTCGAGCTCACGCTCGGGGCGAAGGGCGTGGCGGTCGAATACTGATTCGTCCACCGCGCTTGACCGGACGGCGCGCCTGCGGGTGCGCCGTTTGCTTTTTGGTAGTTGCGGATTCGCTACACCGGTGGCACGAATCTCAGCGCCGGCACGTACGTAGCATCCACATTCCATAAATAAAATTGCCGTACTTAAACTTTAGCCATCGAGTTTCCCCGGGCGCGAACGATATATTTACAGGATAAATATGCATCCCGGGTGCCGCGCAGCCGGGACAACCTGGAGGGGAACCGATGAAATTGAGCTTTCGTACCAAACTTTTCCTGCCGCTCGTGCTCAGCTGGCTGTGCCTGCTGACCGTGGTGTCTTTCAACGTCATGCGCGACCGCAGCCTGCGCATGGAAGAGCGCAAGACCCAGCTCGGCAATGCCGGCGAGATGGCGCTCTCGATCGCCAAGGAATTCGGCGCCCTGGCCGCCTCGAAGGCCTTGCCGGAAGACGAAGCCAGGCAGCAGGCGCTGGCCCGCATCAAGGCGCTGCGCTACGGCGAGAGCGGCTACCTGCTGGTCTTCAACGACAAGCAGGTGCTGATGCATCCGATCAAGCCCGAGCTGGTCGGCGCCAGCGTCGACGCGACCAAGGACCAGGAAGGCCGTCAGGTCTACCTGGACGCCCTCAAGGCGGTGCAGGACGGCGGCCGCGGCTTCACGGAATTCGTCTGGCCCAAGCCCGGCAGCACCACGCCCGAACCCAAGCTGGCCTTCAACATCCAGTACCAGCCCTGGAACTGGACCATCATGACCGGCCTGTACGTCGACGACGTGGACGCCGCCTTCCACCGTTCGGTCGCCACCTCGGCCGTGATGCTGGCCGTGATCGGCCTGCTGCTGACCGGCGTCGTGCTGGCGGTGGTGCGCAGCATCGAGCGTTCGGTGGGCGGCGAGCCGGAAGCCGCGGCCGAGGCGGCGCGCCGTATCGCCTCGGGCGACCTGAGCGTGCCGGTGGAGATCCGTCCGGGCGACCAGCACAGCCTGATGTTCGCGATGAAGAGCATGCGCGACGCGCTGGCCGGCATCGTCAGCCAGGTGCGCAGCGGCACCGACACCATCGCCACCGCCTCCTGCCAGATCGCGGCCGGCAACCAGGACTTGTCCTCGCGCACCGAGGAGCAGGCCTCCTCGCTGGAAGAAACCGCGTCCTCGATGGAAGAGCTGACCTCGACCGTCAAGCAGAGCGCGGACAATGCGCGCGAAGCCAACGCGCTGGCGCAGTCGGCGTCCACGGTGGCCGACCGCGGCGGCGAGGTGGTGTCCCAGGTGGTGAACACCATGGCCTCGATCAACGAGTCCTCGAAGAAGGTGGTGGACATCATCGGCGTCATCGACGGCATCGCCTTCCAGACCAACATCCTGGCGCTGAACGCGGCGGTGGAAGCCGCCCGCGCCGGCGAGCAGGGCAGGGGCTTCGCGGTGGTCGCGACCGAGGTGCGCAACCTGGCGCAGCGCTCGGCGGCGGCGGCCAAGGAAATCAAGGCCCTGATCAGCGACTCGGTCGCCAAGGTGGACGACGGCGCGCGCCTGGTCGACCAGGCCGGCACGACCATGAAGGACATCGTCGACAGCGTGCAGCGCGTGACCTCGATCATCGGCGAGATCATGGTGGCGACGCAGGAACAGACCCTGGGGATCGAGCAGATCAACCAGGCGATCGGGCAGATGGACCAGGTGACGCAGCAGAATGCGTCGCTGGTCGAGGAAGCGGCGGCGGCGTCGGAGACCATGCAGCACCAGGCGGCGCAGCTGGCCGAGGTGGTGAGCGTGTTCAAGGTGGGGGATGGGGCGCGGCGTGTTGGGTCGCCTAAAGCGGTGAAGTTGATTGCTGCGTAAGTGGTGCGAAACTTGGGTCCCGGCCTGCGCGGGGACGACGTGCTTATGTACGTGTCCGAAGCCGAGGCTGTAGCCTTCCCGCTCTCTACAACAACGTCGTCCCGGCGCAGGCCGGGACCCAAGTTTGCGTGAACACCGTCAGCGCCTCCTCTTCCCCGGCACAATCTCCGCCACCCTGAACGTGGCCACCAGCAGCCACAATCCCCCCAGCGTCAGCAGCAAGCCCACCCCGGCGCTGGTCACCACCAGCGGATGATTGAAATCCGTCCGCTCCCGGTAATCCATGATGTGCAGCATCCAGAAGAAATCGAACAGCCGCCAGGTGCTGTTCCGGTGCGGCAGCACCTCGCCGGTCTGTTCCGACACGTAGATCGTGGTCGTATCGGCGTCGAGCACGTACACCCGCCACACCCGCCCGCCATGGTCGCGCACCTCCGGCGTCGACACCAGCAGCTGCGGCGCCAGCATCGGCATGTTCCCCTTGTACGAAGCGCGCGCCAGGCGCGCCGCCATGCCGGCGTCGACCCGCACGGGCTTGCCGTCGCGCGCATCCGCCAGCCAGCCGTTCTTCCCCTGCGCCAGCCGGTACACCGGCAGCTGGTCCAGCCAGCCGGTCGCGATCCGGTCCACCGGCCGCTCCTGCACAGCCAGCACCTGGCCCACCGGCAGCGCATCCGCGATCCACGGCCGCACGGCAGGCGCCGGCGCGCGGCTGTTCAGGCCATGCACCTTGTGCATGTCGAGCAGGCTCATGACCAGGCCGCTCGCGACCCATAGCAGGAACTGCAGGCCGATCACCAGGCCCAGCCACTTGTGGGCGATGCGCATCATCCGGGTCATGGCTTCTTCCTCTTGCGCAGCCACAGCACGAGCAGCCACACGCCGCTGAGCGCCATCGCGAACGCGGCGGTGGCGCTGGTGCGCAGCAGTCCGTTGTTGACGTCTTCGCGCTCCTCGTAGTCCATGATGTGCAGCATCCAGACGAAGTCGAACCAGCGCCACAGCGCATGGCGGCGCGTCACCAGTTCGCCGGTATAAGGCGAGTAGTACAGGGTCGTCGCCACCATGTCGTCGAAGTGCACGGCCCACAGCGGGGCCGGGCGGCCGCCGACTTCGCGCGGGGAGGTCGTGAGCCAGTCGATGGCGCGCAGCTCGCCCTCGCCCAGGTAGGCGGCCCTGGCGAGCGCTTCGACCTGGGCGCGGCCGAGGGGCGCGAGCGCGGCGCCGCTGGCGGCATCGGCCAACAGCACCTGCTTGCCCTGCCGGACCTCGACCACTTCGCGCCCGCCCAGCTGCTTGAAGGCGAAACCGCTCATGCCGGGATAGCGCGCCGCCAGCGCGGCCGGATCGATGCGCGGCGCATCGGCAGCCAGGGCGGGACGCCCGCCGCGCGCCAGGTGGTCGCCATGCACGATCTCGATCGGCACCACTACCATGTACAGGCCGCCCAGCACCCAGAGCAGGGCCTGGATGCCGACGACCAGGGACAGCCATTTATGGGTGCGCCGCACCCACAGGGGCAGGCGGGACGCGGCCATCAGGCGGATTCGCCCTGGTGCTCGCGCAGGCCGCGCGTGGCCTGGATGGTCTTGTCGGCGGCGCGCTGCAGGACCACCTTGCGGTTGCTCGATTCCTCGTCGCGTTTGGCCTCGCGGTGCCACAGGTGCAGCACCTCGGTGGCGAGGGCGCCGTCCTTGCGCAGCACGCCGGCATGGAACAGGCGCACCACCAGGTCGGAGTCCTCGTGGCCCCAGCCGACGAAGCTCTCGTCGAAGCCGTTGACCTTCTCCAGGTCGGCGCGCCAGACGGCCAGGTTGCAGCTCTTGATGCGGCGCCAGCTGAATTTGCGGCGGATCCGGCCCAGGTCGGGCCAGCGCAGCATCAGCTGCAGCACCTTGTTCATGTCGCCGCGCAGGCGGTAGCGCAGCTTGTCGAACCAGCCGAGCCCCGGCACGTCGATGTGCTCGGCCAGCACCTGATCGGTGAAGCGCTGGCTGAGCAGGATGCGGCTGCCCGACACCAGGAAGCCTGGCTGCGCCAGTGCGCGGTGGCGCGCGATGAAGTCGCGCTGAGGAATGCAGTCGCCGTCGAGGAAAATGATATAGTCGCCGTTTGCCGCCAGCGTGCCGCGGTTGCGCGCCATGGCGGCGCGGAAGCCTTCGTCGGGCTGCCAGACGTGCTTGAGCGGCACCGGAGCGCGCGCGCGCAGGGCGTCGATGCAGTCCCTCGTGTTGGCACCGGAGCCGTCATCGGCGATAATGATTTCAAAATTCTTGTCGTCCTGTAAAAAACAGGCTTCCACCACCGCCGTGAGGGCGTCCGGCCGGTTGTACGTCGTGATCACGACAGAGATTGTCGGTGCTTGCTGCATGGCTTCCTGAATGAATCGCTCAAGGTGGCAAGAATATCCCACATGAACCTGAATGAACAATAAGCCGATGCAAGCTTGGGCGCCGATGCAGCTGTGGATCGGCTTCCAGGTGTTTCTATTTCCTTTCCTTAGCCTCATCACTCCCTCGGGTATCGGATTTTCCAGCGTCCTGTTCGTGATCACGCTGCTGTTCGTGCCGCGCAGGGCGTGGGCGGCGCTGGCGCCGCACTGGAAGGACGTGCGCTGGGTGGTCGGCGCCTTCTCCTTCCAGCTGGCCCTGGCCACGGTCTTCCTGCTGCGGCCCGAGGCCGACCTGTCCAGCCTCGACAATCCTTCGCGCATGCTGCTGGCCCTGAGCGCGGCCATGCTGGTGCTGCTGGCGCGTCCGCCGCGCGCGGTCCTGTGGTGGGGCGTGATCGGCGGCGCCGTGGCCGCGCTGCCTTTCGTTCTATGGCAGCGCGTCGTCCTGAACATGGACCGGCCAGGCGGGTGGCTGAACCCGATCACCTTCGGCGACCTGGCCATGTGCCTGGCCCTGTTGGCGCTGGCGGCGGCGGTCGATTACCGCCACAGCACCCGCAAGGCCTTGCCGGCCGCCCTGGGCGCGGCGGCCGGACTGGCGGCTTCGATCGCCACCGGCTCGCGCGGCGGCCTGGTCGTACTGCCGCTGGCTGGCCTGCTGTTCCTCAGCTACGCCCAGCTGCTGCACAGCAAGCGCGTGCGTCTGCTGCTGGTGGGCGGCTTCGCCCTGGTCGGCGCGGCCTTCTTCGTTCCGGCCACCGGCATGCAGGATCGCGCCGAGCTGGGCGTCACCGAAGTGCGCACCTGGATGGACGGCGGCAGCGCCTTCAGCAGCCTCGGCATCCGCCTCGAGCTGTGGAAGGGCGCCACCATGCTGATCGCCGAACGCCCGCTCACGGGCCTGGACCCCGTGGCGATGCGCATGGAATTGCGCCGCCATGTGGAGGAGGGCGATCTCGATCCGGCGATCCTGCTGGTGGAACACCTGCATAATGACGCCTTTCAGGCCTTCGCCTCGGGCGGAATATGGGGCTTGCTGGCCTGGGCTGGTATCCTGCTGGCGCCCTTCATGTTCTTTGCGCGCGAGCTGGGACGCGGCATCCGGAAGGGCATGCCGCAGTTCGCGCCGGCGCTGGCCGGCATGCTGGTCGTGCTCTCCTATTTCAGTTTCGGCCTGACGGAAGTGATCTTCTGGTCGCTCAAGGGCTGCACCTTCTACGCGCTGATGATCTTCCTGCTGATGGGCTTCTGCCTGATTGCGAAAGAAAAACGTGAAAACTAGCCTTATCGTGAAACGCCTGCTGGCGGTCCTCAAGCCCTATCAATCGCGCGCCTGGATGTCGCTCCTGGCGATGGCGCTCACCGCCGCCACCCAGCCGCTGCTGGGCAAGGCGCTGGAACTGCTGCTCGACCTGGGCTTCAAGGAAAAGCTCGCATTCAGCCTGTGGTGGATCCCCGGCGTGCTGGTCTCGATCTTCATCCTGCGCGGGATCGGCACCTTCTCGACCGCCTACCTGAACAACTGGGTGCTGTCGCGCGTGCTGAACGACCTGCGCGCCATGGCTTTCGAGCGCGTGCTGCGCCTGCCGGTGGCGCGCTTCCAGGAAGAGACCACGGGCCGCATCATCAACACCGTGGTGAACGACGTGCGCCAGGTGGTGGACATGATCCAGTCGGTGTTCGTGGCCTGCGTGCGCGACGTGCTGGTGGTGATCGGCCTGCTGGGCGCGCTGCTCTACCTGAACTGGAAGCTGACCCTGGTGGCGATCGTGGTGGTGCCGCTGACCGCCGTGATCGTGCGCACCACCACCGGCCGCCTGCGCCGCCTGAACCGCGAAAGCCAGCGCGTCACCGCCGAGATGACCGGCGTGGTGGAAGAGGCCGCGCGCGGCCACCAGGTGATCCGCGTGTTCTCGGGCGAGCGCTATGAGCGCGCCCGCTTCCACGCCCGCAGCGAGGCCCTGCGCGGCTTCGCCCAGCGCATGACGGTGGCCTTCGCGGCCACCACGCCGGTGACCCAGATCGCCACCGCGATGGCGCTGTCGCTGGTGATCGTGCTGGCGATCCGCGCCCAGATGACGGTGGGCGAGTTCACCAACTTCGTGACCATGATGCTGATGCTGCTGACTCCCCTGAAGTCGCTGGCCGAGGTCAACGGCCCGATGCAGCGCGGGATCGCGGCCGCCGAGACGGTGTTCCAGATCATCGATTCGCCGACCGAGCTCGATACCGGCAGCCAGGAACTGGGCCGCGCCAGGGGCCACCTGGTGTTCGAGCGCGTGGCCTTCCGCTATCCCGGCGCGCCCGGCCTGGCGCTCGACGAGGTCTCGCTCGATATCCAGCCCGGCCAGACGGTGGCCCTGGTGGGCATGTCGGGCGGCGGCAAGTCGACCTTCGTCAACCTGGTGACGCGCTTCTACGATCCGGAAGGCGGCCGCCTGCTGCTGGACGGCCTGCCCTACCAGGACATCCGCCTGGCCAGCCTGCGCGCCCAGCTGGCGATGGTGAGCCAGAACGTGGTCCTGTTCGACGACACGCTGGCGGCCAACATCGCCTACGGCGCCGAACAGATCGACGACGAGCGCCTGGCGGCCGCGGTCAAGGCCGCGCACCTGACGGACGTGGTGGCCAAGCTGCCGGAAGGCGTGGAGACGCGCATCGGCGAAAACGGCTCGCGCCTGTCGGGCGGCCAGCGCCAGCGCGTGGCGATCGCACGCGCGATCTACAAGGACGCGCCGATCCTGATCCTGGACGAGGCCACCTCGGCGCTGGACAACGAGTCCGAGCGCGCGGTGCAGGCGGCGCTCGATACCCTGATGGCCGGGCGCACCACGATCGTGATCGCGCACCGCTTGTCGACCATCGAGCGGGCCGACCGCATTGTGGTGATGGAGCATGGGCGGATCGTGGAGCAGGGGACGCACGAGGAGCTGCTGGCGGCCAACGGCATGTATGCGAACCTGTATCGGCTGCAGTTTGCGGCGGTGGAAGAGTCGTGAAACTTGGGTCCCCGCCAGCGCACAAAAAAACCGCGCCTCCCCGAAGGAAGAGCGCGGCAACTTGGCAGAAAGCGATCGTTATCAGCTGGCGTAGTGCGCCGCCTCTCCCGGACGTTCGGCCTCGACTCCGTTTGCCCGCTGTTCCACCGCCTCCATATAGCGCCTGAGCGCATCGTCCAGCGAAGGCAGCAGCAGTCCGCGTTCGCTGCTCAGCGCACTGAACTCCGGGCGCCGTGCGGCATAGCCGCAGGACTCCATCGACACTTCCTCCAGCCGTCCCGCATCGACCCCGGCCGCCGCGCAGGCGCGCCTGGCCAGCTCGGCCCAGCTCAGCGCCTCGGCATTGGTCAGGTGCCAGACGCCGCGTTCGCGGTCGATCAGCAGGTCGAGCGACACGTTCACCAGGTCCGGCACATAGGTCGGCGCCACCACCATGTCGCGCGCCGCCTGGAAGGGCAGGCCGTTGTCGAGCGCGTTCAGCGCCTGGGTGACGAAGTTGTGCTGGTCCCAGGGGCCGAAGAAGGCGCTGGTGCGGATCACCAGGGCCTGCGGATCGGCGTCCAGCACGCGCTGCTCGGCCTCGGCCTTGCTGCGGCCGTAGACGCCCAGCGGGTTGACGGCGTCCGATTCCACATAGGGCTGGCCCTTGGTGCCGTCGAACACCAGGTCGGTCGAGAAGGTCATGAAGCGCAAGCCATGGCGGATGCAGGCCAGCGACAGGATGGTCGGCCCCAGGGTGTTCTCGCGCATGCAGCGCTCGGCATCCTGCTCGGCATCGTCGACGCGCACGTAGCCGCCCGCGTTGATGATGGCCCAGGGCTTGAAGCGCTGGATCGCGCTTTCCACCGAGGCCGGGTCGGTGATGTCCATCTCCTGGCGCGTCAGCACGTGGTAGGCCAGGTTGCGCTTCTCGCAGATGCGCGCGAAGGCCGAGCCCAGGGTGCCGGTGGCGCCCGTGATCAGGATCGGCTGCACGTGGGCCGACTTGAACTGGCTGCGCACGGCCAGGTCGGCCACCGCGGTGCTGGTCGCCACCGGCTTGCACAGGAAGCGTCCCGGACGGCGCCACCAGCCTTCGCCCTGCAGCACCGGATTGCTCAGCGGACGGCCGCTGGACAGTTCGCGCATCAGGGTCGCGACGGCGGTGGCGCGCGGCGTGCCGCCGCGTACGTCGAAGGGGCCAGGTTCGTAATAGCCGCGGCATTCGGTCACCAGGCAGTTCCAGTCGAAGGAGCCGAGCAGGGCCCAGACGGTGACGGCGCGCACGTCGGCGCCCTGGTTGCGCGCCTTGCGGGCCGAGTTCCAGATTTCGACCAGCCAGCGCAGCTGGTCTTCGCGGTTGGCGTCGATGTGGGCCTCGGTGATGGCGATCGGCAGGCCGTAGCGCTCCCAGGTTTCCATCAGCAGCGGCGCGATGCCCGGCGTCGGCGTGGCCAGCGCGCGCGGCGCCTCGATGTCCGCGTGCGGAACGCCCTTGTACACGTGGCGGTGCGTTTCCGGATAGCGCTCCGGGCGGTGGTCGAGCCAGCGTTCGCTGGTGATGTAGTAGTTCACGCCGATGATGTCCGGCGGGCAGGGATTGTCGCGGAACCAGAGCAGTTCTTCCTCGGTCGCGTTCGCTTCCAGCAGGTAGTTCCACAGCTTGTGGTGCTGGTCGACCTTCCCGCACAGCAGGTCCCAGCCCAGCCAGCGGCGTTCGTTGAAGAAGCTGGTGATCTCTTCCATCTCCGGCGTGCCATAGGTCTTGGACAGGTCGTCGGTCTGGACCAGCTTGGCGTCCGGGTTGACGGCGCGGATGGCGCGCATCGACAGCACCGTGGCGCGGGTCTGGTTGAGCAGGGCGCGCACGAAGGTCGCCTCGTCGCTGCCGTGCGGGTACCATACGCCCGCCAGGCCCGAGAAGCGCGCCGTGGTGCACGGCTCGTTGACCGGGGTGTAGTACTCGACCCAGGGGTAGCGCCGGGCGACCGCGCCGGCGTACTCGGCGAGCTCGTCGGCGAAAGTCGGATCGACCAGGCTGGTATGGCGCGGTCCGCTGCCGTGGTGGATCAGGCCGACGATGGGCGTGACGCCCAGCTGCTGCAGGGCAGGCAGTCGCTCGTCGGGCCACGACCAGTCGGCCGACTCGATGCCGTCAGGCGCAGTACGCTCCCACAGCACCGGATAGCGGATCGCCTTGATGCCGAGGGAGGCGAAACGTTCGATGTCCTGCAGGCGCTCCGCGTGCCCGTTGCGGTCCATCTGGCTGAAGTAGTTGTCGCGTACACGGTTGACCGTGCATTCAAGTCCGCCCCAGAGCTCCAGCTCGGGGGCTTGGTCCGGCTGTGAAACAATATGTGGATTCATGAGGATCGTCTGCTTTGTGAAAACAGCCTCAAGCCTACTGTCCTGGTTTTGACCCTTATGTGAAATGGCGCACATAAAACCCCCTTTTCGGACAAGTCCTACGTTTTTCGCCCATATCTTGCATTACTGGGCCTAATTTCGGTTAAAACGCATGAGTAGCCTCCAGGCGAACGCGTGCGCCGTCCCGGCGCCGATCGCGCCACAATATCCACAGCCGACAGCGGGAGAATACGATGTACATGGTGTACTGGACCATCGTCGAGGAAGACGGCGGCGAACCTCAGTGCCAGCCTTTCGACACGACCGAGATGGTGGCGGCGATGCAGTTCATGGAAGAGCTGCGCAAGCGCCAGCGCGCGGGGGAGGGGGTGCGCTTCATTACCATGTGTTCGGAGCATCCGGATGTGGTGGGGCATCCAGGCGTGGATGTGACGGGGCCTGACTACAACTGGAAGAAGCGGCGGCGCTAGAACGCTGTTTGCGTGTCCTTCACCGCTAGCCCCAAGACCGTCGTCCCGGCGAAGGCCGGGACCCAAGTTTTGCATGCGTTACGGCTGCTCTACGAACTTGGGTTCCGGCCTTCGCCGGAAGTCGTGGCCGCCAGTGGCGGGCACGACGGTTTTTAGGGTAGCTGAACTAATATCGTTCAGGGCTGTTCGAACGCATCGGTGATCGAGATTACTTCGCCCGTCCCTGTGGCCTCGTAACCAGGCAGCGCCGCCACCAAGCGGTGATACTCCGGCGTCCGCATCAGCTCCAGCAACTGGCGCATGGCCGCTTCCTCCAGCGCATCGCTGCGCAGCGCAAAATAATAGACCTCGCTTACCAATGGAATGAACTCCAGCTTGAACTGGGCCGCCGCTGCGCGCATGCCGAACCCGGCGTCGGCCATGCCGCTGGCGATATAGGCCGCCACCGCCGAGTGGGTGAACTCGGCGCTGTGGAAACCCTGGATCGCGTCGAAGGGCGGGCCGTCCGCCTCCAGCATCATCTCGAGCAGCATGCGGGTGCCGGAGCCGGCCTGGCGGTTGACGAAGCGCACGCCCGGCCGGGCCAGGTCGGCCAGGCCGCGCAGGCCGAGCGGATTGCCGCGCGCCGTGATCAGGCCCTGTTCGCGCCCCGCCACCCGCACCAGGCAATGCTGCTCCGGATCGAGCCAGCGCAGGTACCAGGCCGCGGTCTGGGCCTGGAAGCGTCCCTGTGGAATATGGAAGCCGGCCAGGTCGCACTCGCGCCGCGCCAGCGCCACCACCGCATCGGTGCTGGTGCGGTAGCGCGAATCGATGGGCAGGGCGTCGCGGTCGACGCAGCCCATCAGCGCCGCCACCGCGAAGCCGTGGCTGGCGTCCAGGCGCAGCGGGCGCGCCTTGTCGGCCGTGACGATGCGCGCCAGCTCGACTTCCAGTTCCGAGGCCAGGCTCTGCAGGGTAGGCGAGAGGCGCGCGGCGATGCGGCGGTCGGCCCACACCAGCTTTTGCGCCAGCGGCGTGAGCTGAGTGCCGCGTCCGCGCCCGGTCTGCAGCAGCTGCTGGCCGAACAAGGACTCGGCCGTGCGCAGCAATCCCCACGCATAGCGATAGGACAGCTTCACCGATTTGGCCGCCTGGGCGATCGAGCCGGTGTCCTGGATGGACAGCAGCAAACCGAGCAGGTCGGCGGTGTCCAGCGGCGCCTCTCCCTTCAGGGAGATCTCCCAATGCGGGCGTATATGAACCTTGAGCATATGCTGAAAATAGCCTATTTCTATGCAGAAAACATCATGGTACGCTCCGCAAAATAATAAAAATAGACGAAATAATATGCTTTTTAAAGCATATTCCGATACTTATAAAAACTGGAGACAACATGGCAGGACTACGTTTTCTGGATAAGGAACACACGATCGCAGGACCCGGTTTCAACCGCTGGCTGGTGCCGCCGGCGGCGCTGGCGATCCACCTGTGCATCGGCATGGCCTATGGCTTCTCGGTCTTCTGGCTGCCGCTGTCGAAAGCGGTCGGCATCACCGAATCGCTGGCCTGCCCGGCCGACATGAGCTTCATGGCCGAGATCTTCGCCACCACCTGCGACTGGAAGATCTCGATGCTGGGCTGGATGTTCACGCTGTTCTTCGTCTTCCTCGGCCTGGCCACCGCGCTGTTCGGCGGCTGGCTCGAGCACGCCGGCCCGCGCAAGGCAGGCGTCGTCTCGGCCCTGTGCTGGTGCGGCGGCCTGGTGATTTCAAGCGTGGGCATCTATACCCACCAGATCTGGCTGATGTGGCTGGGCTCGGGCGTGATCGGCGGCATCGGCCTGGGACTGGGCTATATCTCGCCCGTGTCCACCCTCATCAAATGGTTCCCCGACCGCCGCGGCATGGCGACCGGCATGGCGATCATGGGCTTCGGCGGCGGCGCGATGATCGGCGCCCCGCTGGCCGACAAGCTGATGAAGTACTTCGCCACCCCGGCCTCGGTCGGCGTGTGGGAGACCTTCCTGGCCCTGGCCGCGATCTACTTCGTCTTCATGATGGCCGGCGCGCTGGCCTACCGCGTCCCGGCCAGCTCTTGGCGCCCGGAAGGCTGGACCCCGCCGGCAGCCAAAAAAGGCAACACCATGATCACCGCGCGCCACGTGCACGTGGACCGCGTCTGGTCGATCCCGCAGTTCTGGCTGGTGTGGATGGTGCTGTTCCTGAACGTCTCGGCCGGCATCGGCATCCTGGCGATGGCCTCGCCGCTGCTGCAGGAAGTCTTCGGCGGCCGCCTGATCGGCGTGGACGTGGCCTTCAACGACCTCGACGCGGCGCAGAAGGGCCAGATCGCGGCCATCGCCGCCGGCTTCACCGGCCTGCTGTCGCTGTTCAACATCGGCGGCCGCTTCCTGTGGGCGTCGTGCTCGGACTACATCGGCCGCAAGGCGACCTATTTCGTGTTCCTGGTGCTGGGCTTCGTGCTCTACGTGTCGATTCCGTCGCTGGCGCACTCGGGCCAGCTGGCGCTGTTCGTCGCCTTCATCTGCATCATCCTGTCGATGTACGGCGGCGGCTTCTCGACCGTGCCGGCCTACCTGGCCGACCTGTTCGGCACCCAGATGGTGGGCGCGATCCACGGCCGCCTGCTGACCGCCTGGGCCGCCGCCGGCGTGCTCGGTCCGATCCTGATCGGCTACATCCGCGAATACCAGATCGCCCAGGGCGTGCCCAAGGCGCAGGCGTATGATGTGACGATGTACGTGCTGGCCGCGCTGGTGGGCCTGGGCGTGCTGTGCAACCTGATGGTGCGCCCGATCGCCGACAAGCACTTCATGACCGACGACGAGCTGGCCCGCGAGAAGCGCCTGGCGAGCGAGCGCGATATCACCGCCTCGTCGGGACGCGGCGGCGCGGCTGTCGCCACCGGCGGCGTCAACCCGGCCGTGGCCATGTTCGCCTGGGCCGCAGTCGGCATTCCGCTGCTGATGGGCGTGTGGATCACGCTGCAGAAGGCAGTGGTGCTGTTCAAGTAACAAGGACGGGCGCGGGCGGTTCCATCGTCCGCGCCTTCACCAATCGACCACGTTGGGACCCATCATGAACCACCCCATCATCCCGATCGCCGTCTCCGGCGCAAGCCGCCAGCGCAAGCGCGAGGCCCCGAAGGGCCGCCGCGTCGAGCCGCAGGCGCTGGCCGAGGTGCGGGCGCTGCTCGGCGCGGAGTCGCGCCAGCGCGACCTGCTCATCGAGCACCTGCACAAGATCCAAGACCGCTACGGCTGCCTGTCCAGCAGCCATCTCGCCGCGCTGGCGCAGGAGATGGGGCTGGCCCAGACCGAGGTCTACGAGGTCGCTACCTTCTACCACCACTTCGACGTGGTCAAGGAAGGGCAGGCGGCCCCAGCTTCCTTGAGCGTCCGCGTCTGCGCCGGCCTGTCCTGCGAGATGGCGGGCGCCCGGGAATTGCTGGCGAAGCTGCCTGGACTGCTGGGCCGTGAGGTGAGGGTGTTGGAAGCACCCTGCGTCGGCCGCTGCGAGCAGGCGCCGGTGGCCGTGGTCGGCCAGCTGGCGGTGCCGCAGGCGAGCGCCGAAACGGTGCTGGCCAAGGTGGCATCCGGCTCGACCATTGATGCTGTCGCCGATTACACCGATTACGCCGGCTACCGCGCCGAAGGCGGCTACCAGCTGCTGCGCGCCTGCGTGGCCGGCGAACACGAAGTCGAACAGGTCATCTCGACCCTGGAAACCTCGGGCCTGCGCGGCCTGGGCGGCGCAGGCTTCCCGCTGGGCCGTAAATGGCGCATCGTGCGTGCCGAAGCGGGTCCGCGCCTGATGGCCATCAATATCGACGAAGGCGAACCGGGCACCTTCAAGGACCGCGTCTACCTCGAGCGCGACCCGCACCGTTTCCTGGAAGGCGCGCTGATCGCCGCCTGGGCGGTGGGCATCGAGGCCATCTATATCTACCTGCGCGACGAATACCACGGCTGCCGCGCCATGCTGGAGGCCGAGCTGGAAAAGCTGCGCCTCGATCCGCCGGTGCAGGGCATGCCGCCGATCATTCTCCGCCGCGGCGCCGGCGCCTACATCTGCGGCGAAGAGTCGGCCATGATCGAGTCGATCGAGGGCAAGCGCGGCATGCCGCGCCTGCGCCCGCCCTATGTGGCTCAGGTGGGCCTGTTCGGCCGCCCGACGCTGGAACACAACTTCGAATCGCTGCACTGGGTGCGCGAGATCCTGGAGCGCGGCGGCGAATGGTTCGCCAGCCACGGGCGCAACGGCCGCCGCGGCCTGCGCTCGTTCTCGGTCTCCGGCCGGGTGCGCAACCCCGGCGTGAAGCTGGCCCCGGCCGGCATCACGATCCGCGAACTGATCGATGAATACTGCGGCGGCATGCAGGACGGCCAGGACTTCTACGCCTACCTGCCGGGCGGCGCCTCGGGCGGCATCCTGCCGGCCTCGATGGGCGACATCCCGCTCGACTTCGACACCCTGCAGCCCTACGGCTGCTTCATCGGATCGGCCGCCGTGGTCGTGCTGTCGGACCGCGACAGCGCAGTCGCGGCCGCGCGCAACACGCTGGCCTTCTTCAAGGACGAGTCCTGCGGCCAGTGCACCCCTTGCCGCAACGGCACCGCCAAGGCGCTCGACCTGATCCGCCAGCCGCAATGGGATGTGCCGTTGCTGGGCGAGCTGTCGCAAGTGATGCGCGACGCGTCCATTTGCGGCCTGGGCCAGGCCGCGCCGAATCCTTTCGACTGCGTCATCAAATACTTCCCGCACGAATTGGGGCAAAAATGAACGCCATCATCCGAACCGTATCCTTCGAACTGAACGGCCGCACCGTCGAGGCGCTGCCCCACGAGACCCTGATCGAAGTCGCCGCACGCGAGGGTGTCGAAGTCCCGCGCCTGTGCTACAAGGAGGGCATGGAAGCTGTCGGCAACTGCCGCTCCTGCATGGTCGAGATCATTGGTGAGCGCGTGCTGGCGCCTTCCTGCTGCCGCCATCCCAGCAACGGCATGAAGGTCACCACCGACAGCCCGCGCGCCGTGGCCGCCCAGAAGATGGTGCTGGAATTGCTGCTGGCCGACATGCCGGAAGCGGAATACACGCGCAAGAACGAAGTCGACCTGTGGGCGGACAAGCTCGGCGTCGGCAAGCCGCGCTTTGCGCCCACGCGCGCGCAGCCGCAGATGGACGCCACCCACGCCGCCATCACCGTCAACCTGGACGCCTGCATCCAGTGCACGCGCTGCCTGCGCGCCTGCCGCGACGAACAGGTCAACGACGTGATCGGCCTGGCCTTCCGCGGCGAGGGCGCCAAGATCGTGTTCGACCAGGACGACCCGCTTGGAGCAAGCACCTGCGTGGCCTGCGGCGAGTGCGTGCAGGCCTGCCCGACCGGCGCCCTGATGCCGGCGCGCGAAGTGGCGCTGCACATCCCCGACAAGCAGGTCGACTCGGTCTGCCCGTATTGCGGCGTCGGCTGCCAGCTGACCTACAACGTCAAGGACAACAAGATTCTCTACGTCGAAGGACGCGACGGCCCGGCCAACCATGGCCGCCTGTGCGTCAAGGGCCGCTACGGCTTCGACTACGCGCACCACCCGCACCGCTTGACCAAGCCGCTGATCCGCCGCGCAGGCGTGCCCAAGACGGGCGAATTCACGATGGACCCGGACCGCGTCATGGAGGTGTTCCGCGAAGCGAGCTGGGAAGAGGCATTGGAGCTGGCCGGCGGCAAGCTGGCGGCGATCCGCGACCAGCACGGCGGCGCCGCGCTGGCCGGTTTCGGTTCGGCCAAGGGCAGCAATGAGGAAGCCTATTTGTTCCAGAAGCTGGTGCGCACCGGATTCAAGACCAACAACGTCGACCACTGCACCCGCCTGTGCCACGCCTCCTCGGTGTCGGCCCTGCTGGAGGGCATCGGCTCGGGCGCGGTCTCCAACCCGGTGATGGACGTGACCCGCGCCGAGGTGATCGTGATCATCGGCGCCAACCCGACCGTCAACCACCCCGTGGCCGCCACCTGGATCAAGAATGCGGTCCGTACCGGCGCCAAGCTGATCGTGCTCGATCCGCGCCGCTCCGAGCTGGCGCGCCACGCCCACCGCTACCTGCAGTTCAAGCCCGACACCGACGTGGCCCTGCTGAACGCGATGATGCACGTGATCGTCACCGAGGGCCTGGTCGACAAGGACTTCATCGCCAGCCGCACCATCGGCTACGAAGAGCTGGAACAGAACGTCGCCGAGTACAGCCCGGAAGCGATGGCGCCGATCTGCGGCATCGACGCCGACACCATCCGCTATGTGGCGCGCCTGTACGCCACCTCGAAAGGCTCGATGATCCTGTGGGGCATGGGCGTGTCCCAGCACGTGCACGGCACCGACAATGCGCGCTGCCTGATCGCGCTGAGCTTGATGACGGGCCAGATCGGCCGTCCCGGCACCGGCCTGCATCCGCTGCGCGGCCAGAACAACGTGCAGGGCGCCTCCGACGCCGGCCTGATCCCGATGATGCTGCCGGACTACCAGCGCGTCGACAACCCGGCCGCGCGCGCGAAGTTCGAGCAGGCCTGGGGCGCCACCCTGGACCCGAAACCGGGCCTGACCGTGGTCGAGATCATGGATGCGATCGATGCCGGCCAGATCCGCGGCATGTACATCATGGGCGAGAACCCGGCCATGTCCGACCCCGACGCCAACCACGCCCGCGCCGCCCTGGCCGCGCTCGAGCACCTGGTGGTGCAGGACATCTTCCTGACCGAGACCGCCTACCTGGCCGACGTGATCCTGCCGGCGTCCGCCTTCCCGGAAAAGACCGGCACCTTCACCAACACCGACCGCCTGGTCCAGCTGGGCCGCCAGGCGATCCTGCCGCCGGGCGAGGCCAAGCAGGACCTGTGGATCATCCAGCAGATGGCGAACCGCCTGGGCCTGCCGTGGAACTACGGCCACGTGGCCGAGGTGTTCGACGAGATGCGCAAGACCATGGCCAGCATCGGCGGCATCACCTGGGAACGCCTGGAGCGCAACGGCGCGGTGGTCTACCCCTGCATGAACGAGGGCGACGTCGGCCAGCCGGTGGTGTTCACCGAACTGTTCCCGCGCGAGGGCGGCAAGGCGCGCTTCGTCCCGGCCGACATCATCCCGGCCGACGAACGCCCGGACACCGAGTACCCGCTGGTCCTGATCACCGGCCGCCAGCTCGAGCACTGGCACACCGGCAGCATGACCCGCCGCGCGACGGTGCTGGATGCGATCGAACCCGATCCGGTGGCCCTGGTGCACCCGCTCGACCTGGAGCGCATGGGCATCCAGCCGGGCCAGCCCATCACGATCACCTCGCGCCGCGGCGAAGTGGTGCTGTACGCGCGGGCCGACGACAGCTCGCCGGTGGGCGCCATCTTCGTGCCGTTCTGCTACTACGAAGCAGCCATCAACCGCCTGACCAATGCCGCGCTCGACCCTTTCGGAAAGATTCCGGAATTCAAGTATTGCGCGATCAAGGTCACGCCTGGCGGGGAGGTGGCGCCACAGGGGAGCTACGGTGGCGGCCAAATCCTGGCCGGCATGGCACAATTGGCAACATGAACTGTCCCGACCTGCCACGCTACCGTCCGCAGTTGTCCAGCGCCCGCGCCGTCCTGACCCAGGAAGTGCTGGCGGTGGACGAGCGCGGCCGCCGTTCGACGATCTCGATCCCGGCCGAGCGGCCGCTGACCGTGTACGTCGACAAGCGCGAGCTGGTCACCCTGATGACCCTGGGCGGCGCCCCCGAGGCGCTGACCCTGGGCTACCTGCGCAACCAGCGCCTGGTGCGCTCGATCGAGGACATCGTCTCGATCCAGGTCGACTGGGAAGTGGACTCCGTGGCCGTGGTCACCCGCAGCGGCATCGCGGACGTGGAGGAGCGCACCGCGAAAAAGGTCGTCACCACCGGCTGCGGCCAGGGCTCGGTGTTCGGCGGCCTGATGGATGAAGTCGACCAGATCTCGCTGCCGGAGGACGCGCGCCTGCCGCAATCGGTGGTCTACCGCATCGTCGAGACCATCCGCACCCAGCAGTCGATCTACAAGCAGGCCGGCTCGGTGCACGGCTGCGCGCTGTTCTCGAACGAGGGCGAGCTGCTGTACTTCGTGGAAGACGTCGGCCGCCATAATGCGGTGGACGCCATCGCCGGCCTGATGTGGCTGGAGGGCATGCGCGGCGAGGACAAGGTGTTCTACACCACCGGCCGCCTGACTTCCGAAATGGTCATCAAGGGCGCCCAGATGGGGATTCCCTTCCTGCTGTCGCGCTCCGGCACCACCCAGATGGGGCACATGGTGGCCGAGCGGGTCGGCATGTCGCTGCTGGCGCGCTGCACCGGCAAGCATTTCCTGCTGCTGGCGGGGCACGATCGCCTGGTGTTCGAACCCGACCTGCTCGAACCCCTGGGCGCGCCGCGGCAAGTCTGATGTCCCTGCTGGACGCCATCTCGCACGCCTTCGCGCTGCTGTTCAGCGGCGACGCCGCGCTGTGGCGCATCGTCTGGGTCTCCGTGAAAACCAGTCTGCTGGGACTGCTGCTGGCGACGCCGCCCGCGGTGCTGCTCGGCTACGCCATCGCCATGCACCGCTTCCGTGGCCGGCGCGTGGCGATCTGGCTGGCCCAGGCGGCGCTGTCCCTGCCCACGGTCCTGATCGGCCTGCTGCTGTATTTGATGCTGTCGCGCCGCGGCCCGCTGGGCGGACTCGAATGGCTGTTCAGCCAGACCGGCATCGTGGCGGGCCAGTTCGTGATCGGCCTGCCGGTGCTGCTGGCCTTCACCCTGGCGGCGGTGCAGGCGCTCGACCCGCGCTATGCCGAGACAGCCATCGCCCACGGCGCCTCGCGCCTGCGCGTGATGCTCACCGTGCTGCACGAGGCGCGCTATGGCGTGATGGCGGCCGTGATCAGCGGCTTCGGCCGGGTGATCTCGGAAGTCGGCTGCGCCCTCATGATCGGCGGGAATATCGAAGGCGAGACGCGCACCATCACCACCGCGATTGCGCTGGAAACCAGCAAGGGCGAGTTCGCGCAGGGGATTGCGCTGGGCATCGTGCTGGTCACCTTGGCGCTCCTGATGAACGGCGCGCTGGTGCTGCTGCAGGGCGAGGCGCGCATGCCGGGAGTCCGGGCATGAGCGCGCTGCTCACCGTGCGCGGCCTGCGCCGCCAGCATGGCGGCCGGGTGCTGTTCGAGATCGACCAGCTCACTATCGACACCGCCAGCGCCTACGTGCTGACCGGCGTGAACGGCGCCGGCAAGAGCACCTTGCTTCGCATGCTGGCGGGGCTGGAACGCTGCGACGCCTGCACGGTCGAAGTCGACGGACGCACCCTGCCGCTGTATCCGTATCCGAAGGAGCTGCGGCGGGCGATCGTCTACGTGCACCAGCATCCGATCATGTTCTCGACCAGCGTCGGCCATAACATCGCCTACGGCCTGCAGGCGCGCGGCGAAGACCGGAGCAAGGTGCGCGGCCTGGTCGAGGAAGCGATGCGCTGGGCCGGCGTGGAGCACCTGCGCGACACCGACCCCAACCGCCTGTCGGGTGGAGAAAAGCAGCGCGTGGCGCTGGCGCGCGCCCGCGTGCTGCAACCGCGCCTGCTGCTGCTGGACGAGCCGACCGCCAACCTGGACGGCCAGGCGCGCGAGCAGGTGATCGCCCTGATTCCGACCCTGCTGCACGCGGGCGGCAGCGTGGTGATGGCTTGCCACGACCGCGACCTGATCGGCCTGCCCGGCGTGCGCCGCCTCAAGCTGCGCGAAGGCCGGCTCGAGCATCGATAAGCATCACTGAAGGAGAACACCATGCAACGCCGTACGCTGTTCGCCGTCCTCTTGTCCGCCACCCTGGTCTCGCCGCTGGCGCTGGCCCAGGAAGTGATCCGCCTGTCGACCACCACCAGCACCGAGAACTCCGGCCTGCTCAAGGTCCTGCTGCCGGCCTTCGAGGCGAAGACCGGCTACAAGGTCCACGTGATCTCGGTCGGCACCGGCAAGGCGCTGGAGCTGGCCAGGAACGGCGACGTCGACGTGACCCTGGTCCATGCACGCAAGCTGGAAGACCAGTTCGTCGACGAAGGCTGGGGCATAGCCCGGCATGACGTGATGTACAACGACTTCATCGTGGTCGGCCCGGACAACGATCCGGCTAAGCTGAAGGGCGCCAAGGACGTGATCGCCGCCTTCAAGCGCATCGCGGCGACCAATGTGAAGTTCATCTCGCGCGGCGACAACTCGGGCACCGACGTGATGGAGAAGGGCTACTGGCAGCAGGCCGGCGTGAAGCCTGCGGGCGCCAACTACGTGTCGGCGGGCCTGGGCATGGGCGAGGTGCTGAACATGGCGGCCGAGATGCGGGCCTATACCCTGACCGACCGCGCGACCTATGGCGCCTACAAGGCCAGGACCGGCCTGGCCATCATCGTCGAAGGCGACAAGCGCATGTTCAACCCCTACGGCATCATCGCCGTCAATCCCGCCAGAAACCCGAAGGTGAACTACAAGGGCGCGCAGCAGCTGGTCGCCTGGATCACTTCGCCGGAAGGCCAGGGCCGGATCGCGGCCTTCAGGCCGGCGGGCGAGCAGCTGTTCTTTCCGTCGGCGCAGTAAGCCGGCCCGCCCGGCGGCGCGCCAGCAGGGCGAGCGGTCCCAGCATGAGGACCAGGGTTCCGGGTTCCGGCAGCGCAACGTCGGCGCGCTCGACTTCGAGTATGAGCCCGCTGGCGCCGCTCAGCGTCAGCAAGCCGCCGCTGGTGTCGAGTAGCCCGAGGTAGTCGGGAGCGACCGGCAGCGCATCGAGCGCCGCCGTGCCGTCGTAGCTGGCGAAGCGGGGCGCCGCGAAGTCGATCAGGTCGCCTTCCAGCTGGTCGAGGAAACCGGCCAGCGCCAGGTCGCGGTTGGTGAAGAAATAGGTCTTGTTGAGCGCTTCGAAGCTGCCGATGCCGGCCAGTTCGATCACCAGCGTCTCCAGCGGCGCCAGGCTGGCGCCGGGGTCGGGCGACTCGAGCAGCTCGCTGTCGGACTTGCCGGTGAGGACGAACCGGGTCGAGGTGAACCCGGTTCCTGCAAGCTCGCCGCTGATGGTGCCGCTGAGCGTGTAGGTCACGGGGACCGCGTGGGCGCCGGCGCCGGCGCACAAGGCCAGGCCAAGGATGGCCAGGTTGAGAAGATGTCGCATGTTTGCTCCTGGGTGAAGGAAGAATCGGGACCAAGCGCTACTCGGACAGCGGACCGGCCGCGCGCGGCAGCTCGCGCAGCGCACAGTCGGCGCACCAGACATCCGCCTCCTGCGCGCCCTTGCGCAGGGCTTCCGCCTTCAGGCGGCTCCTGGTCTGCGCGGCGCCCGATGCGGCGGGAGGCCGGGCGCGCACCAGTGCCGGCGCGGACGAGGTGGCGGCGTTCTTCAATACCAGCGCCTCGACCGCCGCGCCGGGACGGCCGGGGAGGGCGGGCTCCGCTTGCGTCGTCGCCAGCAGGTCGCCGCCCTGCCAGGCGAGCGCGCGCCTGGCGTCGGCCTGCTTGGGTGCGGGAAGCAGCGTGAGGCTGTGGCTGCGCCGGCCCCGGTTCCACACCAGGACGCCGGGACGCTCGCCGCGGCCCCGCACCTGCAGCGCGAGCGCCTTGCCGTCGGGCGACCAGAGCGGCCGGCTGTCCGGGGACACGCCCAGCGCCGCCAGGCTCAGGACCTCATTGCCATCGACCACCAGCTTGCCGGTGCGGGGCCGGCCTTGGGAGAAATGCGGCGCGTCGCCGATCGTCGCGATGTGGGCGCCGTCCGGCGATACCCCGATGCCGCCGCCGTCGTCGATCAGTTCCTGCACTACTTGCCCGCTGGCGGTGTCGACGACCAGGTATTCGCCGCTCGATGGGTTGATCGAGCCGCCGACCAGGATGCGGTCGCGGCCAACCCACTCCAGGTACTCGACCGCCCGCATGCCGCTCGCCACCTCGTCCGGCCCCAGCGGCTTGATCGCGATGGCCGCCAGCTGCTGGCCGTGCCGGTCCGCGATCCGCAGCGTTGCCAGCGGGCGCTGGCGGGCGTCAAGCGGCCCGGCCTCGCTGATGAAGGCGATGCGGTCGCCATCCCTGGACATCAGGGGCAGCGACTTGCGCAAGCCGTCGCGCGCGAAGCAATGCGCCGGCCCGCCGGCCTCGGCGACGCAGACGGCGCCCTGCTGGATGCTCACGGTGCGGTAGCCCGCCGGGGCGGCGCCCGCGCCGGTGCTGATGCATGCCATCAGCAGTATCATGCGCGACATCTTCATTGGAATCTCCTTTCCGGACAGGTCAGTCCTTGCGCGGTCTGGCAGGCGCCGATGCGAATCGGGTTGGCGTAAGCCGCGCAGACCTGCTTGCCGGCCCCGCGGAACAGATCGAGGCGGTAGCCGACGATATGCCCGCCCCTGTCGTTGGCGAGCAGGCCGTCGCCGATGCCGTCGACATCGACCAGCACGCCGCGGCTGGGAATGATGGCAAGGTCGCGGGCGACGGTGCGGTCGGCCACCACCGCCGTGTTGTCCGAACCGCGGACCTCGGCGACGACATTGATGGTGTTGCTGTTGACATCATAGTTCACGTAGCGGCCATCGTTCAGCTGGCCGCTGCCCTGCAGGCGGACGTTGGCGATGAAGGACGCGCAGTAGGTGCCGCTCAGTCCGTTGGGATCGGTGCGCGTTCCGCTGTAGGTCACGCCGCCGATGCGCGTGGAGGTGCAGGAGTCGGGCTGGGCGCCATAGTCCGATTCGAGCGCCAGCATATAGCAGGACATGCCGAAGGCCACGACGCGGTTCCTGTCGTTCACGCTCTGCGCTCCGTCGGCGGTATAGGTGCTGGTCAGCTTGATGCGTCCGCCCGCTTTGGGGCCGCCGCTGTTGGCGGTGGTCCTGAACTCGATGGGATTGGGATTGCTCGTCGCCGTGCCGCCGGACGCGATCTGGACGGTGGGCGGATTCGGCCCGGCCTCGATCGTCCCCACGTGGCTGAAGCTGCCGCCGGCCGGCGTGGCGCTGGCGCTGGCCGTGGTGAGCGTGTTGCGGGTCAGGGTGAGCAGATTCGTGCGGTTCCAGGTGATGACGCCGGTGACGCCGTCGTCGTTGGTGTAGCCGCCGCTGGCCTGGTTGCACGATGGGGCGAAGTTCATGCTCTCGACAAAGCCGATGCAGTCGCCGCCCCCGTTGTAGCGGTTGTTGGTGGTGAAGCTGCCCGGTCCCGTCATGGTGACGGTCATGCTATGGGTGGCCGAGCAGTAGGGAAATTTGCTCGTCCCTGTGAGCGTGGATGCGATATTGCGCACGCCGGCGAAGCTGTCGAGCCAGCTGCCGGCGGCGCTGCATGGGGTGGCCTGGGCCAGCGCATGGTCCGGCGCCGCGCCGAATGCGGCCAGCGTTGCGGCGCACAGCAGCGCCGGTAAAGGCCTGGGCGTCCGCCGCCGCGTGCCTGCTCTCGCGTGTTCCCATTCCTGCCATCGTTGAAGGATCCGTGCGCTCATGCCTCTCTCCTGGTTGGTACGACCGCTTCCATCAGAACATGGCCTTTCCGGCCGGGTTTCGTCGCAGCGCAAAAAATGTGGCAATAATGTTAATAGCTTGCGTTCGCTCTACGGCGCGCGGCCTGGGGCGCGGAAAGGCTAAAGTCGAGGCGGTATTGACACACTCGGAGGACGGTTTGTTTCCGCACATCGAAGAGCAGGTGCGCGCCAGTGTCGAATGGCTGCGGCTGGTGGTGGAGGCGCTCGGCGCGCTGGTGATCGCAGCCGGGGTCGTGCTCGTCGTCGCCGGGCTGGTCCGGCACCTGCTGTCGCGGCAGAGCGGCGGCTTCATGCCGATCCGGCTCACCTTCGCCCGTTACCTGACCATGGCTCTCGAACTGCAGCTGGCCGCCGATATCCTGTCCACCTCGGTGGCGCCGACCTGGGACCGGATCGGCAAGCTGGCTGCCATCGCTGTCATCCGGACTGGCCTGAACTACTTCCTGAGCAAGGAGATCAGGGAGGAAGGCGTGGGCGAAGAGTCCAACTTGCACCGCGCCGGAAGCAGGCGTGCGGAGTAATCGCCTCAAACAATCCCTCTGCCTTGCTCTGAGAGCAACACCCTCGTACACCGAACTCTTCGACCCTCCGCATCGTTCAATGGCGGACACCCAACCCTGGACGGACTACACGAAAGGATGCGATGTATGGTTTTCCCCGTGACCTGGACTTGGACGATATTGTCGGGTCGGAGATACAGCAGATCTGTCTCGGCCGTTTCGATGTGCAATTTCGTTTTGGTTCAGGGCGCGCAATCTGTACCCAGGCCCTGGTGGAGGTTTTCCAGGGTGGAGAAATGATTTCGGCATGGGATCAGGAGGGGAAGTGGTCGACCGCCAGCTTTCAAGTGCTGCTCGACGCGATCATCGAGGGCTATGCCGTACTCGATGAACGGCTACTGGAAATCCATTTCAAAGATGCCTTGAAGCTGCGCCTGCACGACACTTCCGCCGAGTTCAAAAGTGTCCAGTTTTATCCTGAAATGATCGTTGTTTAAGTAGAGACAGCGCGTGGGAAGGCAAAGCGCCGCCGCTGTCCACCTTCGCCCCCTATGCATGGCGCGCGCAGTTCGACGACGTAGCGATTGCCGGTCAATTCATGCAGCTTCCTGAACAGGTCCCTCCAAGCTGGGGTTCTCGCGATTCGGCGCGTGCGGAAGTGGTATTCGAGTTTCATGATGTCCGGCTGTTTCGCGTCGATGGGGTGCTGGAGCGGAGCGATGAGGACGATTCTCTTCATGGCATGCCATGTGGCATGCCTGGCCAGTGTTCAATCGAGGCCGCTCCTGAGGCCTATATCGATGACGCCGAGCGGGGCATTTTCATCCCTTGGAAACAGTTCAGCTTCACGCAGAAATCGTTCTCACTATTGGTGGAAGCGGGGCATGTCTCGATTTATTGCGGGAGACGCGCGAGCGGACAGTTCGGGCGGTGTCCTCCCTATTGAAAACCATGAAACGCTTTTTGACCCCGCAAGAGAAGAAAGTCTTGCGTTATAAAAAGGACCGGCGAAATACCTTTGCGGAGTCCCGCTCCTCGAGCAGGAAGGCAATCGCCAGCAGAAAGGCGCTTGCAATGCGGTCCCTCCGGCATGCACAAAATGTTGCACTGACCCGATCACTTGCACTCCTCGACGATGCCGATCCGATCGCCCGGAAGACGGGGACGAATTCTTGGCGAAAGATTCCTGATTCTCCCTTGGCTGACTATGTCGGCAGGAAACTGAAGTTCCGTGCGATGAGAGGCATGAACAAGCCTCAGCAAGTGTCCGCCCTGTTGCGAAAGGCACGTCAGAAACTGGTGCCAAGGGAAAAGCGCTTCAAAGGACCACTGCAAGAGGACATGGATTGACTTCACCGCGCGTTCCGCCACCTACGTCATGTCTGGAGCACTCCCATCCGCTGCATCAACTGCTTACGGTAGCTCCGGCTTATCCTGAGCCGGACACCGCTTTTCAGCACCGCCTCGTGCTCCCCATCCGCATTCAACTCGATCGCCTGTAATCGATCGAGGTTGATCATGGTCGACCGGTGGATCCTGCAAAAGAGCGCAGGGTCCAGATCCGCCTCAAGTTCCGCCAGGCCGCGGCGCATCAAGTGCACCTGCGTCCCGACATGCAAGGACGCGTAGTAATCCGCCGCTCCGATCCAGTCGATGTCGGGAATCGGCAGGAACAGGACTTGCCCCGCATTCTTGAGGACGAGACGCTGATCGGATTTCCTGTTTGTCGTCAGCTTCTCCCTCGCCCTCGCCAAGGCCATGTCGAAGCGCTCGTCGCTGTACGGCTTGAGCAGGTAGTCCAGCGCACCCGCATCGAATGCCTTCAACGCATAGCTGTCATAGGCGGTCACGAAGATGACGGCAGGCGGCAGGTTCGCGCCCAGCATCTCCAGCACGTCGAAACCATCGCAGCCCGGCATCTGGACATCGAGGAAGACCAGATCCGGCCTGCATGCCCGCATGGCGTCGGCCGCCGCCTTGCCCTGGTCGTATTCGCCAGCCAGCTCGATATCGGCGTGCCGGCGCAGCAGCTCCTTCAGGTTGGCGCGTGCGGGCGCCTCGTCGTCGACGATGAGCGCGCGGATTGTTCGGGCAGCGTCTTGCATGGCTCAGGAATGAACAAGTGGAAGGGTAATCCTGACCTCGACCCCATCGCCACGGTTGCACAGGTCGAGCGTAAAGTTCCCATCGTAGAGACTCGCGAGACGCTGGCGCACGTTCGCCAGGCCGATCCGGCCTGCCGGGACGGCGGCCGGCAAAGGCGGTCCATCGTTGTAGACCGCTATCGATAATCTGTCGGCCGCCGTACCGATCGTCACGCCGATTCTGCCGCTTTCCGGCCGGTGGGCAAGGCCGTGTTTAAAGGCGTTTTCGACGAGGGGCTGGAGCAGCAGGGTCGGCACCTGCGCCGACAGGAGGGCCGGCGGCGCGTCGACACTGTAGTGCAGCCGCTCGCCGAAACGCATTTTCTGGATGGCGAGGTATTTGTCCAGGAAGGCCAGCTCTTCGTCCAGTGTGGCCAGGTTGCGGTCGGCGTCCGCGAGCACCCGGCGCAGCAGCTCGCTGAGCCCCGTGATCATGCCCACGGCGGCGTCGTTGCGCCGCTCGCGGACCAGGCCCGTGATCGTATTCAGGGAGTTAAACAGGAAATGCGGCTCGATCTGGCGCCGCAAGGCGTCGAGCTGTGCCTGGACGAGCTGCTCGTTCAACTGCGCGCGCTTGGCCCGCTCCAGCATCAGCCCTTCGCGGGCGCGTACGCCATAGCCGATGGCCAGCGTCGTCACGTACAGCACCACGCTGGTCAGCATGCCGTTGACGAAGTGCTGGCGCCATAGCTCGCGCCAGGACGGCGGCGGTGTCGCCAGCCACGGGTCGAGGGCCTGTTCGAGTACAGCGGTCCACAGCGCGGACAGTAAGCCGATGCCCAGGCAGGCAAGAAGATGGCCGGGCCACCCGAGGCGCTGCGCATCTTGCGCGGCGATGCGCATGCCCAGCCGCAGAACCGCCGGCGTGGCCACGGCCCAGACCAGCCAGTACAGCATCCGGAAGCAGAACAGCTCCGGCCAGGCATGGTGCATGCCGCCGGACTTCATGACGATCAGCGTTTGTATCGCGTCGAACAGGCCGATGCCCGACCACGCCACGGCGGCCCAGAACCAGTCGCGTGACATCCAGCGGCCAGGAAGAATGGGGGCTGAAGTGGAAGTCTGCATGCGTGAACGATAAACGAAAAAGTGAACGGTTTGCAAAAAATGCAGCGAAACGACGGCGCCATGCAGCGGCCGGCATCGCCATGGGCGGAGGCGGCCGTCACACTGGGTCGTCTTGTTCATCAAGGCGTCTCGTTTTCGTTAACCTAACAAACTCCTTCCATGCCCAAGCTCAAACACTTCCTTGCCTGCGCTTTGCTGGCGGTCTCTCTGCCCGCGCTGGCCGTGGTTATCCGGCACGATGTCGCCGACCTGAAGTACCGGGTCCAGGAAACGCCGATGCGGGCCATCGCCAACTTGCCTCATGAGGGCCATGGCGTCCTGATCGCGCCGCAATGGGTTCTCACCGCCGCGCACGCGACCCAATGGCATCCGGTGACGGAGATCATGCTGAACGGCGCATGCCGCAAAGTCGAGCGCCTGATCGTCCACAAGGGCTACAAGCCGCTGCCGAAGGCGCTGACGGCAGCCGAGGCGGATGCCGCCCACGGGATAGCGCATCTGGCCGCATCCGATGACATCGCCTTGATCAAGTTGTCGGAACCCGTCACCGATGTGCAGCCGCTCGCGCTCTACCGCGGCGATGACGAAGCGGGCAAGCTCATGCAGGTAATGGGAATGGGTGCTACCGGCACCGGCGAGCGTGGGCTGGAGCCGCACAGCGCGCACCGTACTGCGATGCGGCGCGCATTCAATGTCGTCGGCAGCGCCGATGCGCGCTGGCTTGGCTATGTGTTCGATTCCGGGCCAGGCGCGCATCCGCTCGAAGGCACGAGCGGGAACGGAGACAGCGGCGGCCCGATCCTCATCGAAGAGGACGGCGAATGGAGGCTGGCGGGGCTGACATCCTGGGTGTTTGCTGAAGGTAAGGTCAGTGCGTGGCAGTCCGGCAGGTACGGCAGCAAAAGCTTTGCCGTTCGCGTGTCTCGTTATCTGCAGTGGATACAACAGGAGATTGCAACAAAGGGTTCACCCGGTTTCAGGAACTAGGTTTCTCTGGATGGCCGATGGCGTGCGAAAGATTGCGGCGCGCCTGCTCCTCGAAGCGACGACGTAGCGCGGGCGTCGCATAGATGGGCTCACGCTCGAGAAATGCCTGGAGAACGGCGCGGCGCCTGGCGGCGTAGATGTCCGGCGCCACCCAGGCATATTCGGCCCGGATCTGCTGTTCGTATTCGGCGAAGCGCGCCTCGGGAGCGCCGAGGATGGACAGGTCGATGTCGGTCAGCAGGGCCGCGTCCCGTGTGCCGGGGAGGGCGTTGTGGCAAGTCGCCATGACCAGGTCGTGGATGCGGCTGCAGGCCTGCTCGCCGAGTCCTGCGGCGTGCAGCGCCGTGACTGCCCAGTGCGCCGAACGGGCTTCGTTGTCGTGCGCGCGCACATCGTAGACGGCGTCGTGGAACCACAGCGCCAGTTCGATCTCGTCGAAGCGCTCCGCCTCGGCCCTGAAGGTCTCGGCAAGCGCCAGGCATTCGCCGAGGTGCTGGAGGGTGTGATAGTGGCGCTGCGCCTCGCTGTAGGCGTCCAGCAGCGCGCCGCACAGGCCTTCCGGTTCCGGCAGGTCCATCCTCTGCCACAGCGCCGCCCAGCGTGCCCTCAAGCCGTCCATGGCCTTACATCAGGATGACGTCGTACTGCTCCTGGTGGTAACCCTTCTCCACCTGCAGCGAAATGCGCTTGCCGATGAAGTCGCCCAGCATCGCCAGGTGCTGGGATTCCTCTTCCAGGAACAGGTCGACCACCTCCTGCGAGGCGACGATGCGGAATTCGCGCGGGTTGAACTGCTTGGCTTCGCGCAGCAGCTCGCGCAGGATCTCGTAGCAGATCGTGCGGCTGGTCTTGACCTGGCCCTTGCCGGAGCAGGCGGGGCAGGGTTCGCACAGGATATGGGCCAGCGATTCGCGGGTGCGCTTGCGCGTCATCTCGACCAGGCCGAGGGCGGAGAAGCCGCTCACCGAGACTTTCGTGCGGTCGCGCGCCAGGGTCTTCTTCAGCTCGGCCAGCACCGCGTTGCGGTGCTCGTTGTTCTCCATGTCGATGAAGTCGAGGATGATGATGCCGCCCAGGTTCCGCAGGCGCAGCTGGCGCGCGATCGCGTGCGCCGCTTCCAGGTTGGTCTTGAAGATGGTGTCGGCGAAGTTGCGTCCGCCCACGAAGCCACCGGTGTTGACGTCGATGGTCGTCATCGCCTCGGTCTGGTCGACGATCAGGTAGCCGCCGGATTTCAAATCGACGCGGCGGCCCAGGGCGCGCAGGATTTCTTCCTCGACGCCGTAGAGGTCGAACAGCGGACGCTCGCCGGTGTAGTGGGTCAGGCGCGACAGCACGCTGGGCGTGTACACCTGGGCGAAGTCGACCAGCTTCAGGTAGTTCTCGCGCGAGTCGACCTGGATGGTGGCCGTCTCGTCGTGCACGAAGTCGCGCAGCACGCGCTGGGCCAGGCTCAGGTCCTGGTAGAGCAGGGTGGTGGGCGGCTTGGTGCGCGCGCCCTGGACGATGGCGCCCCAGGTCTTGCGCAGGTAGTCGATGTCGGCCTTCAGGTCCTCGTCCGAGGCTTCCTCCGCCTGGGTGCGCACGATGTAGCCGCCTTTTTCCTCGCTCGGCAGCAGGTTCTGCATGCGGGTGCGCAGCAGTTCGCGGTCGGCTTCCTTCTCGATCTTTTGCGAGATGCCGATGTGCTGGTCCTGCGGCAGGTAGACGAGCATGCGGCCGGCGATCGAGATCTGGGTCGACAGGCGCGCACCCTTGGTGCCGATCGGGTCCTTGATCACCTGCACCGTCAATACCTGGCCGTCGAACAGCAGCTTTTCGATGGGGGTAGGAGGGGTGCCGTTGCCTTCGTGGCTGCGCGCTTCCCAGATGTCGGCCACGTGCAGGAAGGCGGCGCGTTCCAGGCCGATGTCGATGAAGGCAGATTGCATGCCCGGCAGCACGCGCACGACCTTGCCCAGGTAGATATTCCCCGCCAACCCGCGCGTGAGCGTGCGCTCGATGTGCAGCTCCTGAACCGCGCCCTGCAGGACCAGCGCGACGCGCGTTTCCTGCGGTGTGATGTTGATGAGGATGTCTTCGTTCATGGACCCAGCCGTGCAATGTTGTTCAGAGTGACATGATACACGGTGGTTGGCCCGGCGGCGGAGCCGCCAGGACCAGGATGATGCGCGGCGTATTTACAGGACGTAGCCGGCTTTGCGCAGCAGGTTCGCCGTCTCGAACAGCGGCAGGCCCATGATGCCGGAGTGGCTGCCTTCGATGTGCTCGATGAAGACCGCCGCCGCGCCCTGGATGCCGTAGCCGCCGGCCTTGTCGTAGGGCTCGGGCGAGGCGCAGTAGGCGCGGATCTGTTCCGGCGTGAGCTTGGCGAAGCGCACGGTCGACACTTGGGTGATCTGCTCGGCGATGTTCATGCCGTGCACGGCCACCGAGGTCAGCACCTCATGGGTGCGGCCGGACAGGCGTTCCAGCATCTCCACCGCTTCCCTGGTGTTGGCCGGCTTGCCAAGGATCTGGCCGTCGATGGTGACGGTGGTGTCGGCCGACAGCACCGGGCGCAGCGGCTGGCGCCGGCTCAGCACCATGTTCCAGGCGAAGGCGCCTTTTTCGCGCGCCACGCGGGCCACGTAGTCCACGGGCGCCTCGCCCGCATGCACGTCTTCACTGACGTCGGCGCCGCGCACCGGGTCGTTGCGCAGGGCCAGCAGTTCGAAGTCGACGCCGATCTGGCGCAGCAGTTCGCGCCTGCGCGGGCTCTTGGAGGCGAGATAGATTTTCTTGTCGTTAGGTCTCGTGAACATGGCGCTCAGACGCGGTGGTAAGGATGGTTCTGGGTGATGGTCCAGGCACGGTACAACTGTTCCGCCAGCATGACGCGCACGATTCCGTGCGGCAGCGTCATGCTGGAGATGCGGATCATGCCTTCGGCGCGCGCCTTCAGCTCCGGATCGAGGCCGTCGGCCCCGCCGATCAGGAAGGCGGTGTCGCGCCCGTCCTGCTGCCATTGCTCCAGCTGGCGCGACAGGCCGACACTGGTCAGGTCCTTGCCGCGCTCATCCAGTGCAATGATGCGCACGCCTTTCGGCAGCACCGCTTCGATGCGCTCGCGTTCGAGCGCCATCGCGGTGGCCGCCGTCTTGCTGCCGGACCGTTCGACCGGCTTGATTTCCTTGAGCACGATGCGCAGCTCGGGCGGCATGCGCTTGACGTACTCGGCAAAGCCGGTCTCGATCCAGGCCGGCATCTTGTGGCCGACCGCAACAATCATCAACTGCATGAAGGCTTACTCGGCCGCTTTCTTCACGCGGCGGATCACCTTCTTCACCGGCGCCTCGTCGGCTGCCGGCGCTGCCGTCTTGGCGGCGCGCTTCGGCGGCTTGGCCTTCAGCGCTTCGACGGCCGCGGTTTCGCTCTTGCTCGGCGCTACCTTGACGGTCTTGCCGGTCGGGACCTTTTTGGCGGCCGGTTTCTTGGCGGCGGTTTCGGTTGCAGCTTTCTTGGCCGCGGGCTTGCGCTCGCGCACCGGCTTGGCTTCCGGCTGCTCCTGGTTGGCCGCCAGGTGCTTGGACTTGGTCTTCGGCGCGTCCGCTTCCGCCGCTTCCGGGGTCGACTTGCGCTTGGCCGCGCCCAGCTTGACCGGCTTCTCGCCCCAGATTTCTTCCAGGCGGTAGTACTGGCGGATCGCCGGCTGCATGATGTGGACGATCATGTCGCCCAGGTCCACCAGCACCCATTCGCCGGTGTCTTCGCCTTCCAGGCCAACCACGTCGCCGCCTGCGGCCTTGACCTTGTCGCGCACCGACGCAGCCAGCGCCTTGGTCTGGCGGTTCGAGGTGCCCGAGACCACGGCGATGCGGTCGAACAGGCTGGTCAGGTGGGTGGTGTCGAACAGGACGATGTCCTGGCCCTTGACGTCTTCCAGGGCGTCGACGACCAGCGTTTGCAGTTTCTTGATATCCATTAGTTTTTATATAGGTTGTGTTGTTGAATATAGTCTAGCACTTGCGCCATCACCAGCGCGCTAGCGTCTGCGCCCGAGCGCAGGGCCTCGCGGATCCGGGTGGCGGAAATATCGACCGCCAGCGTATGCGCCAGACAAACTTTTCCGTGCGGGCTATTCCGCACTGCGTCCGGCGTTGCAAGCCGCGCGGACAATTCTTGGGCGACGGCGGGCGGCAGCTTGTCGCTGGCCAGCTCGTAGCCGGGGCGTGCGGCCACGCCCAGGCTGGCCAGGTCGAACAGCGCATGCCATTCGCGCCAGCTGTCGAGCTTTTGCAGCTGGTCGGCGCCCATCAGGAACACGATGGAAGCGTCCGGGCCCAGCTCGGCGCGCAGGGCGCGCAGGGTGTCCACCGTGTAGGTCGGCTGGCCGCGCTCGATTTCCTGCAGATCCAGCAGCACCGGGAAAGGCTTGTCCTTGAAGGCCAGTTCCAGCATGGCGACGCGGTCCGCATCGCTGGCCTGCAGCGCGCCTTTTTGCCAAGGACGGGCCGGCAGTACGCGCAGCTGGTCGGGTTGCAGCAGATCGGCGAACAGCTCGGCCAGTGCGACGTGGCCGTGATGCACTGGGTCAAAACTTCCTCCCAGCAAGGCAACGCAGAAGGTCACGACGCCAGCCAGTCCCGGTGGACCAGGAAGTCCGAATACAGCTGGGCCTCGAGGCTGCCGGGTTCCGGATGCCAGTCGTAGCGCCATTTCACGATCGGCGGCATCGACATCAGGATGGCCTCGGTGCGGCCGCCCGACTGCAGGCCGAACAGGGTGCCGCGGTCCCAGACCAGGTTGAACTCGACATAGCGGCCCCGGCGGTAAGCCTGGAAGTCGCGTTCGCGTTCGCCGTAGGGCGTGTCCTTGCGCGCCTTCAGGATCGGCAGGTAGGCGCCGAGGAAGCTGTCGCCCACGCTCTGGACCATCGCGAAGGACTGGTCGAAGTCCACTTCGTTGAAGTCGTCGAAGAAGATGCCGCCCACGCCGCGCGGCTCCTTGCGGTGCTTCAGGTAGAAGTATTCGTCGCACCACTTCTTGAAGCGCGCGTGCAGGTCGCCGCCATAGGGCGCGAGCGCGTCGTGGCAGGCCTGGTGGAAGTGGCGGACATCGATCGCGTTGCCGTAGTAGGGCGTCAGGTCCATGCCGCCGCCGAACCACCAGACCGGTTCCTTGCCTTCCGCCGTGGCTTCGAAGAAGCGCACGTTCATGTGCACGGTGGGGGCGTAGGGGTTACGCGGGTGCAGGACCAGCGACACGCCCATGGCTTCCCAGGCGCGGCCCGCCAGTTCCGGGCGCGCGGCCATGGCCGACGGCGGCAGGCTGGCGCCCATCACGTGCGAGAAATTCACCCCGCCGCGCTCGATCACATTGCCTTCCTCGATCAGGCGCGAGATCCCGCCGCCGCCTTCCGGCCGTTCCCAGGCGTCGCGCAGGAAGGGCTTGCCGTCGACTTCCTCGAGGGCTTGCACGATGCGGGCCTGGAGCGCGAGCAGCCAGGCTTTGACGGCGTGGGGGGACGGGGTGGACATGCGGATCGGATAAGCTTGTGAAAAGTGGGCAGATTGTACACCTGCCGTTAAGGTGTTGAGATGTTTGGTGTTCGCTGGGTGTTTCGGCTGCTCGAAGAAACTTGGGTTCCGGCCTTCGCCGGAACGACGGTCTTGAAGCGGGTGGCTGAAAATCGCTGATCTGATTTCGGCCACGTCCCTTAGCACGTCGTTCCGGCGCAGGCCGGAACCCAAGTTTGTGTGCGTACCCGCTGGCGAGAGCTCAGCGATAACGCGGACTTACTTCACCCCACGCCACCCGATATCGCGGCGGTACTGCGCGCCGTTGAAGTGGATCTTCTCCACCGTATCGTAGGCCTGCTTCTGCGCCATCTTGACGCTGTCGCCCAGGCCGACCACGCACAGCACGCGGCCGCCGCTGGTCTGCAGGGTGCCGCCCACCATCTGGGTGCCGGCGTGGAAGGTCACGCATTCCGGGGTCTCCGGCGGAATGCCGTCGATGATGTCGCCCTTGCGCGGGCTTTCCGGATAGCCTTCGGCGGCCATCACGACGCCCACCGCGGTGCGGCGGTCCCATTCCAGTTCCACGGCGTCCAGGGTGCCGTTGCAGGCGTGGTCCACGACGCTCAGGAGGTCGCTCTTCAGGCGCGCCATGATCGGCTGCGTCTCCGGGTCGCCCATGCGGCAGTTGAATTCCAGGGTGCGCGGGTTGCCTTCGGCGTCGATCATCAGGCCGGCGTACAGGAAGCCGGTGAAGACGATGCCGTCCTTGGCCATGCCCTGGATGGTCGGGTTGATGATCTCGCGCATCACGCGCGCGTGCATCGACGGGGTCACGATCGGGGCGGGGGAGTAGGCGCCCATGCCGCCCGTGTTCGGGCCTTCGTCCTGGTCCTTGAGGCGCTTGTGATCCTGGCTGGTGGCCAGGGGCAGCACGTTCTTGCCGTCGCACATGACGATGAAGCTGGCTTCTTCGCCGGCCAGGAATTCCTCGATCACGATGCGCGCGCCGGCGTCGCCGAAGGCGTTATCCGACAGCATGTGGTCGACGGCCGCGTGGGCCTCGTCCAGGGTCATCGCCACCACCACGCCCTTGCCGGCCGCCAGGCCGTCGGCCTTGATGACGATCGGGGCGCCGTTGGCGTTGACGTAGTCGTGCGCTTGCGCCGCGTCCGAGAAGCTCTGGTACTTGGCGGTCGGGATGCCGTGGCGCTGCATGAAGGCCTTGGCGAAGTCCTTCGAGCTTTCCAGCTGCGCCGCTTCCTTGGTCGGGCCGAAGATCTTGAGGCCGCGCGCGCGGAACAGGTTGACGATGCCGGCGGCCAGCGGCGCTTCCGGGCCCACCAGGGTCAGGTTGATGCCTTCGGCCACCACGAAGTCGGCCAGGGCCGCCGGGTCCGTGATCCCGACGTTGACCAGGTGCGGATCGAGTTCGGTGCCGCCGTTGCCTGGGGCGACGAAGACGGTCTGGACGCGTTCGGATTGGGCCAGTTTCCAGGCCAGGGCGTGTTCACGGCCGCCCGAGCCGACTACGAGGATTTTCATGGGAGCTTCCGGTTTATTCTTCGATCACGGCGTTGGTGTACACCTCCTGGACGTCGTCCAGGTTTTCCAGCGCGTCGAGCAGCTTCTGCATCTTGAGGGCGTCTTCGCCGGTGAACACGGTTTCGGTGGCCGGCTTCATGATGACTTCCGCCACTTCGGCCTTGAAGCCGGCTTTTTCCAGCGCGTCCTTCACGCCGGCGAAGGCGAACGGGTCGCACAGCACTTCGAAGCCGCCTTCCTCGTCGGGGATCACGTCGTCGGCGCCGGCTTCCAGCGCCGCTTCCATCAGCTTGTCCTCTTCCACGCCCGGCGCGAACAGGAACTGGCCGGTGTGCTTGAACATGAAGGCCACCGAACCCTCGGTGCCCATGTTGCCGCCGAATTTGCTGAAGGCGTGGCGCACTTCGGCCACGGTACGCACGCGGTTGTCGGTCATGCAGTCGACGATGATCGCCGCGCCGCCGATGCCGTAGCCTTCGTAGCGGACTTCTTCGTAGTTGACGCCTTCCAGGCCGCCCGATCCGCGCTGGATCGCGCGGGTGACGTTATCCTTCGGCATGTTCGCGTCGGCCGCCTTGTCCACGGCGAGGCGCAGGCGCGGGTTGGTGGCGACGTCGCCGCCGCCCATGCGGGCGGCCACGGTGATTTCCTTGATCAGGCGCGTCCAGATCTTGCCGCGCTTGGCGTCGGTGGCGGCTTTCTTATGCTTGATGTTGGCCCATTTGCTGTGTCCAGCCATGTCGAGAATCCTTAGACGAGAAGGGAGGGCCACCGCCCTCCCAGAATGCAAGAGTGGCCGACATTCTAACATAGGCCCCTCTTGCAAAATCGCCGGGTCTGACTTATGGAAACAACAAGCGGGTTCCCCAGACCAGGAGCGCGAGCCCTCCCAGGCAGGCGATCCAGTGGCCTCCGCGCAGCTTGATTTCGGCCGGCGCCAGCACCAGCAGGACGGCGGCCGGGGCTGGGTGGACCGGCCCGGACGCCAGCGGCAGCAGCATCAGGAGCCAGATGCTGCCCATGCAGGTGCGCGAGTGGCCGATGCCGCGGCACAGGGCGCTCCAGGTGTCGTCGCGCCAGTCGGCCAGGAGCGCCGGCAGCGGGGTGCGGCAGTGCTCCAGGCAGTCGTGCTTGGGGGGCAGCCACTGGTAAATACCGGCCGCCACCAGCGCCAGGCCGAGGGCCGCCGGGTAGCGCACCGCCATGGACTCGTCGAGCATGCCGGCGTCGTGCAGGGTCCACTGCATCAGGCTTGCCAGGAGCGCGAACAGGGCGCAGGGAATGAGGTGGCCGAGCACGAACAGCGCCGTGCGCAGGCGGGGCAGGGGCGCGCCGTGCCAGCGCGCGGCCCGCGCGACCAGCACCGTGGGACGGACCGCGAGCGGCAGCATGACGGCGGCGGCCATGCCGGCCCAGAGCGCGAAGACCAGGGCCAGCTGGCCGGCGCCATAGGGGGCCGGTTCCGGCGGTTTCTGGGCGGGCGGGACAGCGGCGGGACCCGTGGACAGGGCGCCGACCAGGAGCACCAGCCAGCACAGGATGGCCACCAGGGTCAGCCAGGCCAGGCCCAGGCGGACCTGGCGCTCGGTGGGGGCGTGGCTTCCGGTTTCGATAAGGTTCATTGTGGGGCTCCTTGATGCGCCGTCGGGACGCCGGCAAACTTGGGCCCCCGCCTTCGCGGGGGAGACGGTTTCAAGGCTGGTGGCGGGAGATCGCGTTGCGGCCTGCATGGGCTTGCAAACGCGGGTGGAAAGACGGTCGGCATTGGTTTCCCCTGTCGTTGATGTGTTCTGTTCGACCGTTCGTCCGCACCGGCGTTCAGCGGCCCCGTCAGCAGAGCCGGCTCAGGCGTTCTACAATCGACGGATGAACAAGAGTCTCGCCGCCAATCCTGCATCTCCTTTACCACGCTCCGCCCTCGTCGCCGGTCTCTCCATCGCCATCGCGGGCGCCGTCTTGTTTTCGACGAAGGCGGTGGTCGCAAAACTGCTGTACCGGTACCACATCGATGCCGTTACATTGATCGCGTTCAGAATGCTGTTCTCGCTGCCGGTGTTCGCCGCGGTGGCGATCTGGAAGATGCGCGCCGGGCCGCCGCTCACCCCCTCGGACCGCTGGCGCATCGCCGGGCTGGGCCTGGTCGGCTACTACCTGTCGAGCTACCTCGACTTCCTCGGGCTGCAGCACATCTCGGCCGGGCTGGAGCGCCTGATCCTGTTCCTGACGCCGACCTTCGTCCTGGCCATCAATGCCGTGTTCTTCAAGCGGCGCGTCAAGCCAGTCGAGTGGGGCGCCCTGGGGCTGGCGTATTGCGGCATCGTGCTGGTGTTCGTGCACGACCTGGGCGGAGGCGCCGGCAGCACCGTGCTCGGTTCGCTGTTCGTGCTGGGCTCGGCGATCGCCTATGCGGTCTACCTGCTGGGCTCGGGCGAGATGGTGCGCCGCATCGGCTCGCTGCGCCTGGTGGCCTATGCGATGTGCGTGTCGAGCGCGGCCTGCATCCTGCAGTTCTTCGTCGTGCATCCGCCGGGCGTGCTGATCCAGCCGGCGCCGGTTTACATGCTCTCGCTCGTGAATGGAGTATTCTGTACGATCTTCCCGGTATTTATGACCATGGCCGCGGTACAGCGCATCGGCGCCGCGACCGCCTCGCAGGCAGGCATGATCGGACCGGCGTCGACGCTGTTCTTCGGCGCCCTCATTCTCGGGGAGCCGATCACGGCGGTGCAGCTGGCCGGCACCGGGCTTGTGCTTGTGGGGATTTATCTTCTGTCGCTCAAAAAATGACCAAACCGACCCAGCCACGCATTGCGCTCATCGCGCACGACAAGAAAAAAGACGACATGATCAAGCTCGCGGGCGAGTACCGCGAGTTCCTGCAGACCTGCATCCTGTCGGCCACCGGGACCACCGGCGGACGCCTGATCAACGAACTCGGCCTGCAGGTCGAGCGCATGCACTCCGGCCCGGTGGGCGGCGACCTGCAGATCGGCGCCCAGCTGGTGAACGGCCAGATCGACTGCGTGATCTTCCTGCGCGACCCGATGACGCCGCAGCCGCACGAACCCGACATCAACGCCCTGGTCCGCGCCTGCGACGTGCACAACATCGCCTGCGCGACCAATGTCTCGACTGCGCACCTGGTGCTGTCGCAGCTGCGGGCCGCGTTCGCCAAGTAATCCACCAAGGAGGTCCCATGCGCGCCAAAGCGATCCGGATCGCCGCCAATGGCGGTCCCGAAGTGATGGAGTATGTCGACGTCGAGGTAGGCCAGCCGGGACCCGGCGAGGCGCTGGTGCGCCAGCACGCGGTCGGCCTGAACTTCATCGACGTGTATTTCCGCACCGGCCTGTATCCGCAGCCGCTGCCCGCCGGCCTGGGGCAGGAGGGCGCGGGCGTGGTCGAGGCGGTGGGCGAAGGCGTGACCCACGTGCAGCCGGGCGACCGCGTCGCCTATGCCGGCGGCCCGAACGGCGCGTACGCCGAGCTGCGCACCATGCCTGCTCATGTGCTGGTGAAGCTGCCGGACGCGGTGAGCTTCGAGACCGCCGCCGCCATGATGCTGCAGGGGCTGACGGTGCAATACCTGTTCCGCAGCACCTATCCCTTGATGACCGGCCAGACCATCCTGTTCCATGCGGCCGCCGGCGGCGTCGGCCTGATCGCCTGCCAGTGGGCGCGCGCCCTGGGCGTGAACCTGATCGGCACCGTGGGCTCGAAGGAAAAGGGCGAGCTGGCGCTGGCGCACGGCGCGGCGCACGTCATCAACTACAACGAGGAAGACATCGTGGCGCGCGTGCGCGAGATCACCAACGGTACGGGCGTGCCGGTGGTGTACGACTCGGTGGGCAAGGACACCTTCTTCCGTTCGCTCGACTGCCTGAAGCCGCGCGGGCTGATGGTCAGCTTCGGCAATTCGTCCGGCGCGGTGGAGCCGTTCTCGCCGGGCGAGCTGGCCAAGCGCGGCTCGCTCTACCTCACGCGGCCGACCCTGGGGGCCTACATGGCGACCCGGCCGGAGCTGGAGGCGATGGCGGCGGACCTGTTCGGGATGGTCGAGAGCGACAAGGTGAAGATCGAGGTCAACCAGACCTTCCCGCTGTCGCGGGCGGCCGACGCGCACCGGGCGCTGGAGAGCCGGCGCACGACGGGTTCGACGGTGCTGCTGCCATGAGGGATACCAGTGGAGACAACCGCCCGCCGCCGTCGGGGGATGATGGGGTGCCGAAGTTTGGAAGGCTGCTGATCGTGCTGGCGGGGGCGATCCTGATGATCGTGGCGATCACGTTCGGGTCGGAGGCGTGGTTCAGCTGACCCGCCGCCGAAGTCCTCAGCTCTTCGTTCCGGCGAAGGCTTAGGGCAGCGGGCAGGTAGTTACGGTAGATCGGCACCGGCAAACAAAAAGGCCAGGCACCAGCCTGGCCTCCCTTCATCCGCAATCGCGAATCAGCCCTTCTTCTCGTCCATCGTCACCTCAACCCGCCGCGCCATCCCCGACGGCCCCGGGAACTCCGCGAACGCGCTCCTCACCAGCGCCGGCATCACTTCCGGCGTCGACAGCTCGCGGCTGGTGTTGTGCACCGTGACGTCGAACAGCCTGCGCGCATCGCTCGCCTGCTTGATCGAGACCTGCAGCTCGCGCCGGTACTGGTGTTCCACCGAAACCTGGTAGGCCGGGAACGGGCTCCAGAACGGATCGTAGAACGGGCTGTAGCCGCCCCAGTAGCGGCGGTAGTAGCCGCGGTAGCCGAAGCGCGCCCGCGGGTGGTAGAGCGGGTGGTACATCGGGTGATAGAAGGGGGACATGACCGGCTCCAGCACCCGCACCGGGATGTCGGTGGTGGTGAAACGCATCGATACGGTCAGCGCCGGCGTGGCGCCGTTGGCGTCGCGGAATCCCAGGCGCGCCAGTTCGCCGCGCACCAGTTCCTGGTAGCTGCGCCATTCGAGCGTGTCGTCCTGCTGCGGCGGCACCTCGAAGACATAACTCTTGTCTGCCATCTGGGCGGGCCATTGATGGAAGGTCGTGACATCGCTGCGGTAGGTCGTGGCGCAGCCTCCCAGCAGCAGTGCCAGCGCCGTTCCCGCGGCGACCATGATCAGGCGTTTCATTACATTCTCCCTTGTATAGTCGGTGTTTCCCCGATGATGTAGCTTAGCCTTTGTTCTACATTTATTGCACGGAATTTACACCCGGTTACGCGCGGCACATTCCGATACATGAAATCGTACGGAACGCGCGAAAATCTTGTTGGTAAAATAAGCACTTCATCCACTGTGTTTGCGGACTCCCTATGCGCACCGATACGCCCCAAACGATCTACCGGAAGGACTATACCCCGCCGAGTTACCTCGTGGATACTGTCGAGCTCGGCTTCGACCTCGATCCGTCCCGGACCGTCGTCGCCAACCGCATGACCCTGCGCCGCAATCCCGGCAGCAGTCAGCGGTCGATTGAGCTGCATGGGGAGGATATTGAACTGGTGGCGCTGCGCCTGAACGGCAAGGCCCTCGGCAAGGGCGACTACCGCCTGGCCAACAATATCCTGGTCATTCCCGAGGCGCCCGACCAGGTGACCCTCGAGATCGAGACCATCTGCGTTCCCGAGCAGAACACCACCCTGAGCGGGCTGTATGTTTCGAATGGGAACTTCTTCACCCAATGCGAAGCGGAAGGTTTCCGCCGCATCACCTTCTTCCCGGACCGCCCCGACGTGATGGCGACCTATACCGTGATGCTGCGCGCCGACAAGGAGCGCTATCCGGTGCTGCTGTCCAACGGTAACCTCATCGAAGAGGGCGAGCTGGACGACGGCCGCCACTACGCGCTGTGGGAAGACCCGTTCAAGAAGCCGTCCTATTTGTTCGCCCTGGTGGCGGCGCGCCTGGTGTGCCAGGAAGAGACCTTCCGCCTGGCCGACGGCCGCGACGCCTTGCTGCAGGTGTGGGTGGAAGAGGGCAACCTCGACAAGACCGACTATGCGATGCAGTCGCTCAAGCACAGCATTCGCTGGGACGAGGAGCGCTACGGCCTCGAGCTCGACCTGGACCGCTTCATGATCGTCGCCACCAGCGACTTCAACATGGGCGCGATGGAAAACAAGGGCCTGAACATCTTCAACACCAAGTTCGTGCTGGCCAACCCGCGCGTGGCGACCGACATCGACTTCCAGGGCATCGAAGCGGTGGTGGCGCACGAGTACTTCCACAACTGGACCGGCAACCGCGTCACCTGCCGCGACTGGTTCCAGCTGTCGCTGAAGGAAGGCCTGACGGTGTTCCGCGACCAGGAATTCACGGCCGACATGATCGGCACCGAGACCGGCCGCGCCGTCACCCGCATCGACCAGGTGCGCACCCTGCGCCAGGCCCAGTTCCCGGAAGACGCCGGCCCGATGGCCCACCCGGTGCGTCCCGACTCCTTCGTCGAGATCAACAACTTCTACACGGTGACCGTGTACGAGAAGGGCGCCGAAGTGGTGCGCATGTACCAGACCCTGCTGGGCCGCGAAGGCTTCCGCAAGGGCATGGACCTGTATTTCCAGCGCCATGACGGCCAGGCCGTCGAGTGCGACGACTTCCGCCGCGCGATGGGCGACGCCAACGGCCGCAACCTGGTCCAGTTCGAGCGCTGGTACAGCCAGGCGGGTACGCCGGTGCTGCGCTTCGAGACCCGCTGGGACGAGACGGCGGGCACCTATACGCTCAAGCTGTTCCAGTCCTGCCCACCGACTCCGGGCCAGCCGGAGAAGCTGCCCTTCCATATCCCGGTGGCCGTCGGCCTGCTCGACCCGGAGGGCCGCGACATGCAGCTGACCGTCGACGGCGTGGAATACGGCACGACGGCGGTGCTGGAGCTGACCCAGGCCGAACAGACCTTCGTGTTCACCGGCGTGAACGTGCAGCCGGTGCCGTCCCTGCTGCGCGACTTCTCGGCGCCGGTCATCCTGCAGAACGGCTACACCGACAGCGAGCTGCTGCACCTGTTCAGCCATGACAGCGACCCGGTCAACCGCTGGGAAGCCGGCCAGCGCCTGGCCATGGGCCGCCTGCTCAAGCTGGCCGCCGACGCCAGGCATTCGCCGCGCCTGGACCTGGACGATACCTTTGTCGAAGCCATGCGCAAGATGTTGACCGACGATACGCTGGACCCGGCGTTCCGCGAGCAGGCCTTGCTGCTGCCTTCGGAAACCATGATCTCGGAGCAGCTCGATACCGTCCATCCGCTGGCCGTGCACACCGCGCGCCAGTTCATGCGCGCCGACCTCGGCGCGCGCCTGCGCGCCGAGCTGCTGGAACAGTACGAAGCCAACCAGACGCCGGGCCCCTACAGCCCGGATGCGGCGTCCGCCGGCAAGCGCGCACTGAAGAACCTGGCGCTGGCCTACCTGAACGCGGCGCCGGACGCCGAGAGCGTCGCGCTGGCCCAGCGCCAGTTCGACACGGCCGACAACATGACCGACCGCGCCGCCGCGCTGAGCGCCCTGATCCAGTCGCGCGTGCCGGAAGCGGCCGATGCGCTGGGCGTGTTCTACGAAGAGTTCAAGGGCGAGGCCCTGGTCGTGGACAAGTGGTTTACGATGCAGGCCACCGCCTCGACCACCGACGTGGCGGCGGTGCGCGCACTGATGCGCCATCCGGCCTTCACCTTGCGCAACCCGAACCGTGCACGCAGCCTGGTGGCGGCCTTCTGCGCCAGCAATCCGGTGCAATTCCACGCCCCGGACGGCAGCGGCTACCAGTTCTGGGCCGAGCAGGTGATCGCGCTCGACGCGCTCAACCCGCAGGTCGCCAGCCGCCTGGCGCGCGCCATGGACCGCTGGCGCCGTTACGCGCCCGAGCTGCAGGCCCAGATGCAAACGGCCCTGCAGCAGGTGGCCGGACAGCCGGAGCTGTCGAACGACGTGCGCGAAGTGGTCAGCAAGGCCCTTGCCAACTAAAAGAATTCAATCACCATCCAACAAAGGAAGTCCATGAAACGCGTCAGCCTTACGCAATACCTGGTGGAGGAACAGCGCCTCCACCAGAACATCAACGCCGAGCTGCGCCTCCTGATCGAAGTGGTGGCGCGTGCGTGCAAGCGCATCAGCTACTCGGTCAGCAAAGGCGCGCTGGGTGAAGTCCTGGGCAGTGCCGAGACCGAGAACATCCAGGGCGAAGTCCAGAAGAAGCTCGACGTGATCTCGAACGAAATCCTGCTCGAAGCCAACGAGTGGGGCGGCCACCTGGCCGCGATGGCCTCGGAAGAGATGGAAACCATCCGCCAGATTCCGAGCCGCTATCCGAAGGGCGAATTCCTGCTGCTGTTCGATCCGCTGGACGGCTCGTCGAACATCGACGTGAACGTGTCGATCGGCACCATCTTCTCGGTGCTGAAGGCGCCGGAAGGCATGGCCGAGCCGACCGAGCAGGACTTCCTGCAGCCCGGCGCCACCCAGGTGGCGGCCGGCTATGCCGTGTATGGCCCGCAGACCATGCTGGTCCTGACCACCGGCAACGGCGTGCATTGCTTCACCCTGGACCGCGAGATGGGTTCCTGGGTGCTGACCCAGAGCGACATGAAGATCCCGGAATCGACCAAGGAATTCGCGATCAACATGTCGAACAAGCGCCACTGGCATCCGCCGGTGCAGCGCTATGTCGACGAGCTGCTGGCTGGCAAGACGGGTCCGCGCGGCAAGGACTTCAACATGCGCTGGATCGCCTCGATGGTGGCCGACGTGCACCGCATCCTGAACCGCGGCGGCGTCTTCATGTACCCGGCCGACCTGCGCGACCCGGGCTCGCCGGGCAAGCTGCGCCTGATGTACGAAGCCAATCCGATGGCGATGATCGTCGAGCAGGCCGGCGGCGCCGCCACCGATGGCAAGGGCCGCATCCTGGACATCCCGCCGACCAAGCTGCACCAGCGCGTGCCGGTCTTCCTGGGTTCCAAGGAAGAGGTCGAAGTGGTGACGGGCTACCACGCGCAATAATATTTTTGCAATAACGCCGCTCGCTTGCAAGGTGTATCACAATACACACTAGCAAGTTTGTGGCGTTATTTGCTAGAATACGGTGTTTTCGCCGCTGTAGCTCAGTCGGTAGAGCAGCGCATTCGTAATGCGAAGGTCACCAGTTCGATTCCGGTCAGCGGCACCAAGAATTCAGTAATAAGGTCAAAGGGTTACAGGCGAGAGCATGTAACCCTTTTTCTTTTTGCCGACTCTTCTCCTGTTGTGTCACTGTGTTGAAAAAGGGCGAGATCGGTGCGCGAGAAATGATCGAGCAAAGGCGAACTGCTGCGCTTGCTTGGCCGTTTCAATGAGGCTAACGCCGTGCTTAAGGCTGTGCCGGCGGACGGGGCATAGCGAGTTCGGGCAGATGAACTCATCCCATCGCCTTCAAGAACGGCCCCGCCTCATGGACTGCTTGACGGATTGACAAAAACGCCTCGGTTCGCCAATATGGTTGTAAATGACAACGGATTGGCGTGATGAATACCCCGACATTATTGCGAGACCTGGTCCGCGAGTACGTGCGTTCACAGCGCCGTACCGCCAATTGCGGCGACACGGCGTCGACCGTCCAGTGCCACATCCTTACTGAATTGCTGCGTGCCGAGCCGTGTACCCAACAAGAGCTGGCCGCCCGGCTGATGCTCGACAAAGGCTGGATCAGCCGGGGATTGGATCGCCTGGCTGAGGAAGGGCTGGTCACGCGGACGCCGGACCCGGCCGATAGGCGACGGGTTCAAATACGGCTGACCCCGGCAGGGAAGGGGCGCGCGCTGGCGCTCGACGGCCGGCTCGACATGCACGCCAAGGCCTTGCTCGGCGGCCTGACGGCGGACGAAGAAGACCAGTTGGCGCCCCTGCTGGCGAAAGTGCTGGGAAGCCTGCGCGCAGACCGCTGTGCGGGGAAATGTTCAGTAGGTGCGCGGGACGCCACGTACCGGCGCGCCGACCGCGCCGACTGGCCGGCAATTGAAGCCTTGCTGCGTGCAGGACACCTGCCCGTGGAAGGCGCGGCTGAGCACATCGCGCACTTCACGGTCGGGACGGCGTCGAGGGGCATCTTCGCGGCCGGTGGCTTTGAGCCGCACGGCGCCTATGCCTTGCTGCGTTCCTTTGTCGTCGCGGAGGCGGAGCAGGGACGCAGCCACGGAACCGATCTGCTTCGGCATGTTCTGCTCGATGCGCGGCAGGCAGGCATCGAGACTGTTTTTCTACTGACCCAAACCGCCGAACAATTCTTTGCCCGCTTCGGGTTCAAGCCAATCGAGCGCGACGACGCCCCGCCGGCGATACGACAGACAAGCGAGTTCACCAGTCTATGCCCCGCCAGCGCCCGCCTGATGGCGTTATCTCTCTGCGACTTGAATGTCACCTGACGCCGCCGCTATCTGCGCCATCTATAACCACTACGTGCTGGCCACGGCGATCACGTTCGACGTGGGATATTGGCAGCTGAACCTCGGCAGATAAAGGCCAGGTTAGACTTGCATCGGTGTGTCTACAGGTCGGCGATCACCAGTTTGAACTGCTGGAGCCGCTCCGGGTTCACGCAGTAGCAGACCCGCTGCACGTCGGACGAGCCTTCGATGAGACCAGCGTCTTTCAGAATCGAGACGTGTTTCGAGATCGTCGACGGCGCCAGCGGCAGCACGTCGGCAAGGCTTCCGAAGTAGCACTCGCCGAAATCGATCAGGTGGCGGAGCAACTGGATGCGTGCGGGATGCGCAAGCGCCTTGCACATGCGCGCCAGGTCATCGGCATCGATTTCCGTGGTGCGTGAGCGAGGCGCGGTCGGGGGGCAGCAGGACGTTGACATTGGATTCATTCGTTGTTTGGCGAACGCAGAATAGAGCTCAGGCGGCACCTTTGTCAAAGGATTTGACGGAGCGAGGCCGGCTTTCAGCAGCGACTGCCCGCAGGAAGAGGGCAAGCGAAACAAGGGACATCGCCAGCAATATGGACAACAGCACGCCAGGGGCGCTGTCATGGCGCAACAGCGTTGCGGCGACAAGCGGCCCCGCGGCTTTCGATAGCAGCGAAGGACCTGCCATGGCGCCCGCGATGGCGCCATAGTTTTCGCGACCGAACAGGGCCTGTGGAATCGAACCGCGCACGATCGTCAGGATGCCGTTGCTCGCGCCGTAAAGCATGCAGAACATGGCCACCATCCACGCCTGCGAGCCGGCCAGTACGAGGATGAGCAGGGCCGCGGGCAGCATCGAGAAGGTGAGCACGCCAACCGTCTGCGGTGGCGTGTTGCGTGCGAACACCATCTCGGCGATACGCCCGGCCACCTGCATCGGACCGATCAGCGCGGCCAGGAGGACTGCCATTGAGGCCGTCTGTCCCATGCGCTCGAGCAGGGGGATCAGATGGACCGCCATGGCGGAGAAGATGAAGGTGTTGGCCGAAAACGCCAAAGCCAGGGTCCAGAAGACCGGATGGCGCAGCGCCTCGGCCAGCGTGTGGCTGCGGCGCTTGCTGGCGAAGCCATGCTGCCCTTGCGGCTTGGGATCGGCGCTGAGACAGAGATGCAAGGGCATGCACACGGCGAGCTGCGCGACGCCATACCACAGATAGGTGTCGCGCCAGCCGAACATCGCATCGAGCCTGGCGGTGAGGGGCCAGAACAGGGTGCTGGCAAAGCCGCCGAACAGCGTCAGTGTCGAGATCGCCCGCCGTGTATCGAATCCGTGCTTGCGGTTGATCGTGGCGAAAGCGGCTTCGTACAAGGTGAGCGCCATCGCGATGCCGATCAGTGTCCATGCGAGATAGAAGGAGATGGCGTCGCTGGAACGACTGAGCCACACGAGTCCGATCGCGCAGAGCAAGGAGCCGGCGGCCATGATGTAGCGGCCACCGTAGCGGTCGAGCAGCACGCCGGCCGGCGTGGCCGCCAGCCCGGCGACCAGCAGGCTCCAGGAAAACGCGCCGAAGACGAGTTCGGGCGCGAGGCCCAGATCGCGCTGCATACCGGGCGCCATGATGGTGAAGGCGTAGTACAGCGATCCCCAGGAAACGATCTGGGTAAGGGCAAGAATGCCGATGGTTCTGGATGGCTGATGCATGGGGAACTCCGGGACGGCGCCGCCGGCGCACGCCGGCGGCAGGATCGAGCGCTCAGGCGCAGCAGCTGGTTTCGGCAGGCTTGCTGCAGCCGCAGGCGCCTCGTGGCGATGGCGCCGGGACGCAGCAGGAAGCGGCCACCGCGGCCGGGACATCGCAGCAGGAGCCTGCCGGTTCGGCCGTGCTCTCGTAGGCCAGCCGCGTATTGCAGACACCCGTCTCCGGCAGGTCGAGCTGTACGTCGTCGGCCGCCGCCCTGTCCCCGGCCAGGGCCGCGACGACCGAGCGCACCTGCTCGTAGCCGGTCGCCATCAGGAAGTTGGGAGCACGGCCGTAACTCTTGGCGCCAACGGCGTAGTAAGCGGATTCCGGGTGCGCCAGTTCGCGGTGTCCATGTGGGCGGACCGTCCCGCAGCTATGCTCGTTCGGATCGATCAGCGGGGCGAGCGCGTCGGTGCTTTCGAGCCATGGGTCGTGACGCACGCGCAGTTCGCGGGTGATGCCGAGGTCGGGCCGCGCACCGGCCGCGCAGATGATGCGGTCGATGCCGTCGACCGTCGGCGCGATGCCGTCGACGGACTCTCCGGTCACGCGGATTTTTCCGCCATGCTCGGCCAGCTGCTCGATCCGGAAGTTCTGGTGCATTTCCAGTCCACCCGAATCGCGCAAGGCCCGCAGGCGCATTCCCAGCTGGCCGCGCGCCTTCAGGCCATCGGCTTCGCCGCCGCCGAACACGCGGGCCAGCTGGGTGCCACGGGTGACCCATACGATGCTCGTGCCTGGGTGTTCTCGGGCCAGCTGGGCAAGCGCGAGCAAGGCGCCGGCGGCCGAGTGTCCGGCGCCCACGACCATGACTCGCCGGCCAGCGTAAAGTTCGCGTGCGGCGCCCAGTACGTCGGGCATGCCATAGTCGATCCGTTCTGCCAGCGCCGTTTCGCCCAATGCCGCAATGCCGTCGGCGCCCAGGGGATTCTGATGCGACCACGTGCCGGTGGCGTCGATCACGGCGCTGGCCAGGTACTGGCGTACGCCGTCCGCGGTTTCAGCCCGGATGAGGAAGGGCGCAGCGTCGCGGCCCTTGGTCTTGACCTTGTCGAAACCAGCGCGTGTGATTGCAGTGACGCGGTGGCCGAGATAGAGGTTTGCTGCAATGCCGGGTAGCGCTGCCAATGGGGCCAGGTACTGGTCCAGCAATTCGCCGGCGGTCGGCAGGCCATCGTCATCCGGCGCCGCCCAGCCATGGCGCTGCAGCAGGCGCCGCGCCGCCTTGTCGACGTTGTATTGCCATGGCGAGAAAAGGCGCACATGACGGTATGAAGCCATGTTGGCGCCGACCGTGGTGCCGGCCTCGAGGAGCAAGGGCCTCAGCCCACGCTCGATCAAATGCGCTGCGGCGGCGAGGCCTACCGGTCCTCCACCCAGCACGGCGACTGGAAGCTGTTCTTTGGTCTCGATCATCATTTTCGCTCTCCTTATGTGTTCTGGTTTGGCGCAAGCCCGCGCGGCCCGGAAGTAAAACTACATTCGTCGAATTACGAGTATGCTTGTGGAACTCAAACCCTATCCCGGACATCACTCCGTTCAACTTGAAGATTTTCGGACTATTTCGTCATTCGACGAATGAAGAATAATCGCCTGTCATGAAGTGGTCAAGAAGTTTCGATATATTTCGAAGTGTCGTAATGATCTAGTCCAGGCGGAGTCACGATGCCTTTGCTGCGCCAGCCTCGTCCTTGCTTGCGCTTTTTGATTCCACTATACTGGAAATATAAAATAAAGGGCTGAACGATGGATACCAAACCGGCAATCGCGGCACTGGCTGCTCTGGCCCAGGAATCGCGCCTGGCGACTTTCCGGCTGCTCGTCCAGGCGGGGCCTGACGGTCTGCCGGCGAGCAAGATCGCAGAAGCGCTTGGCCTGCCGCCTTCCTCGCTCTCGTTTCACCTCAAGGAACTCACCCACGCCCAGCTGGTCATTCCCCGCCAGGACGGGCGTTTCATCATTTATTCGGCGAACTTCGCCACGATGAACGGCTTACTTGGTTTCTTGACCGAGAACTGTTGTGGCGGCAACCCTTGTACGCCGGCCGGCATGGCGCACTGCGGCGGCGGGCCGTCGGACGTCGCCGCCTGATTTTCCACTGTCTCTTCCAATGAAGGTCTACCTGTGAACGTCCTGTTTCTCTGCACTGGCAATTCCTGCCGCTCGCTCATCAGCGAGGCCGTCTTCAATCATCTGGCGCCTGCGGGCTGGCATGCCATCAGCGCAGGCAGCCAGCCGACCGGCAAACTGAACGACAAGGCGCTCGCCCTGCTGGCCAGCAAAGGAATCTCGACCGAGGGCTACTACAGCAAGTCCTGGGACGATTTGCCGGCGACGCCGGACATCGTCGTCACCGTCTGCGTCTGCGCGGCCGGCGAAACCTGCCCGGCTTATCTCGGCCCGGTCCTGCGCACGCACTGGGGCGTGGAAGACCCGAGCCATGTCGCCGGCAGCGAGGACGAGATCAATGCCGCATTCGAGCAGGCGTACCGGATCTTGCGTGCACGCATCGAGGCCTTCCTCGCCCTGGCGCTGGACGAACTGAAGGGCGACCGGGTCCGCCTGAAGACGGAGCTGGACCGCATCGGCACGATGCAGGGCTAAGGAGAGATGCGTATGACCCTCGCACGACGTCTGGTTGCGGAAGGCGTGGGCACGGCCATGCTGCTGGCGGTAGTGGTCGGCTCGGGCATCATGGCCGAAGGCCTCGCGGGCGGCAATATCGCCATTGCGCTGCTGGCCAACACGATTGCCACCGGGGCCGGCCTGGTGGCGCTGATCCTGATGTTCGGTACGATTTCGGGCGCCCATTTCAATCCGGTGGTTACACTCTCCGAAGCGTGGCAGAAGAACATCGCGAGGTCCGACATCCTTCCTTACCTGGCGGTGCAGATCGGCGGCGCATTTGCGGGCGTGGCGGCAGCCCACGCCATGTTCGGCGAACCGCTTTACCTGGCGTCCGAACACGTGCGCACCGGGGGCGCGCAATGGTGGAGCGAGTTTGTCGCGACGTTTGGACTGATCGGTGTGATCATCGGCTGCTCCAGAAGCCGGCCGGGAATGACCCCGTTTGCAGTGGCCGCCTATATCACCGCTGCTTACTGGTTCACGGCGTCGACGTCCTTCGCCAATCCGGCCGTCACGCTGGCGCGCGCCGCCAGCGACACCTTTGCCGGCATTCGCCCGGCCGATGTGCCCGGGTTCATCCTGGCGCAGCTTGCCGGCGCCGTGGCCGCGACCTTGCTCTTCACCTGGCTATACCCGGCGCCGCCCGCCAATGCCACCGTTGGCGGCACGGTCGCACCGGGTGACTTCGCCGCTCAACACCTGGACCATTAACCCATGACGATTTCCGACCTCCCTAACGTCAAGCCCGAGTTGCTCGACGTCCCCAGCGTCGACAAGCTCATGCCGGTGGGCGACCTGTCGCATCCGCCGCGTATCCTGATGCTGTATGGCTCGCTGCGCGAACGCTCCTTCAGCCGTTTCCTGACCCACGAGGCGGCGCGCATCCTGGAGCATTTCGGCGCCGAGGTAAAGATATTCGATCCGATGGAGCTGCCGATGGTCGGCAGCGTGCCCGAAACGCATCCGAAGGTGCTTGAACTGCGGGAACTGTGCCTGTGGTCGGAAGGGCAGGTATGGTGCAGCCCCGAGCGCCATGGCGCAATCACGGCGGTCATGAAGAACCAGATCGACTGGATTCCCTTGGAAATGGGCGCTATCCGGCCAAGCCAGGGACGCACACTGGCGGTAATGCAGGTCTGCGGCGGCTCCCAGTCCTTCAATGTGGTGAACACCCTGCGCCTGCTGGGCCGCTGGATGCGCATGTTCACCATCCCGAACCAGTCATCGGTACCGATGGCGTACAAGGAATTCGACGAAGCCGGCCGCATGCGGCCCTCCGCATACTATGACCGCGTCGTCGACGTGATGGAGGAGCTTTACAAGATCACCTTGCTGATGCGTGGTCGCGCCGGCTACCTGACGGACCGCTATAGCGAGCGAAACGAGCGTGCCCGTAAGGCGATCGACCGGCAAATCGAAAAGTTATAGGACGCTGTCCGAGATCCTGTTCCGGGGCGATAGCGTTTGCGGCAAAGCTCCTCGTAACGCCGACGCTGCATCGCGGCGGCAATCCTGTACTGGCTCAGCAGTTCATGGTTTTCCAGTTGCGCGGCTTGCATTCGGCGAAGCATTTCAGCGCCTGTAGGTGATGACGGAAGTGCTCCGGACTTAATTATTTTGTAACTAGTGGTTTTTTAGCATTATACTTGGTCAACATGCAGGCAAACATCCACGACCTTGTGAATCCAGGTGAGGGCATATGCGAAAACTAGGGCAAAAGATTCTTGGGACGATACTGGCGCTCGCATCGATGAGCGCCTTGGCGGCACCGATCCCAAGCACAGTCGGGGTTGGCGCAGCGACCGGTACGCTCGACTGCGCCATGACAAGCGATGGCAAATGCATATGGAAGTCTTCCACGGCCTCCGGTTATGAAACCGTCGGCAGCAATACCACTACCCCAATCAGCGGCGCCTCTTCCGCATCCGACGTGCGCGGCGTGGCCAAGGCATGGGGGGAAGCGAACTTCGATAGTTATCTACCGAGCTTGCATGCCTACGCGAGCAGCAACGGCGCCTATGTTGCGAACTTTTCGGCCTTGGCGGGCAAGGCGGTCAGTCCAGGTCAACCAGGCGTCGTCTATACCGGCGCGGGCGCGGGCATCGCCGACGCGAATGTCTGGGCTGTCCAGGGTTACCGGTATACGGGCCAGACCCCCTTCCAGTTGACAGTGACCGGCGTGCTCGACAGTCAGTTTTCGTCCAATGGACAGCAAGGAAGCCTGGGCCACAGCGGTTTTAGACTGAGTATTTTCGACGCGAATGCGTATGTGTTCGATCCAGGCCAGAACAGCCTGGCGTACTCGCCGACCTTTTGCCCTCTGATGAACAACCCGTCGAGGTTCTGCTCGGGCGCCCCACAGGTATTCGCCCATGGAAGCGACAGCTTGTTTGACACCGGCACGGTATCGCTGACGGTCGGGCATCTTGTCAATCCCGGCGACGAATTCTTTGTAGGAGCTTTCCTGGATGCCAGTGTTTGCTGCGGATTGACCGCAGACTCTTCGCACACACTGAACCTCGCGTTCAACGACTTCAGCATGTTGGAGAGTATTCCCGTTCCGGGTGTGGTGCCTGAACCTGCTTCGGTATTCGTATTCATGTCCGGACTGGCCTTGTTGAGCATGCGCCGCCGCAAGGCAAGCTGATACGCCGCCGAAAGCCGGCAATGAAGAAGGGCCGCCAGCCAGGGCGGCCCTTCTTCATTGCGCCCAGTATGTCGTTCAGCAATTCATGTATTTCCAGTTGCGCTTCTTGCCTTCAGCGATCCATTCGACTGCCTGCTCGAGGCGGCGCAGGCGGGTGGCCTCGGTCTTGGCGTCGAGCAGCCACTCCACATACTCGCGCTTGGCGCTGGGCGAGAACGCCTGGAAGTGCCCGCTCGCGCCCGGCTTGTCTTCGAGCGCCGCGAGGAAATACTCCGGCGCCACGACGTCGCGCACCACCTTCGGCTTGGCGCGGGCCGGGGCCTTGACGCCTTCCACGTTCAGCGCCATCGCCTTCTTGACGTAGCCGGCCAGCGTCTTCTTCGGCGGCAAATCCTTGAGCGAGGCGATGCGGCCGAACTGGCCCATGGCCTCGCGTCCCTTGTCGTCTTCCTGGGCGATCAAGAGCTCGCCTTTCCAGAAGCCGAAGGCGCAATGGGCCTTGAACGAGGCCATGTTGCACAGCATGCCCTGGTAGAGGAAGAAGGGCATGCTCCACTTGATGGTCTCTTCGACCTCGGGACAAGCCTCGTGCACCACCTGGCGCAGGTGGGTCAGGATGGGCTGGGCGAATTCGGCCGAGTTGGCGATGTAGGCGTCGATACGCGGGTCGAGGGTAGGCATGGTGGTCTCCGGTTTTGATACCGATTTTGCTCAATAGCATCAGAATTGTCCATCTGCCGCGTGTCAGGACTGTACGGCCAGTGCGCTTCCCGCCTCGTTCAGGCCGCGCGCCAGGCTGGACACGCTCGGATTGTCGATGAAGACGCAGCGCTTGCCCGTGCGCTTGCAATGGTCCTTCACGCGCCAGTAGGCGGCGTGGCTGATGCAGCCGGTCTGGCAGATCACCAGGTCCGCCGCCGCCAGGCTGGCGTCGAGCTGGCTGCTGCTGTCTTCCAGCCCGCCGTCGTGATGGGCGAACTGGCCGCCGGCGCGCTCGACCAGGCTGCGGTAGCCCGGCACGGCGCCGTTGCGGCCGCCCACGCACAGCACGCTGCGGTTGACCAGCCGTACCGGCGCCTCGACGGGAGCAGGGACGGTGGCCGGCGCCGCTTCCTCTTTTACCGGTGGAGGAGCAGGGCGCGCGGCCTTCAGCTCGGCCAGCTGGGCGCGCAGCGCCTGTTCGCGCGCTTCCAGCTGGGCCACGCGGTTCGCCAGGCGCTTGCGGCTCTCCAGCTCCGGGACGGCAGCTTCCAGTTGGGCGAGCTGAGTGCGCAGGGCGTGGATCTCGGTGTCCTTGCCGATGGCGACCGCACGGGCCTGCATGAGGAGCTGCTCGTGCCGCTCGGCCTGCTCGGCCTTGTCCTGCGCCAGGGCCTGGCAACGCTGCTGCAGCCTGGACAGCTCGCGTTCGAGGCGGGCATGGCCGGTCGCCAGCGTATTGAACTGGTTGATGTCCGCCCGGGCGCAGGCGCCGGCCTGGTGCTGCACCATGTGGATGTCGCGGCACATCTTTTCTTCGAGCTCGGCGCTGCAGCGCGGATGGCTCAGGCCGGCCCAGAAGGCCCCCGCCACGTCGCCCCCGGCCACGGCCGCGTTCCACATGGCCCCGACCTCGGCCGTGGTCCTGGCCGCGCGGAAACGCTGGACGCAGACGGCGTAGCGGCGCTCGAGCTCTTTCTGCACGGCTTCGGCGACCGGCGTGCGCAGCAGGCAGTCGCCGACGGCGCCGACGTGGACTTCGTAATCGTCATGCATCAGCTGGCCGCCAGTCACTTTCTCTACCAACTTGCGCAGCACGCCCAGCGGCAGGCCCACGCCGATCAGCGGACAGTGGCAAGTGTGGCTGAGTTCCCAGACGCGCCGGCGGCGCGAACCCTGCGGCGCGCTCGACAAACCGCTTTCATGCAATGCTTCCTTATCGCACATTCTTCCTCGCTCCACGTCCAACTGATAATGATTCTCATTTATATTTTAGCGAAAGCGGAAATGGATGCAAGAGTTATCTGGACAGGAAAGCAGGCCATGCAGGGCGCATTTGGAGTCCAATCGCGGCAAGTTCGCAGCGGATGGTAGAGCTCTGTTAGGCAGCGCACGGTCCGGACATGTTGTACGTTGTATTTTTTGTATCGCGACGCAGTGGTCCGATACTGCGCTCGTGTCGGACGCCACGGGGCGTGCGCCCGACAGCGAGGACGGGGTGGCTGCCTGCCTTCACAATTGTTGAGTTCGCTTTAGGTACAGACACCGACATGCTTGACCTAGAGCATTACCCATCAAGAGTGATTGATGTAGCGCAGGCCATTCTCGTCGCCTCGTTTTGTTGCGGGCGAAATCGAGGAAGAATGTGGTGATAGTCGAGTATCGGTCTACTCCGCGTTGGTCTAATTTTACGAGGGATACATCATGGATAATCAGAAGTCAACCGAGGGAAAAGGCAGCGACGCAAGCCGCGAGGGCGCAGGTTCGAGCATCGGTAAAAGCCAGGATTCCAATCTCGGCAAGAGCAGCGGTGCATCGGGCTCGAGCCTTGGCAGCGGTGCGTCGGGCGGCAGCCTCGGCAGCGCCAACGCCTCGCCGAGCAGCTCCAGCGGTGCCACCAGCTCCAGCACCGGCGCCGTAGGCGGCACCAGCAACGCCAGCTCGGGTTCGAGCGGCAGCTCGCTGGGCAGCAGCGCAGCCGGCAGCAGCGGCTCGATGGGCAGCAGCAGCTCCACCGGCAGCAGCGGCTCGATGGGCAGCAGCGCAAGCAGCACCAACATGGGCAGCACCACCGGCAGCAGCCTGGGCACCAGCACCGGCAGCAGCGGCAGCATGGGTGGCGGCAGCACCGGCAGCAGCCAGTCGGACATGAGCCAGCAGCAGCAGCAGGGCGGCATCAAAGGCGCCATGGCGTCGATGTCTCCGGACAAGATGCACCAGGGTATCGACAAGGCAGCCCAGGCAGCTCAGCCTCTGGTCGACCGCCTGGTCAGCACCGCGCACGCCGGTGTCGATCGCGTCAGCAGCATGCTGGGCAGCACCCGCGAAAGCATGGGCCAGCGCTCGCAGCAGCTGAACGACAAGTACCAGGACCTGTCGGCTCAAGGCCGCGAATACGTCCGCAACAACCCGGGCAGCGCCATGCTGGCGGCAATCGGCGTCGGCTTCATCCTGGCCAAGCTGCTGGGCGGTTCGAGCGACCGTTCGCGTGATTCCCGTTCGTATCGCGACTATCGCGATTATTGATCGGTAGGCCGCCTTCAGGCGGTATCTGAAGGAGCCCGGCCAGCGTATGCTGGGCCGGGCTTCGTTTTTTGTGGGTTACGTTTTAAGGTTGCGGTTACGCAGGCAAACTTGCAGCGCCAACAGTTCACCCTGGCGTATGCTCCCCCGCCTTCACCACAGCCGGCGCCGGATGCCGCCGCAGCTTGTTCCTCCAGCGCTTGAGCAGATGCTCGAGATCATCCACGTAGGTGAACACCGCCGGCACCACCAGCAAGCTGAGCAAGGTCGAGGTAATCAATCCCCCCATCACCGCGATCGCCATCGGCGAGCGGAAGCTCGGGTCGCCCGAGAACCCCAGCGCCAGCGGCAGCATGCCCGCGCCCATGGCGATGGTGGTCATCACGATCGGCCGGCTGCGCTTGTGGCAGGCATCCACCAGCGCGTCGAAGCGGTTCATGCCCGCCTTGCGCGCCAGGATCGCGTAGTCCACCAGCAGGATCGAGTTCTTGGTCACGATCCCCATCAGCATGATCAGGCCGATCATGGTCGGCATCGACAGCGCGTTGCGGGTGATGAGCAGGGCGACGAAGGCCCCGCCAATGGACAGCGGCAGGGCGGCCAGGATGGTCGCCGGCTGCATGAAGTCGTTGAACAGCAGCACCAGCACGCCATAGATGCACAGCACCCCGATCAGCATCGCCACGCCGAAGCTGGCGAACAGCGCCTGCATCTCCTGCGCGTCGCCCAGCTCGGCGATCTGCACCGAAGGCGGCAGCTTCTGGAACACGGGCAGGGCGCGCGCCTCGGCGTTCACCTCGCCCAGCGAGCGGCCCGACAGCTCCACCTCGAGCGTCACATTGCGGCTGCGGTTCAGGCGGTCGATCTGGGCCGGGCCGCTTTCCACCGTGATGGTGGCGACATTCGATAGCAGCACCGGACCCTGTGCCCCGGGCACCGTCAGGCGACCGATGGCGTCCAGGTCGGCGCGCACCGCGTCCGGCAGCTTGACGCGGATCGGCACCTGGCGCTCGGACAGGTTCATCTTGGCCAGCGCCTGGTCGTAGTCGCCGGCCGTGGCCACGCGCACCGTCTCGCCGATGGCGGCCGCGGTCACGCCCAGGTCGGCCGCGCGCGCGAAGTCCGGACGCACGATGATTTCGGGCCGCACCAGCGAGGCGCTGGAGCTGACGTTGCCGATGCCGCGCAGGGTACGCAGCTCGCGCTCGGCCTGGCGCGCCGCCACCGACAGCGCTTCCGGATCTTCGCTGCGCAGCACCAGCTGCATCTTGGTGCCGGTATCCGGCGCGCCGACGTTGAAGCGCGCGCCGGGAATCGCGGCTACGCGCTCGCGGATGCCTTGCTCGATGCTGGACAGGGACTCGTTGCGGTCGTCGCGGTACACCGTGTTCACGGTCAGCACCGCGCGCCGCGCCTCGGCCGCCGCACCCGGCGCGAAAGCGTCGCCGCTGGAGCCGCCGCCGATGGAGCTGAACACGTTCTTCACGCCCGGCACCTGCATCGCCGCCAGGCGCGTCTGCTCGGCCACGGCATGCGTCTGGGCCAGGGTGGAGCCGGGCGGCAGCTCGACGTTGATCTGGGTCTGCGAGCGGTCGGCGGGCGGCACGAAGCCGGTCGGCAGCAGCGGCACCAGCGCGATGGAACCAAAGAAGAACACGGCCGAACCGATCGCCGTCGCGAGGCGGTGGCGCAAGCACCATTTCATGATCCTCATGTAGCGGCGCATGATCGGCCCATCCTCTTCCTTGTGCGGCTTGGCCGGCTTGAGCAGGTAGGCGCACATCATCGGCGTCAGCAGGCGCGCCACCAGCAGCGAAGCCAGGATCGCCAGCACCGCGGTCCAGCCGAACTGCTTGAAGAACTTGCCCGGAATGCCGCCCATGAAGGCGGTCGGCAGGAACACCGCCACCAGCGAGAAGGTGGTCGCGATCACCGCCATGCCGATTTCGTCTGCCGCTTCCAGCGCCGCCTGCATCGGGGTCTTGCCCATGTGGAGGTGGCGCGAGATGTTCTCGATCTCGACGATGGCGTCGTCCACCAGCACCCCGACCACCAGCGCCAGCGAGAGCAGGGTCACCATGTTGAGGGTGTAGCCGAACAGGTACTGGCCAAGGAAGGCCGGTATCACCGACAGCGGCAGCGCCGCCGCCGCGATCAGGGTCGCGCGCCAGTCGCGCAGGAACCACCACACCACCAGCACCGCCAGCAGCGCGCCCTCGTACAGCATCTCCATCGAGGCGTCGAAGTTCTCTTCCACGGCGAAGGAGTTGTCGATCACTTCGCGCAGCACCAGGTTCGGGTGCTCTTTCTGCAGCTGGGCCACGGCCGCGCGCGCGCCTTCCGCCACGTCGACCTCGCCCGCGCCGCGGGTGCGGAACACCTCGAAGGCCACCACCTTGCGCCCGTCCTGCTCGGCAATGGCGCGCGGCTCGGCCACGGTGTCGCTGACGGTGGCCACCTGGTCGAGGCGCACGTGGCGGCCGTCGGGCAGGGGAATCTCCATGGCGGCCAGCTCCTGGGCCGTCTTGACGGTGGCGATGGTGCGCACCGACTGCTCGGCGCCGCTGACGTCGCCGCGTCCGCCCGGCGCTTCGCGCTGCACGTTGCGCAGCTGGCGCGACACGTCCAGCGCGGACACGCGCAGCGCGGCCATGCGGGCGTCGTCCAGCTCCACGCGTACCTCGCGCGCGACGCCGCCGACCCGCTTGACCGCACCCAGGCCCGGCACGCTCAGCAGGCGCTTGGAGACGTCGTTGTCGACGAACCAGCTCAGTTCCTGGTCGTCCATGCCGCTGCCCGCGCCTTGCGCGCGCGCCACGGTGAAGGTGGCGATCACGCGCCCGGCGGTGGCGGCCTTGGTCACGCTCGGGTCGCGCATTTCGGCCGGCAGGTCGGCGCGTACGCGCGAAACGGCGTCGCGCACGTCGTTCACCGCGTCCGACAAGTCCTTCTCCAGGATGAACTCGACGGTGATGGTGGCCACGCCGTCGAGCACGCGGGTATAGATGTTCTTGACCCCTTGCAGGGTGGCGACCGAATCCTCGATCTTGCGCGCGACCTCGGTCTCCAGCTGGGCCGGGGCGGCGCCGTCCAGCACCGCGCTGACGGTCACGATCGGCAGCTCGATGTCCGGGAAGTCCTGCACCTTGTTGGCGTTGAAGGCGAGGATGCCCGCCAGGGTGAGCAGGGCGAACAGCATGATCGCCGGGATCGGGTTGCGGATCGAGAGGGCGGAAAAATTCATCGTGCGCTTCCCCTCAACCCGCCGGACGCGCCGGCGCGGGTACATTCCGAACCAGGTCGCCGTCGTTCAGGAAGCCTGCCCCGCTGACCACGATAGTCGTGCCCGCCGCCAGGCCGCCAGTGACCTCGACCCGGTCGCCCAGGCGGCGTCCGGTGCTGACCTTCAGCTGGCTCACGCGGCTGTCGCGGTTCAGCCGGAACACGTAGGAGAAGCCGTCGCGCACCGCGATCGCCTGCTGCGGCACGGTGAGCGCGTTCGACGCGCCCAGTTCGAAGCGGCCGCTGGCGAACATGCCGGCCTTGAGCGGCGCATTGCTCGAGAGCGCCGGCGGCAGGTCGACATAGACCAAAGCGATGCGGCTTTGCGGATCCACCGAAGGCGCGACGGTGCGCACCTTGCCGGTCACTTCGCCGCCGCTCGCAGCGCGGACGTAGGCCCGCATGCCGGGTTTGATGCGGCCCAGGTCGGGCGCCGTCACCTCGGCGCGCCATTCGAGGCGGCCCTGGCGGATCATGCGGAACAGTTCCGTGCCGATGCCGACCACGGCGCCCACGGTGGCGTTGCGCGCCGAGATGACGCCGCTGTCCGGCGCCGTCACCTGCGTGTACTTGAGGCGCAGCTGCTGCTGGGTGAGCGTGGCCTTGGCCGCGTTCACGCGCGCCGCCGCGGTGCGCTCGGCGGTGAGGAGCTGGGTAACCTGCTGCTCGCTCAGCGCGCCGGAGCTTTTCAGGGCGCGGGCGCGCTCGGCGTTGGCCGTGGCTTCCGCGGCGTTGGCCTGCGCTTCCTGCAGGGCGGCGCGCGCCTGCTCGACGTCGGCGCGCACGGTCTCGCTGGAGAACACGGCCAGCACGTCGCCCTTCTTGACGACGTCGCCGACGTTGACGCGCACTTCGGTCAGGCGCAGCCCGCCCGATTCGCTGCCGATCACCGCTTCCTGCCACGAAGCAATGCTGCCGTTGGCGGTCAGGCTGAGGGGGAGGCTGGCGCTCGACGGCAGGCCGGTGGAGACGGTCAGGGCCGGCTTGGGTGAAGGCGCCGCTTCGTCCTTGGCGCCGGCGCCGCGGGTCAGGGCGAAGGCGATCAGGGCGCACAGGGAGGCTGCCGCCGCGGCCAGGAGCGCGGCGCGTGGAATCCGTTTGATTTGCATGGTCTGTAGACTTTTAGGTAAGCAATCAAGTGTAGCAAAAGCGGCCTGCACGGCAGCGCGCACTCGTGTGGACTATGCAGGGCGCTTACAAAGATTTACAGGGTGGGGTATAAATCCTCATCGAGAGGAGAACCCATGGTCCGAATACTGGCTGCCGCCCTTGCCTTGTTTTGCACGGTGCTTGCCGGACGCGCATTCGCCACTGCGCCGCTGTCGGCGGGGCAGGCCGTGCACGTGCTCAATCGGATGAGCTTCGGCCCCCGGCCGGGCGAGGCTGCGCGCTTGCAGGGCATGGGCTTGCAGGCTTATGTGGCGGAGCAGCTGGATGCGTCCAGGCCCGATTTGCTGGGCGAGACGGCGCGCCGGGTGCACGAGCTGGCCAGTGCGCGTGTGGCCGCCGGCCCGGAGGAAGCCGATGACCTGGCCCGGCAGGAACGCCTGCTGCGTGCGATCGCGAGCAGGCGCCAACTCGAGGAAGTGCTGGTCGGCTTCTGGCTCCAGCAGAAGGGCGGCGACGCGCTGGGACCGGCCGCACAGGCACGCATGGCGGACGCGCTGCGGCCGCGCGTGTTCGCTCCCTTCTCCGAGGCCGAGCGTCCGGCCGCGTGGTGCCGGGCCCTGGCGCTCTGGTTCGTCGGCAGCGCGCCGCAGGCGCTGGTGACGCGCATGGAAGCGGCATGGCGGCAAAGCGGCGGCGCGCAGAAAGCCGTCTTGCGGGAGCTGTTCATGAGCCCCGAGTTCCTGGCGTCCGCGTCGCATGCGGCGAAGCGCAAGGATCCCTTGCGCCTTCTGGCCTCGGCCGTGCGCGCCGGCGGCCTGGAAGTCGCCAACGCGGCGCCCCTGGCCCAGGCGCAGCGAGGACTGGAAGAGCAGGGGATGGCCGCATGGCCCGGGGTGGCTGCTGCGCTGGCGCAGGGGCGCCTGCCGCTGGCCGCCGAGCCGCCGCGCCGCCATCGCCAGGCTTCGGTGGCGCCGCCGGTGCGCTCCGTAGATCGGCCTGGCGCCCTGGTTGCGCCTGTCACGGTAAGGCCGGAAGCGCCGACACCCTCGGCAGCCGCGATGGCCGCGGCGATGTCCACGCCGCCGCTCAGCGCGCAAGCTGCGGAATTACTCAAGAGCGAAGATTTTTTGCGTTATTGACGCAGCGCCGACGCGCGCATTGCGCACTGCCGCAAACCCAAGAAAAATGGTCGATTTGGAAAGGTTTCTCTCCACAATGACGCATCGTAGTTCTACGGTATTGCAGTGCACAATAATTTGGACTATATTGAAACCGTCTCCTCCAGTTTTCTCCGAAAATTGGATTACAGCCCGCCAAGCCTCCAGGCTTCGCGGGCGTTTTTTTATCTGGAGTCCGGAGAGAAGAGTCGCTGGCTTAGCCGGCCTGCACGTCTTCGCCCTGGAAGGCGTTCTGGCGCCAGGTCAGCACCAGGGTATCGCGGTGCCCGTGTTCGCCCAGCGGCTGGATCGGCGTCGATTCGTGGATCACGGCCGCATCGTCCAGCAGCAGCATGGTCCAGGGCTCCAGCATCGTGAAGCGCTGGCCCGCCGGGCCGTTGGCTTCGAACACGCGGGTCTCGCCACCCTTGATGCCGTGGCGGCCAATCAGGATCACCGCCACGAAGTCCACGCCGTCGCGGTGCGCGCCTTCCGGCGTCGGGCGGCCGATGCCGTCGGCGGTATCGATGCGGAACTGGTGGGCTTCCACGTACCAGCGGCGCGGGCCGCGTACGCCGGAGCAGATTTCGCCCAGTGAGCGCAGCAGGCGGTTCCAGGCCGGGTTGGCCACCGTGTCCGGCTCGACCGGCGCGAACAGGCGGTGCATGCCTCCGTGCAGGGCGTTGTACTCCACCGGCTGCCAGTGGGCGCGGTGCGGCGTCTGCGTGAGCGCGCTGCCGTCGTCGATGAAGCAGGAATGGCGGCGGCGGCGATAGCGGCCGCCGTCCTTCAGGTAGTTGTCCAGCTCGAGGTGTTCCCAGCTCGGCGCCAGCGTCTGGAGCTCGTCCAGGCTGCAGCCGGCCAGGCGGGCGACGTCGAGGGGACGCAGCAGGGCATAACCGGTGCTGCGCAGGGCGTCCGTCAGCTGCGACGGATCAAGATAGGGTGCTTGCGGTGTTGTCATGCCGGCTAGCGTAGCACTTTTCCACGCCGCCGGTCTGAGCCTCACCAATTCTTGACCAGGGTCAGGCGGAAGGAGCGCGGTTCGATCGGATGGAAATGCACGTCCTCGACCGGCGCCGCTTCGCCCTTCAGCTGCGAGGCGTAGAAGTAGTCGATGGCCGAATCGCGCCGGTTGGTGAGATTGAAGCCTTCTAGCTCGAGCTGCAGGTCCTTGGCCAGCTTGTAGCCGAGACGGCCGTTCAGCGTGACGCTGGCCTGCGAGCGCACGCTGTCGTCCTCGGCCAGCGGACGCGGGCCGAACCAGCGCAGGCGCAGGGCGCCCGACCACGGGCCGCTGCGGTCCACCGTCAGGCTGAGCTGGGCCACGCCTTCGATCGCGCCCGGAATCCTATCCCCCGCCGGGTTGCCGCCGCGCGAGCGGGCGCGCGCATAGGCCGCGTCGAAGTCGACCGACAGCCATTTGAGCGCGCGCCAGTAGTTCGAGAACTCGATCCCGTAGCGGCGGCTCGGATCGCCCGCCTCGGTATTGCCGGCGTCGCCGATATAGGTCAGCTCGGAATCGAAGTCGAGCCGGTACACCGAGAACGAAGTCTGCATGGCGGGAAGCGCGGCGCTGCGGACGCCGAATTCAAGGCCGCGCGAGCGCACCAGCCCCGGCGTGCGCTCGACCGGGTCGAGGGTCTTCGGGTCGAGCGCCGCGACGGTGCCGCGCGCGTCGTTGCTGTGGAAGCCGTGGCCGTAGTTGGCGTACAGTTCGGTCGAGGCCCACGGTCCGTAGGCGACATTCAGCGAAGGCGTCAGCAGGGTGTCGTGCGCGCTGCCCGTGTTCTCCGGGCGGTCGCTGTCGACGCGAAAAGCGTAGCGGCTGGCGCGCACGCCGGCCACGGTGCGCAGCGCCTCGTTCCAGCGGGTGGCGTTCTCGATGAAGAGGGCGCCGCTGGTTTCGACGATGTGGTCTTCGCGCGTGGTCGCCAGGCGCCGGCGCGCGCGGGTGTCGTACAGGCCGTTGTGGATGTTGTCGTTCTGCAGCTGGGCGCCCACCGTCACGTCGGACGAGAAGCTGTCGCTGCGGTGCACGTGCCAGGTGTGGCTGCCGTCCAGGCCCGAGGTCACGCGGCGGTCCGGCTGGCTGAACTGGTCGCCGTTGACCGGGTCGTTCATGAAGTAGGTGAAATTCGAATACAGGTCGAGCCGGTTGCGGATCACGTAGGCGCTCAGCTTCGAGGCCGAATCGGCATCGGTGCGGCGCCATACCCCGGACAGGCTGGCGCGGCGCGCCTCGCCGCCATCCGTGCTGTCGAGATTATCGTAGCGCCCGAGCTGGCCGGCCTGCACCGCGCGCAGTGGAATCTGGTCGGTGGCGTTCCAGTGGCCGCTGTAGTTCATCGCGGTCACGCTCCAGCCGTTGTTGGCGTAGCCGCGGCTGTAGCGCAGCACGGCATTGGTCTTGCGGTAGCCGTCGGCGCGCGTCCACGGACCGTCGTTCTTCATGCCTTCCAGCGCAAACAGCACGCTGCCGCCCGTCGCATCCAGCGAGCCGGCCAGCACCGTGCGCGCATAGCCGTCCTGGCCCAGGGTGGCCGTCGCCAGGTTCTTGCTCAGGCGGTTGGCGTAGGTGAGCGAAGCCACGCCGGCCGACGAAAAGTCTCCTTCGCGCGAGGAATAGGGACCCTTGCGGTAGTCGAGGCGGCCGACCAGTTCGGGAATCAGGAAGTTCAGGTCGGTCCAGCCCTGGCCGTGCGCATGGCTGCGCTGGTTGACCGGCATGCCGTCGACCCAGGTGGCCAGGTCGGTGCCGTGGTCGAGGTTGAAGCCGCGCAGGTAGAACTGGTTGGCCTTGCCTTCGCCGCTGTGCTGGCTGGCGATCAGGCCGGGCGTGACCTCGAGCAGTTCGCCGGGACGGTAGGCGATGCGGTTGGCGAGGTCCTTGGCGCCCGCGCTGCCGGCGCCGGCCGAGTCGGCGATGCCGAGCATGCTGGCGCGCGAGCCTTCGACCAGCACGCGCTGGAGCACGAAATCGTCTGCATGAGCATCGGCATGGATGGAGGTGTGGACAAACAGCGCGGCCAGCGCGCAGGGTAAAACACGTAATTGCATGGGTGTCAGCGGGCCGCTTGTTCCAGCGCCTGGCGCATGAAAGTGAGGGAACGCACGGTTCCCGCTTCGTTCAGGTTGACGGTATTGACCTGGTCGGGCAAGAAGTCGATCAGCACGCCCTGGCGGATGACGGCCGCCTGGGATACCTGCGTCTGCTCGGCTTCCTGGAACACCACGACGCTCTGCGCGTCGGCGGTCATCCCGACCCAGCGCAGCTTGAGCGGCTTGTTGTCCGCGCCCTTGATCACGAACTGCTGCTCGATGTACTTGCGCAGCACTTCCTGGTCTTCCGGATCGCTCAGGTCGAACTGGCGCTGGTAGAGGTTCATCAAAAGCGCCTCGATGTCGTGCGCCATGTAGGTGTGCACCACTTCGGTGCTCTTGGTGCGCGCGTTGTACGAGACGTCCGTGATGCTGGTGTGGAAGCGGTGCGCATGCACCCCCGCGCTCATCGCGACGAGCAGGGCGGCGCACGCGGCTTTGAACAGCCTGAGTTTCATTGGACGGCCTTCGGTGCTTCAGCGGCGGGCTTCTTCTTCAGCGGGGTGCGGAAGTCGCGCATCAGATTGTTCCTGTCCTGTTCGGTCTTGAAGAGCTCCAGGCGCGAAGGCGTCGCCTTGCGCGGCCAGGCGTTGTTGCTGACATCAATATCGGCCGTTTCCCAGTAGGGGTCTTGCGTGAGCCCAACGATCGGTTCGTCGGTGATGAACAGTTTCGTGATTTTCTGCGGCGAATAGCGCCACACTTCGGCCGGGATGCGCTCGATGATCTTCTTGCCGCTCTTCAGTTCGATCTCGACGATCAGCGGGGTCACCAGGCCGCCCTTGTTGGTGAAGTCCACCAGCGTGAGGCGCTTGCCCGACTTGAGCAATTCCTTTTCCCAGTCTTCCAGGTCCGCCATCGTTTCGGCGAACTTGTTGCGGTCCTTGTTGGTGACCGTGAAGTCGTCGTGCTCGTTGTAGAAGTCCTTCAGCTCCGGGAAACGGTCGACGCGGCGCACCATACCCTTGTTGCGCTGGTCGATGATCGACACCGGTTCCGATTTTTCGCGGGCGCGCTGCCAGGCTTTCTCGACTTCCGGGTCCTTGCTGCCGACGGTGTACTCGGTGATGCCGTCCACGCTCACGTCCACCGGGTCGGTGGTGTAGAACCAGCCGCGCCAGAACCAGTCGAGGTCCGTGCCGGAGGCGTCTTCCATGGTGCGGAAGAAGTCGGCCGGGGTCGGGCGCTTGAACTTCCAGCGCTCGGCGTACTCGCGGAAGGCGAAGTCGAACAGCTCGCGGCCGAGGATGGTCTCGCGCAGGATGTTCAGGGCCGTCGCCGGCTTGGCATAGGCGTTGTTGCCGCGCTGGAGCGTCGATTCGGCATTGGTCATGACCGGCACCTGGTTGGTGCTGCGCATGTAGTCGACGATGTTGCGCGCCTCGCCGCGGGTGTCGGGATAGTTCTCTTCCCAGGCCTGCTCGGCCAGGAACTGCAGGAAGCTGTTCAGGCCCTCGTCCATCCAGGTCCACTGGCGCTCGTCCGAGTTGACGATCATCGGGAAGTAGTTGTGGCCCACTTCGTGGATGATCACGCTGATCAGACCATACTTGGTGCGCTTCGAATAGGTGATCTCGCCGGTCTTCTTGTCTTTCACCGGACGCGGCCCGTTGAACGAGATCATCGGGTATTCCATGCCGCCCACCGGGCCGTTGACCGAGATCGCGGTCGGGTAGGGGTAGTCGAAGGAGTACTTGTTGTACTGTTCGATGGTGTGGACGACCGCCGCCGTCGAATAGGTGCCCCACAGCGGGTTGGCTTCCTTCGGGTAGTAGGACATCGCCATTACGTCCTGGTCGCCGCTCTTGATGCCCTGGGCGTCCCAGATGAACTTGCGGCTGCTGGCGAAGGCGAAGTCGCGCACGTTCTTCGCTGAGAAGCGCCAGGTCTTGCTTCCGGCGGCACGCTGCTTTTCACGCGCTTCGGCTTCGGCCTGGGTCGCGATGACGACCGGCTTTTTGGCCGTGCGCGCCTGCCTGAGGCGGTCGCGCTGGGCGCTGGTGAGCACGTCGCCAGGGTTCTGCAGTTCGCCGGTGGAGGCGACGATATGGTCGGCCGGGACGGTGATCTCGACGTCGTAGTCGCCGAATTCCAGGGTGAATTCGCCATCGCCCATGTACTGCTTGTTCTGCCAGCCCTTGATGTCGTAGTAGGCGGCCATGCGCGGGAAGAACTGGGCGATCTCGAACAGGTCGCTGTCGTTGGCCTTGTCTTCCCGGTCGAAGCGCTCGTAGCCCATGCGGCGGCCCAGCACGTTCATCTCGGGCACCTTGAAGCTCCAGGCGACGTTGAAGCTGAAGCGCGCGCCCGGCTTCATCGGCTGCGGCAGGTCGATCCGCATCATGGTCTTGTTGATGGTATGGGCCAGCTTGCGGCCGCCGGCATCCGTCACGCCATGGATCTGGATGCCGCCCTCGAAGGCGCGCGACTCGAGCTGGAAGCGCAGCGCCTCGAACTTGACGCCGTCGTTGCCGCGCGCCTGCCATGCCTCGCGCGAGGGCAGGGTGGCGATGTTGCGGTTGTCCGAATCGGCGCGGAACATGTTCTGGTCCAGCTGCACCCACAGGTAGGAGAGCGTGTCCGGCGAATTGTTGTGGTAGGTGATGCTGCCGGAACCCGTGACCGCGCGCTTTGCCTCGTCGAGCGTGACCTTGATGCGGTAGTCGGCGCGCTGCTGCCAGTAGGCGTGGCCCGGTGCGCCGGAGGCGGTGCGGAATTCGTTGGGCGTGGGCAGCAGCTCATCGAGCTGGCGGAATTTATCCTCGATCGCCGGCGCGGCATGCGCGGCCGCGCTCATTCCCAGGATCAGTGCGGCCAGGCTGGCCTGCAGGTGCTTGATGTTCATACAAGTGTATAGGCTGAATGAGAAACCGGCAGGACACCTGTATGTGTCCCGCCGGTAGGGGTGGCGGCTATGCCGCCGACGCGTTCAATTAAAGCTCGAACACCGGATTACTCCGACTTCGCGTCTTCTTTCTGCTCCTTGGTCTTGAGCTTGGTGTTGTAGTCGCGCATCAGGTTGTTCTGGTCACGCTCGCTCTTGAACAGCTCCAGGCGCGAAGGCTCGGACTTGCGCGGCCAGGCGTTGTTGCTGACGTCGATATCCGCCGTTTCCCAATACGGGTCCTGGACCATGCCCACCACCGGCTCGTCGGTGATGAACAGCTTGGTGATCCTGGTCGGCGAATAGCGCCACACTTCGGCCGGGATGCGCTCGATGTACTTCTTGCCGCTCTTCAGTTCGATCTCGACGATCAGCGGGGTCACCAAACCGCCCTTGTTGGTGAAGTCCACCAGGGTCAGGTGCTTGCCCGATTTGAGCAGTTCCTTCTCCCAGTCTTCCAGGTCCGCCATCGTTTCGTTGAACTTGTTGCGGTCCTTGTTGGTGACGGTGAAGTCGTCGTGCTCGTTGTAGAAGTCCTTCAGCTCCGGGAAGCGGTCGACGCGGCGTTCCATGCCCTTGTTGCGCTGGTCGGTGATCGAGATTGGCTCTGCTTGTTTCCTGGCGCGCTGCCAGGCTTTCTCGACTTCCGGATCCTTGCTGGCCACCGTGTACTCGGTGATGCCGTCCAGGCTCACGTCCACCGCGTCGGTGGTGTAGAACCAGCCGCGCCAGAACCAGTCGAGGTCGGTGCCGGAAGCGTCTTCCATGGTGCGGAAGAAGTCGGCCGGGGTCGGGCGCTTGAACTTCCAGCGCTGCGCGTATTCCTTGAACGCGAAGTCGAACAGCTCGCGGCCGAGGACGGTCTCGCGCAGGATGTTCAGCGCGGCGGCCGGCTTGGCGTAGGCGTTGTTGCCGAACTGGAGCAGGGACTCCGAGTTGGTCATGATCGGCACCTGGTTACGGCTGCGCATGTAGTCGACGATCTGGCGCGGGTGGCCGCGCATCTCCGACCAGTCCTCTTCCCAGGCTTCCTGGGCCAGCGACTGCACGAAGGAGTTCAGGCCCTCGTCCATCCAGGTCCACTGGCGCTCGTCCGAGTTGACGATCATCGGGAAGTAGTTGTGGCCCACTTCGTGGATGATCACGCCGATCAGGCCGTACTTGGTGCGCTTGGAATAGGTCAGCTCGCCGGTCTTCTTGTCCTTGACGGGACGCGGACCGTTAAACGTGATCATCGGGTATTCCATGCCGCCGACCGGGCCGTTGACCGAGATCGACACCGGATACGGATAGTCGAGGGAGTACTTGTTGTACTGTTCGATGGTGTGGACGATCGCGTGGGTCGAGTACTTTTCCCACAGCGGATTGCCTTCCTTCGGGTAGTAGGACATCGCCATCACGTCGACGTTGCCGCTCTTGATGCCCTGGGCGTCCCAGATGAACTTGCGGCTGGTGGCGAAGGCGAAGTCGCGCACGTTCTTGGCCTTGAAGTGCCAGGTCTTGGTGCCGCCGGTGCGCTGCTTTTCGCGCGCTTCGGCTTCCGCCTGGGTGGCGATGATGACCGGCTTCTTGGCCGTGCGGGCCTGCTTCAGGCGGTCGCGCTGGGCGGCGGTGAGCACCTCGCCCGGGTTCTGCAGCTCGCCGGTGGAGGCCACGATGTGGTCGGCCGGCACGGTGATCTGCACGTCGTAGTCGCCGAATTCCAGCGTGAATTCGCCGGCGCCCAGGAACTGCTTGTGCTGCCAGCCATAGACGTCGTAGTAGGCCGCCATGCGCGGGAACCACTGGGCGATCTCGAACAGGTCGTTCTTGTCGTCGAACTTCTCGTAGCCGGAACGGCCGCCGAGCACCTTCTGCTCGTTGATGTTGTAGTTCCAGGCGACGTTGAACGACACGCGCGCACCCGGCTTGAGCGGCTGCGGCAGGTCGATGCGCATCATGGTCTTGTTGATGGTGTAGGGCAGGGTGCGGCCGCCGCTGTCCTTCACGCTCGTGATGTTGAAGCCGCCCGGGAACTCGGCGGCGGTCAGCATCGAGCGCATGCCGTCGAACTTCAGGCCTTCGGCCGGGCTGCGCGGCTTTTCCCATGCCTGGCGCGAGGCCACGGTGGCGCTCTGGCGCGCATCCGAATCCGGCTTGTAGATGTTCTGGTCCAGCTGCAGCCACAGGTACTTCAGCGTATCCGGGGAATTGTTGTAGTACGTGATCGTGCCCGAGCCGTTGATGGCGCGGCGCTCTTCGTCGAGGGTGGCGCGGATCGTGTAGTCCGCGCGCTGCTGCCAGTAGGCGTGGCCTGGCGCACCGGATGCGGTGCGGATCGCCCCCGGGGTCGGGAGCAGTTCATCGAGCTGACGGAACTTGTCGTCGAAAGGCGCAGCTGCAAAAGCCGAGGCAGTGAGGCACAGCGCTGCCAGGCTGATGGGCAAACGAATCATATTTCCCCTGGAATTGGTGTTGGAGTAGGAAAAACAATTCTATCTTTAGCCATCCGGCAATTGTTCGGGGGATTTGTAAAAAAGCTGATACATAATACATATGCGACATTTGCAAGGCACATCGTATTGACGATGCGCCCCCCACGCCGCCGCCGGGATCACTCCACCGGCATGCTGAAGGTGAACGAGGTGCGTCCTTCGGCCGAGGTGACGCGGATCGCGCCGCCGTGGCCGGCGGCGATCTGGCCGACGATGTACAGCCCCAGGCCCAGCCCCTCGCTGCCGGCGCGCGAGGAAGCGCGCCAGTAGGGCTTGAACAGCTGGCCGATCATGGCCGGGCTCAGGTCCGGGCCTTCGTTGGTTACGCGCAGGACGAAGCTGGGGCCGTCGAGGGCGGCCGTGACCGTGATCGGACGCTGCGGAGCGCCGTGCACCAGCGCGTTCTTGAGCAGGTTCGACAGCAGCTGGGACAGGCGCTGCGGATCGCAGCGCAGCGCCAGCCGGGTATCGATGGCGGTGTCGATCTGGCGGCCGGGGTAGACGCCGCGCAGTTCGTCCACCACTTGTTCCAGCACCACGCCGATGTCGTCGCGCTCGCGCAGGTCGAGGGCGATGCCCGATCCCATGCGCCCGCGCGTGAAGTCGACCACGTCGTCGACCAGGCCCGCGATGCGCCGGGCGCTGCGGCGGATGCGCTCCACCAGCTGGCGCGCGCCGGCATCCTCGACCCGGCGCCCCAGGATCTCGCTGCCGCTGAGGATCGCGCCCAGCGGGGTGCGCAGGTCGTGGCCCAGCACGGCGATGAACTGCTCGCGCAGTTCGGCCGTCTCGCGTTCCGTGAACAGGGCGCTGCGGGCCGCGCGCAGCGAGCGCTCGGATTCCAGCTGGTTCGAGATCAGTTCCGCGAACAGGGCCAGGGTGGCGGCGGTGGCCCCGTCGCTCAGGCGCGCCGGTTCCGGATCGAGGCCGCACAGGGTGCCGAAGTAGAAGCCGTCCGGGCGGAAGATGGGAATCGAGAAGTAGCTCTGGAAGCCGTAGATGCGCGGCGTGTAGTGTTCGCGATAGCGTTCGCTGTGGCGCACGCTGTCGATGATCACCGCCTGGCGGGTGGCGTGGACTTCGCTGCAGATGGTGGTGTCGACGTCGAGCGTGTCGCCGGGGCGCAGGCCGAAGTCGAGGCGGTCGTGCACCGCGCAGGCGGTCCAGGATGAAGCGGTGACATGGGCGATGGCGACGAAGCGCAGCCCGGTCATGGCGGCGACGGTGTCGAGAATGCGTGGAACAGCGCCTATGCCCTGTATTTCGCTCACATGATCGTTCACATGAGTTGGAACATCCCCAAGAACGCCGTCTCCCATGATCGCCGTCCGTTTGTAAATTGTAATAATTACATCATAGCATCACCATGCCGCAGGAATACAAGCACTTTTTTGTTACACCAGCCAGCGGCCGTCGGCGTATACCCGTTCGTCGCCCAGGTAGACTGCGTCGGTCACCGCGAACACGTCGATGTGATAGCGGGCGTCCTTGCGCTTGAAGCCCGGCTTCGGGTAGACGCCGTGCTTGGCCCCGAGCGAGAGGTGGATGCCGCACATGCGCTCGTAGGTGCCGATGTCGTCCACCCGGCGCTCGCGCGTGAAGGCGCGGTTCAGGCCGAAGCCCAGCTCGCGCACCCAGACCTCGCCCTCGTCGGCGCGGATGATGTCCAGCACTTCCTGGAAGGCCGGGGTGGCGTTTTCGGCCGCCACCACGCGGCCCTTGTCGATCACGATGGTCACGGGCGTGTCCGGGCGGTTGGAGCGGTAACTGGTGTCGCCGAATACATGCACCTGGACCCGGCCATGCACCGCTTCCAGGTCGAGCGCCTCGGTGAACACCTCGCCGATCGGGAACTGGCCGCCCACGTTGTTCATCTCGCTGTAGTCGCCCACGTTCAGCTTGGCCGGCTCGAAGGGCGAGGCGAAGTGCAGCACCTCGCCGCCGCCTTCCACGCGCGCATGCGGCGCGCTGTCGATGCGCGCCTTCAGCGCCCGCCCGGTGCCGCGGAAATAGGCCGGGTCGTAGGCCAGCGCCTCGATGTAGTGCTCGGACTGCGCCCCCGGCATGCGCGACAGGTGCACGTGCTCGATCACCTTCAGGCCCAGCTTGAACAGCTCGACCCGGATGCGGAAGCCGTCCAGGCGGAAGTTGGTCGACTGCACCAGCACTACCAGATCCCTGGCTTGCATGCTGCGGAAGGCTTCCAGCACCGTTTCCGGCGTGACGCTGTCGAAGTCGATGAAGCGCGCGTCCGGCAGGTTGCGGCGGTAGGCGGCGAGCAGGGCGCGCGCCAGGGCGGTGCGGGTGTCGTAGACGACCAGGGCGGCGTGCGCGGATCCAGGACCGTGCTCGACGGCGATGGCAAGCAGGTCGGCCAGGTGCGCGCTGGCGGCCTCGACGGCGTGCGGGGGCAGGTCGCCAGCTGGCGCGATAGTGGAAGGGACGGCGGAGTTCATGGGGAAGGCTAACGGAATATCCAGCCCGTCATTATACGGTTTCGGCCTGAAAGTTCCGCTGAACAGCCTGCTATTTGATCCCGGCAGTGTCGCTGCATGCTACCCCGTGAACGGCGCGCCGCGCGACAGTGGGCGGCGCTATGATTTGAGCAACAACAACGGTCTCGACAGGCCTTGTTTCGACAAATCAAATGGCGCGGGCGCCGCTGCGCCGGTGAACGGGAGTATGTGTGGCTTACCGATGGGAAACGCCTGCCAGCATCTGGCAGGAAGACGAGAGGAATGGGCAGTTCGAACTGCTGGCCACCGAGGGACTGGGACGCATCGACTGGCAGTCCCACGCCGGCGCGCGCCTGCCTGACGTCGCGCGCCTGCTCGGCGCCTCGCTGCCGGCCAGCTGCGGCTGCGCGCCCATCTATCCCGAAGGTTTCGCCCACTGCCCGCATTGCGGCCAGCCCCTGCAGCGCCTGAACGGCCAGCCTTCCCGGCGGCCCGGCTGGTGGGGGCCGGGCGCCGACCAGTCGCTGCCGCGCCATGTGCCGCATGGCTTGCCGGTCACTTCGCTGGCGCTGGGCGACAGCCTGGAAGAACGCCCCGCGGCCCCGCACGTGGGCCGCGCCGACCGCAGCATGCCCGCGCCGCCCAACGCCTGGTGCGTCTTCGCCGCGGCCGGCTACGGCTTTCCCGAGCAGCGCCTGCTGGCGCTGGCCCACACCCGCGGCGTGCTGCAATACTGGGACCCGCTGGCCCAGTTGTGGCACGTGCTGGCGCCCGAGGATGGCGCCGCCAGCCTGGCCTTCACCGCATCGGCATATGCATGGCTGCCCGCCGAGGGGAGCGGGCGCGGAGAAGTGGCGCTGGTCCCGACCGCCGGCGGCCTGCAGCGCCTGTGGATCAATCCCGTCAGCGAAAGCTATCGCCTCGAACCCGTGCACGACGCGCCGGTGCTGGCCGCGCCGGGCATCATGCGCCGCCACCTGGCCTGCCTGGCCGGGGCGCCGGGCAATGTGCACCTGTGGAGCGCGCGCACCGACCTGGACGAGGCGCAGCAGTTTCCCTGCCCCGATTTGCCGGCCTCCGGCTGGTCGCGCCCTTTTGGCTACGACGGCCGCCTGTTCTGGCTGCACGAAGCGGGCCAGCTCGCCTGGCGTCCCGGCGAAGCGCCCCGGTTCCTGCCCTGGCCGCCGGAATGGCAGCCGCGCCTGGCCTTCGGCGGTCCGACCCAGAGCCGCGACGGACGCCTGTGGCACATCGGGCATGATGGCCAGGGCTATTCCTTCCTCGAAATAGGCTCGGACCAGCCCGAAAGGGTCGGCATCGACGGCGCGCGCCTGGGCTTCGCCAACTTCCTGTTCCGGCGCGGCCATCCGGTGGTGGACGAGCCCTGGTCGGCCGAGCACATCGAAGACCAGAGCCAGGACGACACCCTGGTGGTGCCGCTGCTGCGCAGCTTCAACAACAACCGCAGCCAGCCGAGCGGACTGGTGCTGCGCCTGCACAAGTACACGGGACGCGCCGAGGATGCCCTGGACGACCGCGTGATTCCGCGCGTGACGGTCGAATGGATCGGCCGCCGCAATGTGATCCTGGACGAGATCGCGCGCCTGGCGCGGCCGCTCGACTGCGTGCCGCTGGTCTACGACAACTGCCTGTGGCTGCAGCATCCCGACTGGAACCAGATGCGCGGCTGGCGGCTGGACGAGCTCGCGTGATGAGGACCTTGTTCCCCTCCCTCGGGCGCATGCTGGCTGCGGCTGCTTTGGCCATGTTTATGGCGGCGGTCCCGGCCTGGGCCTTCGCCGTTCCGCATGTCTTCCTGGTGCAGAACTCGGGCTGGATGGAACCCTTCTACAGCGATCCGCAGTCGCAGTTCAAGCCGCTGGTCGGCGCGCTGGCGGGCAGCGTGGTGCAGCCGGGCGAGGCGGTGGTGCTGGCCGCCTTCAACCAGTCGCTGCCCGGCGCGCCGTCGCCAAGGGCGTTGTTGTCCTTCAAGGCGGGACAGGACTCCGCGCAAAAGATCACCCAGGCCTTGCGCGGCCTGGACACGGCCCGCAAGCCGGGCAGCGCCGCGCTGGCCGATACCGACCTGGGCGAGGCCGTGCAGGCGGCCATCGCGCAGGCGCTGGGCGGCAAGCCCGGCATCGTCTGGCTGTTCACCAACAACCGCAACAGCCCCAACAACGACCAGGCCACGGCGGAGCGCAACCGCGAGTTCTACCAGCTGATCCACGGCGGCGCGGCGATCACCAAGGCGCTGGCCTTCCCGCTGCGCATGCCGGTCAAGGGCGAGCACTACAGCGCCAACGGCCTGATGGTGTACGCCTTCGCCGTCGGCGCGGAGGGCAACAGGGCGCTCGACGCGCTGCTGGCCGCCAGGCGGGTCGAGCGCGTGATCACCGAGCCGCCCGCGCGCCTGAAGCCGCTCGACCGCGACACGGTGCGGCTGGCGCCGCGCAAGGTCGAGAACGCGCCGGGCGTGCGCTTCGCCACCGCGCCGAACGGCGTGCTGCGCGCCGACGTGGCGCCGGATGCGCGCCAGCCCACGGCGCGCATCGAGTGGAATCTCGAGAACACGATGTACCCGTACACGATCTCCTCGGCCACCCTGAGCGCGCGCTCCACGCTGGGCGGCGAGAACCGCCCGATCTCGCTGGCCAGCAGCAAGGTCAGCGCGCTGGCGCCGGGCAAACCCGCTCCCCTGGGCTCGACCATGACCCTGCCGGTGGCGCAAATCCCCGACAAGTGGTCGGCGCAAGCGCTGAAATCGGCCGGTTCGGCCTATGTGCTGCCGGGGACCATCCAGCTGCACCTGGCGGACCAGAAGCTGGAGCTGTCGCAAGCCTTCCGCCAGCGCATGGCGGCGCTGTTCCCGGGCGACCCGCTGCCGGACATCTTCATCCCGCCAGCGCGCGTGCAGGCCTCGACCGCCGTGTTGCCGGTGGAAGTGCGCGTCCACTACGGCATGGGGCCGCTGCTGGCCCTGGGCGGCGCCGCGCTGGCGCTGCTGGGGGCGGCGGGCGCGGCGGCCTATGCCTATGCCCGGCCGCGCGTCGCCCACCTGACCGTCGAGGACGAGCTGCGCACCATGCGCGCGCGTCCCGGCACCACCCAACCGATCTACGACAAGGCCGGGCAGCAGGTCGCCCAGCTCAAGACCACCCTGTTCGGCCACCAGCTGCTGGACCTGCGCGAAGGCGCGCAGGTCAAGGTCAGGTTAGGCCGCTAAGACGAGAGGACCATGATGCAAGGAACCCAGCAACCCACCGCGCCGTCGCCCGCCGATCCCGGCTTCAAGCTGCCCGAGGAATCGGCTTCGCCCCAGGATACGCTGCCGAAGACCGCGCCCGAGACGGCGGGGCGCCCGGTGGAAGTGGTGCCGGGCACGGAGGGGATGCCCCCGGCCACCGACACCTCGACCCGCGACCTGGCGATCGGCGCCGTGGTGTTCGTGATCCTGCTGGTGGTCTACTTCTTCGTGCGGAACGCCTACGTGCACCACCTGGTGGTGCGCCGCGTGGCGCCCTCGTCGGCCGGCACGGCGGGCTGGCTGCTGTTCATCGGGCTCGGCTTCCTGTCGGCGGCGGCGGTGCTGGCGATCATCAACGCCAGCCGCTACATGACTTTCGGCGTCATGGGGCCGCTGGTCATCGTCGGGGTGGTGGCCCTGGTTGCGGCGCTGTTCACCGGGCGACGCTAAAAGTCATTGGAAAGAGAATCGAACATGGCAGATTTCCCCAAACCCGGCACCCTGGGCGCCAAGACCGAGCTCAAGGTCGACCTGCGGCCCACGCTGTTCATCGGCGCCGGCGGCACCGGCATGGAAGTGATGATGCGCATCCGCCGCCGCATCCTGTCGGCCGTGTGGAACCGCCACCATCCGACGCGGGTGGAATCCATCGGCGACTTCCCGGTCGCGCGCTTCCTGCACTTCGACCTCGACAGCAATGCCGTGATCGACGAAGGCAAGTCGCAGCGCACCGATCCCTGGTACGAGCTGGTGCGCCTGAGCGACGAGGAACGCCTGGTCGAGCCGCTCGACCTGCCCCAGTACCACGAGTCCGACGACAGCCTGGCGCGCTTCCCGCTGATCGAGAACTGGATGCCGCTGCGGCCCAAGAAGCTGCGCTCGCTGGGCATCGACCCGTCCAAGGGCGCGGGCCAGATCCGCGCGCTGGCGCGGCTCTACCTGTTCGACAAATACCCGAAGCTGCGCGGCCGCATCAAGGGCGCGCTCAACTTCCTGAGCAGTAATGCCGGCATCGAGCGCAAGGAGAACTACCAGCGCCTGGGCCTGCAGGTCGATACCTCCAAGTTCCGCATCGTCGTGATCGCCTCCGCCGCCGGCGGCACCGGCGCCGGCAGCGCGATCGACCTGGGCTGGCTGTCCAAGGCCATCGCGCGCCAGGAAGTGTCGGACAGCCAGGTCGACCTGGTGCTGTTCATGCCCTCGGGCTACGCCAAGGCCAACAAGGAGCGCACCGAGGCCAATGCCTACGCCACCCTGATGGAGCTGGAGACGGCGATGCGCGACATGAACGCGCGCGTGCACTGGATGGAGCCCGACAGCATCACGGGCACCGGCACGCCTTTCGACGACGTCTATTTCGTCGACACCGCCAACCTGGCCAACAAGGCGACACTGGACGTCAAGGACGTCTACCAGATGGTGGCCGACACCCTGTTCGAGGACTTCGCCTCGGCCGATTTCGCCAACCGCAAGCGCTCGGTGGCGGTCAACCAGCAGCAGCACAAGCTCGGGCCCTACAATCCCAAGGTGCCGGAGGCGCGCTTCGGCGACATGCGCCTGTCCTATTCGAAGGTGTACTCGGCCTTCGGGCAGTCGGTGCTCGACACCCAGCAAAGCCTGGTCGAAGACATCCGCGCCTACGAGCTGGCCGGGCTGATGGTCAAGGCCTTCTTCGGCCTGGTAAGCAGCGACGGGACCGCCGCCCGGAGGGCAGGGGACCAGGAACGCGACAGCTTCATGCGCGAGCAGATGGACATGGCCGAGCGTCCCTTCGACGAGTTCCCGGACTTCCGCAAGGGGACCGTCGACGTCACCGCCTTCCCCGAGTACACCCTCACCAATACCCTGCTGCTGGACCGCGACGGCAGGTCGCTGCTCGAGCGGGTCGAGAGCAAGGTGCAGCTCGAGATGGACCGCATCATGGCGTCCTACGACATCAAGCTGTGGCGCGAGAAGGTGGCCGAGCTGCTGCCGAACCTGGAGCGCGATGCGATCCGCGAGGCCGGCGCCACCGCCGAGACCAGCGAAGACCGCATCAAGCGGCACACGAACGAACTGCTGGGCCGCTTGAAAGGCCGCGTGCGCGAGCGCCTGTATGCGCTGCTGGACGACCGCAAGCAGGGCGGGCTGGAATTCGTGCTGTCGCTGCTGGAGCAGGTCAAGGCCCGCCTGCAGCAGCGCGACCTGGCCAACGCCGAGCGCAACGGACGCCGCTACCGCGACATCCGCGACGCGCTGCGCACCCGCCAGGTGGAGGAATCGCTGAACAACCTGTCGCAGGCCTCCGGCCGCATGTTCGGCAAGGAGCCGCAGGCGCGCGAAGTGATGAACCACCTCAAGCGCGACATCGCCGACTACCTGCGCTTCCACCTGCTGGCGGTGTCGGCCGGGCAGTCGATCGAAGTCATGCGCGGCATGTCGGCCTGGCTGGGCGACCCGCAGAGCACCGACGAGCACGGGCAGGCGCAATGGAGCGGCATCGCCGGCGAATTCCAGGAAGGCCGGCGCCAGGTGCAGGCCATGCTGGCCGCCGCCGACCAGCGCATCAGCCAGCTGCGCGCCGACGCCCGCCAGGAACACGCCACCTATATCAAGCTGGCCGCCGACACCACGCCGCCGCCGGTGCGCCTGACCGGCGACGTGAGCGCATGGAGCGAGGAAGTGCTGCTGGAATTCGGCGGCTCGGCGCGCCTGTTCCCGCAACTGGGCGACGAGCGCCTGCGTTCGGAACTGCTGCTCAAGCTGTTCCGCCGCGCCCAGCTGCAGCTCTCCAGCCAGGAGCTCGAGCAGCCCGAACCCGTCGACCCGCTGCTCGAGCGGCTGTCCGCCTTGACCCCGCAGGAACGCCAGCGCATCTTCGGCGAATGGATACGCAGCGCCATGCCCTGGGTGAACGCGCGCTTCTCGGCCGAGTTCACGCCCGCCGCCGACCAGTTCAAGTGCTTCATCGGCGTGGGCGACGTGAGCGCCTGGCGCAAGATGGAGGCCGAGCTGCGCGCGGCGGTGCCGACCGGGTACTTCCACGGCGACCTGGTCTCCATCGTCAACACCGGCTTCAATGGCCGCGCGGTGTGCTACATCGAGCTGTCCGGCTACCCGATGACGGTGCTGCGCGGCCTGCCGACCTGGCGCGCCTCCTACCAGATCGAGAACCCGAAGATCCCGACCCACCTGCATTTCGACGCCACGCGCTTCCGCCATCCGATCTCGCCCTCGATGGACGAGCTGAACCGGCTGGCGGACGACTACGAATGGTTTCTGCAGGCGATCGCGCTGGGCGTTATCCGGCGCAAGGCCGACCTGGGCGACCGCGAAGCCAGCTTCCAGCCGCGCGGGCAATACCTGTTCGAGGTCGAGCCGGGATCGGGCGAATGGCTTCAGATCGGCAACGAATACGCGATCCGTTCCAACGGCTTGCCATCCTATTACCGCGAGCAGGTGATCGGCGCGGTGCAGACGCGCCTGGCCGGCATGGGGCCGCACCAGCTGGCTCTGCTGGCGGCCCTGATGCGCCACTACCAGCTGCGCGTGTACGAACCGCGCCTGGAAGTCGACGAGACCGGCGCCCAGCTGCCGTCTCCTTCGCTGCCCAACATCACCGCGCGGCGCCTGTACGACCAGTGGATCCGGCGCGCGGCGAATGCCGATCCTGGACTGTCGCCAAGCCAGATCGAGACCGCGCTCTCGGGCATCGCGCAATGGACCGAGACCGTGCCCGGCTCGGCCAGCGACGCTTATAGCTGGGAAGTCGAGCGGCCGGTGGACAAGCGCGTGATCCTGCCCGACTACCTGGCCAGCGACGACAGGGCGGCCGAGGTCCTGCAGCGCAAGGCGGTGCCGCCGGTTGTCGCGCCGTCCGGCGTCAACCGCTACAAGCTGTTCCTGCAGGGCGCGCAGCGCGGTCCCTACACGCAGGACGAGCTGGGCCAGATGGCGGCGCGCGGCGAGATCGACGCGGGAACCCGGGTCTGGGACATGCGCTGGAATCCCAAGCTGGACAAGTGGAGCACCGTCGGCGCGCTGCCCGAGCTGGCGCCGCTGCTGGGCGCGGCGATCCCCGATCCCGACGACGGCGTTCCCGATCCGGAGTAAAAGGACCGCATGGCTCAGAACGAAGCGATCTACCGGTGCATCAACGCCGCTTGCGGGCGGAGCTTTCCGCGCGCGGTGAATTTCTGCCCGTGGTGTGGGACTGCCCAGCGCCCGGGCGCGCCCATGCCGCAGCCGGTCAAAGTGGGAACAGCGGCGGCGGCGGTAGCTGCTCCGCCGCTGCGCCCGGTGCCGCCTGCACCTCCTCCGCCTCCTCCGCCTCCTCCGTCTCCGCCATCGCCGCCCGCCGCGGCGGCGCCTCCGCCTGCGCCACAGCCCGCGCCTGCGGCCGCTCCCGCATCCGTCGCCAAGAGCACGCTCGGCGCCAAGCCAGCCGCAGGTGCGGCGCCGGCCAAGCAGCCGCCCGGACGCCGTCCCGTGCGCCTGCGCTGGTGGGCGCTCGCACTCGGCGTGCTGTGGCTGGTGTGGCTGGTGGCGAATCCTTCCAAGGCCCTGATCGAGCGCCGCATGGACAAGGCGGTGGCGCTGGCCAAGGAGTGCAAGGCGCGCGAAGCCCAGGACGAGCTGATCGCGCTGCGCGAGACGCGGGCGACGGCCGAGCAGCTGACCCAGGTCCAGCGGCGCCTGAACGACGCGGCGAAGGCCTGCACCCGCGCCGAGCAGCGCCGCGAGGCCTGGTTCGAGACGCGCGGGGCGATCCAGAAGCTGATCAAGGCCGACGCCTACGACAAGGCGCGGGCGCGCCTGGCGGTGTTCACGCGGCGCTGGGGCGAGGACGCGGAGACCCGGGCGCTGAGGCAGCGCATCGACGAGGGCAGGCGCGAGCATCCGCTGGCCGATCCGTCTGGCAGCGGGCAATGAGCGACTGTAGCGTCAGCCGCCTGAATCGGCCTGGGTGTATGCTGGCGCTCAGAAGGACAGCAAGGAGACCGACATGAAAACGAGCGTGGTGGGCGCGCTGCTGGCGCTGGCCGTGCTGGCCGGCTGCGGCCGCGGCGAGGAAGAGATGGGACCGGCGCAAAAGGCCGGCAAGGTGCTGGACGACGCCGGCGCCCGGGTATCGGACAGCGTGAAGGACGAGCTGGCCAAGGCCGACCGCGCCGCGGAAGAGGCGCGCGACAAGGTCGCGGATGCGACGCGCGACGCCAGCCGCGGGCTGGACCGGGCGACCGACAAGATCGGCAAGAAGGTCGAGGAGGCCGGGGAAAAGCTGCAAGACAAGAAATAGGCGTACCTGCCGTTCCTGCCGGGCGCTGGTATCAGGCGCTCGCGATGCGCAATTCCTTCCACTCTCCCAGCACGACGGACAGGTCCACCTGGCCCGCGCGCCATGCACGCTCCAGGTTCTGCTCGATCTCGTCGATGCAGGCCTTCTCCGGATCGGCGAAGCCGCGCACGCCATAGGCGCGGTTGCGCCCATGCGATTTGGCCAGGTAGAGCGCCATGTCGACCAGGTTGACCGCCCGCTCCCACGGCAGCGCCTGTCCGCCGACCCGGATCGGGAAGGGCGCGTAGCCGATCGAGACGTTCACCGACAGCTCGCCCTCGCCATGCCGCACGCGGATCGAGGCGATCCCGTTCAGGATGCGCTGGGCCACTTCGTCCAGGCCGCCGGCCGGGATCGTGGGCAGGTAGGCCAGGAATTCCTCGCCGCCCCAGCGCACGATCATGTCGGTCTCACGCAGGATCTCGCGCAGGCCGGCCGCGATCGCGGTCAGCACCGCGTCGCCGGCCGCGTGGCCGTAAGTGTCGTTGATGTGCTTGAAATGGTCGACGTCGAGCAGGAACAGGGCGCCGGTGGTTTCTTCCGGCGCGCCGGCCGTGGCGCACGTGCCCTTGCCGGGCACGCCGCGCATGAATTCCAGGAAGTGGCGGCGGTTATACAGGGCGGTGAGCGGATCGCGCACGCTCTGCTGCTTGAGCTCGCGGTTCTTCTCGTGCAGCGCGGCGTTCGCATGCCGCACCTTGCGGTACAGCAGGCCGACGACGGCGGAGGCGAGCGCGAACACCACTGCCAGCAGCCACCAGACGCGCTGCTGCAGGCGGCGGTTGTCGAGTTCGGACGACTTGATCTGGTTCTCGCTGCGCAGCAGTTCGATCTGCTGCTGCTTCTTGTCGGCCTCGTATTTGGTCTGCAGGTCGAGCACGGCCTGCTGGCGGCGCTGCTCGAACAGCTCGTTCGAGATCTTGCGCTCGCGGTGGTAGGCGTGCAGGGCGCCGGACAGGTCGCCGGCGCGCTCCAGCGCCGCGCCGTATTCCTCCAGCACCATCTGCAGCTCGGGCTTGTCGCCCAGGTCTTCGTAGCCCGCCAGGCCGGCCTCGATGTGGCGCTTGCCCTCCACCAGGCGGCCGAGCGCCATGTAGGCCTGGCCCAGGTTCAGGCGCGCCGTGATTTCCAGGCCGCGGTCGTTGAGCTTGCGCGCCGCCTGAATGGTCTGCTCGGCATAGTTGGCGGCGTTGCGGTAATCGTGCAGCTTCAGGTAGCAGTCCGACAGGTTCACCAGCGTGTAGGCGACCATCGAATGGGCGCCGATCTTGCGCTCGAGCGCGAGGGCGTCCTGCAGCGCCCTGAGGCCGCGCTGGTACTGGCGGGCGGCGATCGCCAGGCCGTATTCGGCGTCCTTGAGCGTCGCCATGCGGCCGGGAGAATTCGTCTTCAGCGCCGCCGTGGTGGCTTCTTCCAGCACCTTCAGGCCCGCTTCCGGATCGCGCAGCAGGCCGTACAGGCGCGCCAGCGAGTTCAGCGTCATCACGATCTGCACCGGGTCGCCGGACTGGCGCGCCAGCGCGGCCGCCGTTTGCAGGCGGTCGAGGGCGGTCGGCAGGTTGCCTTCCTCGGCATAGGTTTCGCCGGTGGAAATCAGGCTGCGCAGGCGCAGGTCGAAGTCCTGGGTGGTCCTGGCCAGCTGTTCCGCTTCCCGGATCAGGCGGTGCGATTCCGGCAGACGGTGCTCGCCCGATTCGATATAGCCCTTGCGCAGCAGGCCCTTGGCCAGGGCCACGGTGTCCTTGTGCGTACGGCCCAGCGCGATCAGTTCCTCGGTAGTGGCCAGCGCTTCCTCGTTGTGGCCCAGGACGTACTGGGCGCTGGCGAGCTGGTTCAGGAATTCGGCTCGCTCGGGCAGGGCAGCGGCGCGGCCTTCGGCCTCGATCTCCTTGAGCATCGGCAGGGCGCGCTCGGGAACGAAGCGGTTGACCTCGCGGATCTCGGCCAGGCGCTGGGTGAGGGGCGCACCACCAGCGGAATAGGCCGGCGCCGCGCACAGCGCGGCACAGAGCGCCGCGGCCAGCGCGAGGCTTCGGGGACGCGCGGTAGCGCGTTGCAGGGCAGCGAACATGGATCGGGTCTCGTGGCGCCGGTCAGGTCCGACGATTCGTCTGAATAGTGCGAATAATTATAGGCCTGTTGCAGTGGAGAAATTCCACTTTCTCATCAATTGTCACCAAAATGACACAGCCCGACCGCTCGCCGCTGACGCCCCCGCTTCGTGCAGCCTGGACCGCGCTTTCTGCCGTCCGTCACAAAGCCCCGGCCGCCCGGTTTTGCTTCCTTTACAGTATTTCCAACATATAAACAGCTCGAACAGGGAGACGGAGATGCTGGAATTGCGCGCGGTAGAAAAGACCTTCGGCAAGCAGGTGCGGGCGGTGGATGGCGTCAGTCTAAGGCTGGAGCGGGGCGTGGTCGGCCTGATCGGCCACAACGGCGCCGGCAAGACCACCCTGATGCAGATGATCGCCACCCTGACCCGTCCGAGCGCCGGCCAGATCCTGTGGAAGGGCGCCGACATCGCGCGCACGCCCGACGCCATCCGCCGTACCCTGGGCTACCTGCCGCAGGACTTCGGCGTCTATCCCAACCTGAGCGCGCTCGAATTCATGCGGTATTTCGCGGCCCTGAAGGGCGTGCGCGACCCGGCCCGCATCCGCCGCCTGCTCGAACTGGTCAACCTGCACGACCATGCCAAGCGTCCGGCGGCCTCGTTCTCGGGCGGCATGCGGCGCCGGCTCGGGATCGCCCAGGCGCTGCTGAACGATCCCGACATCCTGGTGGTGGACGAACCGACCGCCGGCCTCGATCCGGAAGAGCGCCTGCGCTTCCGTAACCTGCTGGCGGAACTGGGCTTCGGCAAGCTGGTGATCATGTCCACCCACATCGTCTCGGACGTCGAGAGCATCGCGAGCGAACTGGCGATCATGCGTTCCGGCCGCCTGGTGGCGCACGAGACCCCGGATGCGATCCTGGCGCGCGCCCGCGGCCAGGTGTGGTCGGCCAGCGTCGCCGCCCACGACTACGAGGCCCTGCGCGAGCGCGTGCACGTGCTGCAGGCCCAGCGCCAGGGCGACCGCGTGGCGCTGCGCATCGCGCACCCCGAACTGCCCTGCGGCGGCGCGCGCGCGGCCGAGCCGAGCCTGGAAGAAGCGCTGATGGCCCAGCGCTATGCGGTGCAGGCGGAGGCGGCATGATCCACCTCGTCGCCACCCTGGCCGCCAATGAAGTGCGGCTGCGGCTGCGCCGCCTGTCGACCCTGGCGGCGGTGCTGGCCGTGATGGCCGTCAGCTGGGCCATGATCGAGGATCCGGCCGGCGGCAAGGTCCTGCTGGCGCTGGACGGCGCGCGCGTGCTGTACACCAGCTCGGCGCTGGCCATGGGCAGCGCCACCCTGGCCGGCGTGCTGTTCGGCATGGCGGGCTTCTACCTGCTGCGCGGGCGCACCGCCGAAGACCTGCGCAGCGGCATAGGCGGCGTGATCGGCGCCACCCCGGCCGGCAACGCGGCCCTGCTGGCCGGGCGTTGGCTGGGCGGTGTCGCCTACCTCGGCATCCTGGTGTTCGCCTTCATGCTCACCATCCTGGCCTGCCACCTGCTGCGCGGCGATGGCCCGATCCAGCCCGTCGTCTACCTCCAGACCTATGTGCTGCTGCTGGGACCGATGGTGCTGTTCGCCGCCAGCTGCGCGCTGCTGTTCGACAGCTGGGGACCACTGATGGGAAAAGTGGGCGACCTGCTGTATTTCTTCATCTGGGTCGCCGCGATCGGCGTCGGCCCGCAGATGCTCGAGCAGGGCAAGGCCGCGCCCCAGGTGCTGCCGCTGGCCATGGCCTTCGACTTCATGGGCATGGGGAACGCCCTGGCCGTCATGTCGCAGCATGCGAACACCAGCGCGATGGCGATCGGCAGCATGCCCTACGACCCGGCGCTGCCGGTACGCAGCTTCCCGCAATGGATGTGGTACCAGGGGGCTGTGCTCAGCCGCGCCCTGTCCGCCCTGGCGGCCATGCTGCCGGTCTTGCCGGCGCTGCTGTTGTTCCACCGCTTTTCGCCGGACCGCGTCAAGGCCGGCAAGGCGAGAGCGCGGCGCACGCCGCTGGCCGTCGTCAACGCCTGGCTGCGTCCTCTGTCGCGCCTGGTCCAGCCGCTGTTCGCCCTGGCCGCGCGCCTGCCGGGCGCCGCGGGCCAGACCCTGGCCGACGTCGCGCTGGCGCTGGCCGCGGCGCCGGCCGGCATCGCCCCCCAGGGGGCGGCCATGGTGGCCCGCGC
>NZ_JAGPWD010000016.1 GCF_018119395.1 Massilia sp. ZL223
GCTTGCGCGGGCTTTGAAACGAGTGTTCTTCTACGGACAGGCGGCGATGAAACACCGCGCCCGATCTTCTGTTTCTTCTTAACTGGGGAGACAACAGCGCGTGATCTTCCGCCAATCGCTGCCGCCAACATGCTTAAAAGAAAGATGGTATTAAATCACCTCGGCCGTGCTTGAGCAAATGAAAGAGTTGTTGACGATGGTGAAAAACAACACCGTTTGGCTCCCCCGTTGCGCTCCAGGCGGCTCCATGGCAGGCCAACGGGCAAAAGCTGCTGCAAAAGCTTTATAATTCAGGGTTTTGAAGATTTTTGCGGAGTATCACATGCCGATTTACGCCTACCGCTGCGAAGAATGCGGTTTCAACAAAGATGTGCTGCAAAAAGTGTCCGATCCGGTCCTGAGCACCTGTCCTTCGTGCGGCAAGCCGGCCTTCAAGAAGCAAGTCACCGCTGCCGGCTTCCAGCTCAAGGGTACCGGCTGGTACGTGACCGATTTCCGCGGCGGCACCCCGCCGGCGACCGGTACGGCTTCGGGCGCGACGCCGGCAGCCGCGCCGGCCGCGTCGGCCGACAGCGCGCCGGCTGCGGCTCCCGCAGCGGCGCCGGCCGCCGGCGGCGGCGGCAAGAGCGGCACCTGATTCGCTGCGGCCCCCAGGGCCGCGGTCCAACAAGAACAAGAGAACGCGATGCGCAAATACTTCCTTACCGGCCTGCTGGTCCTGGTGCCCCTGGCGATCACCGCCTGGGTGCTGAGCCTGATCATCAGCACCTTGGACCAGTCGCTCCTGATCGTGCCGGAGGCCTGGCAGCCGCGCACCGTGTTCGGGATGGACATCCCCGGCTTCGGCGCGATCCTGACCCTGGCCATCGTGTTCCTGACCGGCCTGCTGACCAATAACCTGGTCGGCGGCTACGTCGTGCGCCTGGGCGACCGCCTGCTCAAGCGCATCCCGGTGGTCAGCTCGCTGTACGGCAGCGTCAAGCAGGTGTCGGACACGCTGTTTTCCTCGTCGGGCAACGCGTTCCGCACCCCGGTCCTGATCCCGTACCCGCACGCGGATTCCTATACGATCGCTTTCCTGACCGGCGTGCCGGGCGGGGACGTGAAGAACCACCTGGTGGGCGACTACGTGAGCGTGTATGTGCCGACCACCCCGAACCCGACCTCGGGCTTCTTCCTGATGATGGAACGCAGCAAGGTCGTTGAATTGAACATGACGGTGGATGCGGCGCTGAAGCACATCGTCTCGATGGGCGTCGTCGCTCCCGAATAAGAAGCTCAGCAGAAAACAGGGCCATTGGCGACAGTGGCGCAACCGAAATAACTAACCTGGAACGAAAACTATGTCCACCATGCGTACTCATTACTGCGGCCTCGTCACCGAGGAACTGCTGGGCCAAACCGTCAGCCTGTGCGGCTGGGTGCACCGCCGCCGTGACCACGGCGGTGTGATCTTCATCGACCTGCGCGACCGAGAAGGCCTGGTGCAGGTGGTCTGCCATCCGGACAACGCCGACGTCTTCAAGGCCGCCGAGCACGTGCGCAACGAGTACTGCCTGCGCATCACCGGCACCGTCGTGAACCGCCTGGAAGGCACCGCCAACGCCAACCTGAAGTCGGGCAAGATCGAGATCAACACCACCGCCCTGGAAGTGCTGAACGCCTCGGTGCCGGTGCCGTTCCAGCTGGACGACGACAACCTGTCGGAAACCACCCGCCTGACCCACCGCGTGCTCGACCTGCGCCGCCAGCAGATGCAGCACAACCTGCGCCTGCGCTACAAGGTGTCGATGGAAGTGCGCAAGTACCTGGACAACCTGGGCTTCATCGACATCGAAACCCCGATGCTGACCAAGTCGACCCCGGAAGGCGCCCGCGACTACCTGGTGCCTTCGCGCGTCAACCCGGGCAACTTCTTCGCGCTGCCGCAGTCGCCGCAGCTGTTCAAGCAGCTGCTGATGGTCGCCAACTTCGACCGCTACTACCAGATCACCAAGTGCTTCCGCGACGAAGACCTGCGCGCCGACCGCCAGCCGGAATTCACCCAGATCGACTGCGAAACCTCGTTCCTGACCGAGCAGGAGATCCGTGACCTGTTCGAAGACATGATGCGCACCGTGTTCAAGAACGCGGCCGGCGTCGACCTGCCGAACCCGTTCCCGGTGATGGACTTCGCCACCGCCATGGGCTCCTACGGCTCGGACAAGCCGGACATGCGCGTCAAGCTGCAGTTCACCGAACTGACCGAGCTGATGAAGTCGGTCGAGTTCAAGGTCTTCAACAGCGCCGCCAACATGGAAGGCGGCCGCGTGGTCGGCCTGCGCGTGCCGCAGGGCGCTTCGATGCCGCGTTCGGAAATCGACGCCTACACCCAGTTCGTCGCCATCTACGGCGCCAAGGGCCTGGCCTACATCAAGGTCAACGAGAAGGCCAAGGGCCGTGACGGCCTGCAGTCGCCGATCGTCAAGAACATCTCGGACGAGGTGCTGGCCCGGATCCTCGAGCTGACCGGCGCCGAAGACGGCGACCTGATCTTCTTCGGTGCGGACAAGGCCAAGGTCGTCAACGACGCCATCGGCGCGCTGCGCGTGAAGATCGGCCACTCGGAATTCGGCAAGAAGGCCGGCCTGTTCGACGACGTCTGGGCCCCGCTGTGGGTGATCGACTTCCCGATGTTCGAGTACGACGAGGACAGCGGCCGCTGGAACGCGACCCACCACCCGTTCACCGCGCCGAAGGACGGCCACGAGGACATGCTCGAGACCAACCCGGGTGCCTGCGTCGCCAAGGCCTACGACATGGTCCTGAACGGCTGGGAACTGGGCGGCGGCTCGATCCGTATCCACCGCGAGGAAGTGCAGAGCAAGGTGTTCCGCGCCCTCAAGATCGATGCGGAAGAAGCCCAGCTCAAGTTCGGCTTTCTGCTCGACGCGCTGCAGTACGGCGCGCCGCCGCACGGTGGCCTGGCCTTCGGCCTGGATCGCCTGATCACCCTGATGACCGGCTCCGAGTCGATCCGCGACGTGATCGCCTTCCCGAAGACCCAGCGCGCCCAGTGCCTGCTGACCAACGCGCCGTCGGAAGTGGACGAGAAGCAGCTGAAAGAGCTGCACATCCGCCTGCGCAACGAGCCGAAGGTCGCGTAATGCGCCACCGGATACGCGGCTGTGTGTCGCCGCGTATCCGTAGGGTCGGCGGTTCTGCCGCCGACGCGTCCAACACGCGCCTGCACGGCCGTATTGTCTGCCCATGAGACCACACAAGATCCCCGAATCGGTCCTGATCGTCATCCACACGTCCGCGCTGGACGTGCTGCTGCTCGAACGCGCCGACCGTCCGGGGTTCTGGCAATCGGTGACGGGCTCGCTGGACGCGCCCGACGAACCGCTGCTCGCCACCGCCACCCGCGAACTGTTCGAGGAAACCGGCATCGTGGCCGACGGCGAGGCCATCCGCCTGCTGGACTGGCGGATGTCCAATATCTACGAGATCTACCCCGTCTGGCGCCACCGCTACGCGCCCGGCGTCACCCACAACACCGAGCACGTGTTCTCGGTCTGCGTGCCGCGCGACATCGCGGTCACCCTGAGCCCGCGCGAACACCTGCGCCACACCTGGCTGCCGCTGCTGGAAGCCGCCGATAAATGTTTCTCTTCCTCTAACGCGGAAGCGATTCTCGAGTTGCCCAGGCACATCGGGAAATAACCATTTGTCACAAAGTTGCCCCCATGCAGTGGGCTAGTTCTAGACAGTCTGTCAACGTATATTGCTGAATTACAGAGCGGCAACAGAAGTTTTCGATAAAAGAACGCTGGTGCTGTAAATATTTTTTTCTGTGCGTTGACGCCCATATAGCGCGTTTTTTACCCCCCAAAAGCCACATTTTTCACTCTTAGCGAGCTCTGCACGGCCGTCTTTTTCGCGATTTGATGACCAAAGGAAATTTGTTGTTTTTGGATCAGCACCGTAGATTCGTTGGTTGACACTCTGAAAGTGCTGGAATATCGTCAACACCTCACCGGCCCGTGACAATTCGTTACAAACTCAAATCGAAAGATTCAGGAGGAACAATGGACAACTTCAAACTCGAATGCGAGGAAAAGGTGAAGGAAATCAGCACCGGCGACGGCTGTATCTATGTCGACCTGCTGTGCGGACTGCGTCTGATGGGTCCGCTTCTGTCCGCAGAAGAGATCACTGCTGCAAAGCGTGCTCCCAAACGCAAGATGATGGTGACCGGCCACGAAGCCATCGTCGAACAAGCGCTCGCATTCGGTTGAGCCCCCCTTGACGCGTCTGCCGGCGCGGTACCCGCGCGCCGGCCGGACCGCTGCACGATTGGGCCCGGTCCCGGAAAACCCGCTTCCGATCCGGGTAGAATGTCCCCATGAAAATTCGTGTGGCCACCTACAATATTCATAAGGGCGTGACGTCGCTACGTGCAACGCCCCGTGTGATCGCTCTCAAGAAGGCGATCGCTGAATTCCACGCCGATATCGTTTTCCTGCAGGAGGTGCAGGGCCGGCACGACCGGTACCAGGCACGCTTCGGCAGGGAGGAGCACGGCCACCACCGCCACTGGCCCGAAACGGCCCAGTACGATTACTTCAAGGGCGAGGCGCATCACAGCGCCTACGGGATGAACGCCGTGTACGACCACGGCCATCACGGCAACGCGCTGCTCTCGGCTTTCCCGATCGAGAATTCGCACAACCACGATGTCTCCGATCACGCCTACGAGCAGCGCGGCATCCTGCACTGCGTGCTGGAGACGCCGGCCGGCAAGGTGCACTGCTATGTGGTGCACCTGGGCCTGTTCGAAGGCAGCCGCGGGCGCCAGACGGCGCAGCTGATCGAGGCCGTCAACGCTTCGTCGAACGGCGAACCGGTGATCATCGCGGGCGACTTCAACGACTGGCGCAACACGCTCAGCGACCGCCTGCGCAACGGGCTCGGCGTGGCCGAGGTGTTCGACGAACTCGGCCCGCGCTCGCCGCTGGGCGACATGGTGCGCAGCTGGGCCGGACGCCAGCCGCGCCTGGCTCCGGCGCGCACCTTCCCGGCCGCGCTGCCCTGGTTCCGGCTCGACCGGATCTATGTGCGCGGCTTCAAGGTGGACAATGCGCAGGTGATGCACGGGCCCTTGTGGGCCAAGCTGTCCGACCACGCGCCGATCGTGGCGGAACTCCAGCTGGAGTAGTGGCCCAGGCCATGCGTTCGGTCACCTACGTAGACAACAACGACGTCACCCTGCTCGAAAGCGGCACCGCGTATTTTCCGGCGCTGATCGAGGCGCTCGACGCGGCGCAGCACGACGTCCTGTTCGAGACCTATATCTTCGCCGAGGACGATACCGGCCGCGCGGTGCGCAACGCCCTGATCCGGGCCGCGCTGCGCGGTGTGAAGGTGAGGGTGCTGGTCGACTGGATCGGCACCGAGCACCGGCCCGCCACGCGCCTGGGCGCGCTGCTGGGCGACGCGGGCGTCCAGTACCGCGTGTTCAATCCCTGGTGCCGGCGCGGCATCGCGCGCTCGCACCGCAAGATCGTGGTGGTGGACCGGGAGATTGCTTTCGTCGGCGGCATCAACGTCAACGACGACTGGATCTGCGACCACCTCAAGGGCAAGCGCCTGCCGGCCCCGCGCTGGGACTTCTCGGTGCGGGTGCGCGGGCCGCTGGTGGCCCAGATCCACCGCGAGGCGCAGGCCCAGTGGATGCGGGTGGGGCACCTGAAGCTCAGGCGCCGCATCGACCTGTTCCGCGAGATGCGCAAGCAGCCGCCGCAATCCTGCGAGCGTCCTGCGCGCGCCGCCTTCGTGGTGCGCGACAACCTGCGCAACCGCGGCACCATCCAGCGCGCATATCTGCAGGCACTGGGCCGGGCGCGCCACAGCGTGCTGCTGGCCACGCCTTACTTTGCGCCGGGGCGCAAGTTCCGCAAGGCGCTGGCGCATGCGGCGCAGCGCGGGGTCGATGTGACGCTCTTGATTGGCGTCGGAGAGTTTCCGATCCAGGATGCGGTGGCGCATTCCTTCTATCCCAAGCTGCTGGACGCCGGGGTGAAAGTGGTCGAGTACCGCAAGACCCAGTTGCACGCCAAGGTGGCGGTGGTGGACGACGACTGGGCCACGGTCGGGTCCAGCAACTGCGACGGCTTGTCGCTCTTCCTCAACCAGGAAGCCAACGTGGTGGTGGACGACGCGGTGTTCGCCGCCACCATGCGCGCGCACATCGAGCGCGGGATCGCGGACGGCACGCCGGTCTGCGCCGAGGAGTTCGCCAACCTGGGCTGGTTCAGGCGCGCGAGCTATGAAATCGCCTATGTGCTGTATAAACTGGCGATGCGGGTCTTCGCGATCGGCTATGCCTAATGGAATGAATGATGGAAGAAAATAACGTACGACTCGACAAATGGCTGTGGGCAGCGCGCTTCTTCAAGACGCGCTCGCTGGCGACGGATGCCATCGACCGTGGCCGCGTGCGAATCGGCGGCGAGCCGGTCAAGCCGGCGCGGATCGTGAAGGTGAACGACAAGATCCTGATCGACAATGGTTCGGACCGATGGGAAGTGATCGTCGCGGCGATCTCGGGCTCGCGCGGACCGGCGCCGGTGGCGCGCACCTTGTACTTCGAGACCGACGAGAGCATCGCGCGGCGCGAGAACGACAAGGAGGCGCGCAGGCTGTATCCGGAGCCGAGCCTTGATATCAAAGGGCGGCCGACCAAGCGGGACCGCCGCGCGCTGTCGAAGGCGGGCGGCTGAGCAGCACCCACGCATCTTTCACCTCGTACGCCAGCACGTCGTCCCGGCGAAGGCCGGGACCCAAGTTCGCGCCGTAGCCACAAACGCATGCGTTAGCTCAACACATACAAACTTGGGTTCCGGCCTTCGCCGGAACGACGGGCGGGGGCCGCGGTCCGCCAACAGGCGCCGCAGATCAATCCGAAGCCCTGCCAACCCGCACACACGTGCTAATTTGCCACCCCAAACCCCCAAAAACGCGGTATCTTTATCCTTAAAATAACAATCTCCTGCCCCTGACCCCGTCCGGCCGGCAGGCCAGCCTCAACGGCGCCCCTCAAAGCGCCGGCTGTTTGTTTTGCATCAATAGAATTTCGCCTCTAAGTTCCCGTTTGACATTCCTCGTCTGATAGATAATAGTACGAGCGTTCGGATTTTTTTCGATTCAGGGGCAGCCATCAATACTTCAACCAAATTCATGCGCAAAGGCGAGCAGACACGGGCAGCGATCCTGGACGTGGCGCTCGAGCTCGCAAGCCGCAATGGCCTCGAAGGCCTGACCATTGGCCTGCTGGCCGACCGCATGAGCATGAGCAAGTCCGGCGTGTTCGCGCACTTCGGCTCGCGCGAAGACCTGCAGCTCGAAGTGGTCAAGCTCTACCACCACCGCTTCGAACAGGAAGTCTTCTTCCCGAGCATCAAGGAGCCGCGCGGCCTGCCGCGCCTGGTCGCCATGTTCTCGCGCTGGATCAAGCGCGTGTCGGTCGAGATCGCCTCGGGCTGCATCTACATCAGCGGCGCCGTGGAGTACGACGACCGTCCGGGCCCGATCCGCGACGAACTGGTGTCGATGGTGATGGCCTGGCAGAACGCGCTGCTGCGCTGCGTGAAGCAATCGATCGAGGTCGGGCACCTGCGCGCCGACACCGATGCCGAGCAGCTGGTGTACGAGATGTACGGCCTGATCCTGGCCCTGCACCACGACGCCCGCTTCCTGCGCGCGCCCGGCGCCGTCGAACGCGCCAAGGCCGGCTTCGATCGCCTGATCGAGAATTACCGCAATCCCAACCAACAATCAGACATCCAGGCGGCGTAACCCGCCGCCCGTCAAACATCTTTACTTCGTCAGGAGAAAACCATGGGTCAGTACGTCGCGCCAATTCGGGATATGCAGTTCGTTCTGCACGAATTCCTCAACGTCACCGACGAATTCAAGAATCTTCCCGCCTACCAGGAGATCGATGCCGACATCATCAACCAGGTGCTGGAAGAAGGCGCGAAATTCACGCAAGAAGTGCTGTTCCCGCTGAACCACTCCGGCGACCGCGAAGGCTGCCACTATGACGCGGCCACCAAGACCGTGACCACCCCGAAGGGCTTCAAGGAGGCGTACAAGCAGTACGTCGAAGGCGGCTGGGCGGCGCTGGCCTGCGATCCGGAATACGGCGGCCAGGGTCTGCCGGTCACCCTGAACAACTCGTTCTACGAGATGCTGAACTCGGCCAACCAGGCCTGGACCATGTACCCGGGCCTGTCGCACGGCGCCTACGAGTGCCTGAAGGAGCACGGCACCGACGAACAGAAGAAGTTCTACCTGCCGAAACTGGTCTCGGGCGAATGGACCGGCACCATGTGCCTGACCGAAGCGCACTGCGGCACCGACCTGGGCCTGCTGCGCACCAAGGCCGAGCCGCAGGGCGACAACACCTACAAGATCACCGGCTCCAAGATCTTCATCTCGGCCGGCGAGCACGACGTGTCGGAAAACATCGTCCACCTGGTGCTGGCGCGCCTGCCGGACGCGCCGGAAGGCTCGAAGGGCATCTCGCTGTTCCTGGTGCCGAAGTTCCTGCCGAACGCCGACGGCTCGCTGGGCGCCCGCAACGGCATCTTCTGCGGCGCCATCGAAGAAAAGATGGGCATCCACGGCAACTCGACCTGCCAGATGAACCTGGACGGCGCGGTCGGCACCCTGATCGGCCAGCCGCACAAGGGTCTGCAGGCGATGTTCGTGTTCATGAACGCCGCCCGCCTGGGCGTCGGCATGCAGTCGCTGGGCCTGACCGAAGTCGCTTACCAGAACGCCCTGGCCTACGCCAAGGACCGCATCCAGATGCGCAGCCTGTCGGGCCCGAAAGCACCGGACAAGCCGGCCGACCCGATCATCGTGCACCCGGACGTGCGCCGCATGCTGCTGACCGCCAAGGCCTACGCCGAAGGGGCGCGCGCCTTCTCGTCCTACATGGCGCTGCAGATCGACCGCGAACTGAACCACCCGGACGAAGAAGTGCGCAAGGAAGCCGCCGACGAAGTCGCGCTGCTGACCCCGGTCATCAAGGCCTTCATCACCGACAACGGCTGGATCGCCACCTCGGAAGCGATGCAGGTGTACGGCGGCCACGGCTACATCAGCGAGTGGGGCATGGAGCAGTATGTCCGCGACGCGCGCATCAACATGATCTACGAAGGCACCAACACCGTGCAGTCGCTGGACCTGCTGGGCCGCAAGATCCTGATGGACAACGGCGCCAAGCTGCGCAAGTTCGGCGAGAAGATCAAGGCCTTCGTGGAAGAGAATGGCCTGGACGAATCGCTGTCCGAGTTCATCACCCCGCTGGGCGAACTGGGCGAGAAGACCACCAAGCTGACCATGGAAATCGGCATGAAGGCCTTCCAGAACCCGGACGAAGTGGGCGCCGCCGCCGTGCCTTACCTGCGCGTCGTGGGCCACCTGGTGTTCAGCTACTTCTTCGCCCAGATGGCGAAGATCGCGCTGGCCAAGAAGGATTCCGGCGACAAGTTCTACGAAGCCAAGCTGCACACCGCACGCTTCTACTTCGCCCGCCTGTATCCGGAAACCGCGATGCTGATCCGCCAGGCACGTTCGGGCTCGGCGAACCTGCTGGCCATGGACGCAGATCTGTTCTAAACCCGTCACGCTAAAACACCGTCGTCCCGGCGAAGGCCGGGACCCAAGTTTCGTGCCGTAGCCACGCACGTAGCACTTGGGTCCCCGCCTGCGCGGGGATGACGGGCTAACTCTTAGGAATACTTACATGTCCAATTTCATCGTCAAGAAAGTCGCCGTGCTGGGCGCCGGCGTGATGGGCGCGCAGATTGCTGCGCACTGCGTGAACGCCAAGGTCCCGGTCGTGCTGTTCGACCTGCCTGCCAAGGAAGGTCCGAAGAACGGCATCGTCCTGCGCGCCATCGACAACCTCAAGAAGCTGTCGCCGGCCCCGCTGGGCAACAAGGATGACGCAGCCCTGATCGAAGTCGCCAACTACGAGGACAACCTCGACGTGCTGGCCGGCTGCGACCTGATCATCGAAGCCATCGCCGAGCGCATGGACTGGAAGCACGACCTGTACAAGAAGGTCGCGCCGCACATCGCCGCCAACGCCATCTTCGCCTCGAACACCTCGGGCCTGTCGATCAACAAGCTGGCCGAAGGCTTCGACGACGAGCTGAAGGCGCGCTTCTGCGGCGTGCACTTCTTCAACCCGCCGCGCTACATGCACCTGGTCGAGCTGATCCCGACCGCGGCCACCCGCCCGGAAATCCTCGACCAGCTCGAGACCTTCCTCACCTCGACCCTGGGCAAGGGCGTGGTGCGTGCGAAAGACACCCCGAACTTCATCGCCAACCGCGTCGGCATCTTCGGCATGCTGGCCACCATCCACGAAGCCGAGAAGTTCGGCCTGAGCGTGGACGTGGTCGACGACCTGACCGGCGCCAAGCTGGGCCGCGCCAAGTCGGGCACCTTCCGCACCGCCGACGTCGTGGGCCTGGACACCATGGGCCACGTGATCAAGACCATGCAGGACAACCTGCAGGACGATCCTTTCTTCAGCGTGTACAAGACCCCTGACGTGCTGGCCAAGCTGATCGAGAAGGGCGCCCTGGGCCAGAAGAGCGGCGGCGGCTTCTACAAGAAGGTCGGCAAGGAGATCCAGCGCCTGGACTTCGCCACCGGCGAATACGTTGCCGGCGGCGCCAAGGCCGCCGACATCGTCGCCCGCATCCTGAAGGAAAAGGACCCGGTCAAGAAATTCAAGGCCATGCGCGAATCCACCAACCCGCAGGCGCAGTTCCTGTGGGCGATCTTCCGCGACGCCTTCCACTACATCGCCATCCACCTCGACAGCATCGCCGACAACGCGCGCGACGTCGACTTCGCGATGCGCTGGGGCTTCGGCTGGAGCGTCGGTCCGTTCGAGACCTGGCAGTCGGCCGGCTGGACCCAGATCGCTCAGTGGGTCAAGGAAGACATCGAGGCAGGCAAGGCCCTGACCTCCGCACCGCTGCCCGCATGGGTCTTCGAAGGCCAGGTGGCCGAGAAGGGCGTGCACACCGCCGAAGGTTCGTACTCGGCTTCGAAGAAGGCCTACGTGCCGGTGTCGGATCTGCCGGTGTACAAGCGCCAGCAGTTCCGCGCCCCGGTCCTGGGCTCGACCACCGTCGATCCGAAAACCTTCGGCACCACCGTGTTCGAGGACGACTCGGTGCGCCTGTGGCACGCGGACGACGAAGTGCTGGTCATCTCGCTCAAGACCAAGATGCACGTCATCGGCGAAGGCGTGGTGAAGGGCCTGCAGCGCGGCATGGCGGAAGCGGAGAAGGGCTACAAGGGCCTGGTGATCTGGAACACCGACGCGGCCGAAGGCGGCGCCTTCTCGGCCGGCGCCGACCTGCAGTCGGCCATGCCGGCCTTCATGATGGGCGGCGCCAAGGCGATGGACCCGATGGTCCGCGACCTGCAGAACGTCTTCATGCAGATGAAGTACTCGAACATCCCGGTGGTCGCCGCCGTGGCGGGCCTGGCGCTGGGCGGCGGCTGCGAGATGATGCTGCACGCATCGAAGCGCGTGGCCTCGATCGAGTCCTACATCGGCCTGGTCGAAGTGGGCGTGGGCCTGGTCCCGGCCGGCGGCGGCCTGAAGGAAGCGGCAGTGCGCGCCTTCACCGAAGCCAAGGGCAACGACATCCTGCAATTCCTGAAGACCGGCTTCACCAACGCGGCCACCGCGCAGGTGTCGAAGTCGGCCCTGGAAGCGAAGGCCATGGGCTACCTGAAGGAGGACGACGTTATCGTCTTCAACCCGTACGAACTGCTGCACGTGGCGAAGGTCACCGCGCGCTCGATGTTCGACGCCGGCTACCGCGCCCCGGCGCGCCGCCCGATCACCGTCACCGGCCGCTACGGCTGGGCGACGATCCGCGGCCAGCTGGTCAACATGCGTGACGGCGGCTTCATCTCGGCCCACGACTTCAAGCTGGGCGACATGATCGCCGAGATCGTGAGCGGCGGCGACGTCGACCAGGGCAGCGTGGTTTCCGAGCAGTGGCTGCTGGACATGGAGCGCAAGGCCTTCATCGAGCTGCTGGGCAACCCGAAGACCCAGGAACGCATCATGGGCATGATGCAGACCGGCAAGCCGGTTCGTAACTAAGCCGCGGACAAACAGGACGACACAATCATGAGCAAACAACTTCAAGACGCATACATCGTCGCAGCGACCCGCACCCCGATCGGCAAGGCGCCCCGCGGCTTCTTCAACAAGACCCGTCCGGACGACCTGCTGGTGCACGCCATCCGCGGCGCCATGGCCGCCGTCCCGAACCTGGACCCGGCCCTGATCGTCGACGCCATCGTCGGCTGCTCGTTCCCGGAAGCGGAGCAGGGCTTCAACGTGGCGCGTAACGCCGTGGTGCTGGCAGGCCTGCCGAACACCGTCGGCGGCGTGACCGTCAACCGCTACTGCGCCTCGGGCATCACCGCCCTGGCCATGGCGGCCGACCGCATCCGCGTGGGCGAAGCCGACGTGATGATCGCCGGCGGCGTCGAGTCGATGTCGATGGTCCCGATGATGGGCCACCACCCCTCCATCAACATGGAGACCTTCAGGGACGAGAACGTGGGCCTGGCCTACGGCATGGGCCTGACCGCCGAGAAGGTGGCCGAGCAGTGGAAGGTGTCGCGCGAAGACCAGGACGCCTTCGGCCTGGAATCGCACCGCCGCGCCATCGCCGCCCAGCAGGCCGGCCTGTTCAAGGACGAGATCACCCCGGTCGAAATCGTGACCCGAACCCCTGACCTGGCCACCGGCGAGATCAAGGTCAAGCGCCGCACCGTGGACCTGGACGAAGGCCCGCGCGCCGACGCCAGCCTTGAGGGCATGGCCAAGCTGAAGCCGGTGTTCGCCGCCAAGGGCTCGGTGACCGCCGCGACCTCGTCGCAGATGTCGGACGGCGCGGGCGCGCTGATCGTCGTCAGCGAAAAGATCCTGAAGGAACACAACCTGACCCCGCTGGCCAAGTTCTCCTCCTTCGCCGTGCGCGGCGTGCCGCCGGAGATCATGGGCATCGGCCCGAAGGTCGCGATTCCCGCAGCGCTGGCGGCAGCCGGCATCACCCAGGACCAGCTGGACTGGATCGAGCTGAACGAAGCCTTCGCCGCCCAGGCGCTGGCCGTGATCCGCGACCTGAACCTGGACACCAGCAAGGTCAACCCGATGGGCGGCGCGATCGCCCTGGGCCACCCGCTGGGCGCGACCGGTGCGATCCGCGCCGCGACCGTGGTGCACGCACTGCGCCGCAACAAGCTGAAGTACGGCATGGTGACGATGTGCGTCGGCGCCGGCATGGGCGCGGCTGGTATCATCGAGCGCGTTTAATTACCCGATAGTGGCCGCACCAGCGTGTGCGATGATGCGGCCGCAAACTATCACCGCGTGGGCGCTCGCTCGAGAGACCACCGGACTCTCTCGCCCCGCCCACCCTACATCGTGGACATGCCGCGACTCGTAGGGTGGGCGGGTCTCCCGCCCACGCGTTCATCCAGCTTAAGAAGAACCGGAGACCCTGAAACATGGACATGCTGATCAACAAGGCCAACGGCCTGCTGACCATCGAATTCAACCGCCTGGAACGCAAGAACGCGATCACCGCCGTGATGTACCAGGCCATGGCCGACGCCCTGGTCGAAGCCGAGAGCGACACCGCCGTACGCGCCATCCTCATCGCCGGCAAGCCGGAAATCTTCACCGCCGGGAACGACCTGGACGACTTCATGAAGAACTCGGCCCCGATTCCTGGCGTGCCTGCGGAAAACCGCCCGGTGTTCCAGTTCATGCGCGCGCTGTCCGGCTCGACCAAGCCGGTGGTGGCGGCCGTCGCCGGCGCCGCGATCGGCATCGGCACCACCCTGCTGATGCATTGCGATATCGTGTACGCGGCCGACAACGCCAAGTTCTCGATGCCGTTCTCGCAGCTGGGCCTGTGCCCGGAATTCGCCTCCTCTCTGCTGCTGCCGCAACTGGCCGGCTATACCCGTGCGGCCGAGAAGCTGCTGCTGGGCGAAGCCTTCGGCGCGCAAGAGGCCCTGGAGATGGGTCTGGTGGCGCGCGTGCTGCCAGCCGCCGAACTGCGCGCCTTCGCCGAACAGCAGGCCGCCAAGCTGGTGGCCCTGCCGGCGGCGTCGATCCGCACCACCAAGTCGCTGATGAAGCGCGCACGCACTCAGCCGATCAACGAGGCAATCGCCGCCGAGAACAAGCTGTTTGCCGCCATGCTGCTGGCGCCGGAAGCGAAAGAGGCCTTTACCGCCTTCTTCGAGAAGCGCAAGCCGGACTTCAGCAAGTTCGACTGAGCCCTCAGTCCAGGGAGACGGTGATGACGGCACATACCCATTCGTTCGCGCATTGGCCGTTCGGCGACGCCGTCGATACCGTCACCTACTGCACCGCCGGTGTCGCCGAGCGGCGGCTGCCGGTATTGCGGGTGTCGCACGATGCCGACGGCGATTGGCAGTTCCTCGATGCGACCACCGAATATCCGGGAGAACCGGTCCTGCTGTGCCTCGGCTGCGTCTTCGAGCACGATCCCTCCCTGGCCGAGATCAGCGACCTGCCGCTCGGCTGGAGCGCCTTTCGTCCGGAAGTCGGCGCGGAGTGGGAACGCTGGGAGAAAGAGGCCGAGGATGAGGAGTGTGGCGGCCACGATTGCAACGGCGAGGAGGCCGAGCGCAGGGCGCTGGCGGACATCGAGCAATATGGCTTGCATATCATCCACGTGGAGGAGGAGGGCGATCAGCCGCCATTTTCCTACTCGATCGGCATCGAACGCACACTTGGCATGCCTGAGCTCATCATGGTTGGCCTCAGGCATGAGGTGGCCCACATGTCGATCCACGAATGCTATGCGCAGATGAAGGCGGGAGCGGATATCCGGCCCGGCGCGCGGGTCCGTGAACTGCTCGGGGGCGGCTTCGAATGCCTGATCGCGGAAGTCAGCCCGGAGAGTATCAAGCAGTACATGGGGTGGGCGCGGTGGCTCCACCAGGGAGACGCGTTCCGCGCCTGGCAGATCGTCTTCCCCAGCACGGCTGGCGTGTTTCCATGGGAAGCGGAAGCTGGCGATTGGTTCCGCCAGTGGCAGCCGCTCCTGGCCGCTGGCCCGATCGAGGAAAGCCGCTGAGGGAGTGCCGGGAAGCGCAGGCTCGTCCTGTTGATGTGGGCTGGGCAACGCTAGCGGAGCAAGCTGGCCTTCCAGTCCATCCGCTAGGCGATGCGTGTGGAAACCCGGTTCGTTCGATCGCCCCGCTCGTCCGATGGCACGGCTCGTCCGATGGTACGGGTCCGTCCGCTATAATCGCCGCACTCATGCGAAACGAGACGACGAAGCGCCGACTGCGCGTATTGCTTGGCTTCCTGGTCGCGCCCGGCCTTCCAGGGCTCCTGGTCACCCTTGTCCTCGGGATCCTGGGGAGCGACTTGACGCTCGTGTCGGGGATGCTGACCTTCCTTGCCTACATCCTTGCCCTGGTCATCGGCGTGCCGGCCTACATGTACGCCAAGGCACGCGGCCTGGCGGCCCTGAAGAAAGCCACCCGGCTGGCGGCCAATATCGGCCTCGCTGCCTATGTGCTGATCGCCGGCTTCGTCACCCTGAGCGGAGCGCTGGCTTCGCCCTTCAATGCAGTCATGACTTTCCTTGCATCCCTCCTTATCGTGGTGGTTCCTGTCTTATACGGCGCGTGCGCTCTCTGGCTGTTCCGGCGGATCGCCCTGCGCGATCCGGCGCCTCGCTTCGGCCCCTGAGCAGCCTGAAAGTCGCTGCCCGCCCATGCCCGCTCACGGGACAGAACCGGGCGGCAGCGATTCGGACAGCACGCTGATCACTGCCCTGCTGCCACGGTGGGGCAGGTCGGCCGGGTTGGCCGCCCGGTAGGCCGCCACGGCAGCTGCCGCTTCCGGGCCGCCGATGGTGAGCAGGGCGCTCACGGCTTCCGCGGCAAGCAGGGGCTCGGTGCCTTTCAGGTTCAGCATCTCGGCAAGCTTGTCGATGCCGGCCTCGTTCTTCTGCCGTCCCGCCGCGCGCATCGCACGGATCGCCACATCGCTGTTCGAATCGTTCAACAGCAGCGGCACGGTTTCCTGCGCCTGCTGGTGGTCCATCCATCCCAGCAGCGCCACCGCGTTGTTGCGCACCTTGGGCCTGAGGCCGGGGTAGGTGCCCAGCGCCGCTTCGCACACGACGGTGACCGCCTCGTTGCCCCAGGACTGGATGGTCTGGCCCGCGGTCGGCGGGATCTCGATGGCGCTCAGGATCTTCAGCACGCGCACTTCGTTTTCGGTAGGCATGGCCGGGTCTCCCTAGTTTTGCAGGTCCGCCGTCAGGCATTGGGCGACGGCGGTGGGTACGGCCGTCTGGAACAGCGAAGCGGTCGGCAGCGATGCGGTCTTGCCGTCTTCGAAATTGGTGGCGCCGGTGCGCGCCGGGTCGACCTGGCCCGCATGGATCGCCATGCCGTTCGAGGTGTCCCAGAAAGGATACATGAGAAAGTCCTCGTCGCCGTCCTGGCATTCACGGTTGAAGAAGGTGCCCGGACCTTCGCCCGCGCCGTCGCACTGGTGGCGCAGGCAGAGGGCGTGGCCGATCTCGTGCGCCACCACTTGCTGCCAGTCCACCGGGCCGAGCGGTCCGCCTTCGTCGCCGATGAAGATCGGCCCGCCGCCGAAATAGGCATAGGCAGTGGAGATGTCGACATCGCGCACGAAGAAGAAGTTGAGGGCGCCGGCCACCCCAGGGGCGCCCGTGAACAGGCCCATGTCGGTCGCCGTGTTGAGGCCGGGCCAGACATTGGCGCTGGTGTCGGACACGGTCAGGGTGCCCACCGGCTGCACCAGCCGGAAGACGATGCGCGCCTGTCCCCAGGGGATGCTGACGGAATTCACCGCGCCCTCGACGAACAGGCCGGCGATGTCCGCCGCCGAGCGCGTGGTGCCGACGCCGGCGCTGGTGCCGACCACGCGGAATGCCGCGCAGCGCACCACGATGGTGTCGCTGATGCGCGCCACGCGTTCGTCGCGGCTGCGGCCGCCATCCGGGTTCTGGATCACGATGCGGCGCACGCCGCGCAGTCCGCCCAGGAAGCCGCCGGGGATCTGGAGATTGATGGAGGTGCGCGTCACGCCGAGGACCGGCAGGTTGAAGGCGGCCGCCGGCGACACCGAGCGGTCTTCGGCGATCACCTGCAGGCCCGGACGGAAGGCCAGGCCGGTCAGGGTCACGTTCTGGTTCTCGACCCAGCGCGTGCCCGGCGCGATGTCGTCGAGCTTGGGCAAGACGCGCAGCATCGCGCGGTTGCTGCGCCTGTCGGTGACGCCGCTGGGACGGATCACCACGGGGTGGTAGCCGCCTTCCGAGTCCAGCGGGACGACGAAGGAAGCGCTGGTGCTGCCGGCGACCGGCCCGAGATTCACGCCGTCGAAATACACGCGGTCGATCGCCGGGTCGAAATGCATGCCGGTGATCTGCACCGTTTGCCCCGGCTCGGCATCGTACAGGTCGAGCGTGAGGATGTGCGGGTTGTTGAAGGCCTGCTGCCATTGTGCGGCGGTGATCGGCAGGAACTGGGAGGCGTCTTCGACGACGCCGGGACCGGGATCGCCCTTGGGACCATCGGCGCCTTCGGCCCCGCCGCCGCCATTCGCGCCGCGCCGCTCGGGCATCTCGTCGCACCAGGTTTCGCAGTCCGCCGTGCCGGCGGGGCCGCCGACGCCGCCCACGCCGGGATTGCCTTTGGGCCCGCCTTCGCCGCCTTCGCCCGGATTCAGGCTGATCGGGGGAGGGGCGGCCGCCATCACGGCAATGCCGGGCGGCGTGGTGAGGACCGTGATCTTGCCTCCTTCGCCGCCGCGCCCGCCCTTGCCGCCGCGTCCGCCGTCGCCGCCCTGGCCGCCCCGGCCGCCGAAGCCCACGTCGCGGCAGCAGCCGCCGAAGAAGGTGCCGTCGGCCCGCAAGCCCTGGGCGCCGTCGCCCCCGCGTCCGCCGTCCTGTCCGCGTCCGCCGTCGCCGCCTTTCTGGCCGTTGAGGTCGATCTGCGGCAGGTTGTTGGTGGCGTCGAGCAGGTACATTGTGACGATCGGGGCGCCGGTCACCGCATCGGCGCCGCCGTTGCGCGAGGGGTGAGGGAAGGCGTCGCCATCCCCGCCATCCTGCCCGTTCTCGCCGGCGGCCGAGCCGTTGGCGCCGCTGGGGGCGGGATTGGGCCAGTAGGCATTGGCCGGCGGCAGCGCCGGCAGCTCCCAGGAGATCTTGCTGGCGCCGTCGTGCAGGATACGGTGCACGATCACGACCAGTTCGCGCACCTCCTTGCCGATCACGACTTGCTGTCCCCGTATATCCCATGACGAAGCCATGATGACGGCGGTGTCGTGCAGCACGTCATTGGGCTGGTAGTACAGGATGGTGTTGGACAGGACTTCGGCAAACGCATAGTGCGTCAGCGGCGGAATGCCGGTGGGCGGCTGCACCACCGGGGCCACGTAGGCGCCGGTGCGCAGGATGCGCATGGGGTCGAGCCGGAAGCGTCCCAGGTCGTTGATGCTGCAGACGCCGGCGGCCGCCATGAAGCTGCGCGCGCGGTCCAGCCACATGCGGATGTTTTCCGGCTCCATGATGGCGTCCGGCACCGTCGTGCCCAGCCCGGGGTTGCGCACCGCCAGCCCGCGCAGGATGCTTTCGATCTGCTCCTTGACGGTGGGGACCAGGTAGCCGAAGCCGTGCACCAGGCGCTCGTCCGGCAGCCGCATGTGGACGATGCCGGTCAGTGCGCCGCCGGACAGGTTGGTCAGGCTGAGCTGGTACTGGCCGCCGGCGGCCAGGTCCTCCGGACGGATCGCGAGGCTCACGCGCGCGGCGCCGCTCACCTTGCGCTTCTCGCTGCCCTGCGGTCCCTGGATCAGCAGCTCGCCCTCGTTGCCGGAGCCAAGGTCGACCATGAATTCCGCCTCGCCGGCCGAACGCACGGCGACATTGCGGGCGTAGGTCGCGCCTTGGGCCAGGCGGACTTCGGCCCGGTCCTCGCCGCCGATGCGCCTGGCGCCGAGCTGGGTGCGCGCGGCGTTGATCGCCTCGCCGAACAGGCGGCTGTGGACGGGCATCGAACGTTTGCCTTTTTGCTCCAGCATGCGGTGGAACAGGGCCTCGGGTTCCGCCGCGGCCAGCTCCTCGAGCGAATGGATGCCGAGTTCGGGCAGCACGCGGGCGATGCCCGCGTAGCGCAGCGGCAGGCCGTCGAAGCGGCGGTCGGGCGGGTCGGGATCGACGACCGGCGCCGGGGCGAGCACCAGCACCGGGATGTCGCCCAGGTCGAACAGGTCGAGGAGGTCGTTGACGTCGGTGTCGTAGCAGGAGCGGGCGTCGTCGTCGAACACGTCCCAGTGGATGGCGCCGTGGGGAATGCGGTCCAGTTCGATGACGCCTTTGCTGAGCTTGGCCTTGCCCTCGAAAACGATTTTTCCGCTGAGCAGGTCGGTGCCGCGCACCTTGAGTTCGCGGGCGCGCGTTCCCCTGACCGCCAGCCGCACGGTGGCGCTGCCGCGCAGAGGCGAACCGTCGAGCCGCACGGCCGCGCGCGTGACGTCGCCTTCGCGCACCTGCAGGCGCATGACATTGCGCCCGGCGCCGGAGGAGGCGGTCCTGAGCTCGTAGTCGCCCGGCGGCAGGCCGCCGCGGCGGAAACGCCGGGTGGCGGGATCGATGGGGATGGCGATGTTGCCGTCCGGTCCGGAGAGGACGGCGGATCCGGTCTTGACCTGCTTCCCGTCCGGATCCTCGAGGCGGATGTCGACCGCGCCCTTGCCGGGACCGAACTCCAGGCGCGGCAAGTCCTTCAAGCCGGCCCGCAGCTGCGCGATCAGGCCTTCCGAGACCTCGCGCGTGGGCACGACGGCATGCACAGGCACCTGTCCCGGCGCGGCGACCGTCACCTCGCTCAGCGGTTCGGGCGCGTCGTAGATGGATGGCCGCAGCGGCGCGCCTGGCGTGGCCAGGGCGCGCACATACCGTTTGCCGGGACCGAGAGGACCGCGTCCCGGCGGCTGCCCGCTTGCGCCGCCCTCGTTGCCGCCGCCTTTGCCGCCATCCCCGCGGCCGCCGCCACCACCCTGGTCGTCGCAGCCGCAACACCGTTTGTCGGGATCATGAGCCATTGTTTCCTCCTGGTGAGCCTGCTGCGCCTGCCGCAAGAACCTGCGGGGTCCTTGCTAATGGAGTCGGGCGCGGGCCCGAAGTTGCGGCGGCCGGTGGCGCCCTTGAGTTGGCGCAAAAGATGGAACCGCGGGCCGGCTGGTCAGGCTGGCGTGACGCGGCGAGCGCCGCTTAGGTCCACTGTAGTACACTGGTCCGGCATTTCAATCAGATTCTCGCCATGTCCACACCGCCTCGCGCACCCGCCGCCGCGCCCGGGTCCTCCCTTGCGCCGCCGGCCACGGTGATGCAGATCCTGTTCTCCGTCGCCTTCGTCCACCTGCTGAACGACTGCGTACAAGCCGTCCTGCCCTCGATCTATCCGCTGCTCAAGCAGGAGTTCGCGCTCAGCTTCACCCAGATCGGCCTGATCACGCTGACCTTCCAGTGCACCGCTTCGCTGCTCCAGCCCTGGATCGGCCTGTATACCGACAAGCGCCCGATTCCCTTCCTGCTGCCGGTCGGCATGTGCGTGACGATGGCCGGCGTCGCCCTGCTGGCCACGGCCGGCAGTTTCGCCATGCTGCTCGTTGCCGCCGGCATGATCGGCGTCGGTTCCTCGACCTTCCACCCCGAAGCCTCGCGCGTGGCGCGCCTGGCCTCGGGCGGCCGCTTCGGCTTCGCCCAGTCGCTGTTCCAGGTGGGCGGCAACCTCGGTTCGGCCTTCGGTCCGCTGCTGGCGGCCGCGATCATCGTCGGCCATGGGCAGGGCCGGATCGCCTGGCTGATGCTGGTCGTGCTGCTGGCGGTGGCGGTGCTGGTGGGCGTGAGCCGCTGGTATGCGGGCCACCTGCGCAACGCGCCGCCCAAGGCGTCCGCGCACGCCGGCCCGGCGCTGTCGCGCGGACGCGTGGTGTGGGCGATGACGGTGCTGGCCCTGCTGGTGTTCTCGAAGTACATCTACATGTCCAGCCTGTCGAGCTACTACACCTTCTACCTGATCGAGAAATTCCATGTGTCGGTCGATACGGCCCAGCTCTACCTGTTCCTGTTCCTCGCGGCCGTCGCGGCGGGCACCTTCGCGGGCGGGCCGATCGGCGACCGCATCGGCCGCAAGCGCGTGATCTGGTTCTCGATCCTGGGCGCGGCCCCGTTCACCCTGGCGCTGCCCTATGCGGACCTGTTCTGGACCGCGGTGCTGTCGGTGGTGATCGGCCTGGTGATGTCGTCCGCCTTCTCGGCCATCGTGGTGTTCGCGCAGGAACTGGTGCCGGGCAAGCCGGGCATGATCGCCGGCCTGTTCTTCGGCCTGATGTTCGGCATCAGCGGCATCGGCGCCGCGGCCATGGGCGCGATCGCGGACACCGCCGGCATCGAGCAGGTGTACCGCTTCGCGTCCTACCTGCCGCTGCTGGGCATCCTGGCGGTGCTGCTGCCGCGCATGGAATCGATGCGGCGCTGATGCCGCTGTCTTGTGGAGAGCGTTTCATGGCACACCAGACCATCCTCGAATTCCCGACACCAGGCCGCGGCACGCGCGACATCACCGGCGAGGTCGCGCGCTTCGTCGCGCAATCGGGAGTACAGACCGGGATCGCGCACGTCTTCGTCCAGCACACCAGCTGTTCGCTGACGATCACCGAGAACGCCGACCCCGACGTGCGGCGCGACCTGGAAACCATCATCGCGCGCCTGGCGCCCGACGGCGACCGCGCTTACCGCCACGACACCGAAGGTCCGGACGATATGGCGGCGCACGGGCGCACCATGCTCACCGATACCGGCTTGAGCGTTCCGATCGGAGCAGGGCGCCTGCTGCTCGGCACCTGGCAGGGTATTTATCTGTGGGAGCACCGCACGGCGCCGCACCGGCGCAAGGTGGTCGTCACCATCCTCGGCTGACGGCGCCGACATACTCCACGAGGAGGCAGGCATGCGCATTACCGCTGTTGTCGACAACGCCGCCGCGGCGCACACGGTTGCCGTGGACACCAACGGCACGCACCAGCCGCTCGCCATCCCGGGCAAGCCGGGCGGCGGCTCCGCCGTCAACGGCGGAGAATTCCTGATGCTGGCGCTGGCCACCTGCTATTGCAACGACCTGTATCGCGAGGCGCGAAGGCTAGGCATCCAGCTCGACGGCGTGCAGGTCGAGGCGAGCGCGGATTTCCCCGGCGTCGGCCTGGCCGCCACCAATATCCGTTATCGAGCCAGCGTGCAATCGCCGGCATCAGCGCAGGACGTGGCCAGGCTGCTGGCGGAGACCGATGCGGTCGCCGAAGTCCACAACACCATCCGCGCCGGATGCACGGTGACGCTGGGGAGCTAAGCTGTCAGGCGCCGGGGCCGTGCGCGCTGGAGGGCAGCGTTACCGCCTGCGCGGCCGGCTGGCGGACCGCCGACAGGTAGAGCAGCAGCGAAGCGACCGCGAAGCCGCACAGCACCAGCGGCAGCACCAGCGGACCGGACGGCCCGGTCAACAGGGTAGCGCCGACCAGCGGCCCGATGGCCTTCGACAACAGCGAGGGCACGGCCATCGCGCCGGTGATGGCGCCGTAGTTGCGGGCGCCGAACAGGGCGCGCGGCAGGGTGCCGCGGATGATCGTCAGCACGCCGTTGCTCATCCCGTACAGCACGCAGAACAGCACCACACCCCAGGCCTGCGTGCCGGCCAGGGCCAGCGCCAGCAGCCCGCCGGGCAGGGTGGAAAACACGAAGCGGCCGATCACCTGCGGCGTGGCGCCGCGCGCCAGGGTGCGTTCGCCGATGCGCCCCGCCACCTGCATCGGACCGACCAGCGCGGCCAGCAGCACGGCGGTGCTGGCGGCATGGCCGAGCGATTGCAGCAGCGGGATCAGGTGCACCGCCAGGGCCGAGAAGATGAAGACGTTGGCGGAGAAGGCCAGCGCCAGCTTCCAGAAAGCCGGATGGCGCACCGCTTCGCCCAGGGTGTGGCTGTCGCGCGGCGCATGGGCGGGCGTGGGCGGATGCGGGGCGTCGCGCCCGAGCCACAGGTGCAGCGGCAGGCAGGCGGCCAGCTGCAGGCCGGCGTAGGCAAGATAGGTGTCGCGCCAGCCCAGGCGCGAGGAGATTGCCAGGGTCAGCGGCCAGAAGATGGTGCTGGCGAAGCCGGCGAACAGGGTCAATGTCGAGATCCCGCGCGGCGCGCCGAGATCGAGCTTGCGGTTGATGGTGGCGAAGGCTGCCTCGTACAGGGTCAGCGACATGGCCAGGCCGATGACGCTCCAGGCGCCCCAGTAGCCGGCGACGCTGGTGCAGCGCGACAGCCAGGCGAGGCCGAGGGCGCTGACGATGGAGCCCGCCGCCATCACGCCGCGCCCTCCGTGGCGGTCGACCAGGGCGCCCACCGGGGTGGCCGCGACGCCGGCCACCAGCAGGCTCCAGGAGAAGGCGGCGAAGGCGGCTTCCTTGCCGATGCCGAGGTCGCGCTGGATCGCCGGCGCCAGGACGGCAAAGGCGTAGTACAAGGCGCCCCACGAGGAAATCTGCGTGAAGGCGAGGATGCCGATGGTCCTGCGTGCTGGCGACAACGTGTTCTCCTGAAGATGGCGCACGCCGGCAGCATGGGCGTACAGCCTTTACTCTACCGCAGGCGGCGCGATGCTGCTGGGCGCCGCCAGCTCAGGTAAAGTAGCGCCGGCAAGAAGCCAACCAAGGAGACGGGATGAAGCCGCATCGGGTGCAGCTGAGCAGGAAGAAGGGATGGCGCATGCCGGAGAATACGATCTCGGTCGCGCGTCCCGGCAAATGGGGCAATCCGTTTTCGGTGATGCCGGACCTGGCGCCGGGTACGCCGGTCGATTCGCGCGGCGGCAAGCGCTATGTGGCCATGCCGAGCGTGGCGGAGGCGGTGGCCGCCTACCGCCGCTGGGTGACCGAGGATCCGGCGGGCCAGGCCCTGCTGGCCGAAGCCAGGACCGCGCTGCGCGGCCACAACCTGGCCTGCTGGTGCCCGCTCGACGGACCCTGTCACGCAGGGGTGTTGCTGGAACTGGTCAACGACTAGTTCACTTGGCTGCGACCACGCTGCCGATGCCTGCCACCACCTTGTTCAGCTGGCGCGGGTTGCCGTAGTAGGTGAGGCTGCCCATGCCCTGCACGCTGGCGTTGAGGCGGTTCTTGGCGTGCACCTCGACCGAGCCGATGCCTTCGAAGCTGACATCGGCGTCCTGGGCCACCAGGTTGCGGGCGTTGACTTCGCCGACGCCCTGGGCCTGCAGGCGCAGGCTGCGCACTTCGCCGCTCATCTGCAGGCTGCCGGCGCCGCGGTAGTTGACGTCGAAGTGCTCGCCCTTGACGTTGTTCAGCTTGATCAGGCCGGCGCCTTCGCCGCGGAAGCTCGCGATCTCGGGCAGGGTCACGATGACGCGGTCGTCGTCGCTGATCTGGATGTTCGACTTTTCCTTGAAGCTCAGGCGCAGCTCGCCGTTGACCACCTCGCTCGTCACGCGGTCCATGTATTTCTGGTCGCCCTGCACCCGCACCGAATAGTTCTTGCCCACTTCGACCACCAGGCTGACGGGGCCGCGCACGTCGATCGCCTTGAACGGCGTGACGCTGCGCGACTGTTCGCCGGCGGCTGCCGACAGGGAGGCGAGGGAAAGAAGGGCGGCGATCACTACGCGTTTCATGGCTGTCTCCGGTTGGTTGATGAGGCCATTGTAGGGAGCCCCTTGCAAGCCGGGGCCGGTTTGCGACGAACTGCAAGAAACGGGGGCTGGACTGCGGACCGATTTGTTCTGCTTCAACAGCTTCATATTCCGCGCGGAAAGAAAATGAGCGCTGTTCGCAAGGGTTTGAATCATTATCGCGACAATTTACGCGCACGATTGCGTCCATGCCAATATTGTCTAAGAGTTAAGGATATAATTCTTGAGTCCTTTTGCATAGCCGATATCATGCACATCTCAACCGTTACACTACCTGAAATGAAGCTCGCCGGCCTGCCGTTCGCAGGTCCGTTCTCGGTCTTGGAAACGGACATGCCGGAGGTCTGGAAGACCTTCCTCGAACGCGAGCGCGAGCTGGGCGAGACCAATGGATTGCGCTACGGCGTGAATCTGCAAGAAAAGGACGGGGTGCATATCGAGTGCATCGCGGCCGAGGTCGCCGATCTGAACAACTTGCCGCCGGGCATGATCGGGATCCGCATCCCGGCGCGGCGCTACGCGATGCTGACCCACCGCGGTCCGATGGCGCGCGTGCAGGCCACCTATGTGACCGGCTTCGCGGCCATCGAGCAGCTGGGCATGGTGCAGGATACGGAGGGCTTCCGCCTGGAGCGCTACGACCGGCGCTATACGCCGACCCTGCACGACGGCGCGCGGCCCGACAACGCCTACGACATCCTGATCCCGCTCTACGCTTGAGGAATCAAGCGTTAAGAATTGGTGCCGGTATATTTCCCGACCGCCGGCGCCGGTAGGGCGGCTTGCGCCGCCGTGCCCCTTCCCTGAGAGCAGGTGCATTGTGCCGTTCAAATGTGACAGGCGTTTGACGGATCAGCTCCTTTCTTCTTGTTTCCTTTTGTAAAGTACGCGGATAATCGCTGCTTTGGCGGCCGCCTTGCTCATGGCCGCAGCAAGAGGAGAAACCATGCACGACCACAAGAAGGAGCAGGGGGCGCAGGACGCCGCTGCCCAGCCGGACAATCCCGCGCGCAGGCGCATCTTCCAGGCTGCGGCCGCCGCCGGGCTGGGTTCGGCCCTGCCTGCCGTGGCCCAGGCCGCGCCCGCGCGCGCCGCCGCGCCGGCCGTCAAGGGTTCGCTCGACGCCAAGCTGAAGGCGCAGGTCAAGAACGTGGTCGTGATCTACCTGGAGAACCGCAGCTTCAACAACCTGTTCGCCGATTTCCCCGGCCTGGCCTCGCCTTTGCCGGCCTTGCCGGCGGAGGCCGCGCTGCAGCGCGACCGTGACGGTTCGGTGCTGCCTTCGCTGCCGAAGATCTGGGGCGGCATGGTGCCGGGCCGCCAGAACATCGGCGGCAAGGACTACCTGATCAAGGAAGAGCAGCTGGCCAATCTGCCGAACGCGCCCTTCAAGCTCAGCGATGGCGAGGGCAATCCCCTGCCCGAGAGCATCGTCACGCGCGACCTGGTGCACCAGTTCTACCAGAACCAGATGCAGATCAACGGCGGCAAGAACGACGGCTTCGCGGCCTGGTCGGACGCCGGCGCGATGGTGATGGGCTATTACGGCGAGACGCAGAAGAACCTGGGCCTGTGGCAGATCGCGCGCGAGTTCACCCTGTGCGACAACTTCTTCATGGCGGCTTTCGGCGGTTCCTACCTGAACCACCAGTTCCTGATCAGCGGCCGCACGCCGGAATACTTCAACGCCGCGTCGACCCCGGCCAAGTCCAAGATCGCCGTGCTGGAAGACGGCCCGGCCGGTTATCGCCTGGCGATCGCGCCGGATGCGCCCAAGTCGGCGCTGGAGGGTAAACCAAAGTACGTGCACGCCGGTCCGATCACGCCGGACGGCTATGCTGTCAACACCATGGCGCCGCCTTACCAGCCGAGCTGGGTGCGCCCGGCGCAGGGCGGCGATCCGCTGCACGCCGACCCACAGGACCCGGCGGTGCTGCCGCCGCAGACCTACAAGACGATCGGCGACCTGCTTTCCGAGCGCGGCGTGAGCTGGACCTGGTATGGCGGCGGGCAGCAGGCCGCGCTGGATGGCCGCGGTGCGGGGCAGAAGCCGAACTTCCAGTATCACCACCAGCCCTTCAACTATTTTCGGCAGTTCGCGCCGGGCACCAAAGCGCGCCAGCAGCACCTGCGCGACGGCGGCCTGGGCGACAGCCCGATCTCGAACAAATTCCTGGCCGACGTGGTGGCGGGCACGCTGCCGGCCGTGGCCTTCTACAAGCCGCAAGGCAACCTGAACCTGCATGCGGGCTACTCGGACGTCGAGTCGGGCGACCAGCACGTGGCCAACGTGATCGAGCACCTGAAGAAATCGCCGCAATGGAAGGACATGGTGGTGGTGATCACCTTCGATGAGAACGGCGGCTGGTGGGACCACGTGGCGCCGCCCAAGGGCGACCGCTGGGGGCCGGGCTCGCGGGTGCCGGCGATCATCGTGTCGCCGCATGCCAAGCGCGGGGCGGTGGATCATAACTTCTACGATACGACCTCGATCTTGCGTTTCATTACGCGCTTGCACGGGCTGCCGCTGCTGGAGGGACTGGCGGCGCGCAATGCGGCGTTCGCGGAGCGTGGGGCGAGACCGCCGGGGGATTTGACGGGGGCGTTGCGGTTTCGCTGAACGCTTGGGGTAATGGTGAAAGCCAGTCCTGTACGGACTGGCTTTTTTACTTTTATGGCTGCTCGGCGAACTTGGGGCCCGGCCTTCGCCGGGACGACGTTGTTTGGGTGTGCAAAGCGCAAACTGCTGAAGACTTCGGACACGTACGTGTAAACGTCATCCCCGCGAAGGCGCACTGCTGTCCGGGATAATTTGTTGATGAGCTACGGGGAGGCGTACGAAGAGGGGTTGCGGGTAAAGGTTTTGGGTTGTAAAACCCGAGTTTCGACGCTCATGAAACCAAAACCCGCAACCATGTCTACGATAACCACTTTCCACGCTGTTTTAAAGGGGTTGCCACGTGCCGTGTTCAATCGGTGCGTTGAGCAACATCATGCCGATAAGTATTGCAAGACCTTTTATGCTTGGGACCAATTGCTGGCAATGGTGTATGCGCAGCTGAGCAGCGCGTCGAGCCTGCGCGCACTGGAACTGGGCTTTAATGCATCACGACCGATTGCAGACCTGCCCTATTCACCGTAGCACCCTTGGCGATGCAAACAGGGATCGCTCCAGTGCCGTGTTCGAGGAAATTGCTGCGTGGTTGATGAGCAAAGTGTCGCGCAAGCTGCGCCACGATGCGAAAGAGCTGATGTGCTTGCTCGATTCGACGTCAATCACGCTCAAGGGGCGCGACTTCGATTCCTGGACACTGAACAATCGCAACCGCAACACGCAAGGCATCAAGCTGCATGCCCTGTTCGGTACCGCATCGCAGGCACCGCTCTGGCACGATTTCAGCGCGCCCAACGTCAACGATGTCACCCAAGCCAAACAAGTGCCGTTGCAACGCGATACCTTGTATGTGTTCGACAAAGGCTACTGCGATTACAACTGGTGGGCGCAGATCGATGCGGCAGGGGCACGCTTCGTGACGCGATTGAAAAGCAATGCCAGCCTGGTGTCGGAAATGGACTTCGCCATTTCCAGTGAGACCGAGGGAATCGTCCTGCGTGACGAGGTCGTCAGTTTCAAGAACAAGTACCCAGGCGGCAAGCGCGTCAACCAGTATGGAAAACCCCTGCGTCGTGTCACGATCATTCGACCTGACAAGTCCACGCCCCTTATCCTGATCACCAACGATTTCGAAAGTAGTGCCCTTGAGATCGGGCAGTATTACAAGGAACGCTGGGAAATCGAGCTGTTTTTCAAGTGGATCAAGCAGCACCTGAAGATCAAAGCATTCCTGGGGCGCACCTACAACGCCGTACGTATCCAGGTCGCGACAGCCCTGATCGCTTACCTGCTGGTTGCCTTGTACAAGCAGACACTTCGGCTTGAACACACGCTCTGGCATTGCCTGGGCCTGATCCGGGCAACCTTGTTCGAGCCTCCCGTCATCGATCTGCCCGTTCGAACGCGCCCGCGGCGAATCCGAACGTTGGCATCAGGACAGCTGGAAACACTTCAATGAAGAGATATCGAATTATCCCGGACACCAGTGCGCGAAGGCGGGGATCCAAGTTGTGCACGCACACCACAAACCCCTTGCACGCAGGCTACCGCGCGCTCCACACACCCACCCGGCGATACACTCACCTGCGGCCCGATCTTGCGTAGTTGACAACCAGAACGAAGCAGCCGGGCCTGCGCACCAGCCCCACTCATTTCAGGAACAGGAGAACAATCATGCAAAAGAAACAGGTCCTCAAAAGCCTGCTGGCGGTATCGGCAGTGGCAGCCATGCTCGGTTCCTTCGGCGTGCAGGCGCAGAACAGCGCCCAGAGCGCCCAGCAGATGAGCCAGCACGGCTCGCAAGGCAATCCGAACCTGACCGGCAAGGCGGCCAATGACGGCACCGTCGGGAACACCAACAGCCAGGGTATGGAAGACCGCAGCGGCCAGGTCGGCAGCTCGAGCACCGCCACCACCCAGTCGGGCGCCACCGCTCCCGCCACCGCTGCCGCCGCAGCCGGCGCCAAGGCGGACGCAGCGGCCAAGCTGACCAAGGCCGACAAGAAGGCCCTGACCGACATGGCCCTGTCCAACATGGCTGAGATCGAAACCGCGAAGCTGGCGCTGAGCAAGAGCCAGAACCAGGAAGTGAAGGCCTTCGCCCAGCAGATGATCGACGACCACACCAAGGCCCAGACGGAAGTCCAGAGCCTGGCCCAGACCAAGGGCGTGACCCTGCCGACCGAACTCGACGCCAAGCACAAGGCCAAGGCGGCCATGCTCGAAAAACTCAGCGGAGACGCCTTCGACCGCGCCTACACCAAGCAGTCGGGCCGGGCCGACCACAAGGCCACCCACGCCAAGCTGAAGAAGAGCATGAGCGCGGTCAAGGATCCGGACGTCAAGGCGCTGGCCACCAAGATGACCCCGGTCGTCGAGCAGCACCTGAAATCGGCCGAGGAAATGATCTCGACGCAGGGCCGCACCGCTACCGGCCATTCCGGCGCCACCGGCAAGACCGACAGCGGCAACAAGTAATTCCTGCGCCGCGCGCCTTTCGGTGCGCGGCGTTTTCCTTGCTCAGCGTGCCGCCGGCGCGCTTCCCTTCCATTTCCCTTCGATCCGCTCGATCGCGATCTCGATGCCGACGATGGCCTTGAGCATGCCGTCGATGAAAGCGCGCGGCGCATCATCGACGCTCCACGGCTGCGGCAGCACGCTTTCCTGGCGGTCGGTCTGGCGTGCGACCTGGGCCAGCAGCCAGGCCGGGTCCTCGATGGCGCGCAGGCGCCCGTGCACGTGCACCACGTGGTAGTTCCAGGTCGGCACCACGCGGCCCTGCGTTTCCACCTTTTCGACCGGGTCCGGCGTGATGTAGCCGGCAGGGCCGCGGAAGGCGACCAGCACCTGCTGGCCGTCGCGGCGCCACACCGGATTGGCGCGCGCCACGTGGGCCCGCAGGACGCCATGCGGGCCGTGCGCGTCGTCGGCGACGAACTCGAAGGGCAGGTGGTCGGCATCCGGCAAGCCCTCGTCCAGGGTGACCAGCATGCCGAGCGAATGGGTGGCCATCAGCTCGTGCATGGCCTCGATGCGGTCCTGCCGGTGGCGGGCGGCGATGTACATCAGCGCGCCTCCACGACCACCTCGCATTTCAGCGAGTTGGCCACATAGCACTGCGCGTGCGCGAGATGGTGGATGTGCGCAAGTTCTTCCGCATCGGGCTGCGGCCCGGCGAAGCCGATGCGCGGGCGCAGGGCGATGCGCACCAGCGCGGCGCGTCCGTCCGCGTCCTTGTCCAGCAGGCCGATTGCCTGGTCTTCGTAGCTGTCGATCACGTGGCCGCGCCTGGCCGCGATCGACAGGAAGAACAGCATGTGACAGCTCGAGGCCGCCGCGACCACGGCTTCCTCCGGATCGACGGCGGCCGGGTCCGACATCGGCAGCGGCACCGACAGCGGCGAGGACGAGGCCGGCACCGTCAGGCCGCCATCGAAGGACCAGGCGTGGGCGCGGCTGTAGCGCTGGTCGAGAAAGGGCTGGCCGGCGCGCTGCCAGGCCACCCGGGCGCTGAATTCCATCGACTTCATCGAACCTCCTGTGTGAAAACAAGCCTATGGTAGGACCTCCACTTGGCTTGCTCAAAGTGCCAATTCCAGCGAAGATGGGCGTACCAATCTTCTGCGCATAGCATGCATATCCACGACCTCATCGCCAGCGCGCCGCTCGACCGTGGCGGCGCGGTTCCGCTGTTTCGCCAGCTGTACAGCCGGCTCAAGGACGCCATCCTGCGCGGCGCCCTGGCGCCGGGCGCCCGCCTGCCGGCCACGCGCGACCTGTGCCGCCTGCTGGGCGTGTCGCGCCAGACCGTGCTGGCCGCCTACGAGCAGCTGACTGCCGAGGGCTACCTGCGCGGAGGCGTGGGGCAGGGGACGTTCGTGGACGCAGCATTGCCGCTCGCGCGCCAGGAGAAGCCGGCGCCGGGCCTGCTGCGGCCGCTGCCCGAACGCGGCGCCGCGATCGCGGCGGCGATGGCGCGGGTGCGCAGCCACGACGGCCCGGTGCGCGCCTTCCGCCCCAGCATGCCGGGGCTGGACCTGTTTCCCTTCGACGTCTGGCGCAAGCTCGAGATGCGCCAGCTGCGCCGCCCCGGCCCGCACCTGGGCTACAGCGAGCCCTCCGGCCACGCTCCCTTGCGCGAGCTGCTGTGCGCCTACCTGCGCGCGTCGCGCGGCGTCGAGTGCACGCCTGGCCAGGTCGTGATCACCTCCGGCTCGCAGCAAGCCCTGTTCCTGCTGGCGCAGCTGCTGCTGGCGCCGGGCGACGGCGTGTGGGTGGAGTCGCCCGGCTACCAGGGCGCGTACGCGCCGCTGGCGGTGGCCGGCGCGCGCCTGTGCACGGTGCCGGTGACCGCGGAAGGCATGGACGTGGCCTACGCGGCGCAGCATTATCCGGACGCGCGCATGGTGTTCGCGACGCCTTCGCACCAGCTGCCCCTCGGCACGACCATGAGCCTGGCGCGCCGCCTCGACCTGCTGCGCTGGGCCACGGATAACAAGGCCTGGATCATCGAGGACGACTACGACAGCGAATACCGCTACACCGGGCCGCCGCTGGCATCGCTCCAGGGCCTGGACCGCGCCGGCTGCGTGGTTTATGTAGGCACCTTCTCGAAGGTGCTGTTCCCCGGCCTGCGCCTCGGCTACGTGGTTGCGCCACCGGCGCTGGCGGAACCGCTGGCGCGCGCCAAGGCGGTGGTGGACCGCCACAGCGCCATCGTGCCGCAGGCGGTGCTGGCCGACTTCATCGCCGAAGGCCATTTCGCGCGCCATATCCGGCGCACGCGCGACGCCTATGGCGAGCGCCGCGAAACCCTGCTCGACGCGCTCGAAGACCGCCTTGGCGACAGGCTGCGCTGCGGGCCGTCCGACGCGGGCCTCGACGTCTGCGCGCACTTCAAGCCCGGCCGCGACGGCCGGCTGCCCGACGAAGCGCGGGTCGCGCAGGCGGCGCTGGCCGCGGGCATCGAACTGCGGCCACTGGATTACTACGCCAACGGCGCCGCAGGGCCGGAATGCGCGGTGACGCCCGGCCTGGTGCTGGGATTTTCCGCGGTCGGGCCGGCCGACATCCGGCGTGGCGTCGATGAGCTGGCGCAGGTGTTCCGGGCCGAGGAAGCGGCCAGCTCCAAAGCCGCCTGATTTATACTTCCGCGATGACCACGATCCGCTGCTCCTGGGCCAATCCGGCCAATCCGCGCTACCTCGCCTACCACGACCGCGAGTGGGGTGTGCCCTGCCACGACGAGACCACGCTGTTCGAGATGCTCAACCTCGAGGGCGCGCAGGCCGGCCTGTCGTGGGAGACCATCCTGAACAAGCGCGACAGCTACCGCGCGGCCTTCGACGGCTGGGACGCGGGCAAGATCGCGGCCTACGGCGAGGACAAGGTGGCCGAGCTGCTGGCCAACCCCGGCATCGTGCGCAACCGCCTCAAGGTGGCGGCGGCGATCAGCAATGCCAGGGCCTACCTGGCGATGCGCGAGCAGGGCCACACGCTCGACAGCTACCTGTGGGGCTTCGTCGGCGGCCAGCCGATCGTCAACGACTTCGCCGACGGCCAGCGTCCCGCACGCACCGAACTGTCGGACCGCATTTCGAAAGACCTGGGCAAGCGCGGCTTCAAGTTCGTCGGCTCGACCATCATCTACGCCTACATGCAGGGCATCGGCATGGTGGACGACCACGATCCGCGCTGCTTCTGCAGGACCAATCGGAACAAGCGCTGATGCACGACCACTGGCGCGGCCGCGAGCGCTATACCGTTTTCGACTCCGACTATGGCGACGGCGCCGCCGTGCGCGCGCTGTTCGATGCATGGCGCGCCGATCCCCAGCGCCCGGCCAGGCTGCACGTGGTGGCGCTGGCCGATGGACTGATGCCGGGCTTTCATCGCATACCGCAGGACGAAGCGGGCCTGAGCCTGGACTTGCTGGCGGCGCCGCTGGATGCGGCCCTGGCCCAGCTGTCGGCGAGCCTGGATGCCATCCGCCTGCACCGCGTCAGCGCGCCCGGCGCCGCCTTCGCGCGTCCGCTGGCGCGCCTCGCCGCGCTCGGCGCGCGCCTTGCGACGTCCGGCCTGGATGAGGAGCAGCGGCGCGCGCTCCAGCAGCAGGGCTTCGTGTTCGACGGCGACCAGGCCGTGTTCGCGAGCCGCAAGCCGCGCCTGCCGGCAACGCCCACGCCCGAGCGCCGCGCGCTGGTGATCGGCGCCGGGCTGGCGGGGTCGAGCGCCGCCTGGCGCCTGTGCGCGCGCGGCTGGCAGGTGACGCTGCTGGAGCGCCATCCGCGCCCGGCGATGGAAGCCTCGGGCAACCTGGCCGGCATCTTCATGCCGCTGCTCTCGCGCGACGACAACATCCCCACGCGCCTGACCCGCGCCGCCTACCTGTACGCGCTGCGCCAGTGGGAACAGCTGGGCGGCGTCGGCCGCGCGATCGAAGGCCAGGCCTGCGGCGTGCTGCAGCTGGCGCGCGATCCCGGGCACGCGGCCGTGTCGCGCGCGCTCGCGGCCGAAGGGACGCTGCCGCCCGCATTCGCGCGCTGGCTGGAACCCGGACCGGCCGAAGCCCTGCTCGGACTGCCGGCGCCGGATGGCGGCTGGCTGTTCCCGCAGGGCGGGTGGGCAAGGCCGGGCAGCGTCTGCGAGACCATGCTGGCCGCCTGCGGCGCGGGTTTGCAACAGCGTTTCGGCGTGGGCAGCGTCAGTCTGGAACGCGCCGGCGAGGAATGGATCGCGCGCAGGAAGGACGGTGCGGAGCTGGGCCGGGCGCCCACGGTGGTGCTGGCCAACGGCGCCGGCGCGCTCCAGCTGCCGCAGGCGGCCGCGCTGCCGATCTCCCTGCTGCGCGGGCAGGTGAGCCACCTCGACGCCGGCCAGGCGCCGGCGCTGCCGCTGGTGCTGTGCCGCGAGGCCTACCTGACGCCCGCCGCGAACGGCATCGTCTGCGCGGGCGCGACCTACGATCTCGACAGCGACCCGCAGCTGCGCGCAGCCAGCCACGAAGAGAACCTGGCGCGCATGCGCGCCCTGGTGTCCGACCCGCAGGCGGCGCTGGATGCGCCGCTCCTGGGCCGCGTCGGCTTCCGCTGCGTGGCGCCGGACCGCCTGCCGCTGGTCGGCCGGCTGCCGGATTTCGCCTCCGCCGGCAGCACCGAGCGCCTGCGCGACGTGCCGCGCCACCCCGGCCTGCATGCGCTGCTGGGCTATGCCTCGCGCGGCCTGATCTGGGCGCCGCTGGCGGCCGAATTGCTCGCCGCCCAGCTGGAAGGCGAGCCGCTGCCGCTCGAGATGAACCTGGTCGACGCGCTCGATCCGGCGCGCTTCGTGCTGCGCGCCCGCCGCAGCAGCCGTGTACCCCTTATCGACTGATCAATATTCTGTTGCTTTGTCGCAATAGAAAACTCCGTCTAGGAAATTGTCAACTTTACGCAGGTATAATTTACTGCTGGTAACTTTTCTCGGGCTGCAGGGATGGAAGAAACACAACATTCAAACGAGCTGTTCATGTTTCTCGCGTCCACCGCGCACGACATGAAGAATTCGATCAGTGTCCTGTCCGGCACGCTCGAACGCCTGCTCGACGCGGCCTCGCCCGATACCGAAAAGGCCTACCCGCAAATGGCGCAGATGCTGTACCAGACGCGCCGCCTGAACGACAACCTGATGCAGCTGCTGGCCTTGTACAAGCGGGTCGGCAAGCCGGAATATCCCTTCGACGTGCAGCCGCTCGAGGTCGGCCAGCTGGTCGAGCAGGTGGTGGCGCTGGAGCGCGTGCTGCTGGAATCGCGCGGCATCGCGCTCGAACTCGACGTCGATCCCGAGCTGATCTGGCACTTCGACGAGGACCTGATCGTCGGCGTGGTCTCGCACGCCATCAACAACGCCGTGCACTACACGCGCGACCGCATCCGCCTGGCGCTGCGCGAGGTCGACGGCATGCTCGAGATCCGCGTCGAGGACAATGGCGCCGGTTTCCCCAAGGCGCTGCTGGACGCCGGCGGCGCGCCCGCCAGCGATGCCAGCGGCGTGAACTTCCTGACCAACAGCGCCGGCCTGGGCCTGTACTTCTCCGGCGAGGTGGCGAAGATGCACCGCCACCGCGAGCGCCACGGCCGCGTCGCCCTCGAGAACGGCGGCCGGCTTGGCGGCGGCTGCTTCATCCTGACCCTGCCATGAGCGCCATTCTCACTTCCTCCGCGGCGGCCCCCGTCATGGACCAGGTCGACTGGGCCGCCAAGAACTACCTCGTGGTCGACGACTTCGTCGGCGTGCGCCAGCTGCTGCGCGAGAGCCTGCGCAGCCTGGGCGCCCGGAACATCGACCAGGCTTCCAGCGGCGGCGAGGCCATGGGCCTGCTGAACAAGCTGCGCTACGACGTGGTGCTGTGCGACTACAACCTGGGCGAGGGCAAGAACGGCCAGCAGGTGCTGGAGGAAGTCCGCATCCGCAACCTGCTGCTGCCCTCGAGCGTGTTCCTGATGGTCTCGGCCGAGAAGAGCGTCGAGTCGGTGATGGGCGCGGCCGAGCACCAGCCGGACGCCTACCTGGTCAAGCCGATCACCGAAGGCGTGCTGCTCACGCGCCTGAACCGCGTGTGGCGCAAGAAGCAGGTGTTCCGCCTGATCGACCAGGCCTATGCCGAGAAGGACTATTTGCGCGCCGCGCGCCTGTGCGACGAGCAGATCGCCGCCAGCCGCGTGCACGAGATCGAACTGCTGCGCATGAAGGCGCGCCTGATGGAAAAGAGCGGCGAGCCGGGCAAGGCGCGCGAAGCCTACGAGCGCGTGCTGGCCCAGCGCGAGTACCAGTGGGCGCGCGCCGGCCTGGCCAAGATCCGCCTGGCGGACGGCGAATTCGAGCAGGCGCGCCAGATGTTCCAGACCGTGATCGCCGAGAACCGCTACTACATCGACGCCTACGACCAGCTGGCCGCCTGCTACAAGGGCCTGGGCATGCACGAGGAAGCGGCCGCGATCCTGGAACGCGCGGCCAAGCTGTCGCCGAATTCAGTGCCGCGCCAGCGCAAGCTGGGCCAGGCCTGCCTGCGCCTGGGGAACGTGCCGCTGGCCGAGAAGGCCTTCCGCAAGTGCATCGCGATCGGGGAGTACTCGATCCTCAAGACCCCGGACGCCTACCTGGGCCTGGCCCGCGTCTGCGGCCTGAAGAACGACCCGAAAGAGGCGCTGCAGCTGCTGCTCGCGGCCCAGCGCGAGTTCGGCGCCGACCAGGAAGACCTGCAGCTGCGCGCCAAGATCACCGAGGGCCTGGTCTACCACGAGAGCGGCGACTACCGCCGCGCGCGCAAGGCCGGCGACGAGCTGGAAGAGCTGTTGCAGAACAATCCGGCCCGGCCCGACACCGCCACCTGCCTGGAGATGGCGACCCTGCTGTTCGCGGTCGGCGTCAAGGACGCGCCGGTCGAGCTGCTGTGCTACGTGGTGCGCAACAACCACGACAACACCACGCTGCTGGACGAAGTGCAGCAGATCTTTGAAAAAGCGCGCATGGGCGAGGAGGGCGAGGCCCTGGTGCGCGGTGCGCGCAAGGAAGCGGTCGACCTGATGAACCAGGGCGTGCTGCTGTGGAAGACCGGCAAGCTGCCGGAAGCGGTGGAATGGATGCGCAATGCGCGCAAGGCGCTGCCGAACAATGTACGCATCCTGTTCAACGCGGTGCAGATCCTGATCTCGCACATGCAGCAGCGCGGCTACGATCCCGACCTCGACGCCGAGGCGCACGACATCCTGGAGCGGGTCGACTACCTGCAGCCGGGACAGCAGCGCTTCGCGCAGCTGATGGAGCAGCTCACGCAGCTGCTGCCCAAGCCGGCGGAACCCGAGGCGCCCGCTGCGCAAGACAGCGCCGCGGCGCCGGCTGCGGAAGAAAGCGCAAGCGAAGCGCCGGCCTAGCGGCAGGACTCGCGCACCCGGCCCGCGTGCACGCCGGCGCCGCGGGCTTCCACACCCGCCCCGTGCCGGCGCAGCAGCTGCGCGCACAAGACCTCGATATCGTGGCTGCCGTCGCCGCGCCGTGCCGCATGCGCCGCGTCGCGCAGCGCGCAATCCGCCACGTGCTCCCCGAGCGCGCGGTAGCTCTCGAACTGGGCGTCGTCGAACCACTGGTCCGCCGTGCTCTGGTGCGGATAGTCCGGATGCAGGCGCCGGTAGTTGAGCAGGTCGGCGTTCTCGTTGCCGACGATGGCGGGCTTGATGTACAGGAGCACGCCATCCACCCCGCCGCAGTCGGCCTGGCCGTAGCGGATCACGCCCGCCGCGCAGCTGGCGCCGCACAAGCCGCTGTCCTTCCTCAGGTCGAGGCGCGAGACGTCGAGGTCGATGCGCACGTGCAGGTCGGTGGCGCAGCGGCGGATCGTGTTGCCCAGGTCCTCGAAGGCCAGCTCGCGGTCGCTCGCCACGTCGACCGCCACCACCAGGCGGCAGCGGCGCCGCACCAGTTCGTAGATGCCGAGGTTGTCGAAGTGGCCGCCGTCGGACAGGTGGACGTAGCGGGCGTTGGTGTTGGTCATCCCGAACAGCTCGGCCAGGAGGCTGAACAGGCCGATCGGCGGCGAAGAGCTGGTCCAGGTGGAGCGGCGCGGGTTCGGGCACCAGCGCCCGAGCCGCACATTGAACATCGTCATCAGGAAGTTCAGCGGCGGCGAGGAATGCGCACCCATGTTGGGACTGGCCGCGGCGCCCGACAGCGCCACCGCCATCCCGAGCCGCACGCCGGCGTCGTCGTCCGTGCCCACGCCGGAACGCGAGGCGTACTGGCTGGTGGGACGGTAGCAGCCGCGCGCGGCTTCGCCATGTTGCGCCTGGGCGCCGTCCGGCAGCGGCGGCAGTTCGAAGCCGCACCAGCGCGGCGTGAATGCGAACGAGGCCGCGCGCCGGGTGCGCCAGGCCAGTTCCTCGCCGCTCACCAGGCTGAGCGAGGTGTTGATGATGGGGTAGGGCCGCTGGGTCCTCAGCTCCGCCAGCAGCAGGTCGTCGCCGGGATCGAAGCCGGTGAAGGGATGCGGGCGGCGCGCGCGGTTGCTGGCGCCGAAGTAGGCGCGCACCACGCGGTTGCGGTACAACATGTAGAGCGAGAACTTGTTGATGTCGACCCGCCAGCCGAGCAGCAGGGCGGCGCCGAGGAAGGCGGCGAAGGCCAGGGCCAGGGTGTCGCCGCCGGTCGCCAGGGTGGCGCGCGCGTGGGCGGCGTATACGCACGCCAGTTGGGCATGCGGGCAATCCACGCTGGGGTAGGCCACCACGGCCTGCACCAGGGCGCTCAGCAGGGCGAAGATCCCGACCGTGAACACATAGGGCGCCAGGCGCGCCGCCAGCTCCAGGCGCGAGGGTCCCAGGGCGCGCATGCCGGTACTGGTTCCAGTCCATGAGCCGCTGCCGGCCTTCAGGCCGAAGGCCGTCATCGCCAGCCAGCCGAGCAGGGTGCCGAAGTTGGACCAGGGCTCGTAGGTCAGCCAGGCCCAGTGCAGCAGCGGGGCGAAGAAGAAGCTGACGCCGAAGGCCGCCAGCCAGGTGAGCGCGAAGATCGTGGTCCAGGCGCCCTGGCGGCTCCACCATTCGCGGCTGGCGTCGCTGTACAGGCGGCCGATCAGGCCGATCATCAGGGTCGTGGTGCCCGCGAACAGGGCCATCATCAGCGGCATGCCGAAGCTGGTCAGGGCGATGGCGTTGTTCAGTACCGGATGGGTGGCCGGTTCGGGCAGCAGGGCGAGGCCGCCGAGCAGCAGCAGGGTGCCGAGGGTGAGGGCGCCCATCGCGCACAGGAAGTGCGACAGGCCTTCGCCCAGCTCGGCGCGGGTGAGGTCGCGCAGCGGCCGCTCGCTGCCCAGGCCCGCGTCCAGCGCCAGCCCGGCCGCCGCCAGCGGCAGCAGGGTCGCCAGGCCCCACAGCGCCTGCACCAGCGGCTCCAGCGCGGCGCCGGAGAACAGCGGCACCCCGGGCGCGAAGCTGCGCCCCGCCTCCAGCAGCAGCAGCGCCACCACGCAGGCGCCCGCCGCGCACAGCGTGTAGCCGGCGCGCCGGTAGGCGCTGGCGCGGTCGTGCGCCAGGTACCAGCCGCAGGCCCAGACGATGAAGTAGACCAGGCCCGGCGCCAGCAGCCATCCCCAGCGCTCGCGCAGGGCCGCGGGCAGCATGCCGTGCCAGGCGTGCAGCTCGCCGCCGTGCGGCCACAGGCCCACGCTGCCGAGGAAGCCGGCCAGCAGCAGCGGCAGGTTGATGCACCACAGGACCGCGCCCTGCGACAGGGGGAAGCGGCGCAGCCCGCGCGAGCTTTCGGGCTTGCTGGAGATCGACAGCGCGATGCAGAACACCGCGCCCAGGAACAGCAGCACCGCGAGGATCCAGGCGACATCGGCCAGGTGCGCCCACGGCCCTTCCGGCGCGACCACGCGGTGCACCGCCCAGACGCAGGCGCGCGGCAGCAGCAGCAGGGCGCACAGCCAGGCCACCAGCATGGCCAGGTTGAGGCCCGTATTGCGCACATAGGTGCCGATCAGGGTCCAGGTGTCGGCGCTGAACATGCCGCCGCGCGGCGACAGGTAATTGCTGTACTGGCGCAGGAAGCGCACCGCCGGCGCCTCGGCGCTGCCGGCGCTGGGGGCCAGCATGGCCTCGACCGCGGCCATGTCGCCCGCATGCGCATGGATGCAGCGCGACAGCCAGCCGCCGATGAAGCCGCCCCCCGAAACCGTGGACAGGTAGTCGACCCGGCGCAGCAGCTGGCGGGCGGCCAGGGCCTGCAGCACCCCCAGGCCGAAAGTGGCGCTGCGCACCCCGCCGCCGGACAGGGCCAGCCCCACCAGCTGGCTCCCGTGGGCGCGGCCCAGCAGCTGGCTGGTATCGGGCGGGCAGGGAGAAGACGAGGCTTGCCGGGCGCCCGGACGGAGCAGATCGAGTTCGTCTTCGAAAACCTGGCCGAACACGGCGCCGGCGCAGCCGTCGAGGCAGCGCAGGGTGGCGGCGTCGAGTCCGTCCCCGGGCAGCAGGCCGTGGCGCCGGCGCAGGCGCGCGATGGCGTCGCCCAGCTCGGCCAGCGACGCCGCCTCGGCGGGAGGACGGCAGCCGGCCGCGTCGAGCTTGCGGCGCAAGTCGGCCACCTGGGCCGGTGTGAGGCTGGAAAAATCAGCGGGTTTCATGCGCGCTCCGGCAAGATCCTGCTGAAAAGCCGGGCTGCGATGGAGGAGGCGCGGCGGGGCGCGGCCGGGCGCAGCAGGGCGGACCGGTCCGCCCGGATAGTTCAGCACGGCTGGCGCGCGGGCGCCACCGTTCAGGTCAAGCGAGGGATCGGGCGCGCATGCGCCGGCTCAAGGCTTGTCGGCCTTATTGCGTGCAGAGCGTGCGCCCCGGCCCGGTGCGGAATCGCCGTTGGGCGCGCCATCGGCGCCTGCGCCGCTTCCATTGCCGGATTGCGGCGCGCCGCCCGAGACGTCGAGCGGCGAGCCGCCTTCCTTGCCGGCGCCGCCATCGGCGGGCATGGCGCTCGCCACGGCTTGGCGGAATTGGTCTTGGAGCAAGTTCCACCACGCGACCGCTGCCGGCATGGCCGCGCCCGGGGGCTGTTCTTGCTGGGGCGCTTGCGCTTGTTGCTGCGGTGGCGGTGCGGAAGGGGCGGGGGCAGCCTGCGCCGCCTGGCTGAAGAACTGGGCGAAAGGCGCCATCGTGTCGCCATTGCCGGCCTTGCCCATGGCCTGGGCCATGCTTTCGCTCATCGACTTCAGGGTGGCGAGGGTGCCGCGCTGTACCTCCAGCGCCTGGATCGTGCCGCGAAGCATGCCGATATTCAGGTTCAGCCAGGATTCGACCGCCCTCAGGTCGGCGATCTTCTTGTCCAGCTCATCGGTCGACAGGGTGCTGCCCGACATGCCCGGCACGGTCACGCCGGGGATGTTCATGCTGCCCCAGAGATTCTTGACGAATTCCAGCGTATCGGTCATTCCGGCCACGTTGGGCATGGGAGGCTTGAGCATGGTGGTCTCCGTAGGTTGGTCTGCCTAGCGTAGCAGATAACTAACAGTCCGGCCACGGCCGGCGTCTCGTCCCACCGTGCACGCCAGCGGAAGCGGGGGCGCCTCCGGCACGCTACACTAGCGGCATGAGTTCTTCGTTCTTCCGCCAACGGCGCCGGGCCCTGGTGCTCGGCACCCTGGTCGTGCTGCTGCACTGGATGGCCTTGCGCCTGCTGGAAGTGCACCTGGACCCGTCGCGCCAGTTCGCCGCCGGCAGCGGCGGCCCGACTTCCATGCTGGCCCAGCTGCTGCCTTCGGCGCCGTCCGCCGCGCCGCCCGCACCCGCGCCGCCGCCCGTTCCGAAACTGGCCCCGCCGCCCTTGCCGGAGATCCCTCCGCTGCCGGCCGAACTCGGCATGCCCGCGCCGCAAGCGGGCGACACCCCGGACACGCCGCCGGCGCCCGCCGAGGCGGCTCCCGCACGAGAGACCGCTCCGGCGCCGGCCGCAGCGCCGCCAGCAGGCACACCGGCGCCGGCGCCAGGCCCCGAGCCGCGGCGCTACGCGGTCGACATGCCGCCGTCCAGCGATATCCGGCTCGACGTCGCGCGCGTGGATGCCGACGGCACCCGCTGGTCGGGCGAAGCCGTGCTGTCGTGGCAGCTCGGCCAGGAGGCCTACCGCATCAATATCGAAGCCGGGATCCGCGTGGTGTTCGCGCGCGTGAACCTGGTGGTGCTCACCAGCGAGGGCAGGCTGGGCGCGGCCGGCTTCATGCCGGTCAGGATGACGGAAAAGCGGCGCGGGCGCTCCCTCACTGCCACCCACTTCGACTGGGAAGGGAACAAGATCAGCTTTTCGGCGTCCCAGGCGACCTATCCGCTGGCGCCGGGCGCCCAGGACAAGGCCAGCATTCCGCTGCAGCTGGCGGCGATCGCGCGCGGCGACCCCAAACAGCTCGATGGCGACATCGATATCCTGGTGGGGGAGGACCGCGACGCCAGCGTGTTCCGCTTCCAGGTGGCGGGGCAGGAAGAGATCGACACCAGGCTGGGCCGCCTGCAGACCTGGCGCCTGACCCGTCCCCCCAAACCGGGCTCGTACAAGTCGCGCCTGGATATCTGGCTGGCGCCGGCCCACGGCTGGCTGCCCGTACAAATTCGCAATACTGAAGCGAGCGGTGCGGTGACGACGCAAACCGTGAATAATATCGTTTCGCACCGACCAGGAACCTGATATGCACATGCACACGATTCGACGCGCCACCGCCATGCTGTTGCTGGCGTCCAGCCTCGGCGCCGGCGCCCAGGATGCGGCGCCTTCCCATCCGGCGCTCAAGCGTCCGTTCGAGCTGCCGCCCTCGGCCGACCTGAGCTACGACCTGAGCGCGCGCCAGCGCGGCTTCTCGCTCAAGGGCGATGCCTTGATCACCTGGCGCGCGGGCGGCGGCAAATACAGCGTGAAGGCCGAGTCGCGCGTGCCGGTGCTGGGCACCATCACCGAGGACCGCAGCGAAGGCACGGTCGACGCCTTCGGGCTGGCGCCGGGCGAGTTCTGGGAAAAGCGCCTGCGCAAGGACCCGACCACCACCACCTTCGAGCGCGACAGCAAGACCTTGCGCTTCTCGGAAAGCCAGAAGACCTATGCGCTCAAGGGCGGCGAGCAGGACCGCGTGTCGGTCACCTGGCAGCTGGCCGCCGTGGCGCGCGCCGCCGGCGACAAGTTCAAGCCCGGTACCTCCTGGCCCTTCTTCGTGGCCGGCCGCCGCGATGCCGAGACCTGGACCTTCAAGGTGGTCAGGCGCGAGAAGCTGCGCACCGGCCTGGGCGAACTGGAGACGGTCATGCTGACGCGCGAGCCGCTCGACGACGGCCGCGACCAGACCCTGTCGGTCTGGCTGGCGCCGGCGCGCGACTGGTATCCGGTCAAGCTGCGCTTCACCGAAGGCGAGAAGGAAAACATCGAGCAGACCATCCGCGCCATCGACAAGCGCTGACGCTATTTCAACGCTCCGTCCGCGCGCATGGTGCTGGCCAGGTAGCGCGCCACGGCCTGTTCCGGAGCCGCCGGCGCCGGTCCGCCCAGGTAGCGGTGCAGCATGGCCAGCAGCAGGTGCAGCTGGGCCTTGCGCGCCACCGGGTTGCGCGCGTGGTGGCCTTCGTCCGGATCGACCAGCAGGCTGACCGGCTTGCCCAGGCCCTGCAGGCGCGCCACGTAATCCACCACCGCTTCGATCTCGATCAGTTCGTCCTTGCCGCCGGCGATCAGCGCCAGCGGCGCGCCCAGCTTGCCGGCATGGGTCAATGGGGCGTCGCGCCGGATCGGCGCCATCTGCGCCGCATTGGCCGGATCGATGCCGAGCTCGCGCAGCTTGGGCGCGAAGGGCGTCTCGCCCGGCTTCGCGGGCGCGGCGGCCGTCAGCTGCAGGGTGCGGGCGAAATCCGGCGTCGCCTGGCCCGCCATCCCGAAGCGGAACATGCCGGGGGTGTGGGTCAGCGCCAGCAGGGTCGCATAGCCGCCGAAAGACGCACCCATGATGCCCTGGCGCCTGGGGTCGCCGACGCCCTGGGCCAGCAGCCATTGCACGCCTTCGATGATGTCGGCCTGGGCGCGGCCGTTGCCGAAGCTCGCGCCCGGCGCCAGCATGTACTTTTCCCCATAGCCGGTCGAGGCGCGGAAGTTCGGCTGGAACACCGCGTAGCCGCGGTTGGCGAGCAGCTGCGCCAGAGCGCTGTAGTCGGCGCCGACATGGTTCCACGGCCCGCCATGGACAACGGTCAGCATCGGCAGCGAGCGGGCGGGCAATCCGGCGGGCAGGCTCAGGTAGCCGTGCACCAGGGCGCCGTCCGAGGCGCGGTATTGAATGGCGATCTTGTCCACCAGCTGGCGTTCCGGCAGCGGCCGGGCGCGCTGGCGCACGTCCTCGAGGACGGCGCGCAGCTTGCCCCCTTCGATGTCGTACAGCCAGTAGCGCGCCTGGCTCAGGCGCGCGCCGCGCTCGGCCACCAGGCAGGCGGACGGCGCGCAGGATTCCACCGTCACGCCGCCCGCAGGAAAGCGCCGGGCGATGCCGGCCGCGATGCGCCGTCCGGCGGCGTCCAGGCCGGCGATGCGGCGGTAGGGCAGTTCGTACTCGGCCAGCAAGGGCTGCCCATCGGGACCGGGAATGACGCCGGCCAGGTCGGCGATGCCGTCCGGGTCCTGGTGCAGGGTGCGGCGCGCGCCCGTGGCCAGCGTGAGTTCGACCAGCGCTTCGCGGTCGCCGGCGTGGGGCGTGAGCAGCAGCAGGCGCTGGCCATCCGGCGTCAGGGCCGCCAGGCGGCAGGGGCGGAAAGGCAGGCAGCGCGCCGCTTCGCGCCATCCGCCGGCGTGGCGTTGCAGGATGCGCTGATGAAAGCCGGCGCCGGTGGTGCGCAGCACGGCCGGCTGCCCGTCCGCGCCCAGCAGGAAGTCGCCGACCGGCTCGGCGCCGCTGTACAGCACCTGGCGCGTGCCATCCAGGCCGATGCGCACCAGGCGCTGCGACTTGCCGCGCTCGATGAGCAGGGCGTGCCGGGGCCGGACCGGGTCGGGGCCGGCGAAGCTGATCTCCTCGGGCTTGTCGAACACCGCGATGCGGCTGCTGGCGCCGCTGCGCGGATCGACCGCCGCCACGCCGCCGGACTGGGCGACGAACAGGATGCCGCTGTCCGGCGACCATTGCACGCGCGCCTGCCCGTCCAGCGCCAGCAGGCGGCTGGTGGCGCCGCTGGCCAGGTCCAGCACGCGCAGCTCGGCGCTGCCGCGGTCCGTTTCGATATACGTGAGCTGCCTGCCGTCCGGGGACAGGCGCACCTGGCGCAGGCGCTCTTCCTGCTCGAAGGCGGATTCGGCGAGTTGCGGCGCGCGCGGCAGCGCCGCATTGCGCGCCAGGAGGTCCTGCAAGTTCCCGGCTTGGGTGCAGGGGATGGCCAGGAATGTGGCGAGGCACAGGCCGACGTGGGGAGGTAGTCGCATGCGGCCTCCTGTCAGGCGGCGGCCGCCGCGAAGGCGCGCGGCGCCTCGGCGGTGACCATGCGTGGGCGGCGCGGCTGCAGCACCCATTGGCAAGCCAGGCAGGCCGGCCCCAGGACCAAGGCGGCGGCGGTCCAGGCCAGCCGGCGCCCGCGGCCCTGGCCGGACCCCAGCCACCAGGCGCAGGCGGCCGACAGCAGGGCGGCCAGCAGCGCGGCGCCGAGGACAGTGGCCGGGCGGCCGGGCGCCTGCGGGCCGGGGGCGTCCGGGATCGTCCCCGTGCCGAGCAGGCGCTCGGGCAGCGCCAGCACGGCCTGGGTCAGCGGCGACAGCCACCAGGCCTTGTGCTCGAACAGCGCGTGGAAGTCGTGCGCCAGCGGGCGCGTGGCCAGCGCCTGGGCGCGTCCCGACGCATCCACGAACACCAGGTGCTGGGCCGAGCCGGTCATGCCGTTGCTCATGCGGCGTCCATAGTTGAACGAGAGCAGGGTGCCGTCGAGCAGGCGGGCGATATCGACCCGGTGCAGGTCGCTGAAGGGACCGGGCAAGTCGACGCTGTACAGCTGTTCCAGCGGCGCGAGCGGATCGATCGGCTGGCGGTAGGCGATCAGGCGCTGGTTGGTCAGTGCGAACTGCAGCATGCCGACCGGCGCGGCGGGACCGGACAGGACTTCCTGGCCGGCCAGCTGGATCAGGGGATGGGCGCGTCCCGACTCCTTGTCGTGCACCAGCAGGGCCTGGCGGGTCAGGATGGTTTTGTCCGCCAGCACCGGCACCGATGCGAACGGCCGGCGGTCGCCCATGCCGCCCACGCCATACCAGCCGCGCGGCGCGTCGGTATAGGTGTCGCGTCCTTCGAACAGCATGCGGTCGTGGCTGAAGCTCCAGATGATGCCGCGCTCCGGGTCGGCCCATTGCAGGGTTTCCAGGTTGGATGCGTCGTGGCGCCTTGGGTGGGCGTCGAGGGCGGGCGACACGGCGCCGACGTCGGTCAGCGCCACCTGGCGGCGCCAGTGCGCGGCGCGCGGATCGGTGGCGGCGGCCAGCCCACGGGCGATGGCGGTGCGGCCATCGGCGCGCGCCAGCTCGGTGTAGCCGCCGCCCGGCGGCTGCGGACGATTGAGGGGATGCTCGCCCACCAGCATCTGGCCGTACTGGAAGACGAGCGAGCCGCCCCACAGCAGGACGAAATAAAAGCCCAGCTGCAGCGGCAGCGCGGCCGACAGCTGGCCGGCCAGCGTGGCCGGAGGCGCGCTGCGGTCGGGCTTGAAGGCGCTGTAGGCGAGCGCGGTGAACAGCGCCACGCAAGCCAGCGCAGGCGCCAGCAGCTGCGCCATCGGCGCCAGGTGGGCCATCAGCAGGGCCGGGACCACCAGCACCACCCAGGCGCTGCGCCGTCCGCACAGCATCAGGTAGGTGCCCGCCAGCCAGCCGGTCAGCGCGACCAGCACCAGGTAGATCACACCCAGGTAGTGGCGCGCATCCACCGTGCGTCCGGTGAGCTGGTCGGTGCCGGCCATGGCCAGCAGCACCGGCAGGCCGATGGCGGCCGCTACCAGGACCAGGGCGGCCAGCGCCAGGGCGGCGAAGATGCGGCCGCGCGGCAGCGGGCGGTGCAGCAGCCACACCCAGCGGCTGGGCTGGCGGTAGGTGCCGAACTGGTAGGCGGCGAAGGCGAAGGCGCCCACGAAATACAGGATCGGGAACAGCAGCTGCTCGCGCCAGCGCAGCAGCAGCGGTTCGGTCATGCGCGAGGCCAGCAGCAGGAGCAGCAGGTGGGCGCCGGCGGCGATGAGGGCGGCGCTGCGGAAGCGGCGGCACTCGCTCAGGAACAGTTCTTTCATGCGGGCCTCTCAGGCGGCTGCGGACAGGGAAGGGGAACCGGCATGGCCTCGCGCGAGGAAGCCATTCACGGCGCGGTCGAGGCTGACCGCCATGCGCTGGGCGCTGCGCGCGCCCATCAGGCGCAGGCGGGCGCCGAAGTCATCGCCCTGGTCGAACACGACCAGGTGGGTCAGGCCCTCGATGACGCGCAGTTCGAGCACGCCGGGCAGGTGGGCGGCCTCCGGCTGGCGGAACGGGAAGTCGGCGATCCACAGGGCGACCTTGTCGCAGAACTCGTCCGGCGGAGACATGTGGCGCAGGACGCCGCGTTCCAGGATGACGAGGTTGTCGGCGACGCGCTCGATCTCGTCCATCTGGTGCGAGCAGTAGACCACGGTCGCGCCGTCGTCCAGGCTGGTCTGGAGCAGGGCGTCCAGGACGGCGCGCTTGGCCACCACGTCCAGGCCGAGCGTGGGCTCGTCGAGGATCAGCAGTTCCGGCCCCTGCGCCAGCGCCAGCGCCAGGCTGACTCCGGCGCGCTCGCCGCGCGACAGCTCGGCGATCTTCTGGCGCTCGGCCACATTGAAGTTGGCCAGCACCTGGCGGTAGCGCTCCTCGCTCCACTGGGGGTAGAGGCGGCGCTGCATGCCGGCCAGCTCGGCCACCCGCATCCAGCCCGGCAGGGTGTGCTCTTCGTTGACGAAGCCGATGCGGGCGCGCATGGCCGGGGTGAGGGCGCGGCAATCGCTGCCGAGCACCTGGGCGCTGCCGGCGTCGAAGGCGGCAAAGCCCAGCAGCACCCGGAACAGGGTGGACTTGCCGGCGCCGTTGGCGCCGACGATGGCGTGCACGCCGCCGCGCGGCAGCCGCAGGCTCAGGTGGTCGAGGGCCAGCTTGCCCTTGTAGGACAGGCACAGGCCTTCGGTATGGATCACGTAATCGTTCATCGCGGCTCCTCAGGCGACCTGGCGCGGCAGGCAGTCGGCCAGCTCGGCCGCGACACGGTCCAGCACCTCGGGGCCGCTGTAGCCGAGGCCGATCACATCCGCGGTGAAGCGGCCGACGGCGTCGTCCAGGCGGCGCGCGCGCTCGGCGTCGGACAGCAGCTGGCGCGGCGGCAGCACGAACAGGCCGAGGCCGGCGCGCGACTCGACCCAGCCCTCGGCCGCCAGCTCGCCGTAGGCCTTGGCCACCGTGTTCGGGTTGATCGACAGCTGCTGGGCCAGGCCGCGCACGCTGGGCAGGACGGCGCCGACGGGCAGTTCGCCGGTGGCGATCAGGCGCCGCACGCCGTCGACGATCTGGCGGTTGATCGGGCGGGCATCGCCGGTGGCGATGCTTAACATCAATGGGGTGCGGCGGCTCATGGCCTCTCCTATCTGTACTATTACGGGTAGTACAGTAGCACCCGCTTGCCAGGCAGTCAATACATCCTGCATGTCCCGGTGAAGCTTGCCATCATTGAAATGTTGTCAACGTGTTTTCCTGTGTCATTCCTGCCATTGACAGGCTTCCAAAGCCTGCCAAACTGCAAATTGCCTGGGCTTAACTGTTATACTGACGCCCCCGCGGAGCAGGTCTGGCCGCGCAAGAAGACTGGTATTCCACACGATGATCGACCACCTTGGCGGCGCGGTTCTGGCCGCAGACTCCTTTACGACAGCGCAGGAAGACGATCCGCTGCAGGCCCACTTCCATGAAGGCGTGGCCCCCGACGAGATCGAGCAGGTGTTCCACCTCAAGCGCGCACAGCCGATGCTGTCGGCGTTCACGGCGCTGTTCCACGGCACCCAGGACGGCGTCATGGTGCGCCTGCTGGTGCTGCGCGAGTTGGCCGGGGATACCGCCAGCTCGGCCTTCTCGCGCGCGGACATCAACCAGAAGCTGGCCTACCTGATCCCGGAAAGCCTGGAGACGGTGCTGAACCGCCTGCGCACCCACGGCTTGCTGGCCTGGGACGCCCCGGCGGCCGTGTACCGCATCACGCCGCTGGCGCGCAACGTGCTGTCCGCCCTCGATACGCTGCTGGCCCTGGGCAAGCCCGAGGACGACGACGCCGAGATGGGCTTCCTGCTGTCGCAGGTGGCCGGCGCCCAGGCCGTGGGCGGCGTCACGGTGGACCAGCTCAAGCACCTGCTGGGCCGCCTGGTGGAACTGACCGAGGAGTTCCGCGACGCGATCGCTTCCGGTTCCGAATTCCGCCTGCGCACCTCGCAGGCCAAGTGGCACATGGCCTGCGACTGGGTGGAGAAGGGCTCGGCCATCCTGCGCGCCATCACCACCGACGAGCGCGCCGACTCCGCCACCCATAAAGCGGCCCAGGCCATCGGCCGCGCCCAGTCGGCGCTGCTGAACATGCAGGGCATGTTCTCGCGCGCCCTGAACCAGATCGAGCGCCAGCGCGTGCACCTGGGCCAGTCCGGCCTGTCGACCACCGACGTCAAGCGCTGGCTGCTGGCCCACGAGGACCTGGCCAGCCTGGCCGAAGGCGCGATCGACCGCCCGGTGGTGCCGCTGTTCACCACCCCGGCCGAGATGATCGACGTGGCCGAGACCGAGCTGCTGGCTGAGCGCGTCACCTCGACCGGTCCGAAAGGCCTGCCGAGCGGCCAGGATGCGCCGACCACGATCAACGACAACCCGGCCGGTCAGCTGGAGCTGAACGACTGGATCAACAAGCTGGCCGACTTCGCCAACCTGGGCAACTTCCCCGAGTTTTCCGAGAGCGGCCCGAAGAAAGTCCAGCTGCACGAGTCGCTGCTGCCGGCCAGTTTCGCCGTGGCGTCCTACCGCGCTTCGCTGCTGCCGCTGCTGGGCGACGCCGCCGAGGCCAGCCTGCAGGGCCCAACCGCCGAACTGGCGCGCCTGCCGCTGAACTTCGAACCGGTGGACGAGATGATCCCGCTGGATGACCCGGAAGTGGCCGCCATGTCGGTCGCCACCCTCTCCTTGAATTCTTCCGAAAGCAGTACGCCCAATGAATGACGATGCACAAATCCTGATCGCGCGCCTGCTGACGCACCAGACCCTGCGCCGCGACGACAAGATGGTCAAGCGCGCCCTGTCGGACGAGCAGTTCCGCATCGAGGTCGACAAGCGCCTGCTGGAATCGGGCCTGAAGCTGCTCGACAACGTCTACGCCGACCACGTGACCATCGCCCTGCACCGCAACGTGGAGCCGAAGATCTTCGGCGCCAAGGACATCTGGCAGAACAACAACTTCGGCCTGACTCGCGACGGCGTGGCCCTGCTGGTCGTGCTGTGGGCGCAGATCATCCTCCCGAAGCGCGAGCGCCAGGAAACCCACACCACGGTGGACGACGACCAGACCGACATGTTCGACAAGGAAGCGCCGATCCCGCGCGCCGAGGACACCTCGATCGGCATCTCCTACACCGCGCTGCTGTCGGACTTCGGCGACAAGCTGGGCAAGAAGACGCGCATGGACATGAACCTGGGCGTGCTGGCCAAGCTGGGCTTCATCGAGCGCCGCGGCGACGTGATCCTGGAAGGCCCGCTGCTGGACCTCCTGATGGACACCGACGTGCTCAAGGAGCGCATCATCAACGGCGCGCTGGCCGAGGTGTTCAAGCGCGCCCCGCTGGCCGCCGCCCCGCGCCGTGCGCCGGTCGACGCCGAAGCGGCCAACGATCCGGTCGTCGAGAACCCTCGGGCCGACGAAGCAGCAACCGATACCCCGAATTGAGATAGCCGATGTTCCACATTAAATCACTCGAACTGGTCCACTGGGATTACTGGCAGCGGATCAAGAACATCCCGCTGGACGCCAAGATCATCACCATCGCGGGCCAGAACGGCTCGGGCAAGACCACTTTGCTGGATGCGCTGCGCACCCTGTTCGGCCTGGACTGCTCGATGGGGCGCACCTACAAGCACTATGCGCGCCACTCGGGCCAGCAAAGCGCCTGGATCCGCGCCGTGGTCGACAACGCGCCGGTCGGCCGCCAGCTGTCGAACCGTCCGTTCCGCCATTCGGGCTTCTTCTCGGACGACGAGGTGACGCTGTTCTGCCAGGTGCAGAAGAACGGCGGCGACTGGAAGCGCCAGTACCTGATGCGCCCGGGTAACGTCGAGATCGAGGAAGTCACCGAAGCCACCGACTGGCTCGGCGTGGAAAACTATCGCAAGCGCCTGGCATCGGCCGGCCTGTCGCCGGCCATGTCGAAAGTGCTGGCGCTGGAGCAGGGCGAGACCGACAAGCTGTGCGAATACGCGCCGCGCCAGCTGCTGGACCTCGTGTTCCAGGTCTTCGGCGACAAGGAAGTGCTGGACGCCTACGACGAAGCCAAGCGCCACCAGCGCGACACCGAGACGGAACTGAAGCGCTTCGAGGCCGAGCTGGAAACCTCGCGCATCAACCTCGAGGGCCTGCGCCTGCGCGTCGCCAACTACCACCAGTGGGAAGACCTGCACAAGGAAAAGCGCGACCTGAAGGAAGAAGTGCTGCCTGCGCTGGAATACCACGAGGCGCGCGAGAAGGCCGCGAGCATGAGCCGCAACCTGCGCGAAGCGCGCAAGCCGCTCGTACAGGCCGACAGCATGCTGACCGAGAAGCGCAACCAGCTCGCGGCCCAGCAGCGCGCCCTGACCGAGGCCCAGAAGCTGGAAACCCAGCTGGAGCAGGAAGGCACGGAACTGGCGAGCCGCCTGAACCAGGTCAACGCCCGCCTCAAGCCGATGGAAAGCGTGCTGGAACAGCGCGACCGCCTGCAGAAGCTGGCGGCGGACGCCGGCGCCGACATCGCCGAAGTCGCCAAGCAGCTGGAAGAAAAGGAAGCGGAACTGGCGCGCCAGAAGGGTAAGCGCGACGCCATCTCGGCCAAGATCGCCGGCGAAATGGCGACCATCTCGGCCTTGCAGGGCAAGAGCGCCATGCCGGAGCCGGAAGCCCAGCGCCTGATGCGCCGCGCCCTGCGCGACGAAGGCATCGCCCACGCCATGCTGTCGGACATCGTCGAAGTGACCGATCCGAAGTGGCAGGGCGCCGTCGAGGGCGTGCTGGGCGGCTACGCCTCGGTGGTGCTGCTCGAGAAAGCCAAGGATGCCCCGGCGGCCTACCGCCTGGCGGAGAAGGAACGCTATCGCCACTTCATCGTGCCGGACTGCGTCGAAGCGCCGGTCGTGAAGGACGACAGCCTGCTGTCGGTGGTGAACTTCTCCAGCAAGGCGCCGGGCTGGCTGATCGACCAGCTGGCGCGCATCGAGCGCGTGGATTCGGTGGACGAGGGCTTCAAGACCCGCGCCGAGGAATGGATCACGCCGGACGCCTACCACCGCGAACGCCGCGGCGGCCGCTCGCTGTTCGTCGAGCCTTCGCGCTACCGTTTCGGCGCGGCGGGCAAGACCCAGCGCCTGGAAGCGATCCAGAAACTGCTGCCGAACCTGGAAGCGCAGGAAGACGCGCTGACCCTGGCCATCTCCAAGCTGGCCGCGGAAGTGGGTGGCCTGAAGGCGCGCCTGGCGGGCGTGGACGCGGCCAAGGAACTGACCGCGCGCCAGGCCGAGTTCGAGGAAGCCGCGCGCTCGGTGGCGCCGCTGTGCACCGAGCGCCTGGAAGTGGGCGCGCGCCTGGGCGAGCTGCAGACCCTGAGCAAGAACGCGACGGTGGCGCGCACCCGCGCCGACACCGTGTGGCAGAACGCGCGCATGGCGCTGTCGGAAGCGGAAGCGGGCATGCGCCTGAACCACCGCCGCCAGCTGGAACAGCGCACCGAGCATGCCAAGGCGCTGCTGGACATGCGCCGCAGCTGGCGCCACGTGCCGGCCAACTGGAAGAACGCCAACTGGCGCGGCGACCTGGTGGCCAAGCACCAGAACGCGCACCAGGTCAACCTGCGCCTGCAGTCGCTGGAACACGCGCTGGCGCGCGACGACTGGGAACTCGATCCGACCGTGATCGACCAGTACCAGCGCCTGAACGACCAGCTGCAGAACCGCCAGACCGAGACCGAGGAGCGCCGCTACCAGAACAACCGCGCGATCGAGGCCACGAGCAATGCGCGCGGGGCCTACATCGAGCGCTTGCGCTACACGATCAAGACCTATACCAAGAACATCAAGGAACTGGGCGAACTGGCCGGCATCGACGTGCAGGCCGACCCGGTGCGCCTGGAGAACGACGACGTCCAGCTGGCCCAGGCCGGCCTGCACGTGCGCTTCAAGTTCGACGGCAAGGACCAGATCGGCATGAACGACGGCGAGGCATCGGGCGGCCAGCAGGTGATGAAGTCGCTGGTGCTCCTGATTGGTTTGCTGAAGTCCGAGGAAGGCTCGGGCGGCTTCGTGTTCATCGACGAACCGTTCGCGCACCTGGACATCCGCAACATCCAGCTGGTGGGCGAGTTCCTGAAGAATACCGATGCGCAGTACCTGATGACCACGCCGCTGACGCACAATACGGACGTCTACGATCCTTCGGAGCTGACGCTCATTACGAGCAAGAAGAAGAAGGATGTGCAGTGGGCGCAGCCGATCTTCGTGCTGCAGCGGAGGAAAGAGGCGGCGAAGGCTGCCTGAATGAGAAGGGACCCGTGAGGGTCCCTTTTTTTTTATGCGTGGTGTGCTGAGGAACTTGGGTCCCCGCCAAGGGGGCCCAAGTTTGCAAGAGCGGTGTTAACTCACACCATATCGATCTCTTTACGCATCCTGCGCCGCCAGCGCAGCAATCCCGCCGAATAGCACCCGAAATACCCCGCCGTCAGCCCCACGCACAGCATGGTCAGCGGCGAATCCGTCAGCCTCTCCGGCGTCACGCCCTTGCCCTGGTTCGAATAGATCTCGACACCAATATAGAGAATCCGCGCCACGAAGATCATGGCCATCACGATCCCCAGCCGCGCATTCGGCGTGAAGTAATACCCCTGCGGCGTATCCTCGAAGCGCGACAGCTTCAGCCCCCACACGCCATACCCGATCCCGCCCGCAGCCCCTACCAGCAGCGCCGCCAGGTTGTAGGGGTTGTCCAGCAGCTGGGCCGCCGGCACCAGGATCATCGCCCCGAACACCAGGATGCCGGTGTAATGGCGCGACACGATCGAGCGCTGGCGCGCCATGCGGTCCTTGATGCGGCGGTAGATGCGCCAGACGAGCAGGGGCGTCAGGACGAGCAGGGCCAGGGTGGTGATCGTGAGTTCCATGGTGCTTCAGAAGAGGTACGTTGATGAGGAATCCGGCATTGTAAGGCAAGCGCCGGGCCGGGGCCCATCATGGTAAGGTGATCTTCCCGCTAGATTCGAGGAGATCCCGGCCATGTACACAGTTGTTCCCGTGCAAGCCCACCGCGCACCCGACCCGGTGCCGATCGAAGAACCGGCGCCCGAACCCTTCGACGCGCCGCATCCGCACCACCAGCCCGGCCACCATACCCCGCAAAACGAAGAGCCGATACCCGATCACAAACCAAGCATCCTGCATTAGTCAAAGGCCCAGGAATACAGGATGTCCAGGGCGGTATTGGTGCCGGTCTGGAACTGCAGGGTAATGCGCGGATTGAGCTTGTAGCGCAGGCGCACCAGGCTCGTGGCCGTGGTCGCGCCCTGCTCGAAGCTCAGGTAGGCGCGCGAGGAAATGCGTTTGCCCACCGTCACCACCGTTCCTTCCAGGCCATTCGCTTGGCCATTGGCCTGCTTCAGGCCCAGCTCGTCCACGTTGAGCGAATTCTTCAGCTTCGAGGTAATCCCGCCGCTGCCGCCCTTGCCGCCGAGCAGGGCGCCGGCCGCGGCGGCCAGCACGTCCTTCTCGTTGCCGCTGGTGCCTTCCATGCCGTGGCCCAGCACCAGCCAGGACAGCTTTTCGCTGTCCGGCACGTTCGGCGTCGACACCAGCCGCGCCTGCGGCGCCTGGGCGGTGCCGCGCACCTGCACGCCGGCTTCCACATTGGTCTCGGACAGCTGCTCGCCCTCGGGGCGCTTGCGCACCGCCAGGATGTCGAGCGCCGGGTTGTCGTAGGCGCCGCTGAAGGTGATCACGGCGCGCTCGATCGCCAGGCGCTGGCCGTAGGCGGCATAGGTGCCGTCCACGGCGCGGATGGTGCCGTTCACGCGAGGCGGGCGCGCGCCGGTCTTGCGCACCCGCGCATTGCCGGCGAGGGTGGCGTCGATGCCCATGCCGCGCAGGCGGAACTCGTCGCCCAGGTCGACCCGCAGGTCGACCGCGAGCGGCATCTCCTTTTCTTCGTTGGACGGCACGATCCTGGTGCCGCGGCCCAGCACGATCACGTCGTCGGACATGGTCGGGCGGCCTTGCGGCGCCAGTTCGATCAGGGCGCGGTCGGCCTTGAAGCGTCCTTCGAGTTCGAAGCGGCTGGCGTCGCGCACCAGCGAGGCCTGGCCGCTCACCACCACCGTACGGTCGGGGCGCGACAGGGCTTCCAGCTTGTCCGCCGTCAGGCGCAGGTCGGCGGCCGCCAGGCCGCTCGAGAAGCGCAGGAAGCCTTCGGCCGAGGCACTGCCTTGGCGGCCCTGGAAGGCCAGGCGCTGCAGCTCCAGGCGGTCGCCCGCGAGCTGGGCGCGCAGCTGGCCGTTCTGCAGGCGTACGCCTTGCTCGGCCCAGCGCACCGCCAGGTTGTCGCCGCTGACATTGCCGTTCAGGCTGGGCGTGCCGATGGTGCCGCCGCCCGTCAGGGCCAGGCGCAGCGCGCCGTCCAGTTCCAGTCCCGGCTGCCCCGCCAGCGGCGCCAGCCAGGCGATCGAGGCCATGTCGGCATTGGCCGACATGCGCAGCGGGCTGTCGCGGTCCAGGCGGCCGCGCAGCAGCTGCGCGTTGGCTTCGACATTGGCCTTGCCGGTGCGGGCGCCATCCAGGTCGAGACGCACGCGCAGCTTGCTGCCGACCACGTTGGCGCTGGCCTCGAACTGGCGCAGGCCGAGCGGTACCGGCGTGTCGCCACCCACGATGGCGTCGCCGCGTTCGCGGAACACGCGCACATTGCCGTTCAGCGCGGGCGCGCCGCCGGCCACGGCCGGAGCGCGCAGGTCGAGCGCCCATTGGGCGCCCAGGGTCAGGTCGCCGCGTGCGTTCTCGCGCAGCGCCGGCGAGAACTGGGCCAGCCAGGTGAGCGGCACGTTGTCGGCGTGGCCGCGGCTGGTCCAGCGCGGGCCGTTCTTGGTAAGAAGGTCGACCGTGACGCTGCCGGATGGCAGCTTGATCACGGCGCCATTGAAGGCGATGCGTTCCGGCTTGGCCAGGCCCATGATGCCGGAGCCGGGCGCGCCGCCGATGCGCAGGGGCACCGGCGCAGTCAGGTTCATGGCGTAGCGGCCGCGGTTCTGCAGGGCCGCCAGGGTGCCGTTCCAGGTGTCGCCGGCCAGGGCGCCGCGCACCTCGGTGTTGGCGTCGAAGGTTTCGCCGCGCGCCGCCAGGCGAACGGTATGGGCGCCACGCGTGCCTTCGGATTGCAGGCTCAATGCCGCGACGCGGGTTTCACCGCTCGCATAGTCCAGGACTTGCACGTCGGTGACGAAAGGATCGCGTGCGCCGCGGCCCGAACCCAGGTTGGCGCTGGCGCGCAGCGAGCGCACCGTGTGCTTGCCGAGCAGCTTGAGGTTCTCGCCGTTCAGGCTGGCGTTCAGCGAAGGCGTCTCCATGGTGCCGGAGACCGTGCCCGCGCCGCGCAGCGCGCCGCCGTAGTCGGGGCCGAGGGCGGCCAGCTGGGGCGCGTCGACACGCCAGTCGAGGCGGTCGCTCCCTGCGCCGAAGCTGCCCTTCGCCGCCACGATATTAGGACCGACATGCAGCTCGACGTCGGCGTTCGATACGTGGCGCCGGTCGGCGGCCAGCTTCGCATGGCCCCAGAAGGGCGACTTGGCCAGGGTCGAGTCCTGCACGCGCAGGTCGAGCGCGCCGCGCCAGTCCTTGCCGGCGCGGCCGCTGGCGTCGAATACGGCGTTGATGTCGCCCGCCAGCGGCGAGCCGAAGGCGGCCGGGTTGAAGCGCTGGGCCGTGCCGCTGGCCTTGACTTCGACCGCCTTGGCGCCTTCCGGCCCGGCCAGCCAGGCCTCGCCGGTGGCGCGCAGGCTGCCCGCATTGTTCTGGCGCTGCTTCGCCACCCAGCCCAGGCCCTGGGCATTCACTTCGAAAGTGGTACGCGGCGCCGCCATGGTGCCGGTGGCGACGCCGCTGGCCGTCACCGCGCCATACAGGTCGCTGCGCACGGCGGCCAGTTCGCGGCCGTCGACGCGCCATTGCAGGCGGTCGCCCTTGCCGCCGAAGGCGCCGTTCAGGGCGACCGTGTTCCGGCCCAGGGCCAGGTCGGCGTCGATGCCGCTGATGCGTTTGGCGTCCGCGTGCAGCTTGCCGCTGCCGGCGAGCGGCTGGCCGAACAGGCGGCTGCGGCGCACGGCGAAGTCGGCGTCCACGCGCCAGGCGGGCGCCAGGGCGCCGGCCGCGTTGACGCTGGCGTTGATGTCCGCTTCCGGATAGTCGCCCAGCGCGGACGGATCGAAGCGGCTGGCGTTCAGCACGCCCTTGAAAGCCTTGTTGCCGGTCAGGTCCAGGTTGCCGCTGGCATCGATGCTGCCGGCGCCGGCCGCCAGGCGCGCCTCGCGCAGGGTCAGCACATTGTTCTCCAGGGTCGCCAGGGCCGCCAGGCGCATGCCCTTGTCGGCCAGGTTGGCTTGCAGGGTCTGGCGCGTCGCCTCGTTGGTCACCTGGATGCCGCCGCGGATCGCGGTCGGCTTCATGCTGCCGTGGATGCCCTTCAGGTCGAAGCGGTCGGTATGCAGGGTGAAGCGGGCCGTGCCCAGGCCTTTCTCGTCCTTCCCGCGCTGCACGCCGCCCACGCCGGTGAAGCGGCCGGCGGCGCCGAAGTCCATCAGCACGTCGGATACTTGCAGCGCATCCAGGCTGCCGCCCAGCTGCCCGCGCATGGCGCGCAGCGGCAGGCGTTGCTGGTCGATGGTGCCGGCCGGGCCGTCATTGGTGAGATTCACGCTGCCGCCGATTGTATATTGTCCATTGCGCTTGTCGTCCAGCCGGCCATTGACGGCCAGGGTCAGGTCGGCGGTCGGCAGGGCCGGGTTGAAGAAACCCGGATCGATGTTGCGGGCGTTGATGCGCACGGCGCGCAAGGGGATGGGTGCGAAGGGCGAAAGCTCCAGGCGGCCGTCGCCGACGGCGCGCCCGGCCTGGCCGCTGGCGTCCACCAGCGTCGTATTCAGGTCGCCGCCGACCTTCAGCTTGAGCTGGGCGGCGCGCGCCCCCGCTTGCGCTTCCGACTGCGTCAGGCTGGCGGCGCCATCGAGCTTGAACGGACGCTGCGAGCCGATGCTGGCATTGGCCGCCACCAGGCCCCAGGGCGTGGAAGCGCTGGCGTCGCGCAGCACCCAGCTCTGCTTGTCGCCCTTGAGCTTGAGGCGGATGTTGTCGATGCGGGTCTCGGCGCCCTGGTTCACGAAGGTCGCCTGGGCCAGGCGCGCGTCGTTGACGGCGATCGGGAAGGGCGGGGCGAGCGAAGCCGGCATCGTCGTGGGCTCGTCGCTTTCCTTCAAGGTCTCCATGCGCAGGCTGGCGGCGTGCAGGCTGTCGACCAGCACGCCGCTGGAGACGATCTGGCGCGGCGACCATTGCAGGTCGATCTTGTTGGCGATTACCAGCTGCTCGTCGGTGCGCCACACCATGCGCTCGATGTGCATGGCGCCGTACAGCGAGCCGGACACGCCGCTCAGGGTCAGCTTGCCGCCGCTGGCCTTGGCCACGCGCTGGGCGATCATCTGCAGGGTGGTCTCGCGTCCGAGATACCACAGCGTGCCGCCGACCAGCACGCCGGTGACGGCGACGCCGATCGCCACGCGGCGCGGCCACTTGCGCTTGCGCGGCGCGGGAGCATGCGCCTGGGCCTGGTCAGGAGGAGTGTCCTTGGTATCCATCAGAACGTGAACCCGAGTGAGAAGTGCAGGCGCGCCTTGCGCAATGCGTGGCCATAGGCCAGGTCGACGTTGATCGGGCCGACCGGGCTGCGCCAGCGCGCGCCGACGCCGTAGCCCGACTTGGGCTTGAGGTCGCCGACCTTGTCGGCGGCGTTGCCGGCGTCGTAGAACACGGCCACGCCCCAGGGCGGGCGGAACCAGTACTGGTATTCGGCGCTGGCCGTGGCCAGGTATTTGCCGCCGACGATGGCGCCGTTCTCGCGCACGCCCAGCTCGCGGTAGCCGTAGCCGCGCACCGACTGGTCGCCGCCGGCGCGGAACAGGAAGACCGAGGGCACGCCCAGCTTTTCCTTGGCCGCCACCGCGCCGAACTCGCCGCGCAGCACCAGGGTGCCGCTTTCGCCCATGGGCTTGAACGCCTGGCCGCGCAGGTAGAGGCGCAGGAATTTTTCGTCGGTCAGGATCGGCAGCGCCGCGCCGCCCAGCTGGCCGCTGATCACATAGCCGTTGGTCGGCTGGATCAGGCTGTCGAGCTTGCGCTTGGTGATGGTGTAGGTGAGCGGTATGCTGCGCGTGCGGGTCTTGGGCTGTGGCGGCACCTGGCGTTCCTCGAACAGGGCTTCCAGGACCAGGCTGCGCTCCAGCAGCGGCGAGCCCCAGCTGCGGCGCGCCGCCACGGTGGCCGTGGTGGTGATCTCGCCGCGCACGTCGTTGCGCTCGATGCCGGCGCCGACACTGTCGTTGTAGCCCTTCGGCTTGGTGGGCCAGAAGAAGTCGACCCGCGCCGTCTGGCGCTTCTGCTCGTACAGCAGGTCGCTCTTCATGCGCTTGCCCAGCACGTTCAGGTCGTCGTAGCTGAGCTGGGCGCGGGCGCCGGTGTCGGTCGAGAAGCCGACGCCGACCTCGACGTTCTTGCGCTTGTTCTCGGTCACGCGCACCAGCACCGGCAGCACCGTGGGGCCGACCGGGGTCTGGGGGCTGGAGGCGCCGTCCTCGTCGCCGTCCTTGAGGTCTTCCAGCTCGGCGTTGAGCACGGCGCGCATGTCGGCGCTCACCTCGACGCTGCTGAAGTAGCCGGTGTCCTGCAGGCGCGACTGCAAGGCCTGCAGCGCGGCTTCGCTGTATTCGTCGCCCGGCTTGATCTGGTTCAGGTTGGTGATGACGTTGCGCGGATAACGCTTCAGGCCGCGGATGCGCAGCTCGCCGAAGCGCATCTCGGGACCGCTGTCGATCACCACGCGCAGCAGGGCGCGGCGCTCGTCCGGATCGACGGTGGCGCTGGTCTCGACCAGCTGGGCGCGCGGGAAGCGGGTCTGCGCCACCGCGCGCAGCAGGTCGCGCTTGGCGCCCTCCCAGTCGCCCTGGACGAAGCGCGCGCCCACCGGCAGGCTCCAGCGCTGGCGCAGGGCGTTCGCATCGAAAGGCGCCGCGCCCTTGTCGAAGGGGACGAAGCCGCGCAGCACCAGGTCGACGTCGCCCACCAGCACCGGCTCGCCCGGATCGACGATCACGCGCGCCACCGGGCGGCCGCCGCTGGTGTCGAGCCCGGCCGAGACCTTGGGCGAGTAATAGCCTTCGGTGGCGATCAGGGTCTTGACCTGCTCGGGCGCTTCCTTGACCAGGCGCTGCAGCTGCTCCAGGTCCACGCGCGCATTCCCGCGCCAGCGCACCAGGTCCAGGTTGTCTTCCAGCAGCTCTTCGAGCTGACGCGGCGCGTCGATGCGCACCGTGTAATCGATCCCCTGCGCCGCTGCGGCCGACGCGCATAATAGAGCGCCGACGCCGAGCACTAAGCGGGGCGCCGGGCATGGGCGGATGATCGATCTTTCGGGAAACATATTCCTCCAATGTGAATGCTTCTGCAATCTTAATGGATTGGCAAAATTGATGGCGAACGCTAAACGGTGCAGTGCGCCTGCCGGAGCACACGGTACGCCCGTTTTGTGCCAGAATCCGTGGTTTTCCGCGCCCGTTCGGGCTACTTTCTCCAGAGATCGATCATGCTTTCCCAAGACACCGCACTCGTCCTGTTCAGCGGCGGCCAGGACTCCACCACCTGCCTCGCCTGGGCCCTGCAACGCTATGCCCGCGTGGAAACGATCGGCTTCGACTATGGCCAGCGCCATGCGATCGAACTGGAGGTGCGCCCCGACCTGCTCACCAAGATGCGCGCCCTGGACCCGGCATGGGATGCGCGCCTGGGCGAGGACCACATGATCGACCTGTCCTTGATCTCGAAGATCTCGGACACCGCGCTCACCAGCAATGTGGCGATCGCGATGCAGGAAAACGGCTTGCCGAACACCTTCGTCCCTGGCCGCAACCTGCTGTTCATGACGGTGGCCGCCACGGTCGCCTACCGCCGCGGCCTGAACGTTCTGGTGGGCGGCATGTGCGAGACCGATTTCTCGGGCTACCCGGACTGCCGCGACGACACCATGAAGGCGCTGCAGGTGGCCCTGAACCTGGGCATGGCCACGCGCCTGAAGGTCGAGACGCCGCTGATGTGGATCGACAAGGCCCAGACCTGGGAGCTGGCCGAGCAGGAAGGCGGCGAAGCCCTGGTCGACCTGGTCCGCTTCGATACCCACACCTGCTACCTGGGCGAGCGCGGCGCCGCGCACGACTGGGGCCACGGCTGCGGCGCCTGCCCGGCCTGCGAACTGCGCGCGCGCGGCTACGCCCAGTACAAGGCGCGCAAAGCAGCCTGACACGGGGCCGCCCGATGCGCCTGGCCATCCTCACCGACCTGCACGCCAATCGCGAGGCGGTCGAGGCCTGCCTGGCGCACGCCCAGCGCCAGCGCGCCGACCAGTATGCCTTCCTGGGCGACCTGGTGGGCTACGGGGCCAATCCCGGCTGGGTGGTCGATACCGTGATGGACTACGTCGCGCGGGGCGCGCTGGCGATCCAGGGCAACCACGACTACGCCGCCACCCACAGCGAACGCCCCGGCATGCATCCGGAAGCGCTGCACGTGCTGGAATGGACGCGCGCCCAGCTCTCTCCCGAACAGGCCGGCTTCCTGGCCGGCCTGCCGCTGATGCAGCAGCATGGCCACGCGCTGTTCGTGCACGCCAGCGCCTGGCAGCCTGAAAAATGGGAATACGTGACCGGTTCCGCCCAGGCGATGCGCAGCCTGGGCGCGACGTCCTGCCGCCTGGTGTTCTCGGGCCACGTGCACGTGCCGGCCCTGTACCGGCTGGCCGACGACGGCCGCCTCGGCACCCTGGTGCCGGAAGCCGGCAGCTGCATCGCGCTGGATCCCCGCTACCGCTATCTGGCGATCGTCGGGGCCGCGGGGCAGCCGCGCGACGCCAACAATGCCGCCTGCTACGCCATCTACGACGACAGTACGCGCGAGCTGTGCTTCTTCCGGGTGCCCTACGACCACGGCGCGGCCGCGCGCCGCGTGATCGCGGCCGGCTTGCCGCTGGTGTTCGCGATGCGGCTGATCGAAGGTATCTAGCAGTAGCGCCGGACCAGCTCCGGCACCGCATCGCGCTCCACCGGAGGGCTGAACAGGAAGCCCTGGTATTCGTCGCAGGCCATGCCGCGCAGGATCGCCAGCTGCCCGGCCGTCTCCACGCCCTCGGCCACCACCTTGAGCTTGAGGCCGCGCGCCAGGTTGACGATCGACAGGGCGATGGCCGCGCTGTCGCCGTCGCGGTCGAGGTCGCGCACGAAGGCGCGGTCCACCTTCAGGCGCGCCACCGGGAAGCGCTTCAGGTAGGCCAGGCTCGAATAGCCGGTGCCGAAGTCGTCGATCGACAGCTCCACGCCCAGGGCGCGGATCTCGTGCATCAGCACGTCCACTTCTTCCTCGCGGCTCATGAGGGCGGTCTCGGTGATCTCCAGCTCCAGGCAGCCGCCGCCGACGCCGTACTCGGCGATGCAGCGGCGGATCGTGTCCAGCAGGGTTTTCTGGTACAGCTGGCGCGGCGACAGGTTCACCGCCACCTTCACCGGGCGTCCCAGCTGCGTGGCCCAGTCGCGCATCCGGCGGCAGGTTTCCTCCAGCGCCCAGGCGCCGATCGGGATGATCAGGCCGGTGCGCTCGGCGATCGGGATGAACTGGGCCGGCGACACCTCGCCCAGTTCGGCGCTGTTCCAGCGCATCAGGGCCTCGAAGCCGACGATCCGTTCGCCGTCGATGGTGACCTTGGGCTGAAACACCAGGCGCAGTTCGCGCCGCTCCAGCGCGCGCCGCAAATGCGCTTCCACGGTCAGGCGCTGGTCCAGGCTGCTGTGCATGCTGGCCGAGAAGAAGTGCACCGCCTCGCCGACCTCCACGCCATGGCCGCTGCAGGCGTTCTGGGCGGCGCGGTACAGTTCGTCGGCGCTGTGGCCGTCCTGGGGGAACATGGCCACGCCCAGCACCGGCTCCAGGTAGAAGTCGCGTCCGTCGAGGGAGAAGGGCGCGGACAGCAGGTCGTGCACCTGCATGGCGAAGCGCTCCACCGCGCCGCGGCTGGCGGCGGCGTCGAGCAGGAAGGCGAATTCGGCGCCGCGAATCCGGGCCACTATACCCGCAACCGCGCCGGCTTCGCCGCAGGCCGCGCGCAGCTGGTCGCCGATGCGGCGCAGCGCGCGGTCGCCGGCGTCGCGTCCCAGTAGGTCGACGATCTCGTGCAGGCGCTGGAACACCAGCACCATGGCGGCCAGGCTGCGTTCGCCCGTGGCCGCGGCGGGCAGGCGCGTCTCGAGCAGGCGCCAGAACTGGCTCTGGTTCGGCAGTCCGGTGAGCACGTCGAATTCGGCCAGGTAGGCCAGGCGCGCCTCGGCCCGTTCGCGCTCGGTGATGTCGGTCAGGACCGTGACCAGCTGCGCGTCGCCCCCTTCGCCAGTGAGGCGGGCGGTGAGCTCGATCACGGTGCGCGCTTCGCCGCCGCCGTCGCGCATGGTGCTGATCGACTCGGCGCTGCTGCCTTGTTCCAGCACCGCCTGGTAGCGCCGTTCGCGCTGCGCGTCCTCGCCGAGCACGGCGCGCTCCTCCATCTCCATCAGGTCTTCCGGGCGCCGTCCGACCAGGCGCCCGAAGGCTTCATTGGCCAGCACGATGCGGCGAGCGCTGTCCAGCACCCAGATCGGGGCGCCGACCGCGTTGATCAGGGAGGCCAGGTAATCGAAGCGGCGCGCCAGCCGCGATTCGCTGGCCGACAGCAGTTCGATCAGGCGGAACTGGCGGCGGGTGTCGCTGCCCACGCGCCAGGCCAGTACCGACAGCACGGCCGACAGCAGCAGGTAGAAGGCCAGCGCCGTCCACAGGCGGCCGTACCAGGATTCGAGCGCGGCCTCGCGGTTCAGGCCCGTGATGATCACCAGCGGGAAGCCTTCCACCGTATCGTAGCCGTACAGGCGGGGGATGCCGTCGAGCGGGCTGAGCGTCTCGATGCTGCCGCGCGGCGCCTGCGGCAAATAGCTCTTGAACAGCGGCGTATCCAGGAAGGAGCGGCCTATCCCTTCCGGAAAGCTCGGGCCCCGGATCAGCATGGTGCCGTCGCGGTGGAACAGGGTGACCGAGCCGCCCGGCCCCAGGTCGATCAGGCGGTAGATCCGTTCGAAGTGGGCGGAGTCCACCTGCGCCACCACGGTGCCAATGTGGCGGCTGGCGTTGTCGAACACATGGCGCGTGAAGTTGATGACCCCGCGGCCGCTCATGCGGTCGACCGCGTGGATGGCGATTTGCGGACTCGGTCCGCCCGGCGGCGGGGCGCTGAGCGCGGGCAGGGCGCGGGCGGCGCTGTGGTCCGCGCGCGAGCTGGCCAGCAGCTTGCCGGAGGCGTCGAAAGCGGCGATGCGCAGCAGGTAGGCATGGGCCGGGCCAGCGCTTTCCTCGGCCAGCAGGGGCGCCAGCGCAGCCGGGTCGCCGCGCCGCACGGCGCTCGCGGCGCGCTGCAGCGCGCTGTCGACGGCTTGCGCGACGCCGGTGGTCTGGGCGGCGAAGATGATGGCGATGTTGCGCAGGTTGGTCTTCTGGTCGCGCAGCGTGTCCTCGTAGCTGGCGTACAGCATCGAGGCCGTGACCATGCCCAGCGCTGCGATGAGCCCGGAGGCGATGATGACCAGCCTGGCCATCGGATAGGGGCGGGTTCGTGATCGTGCTGGATGGTCCGGTGTGTGCATGCCTGTCCGCCGAGTGGTCGATCGACCGGTGTGTCGATTTTACATCGGCGCTTGCTTTGGAGGCACGCGGGATGCCTGGCGGCAGGGGGCGAAAAAAACGGCCGGGATGAACCCGGCCGTGAAGGAGGAGGTAAGCGAGGAAATCGGTGAAGCGATCAGTAAGTCGGTCAGGCGGCGACAGGCTTGGCCAGGCGCGCCTTGCGCGAGCGGCTGGCCAGGTACCAGACCAGGGCGACCGGCAGCAGCAGGGGCAGCAGCAGCGGCGAGATCAGGACCGCCAGCGAGACCGCGCCCAGGCCCAGCGCGCCCAGCAGGATCACGCCGACGCCGGCGAACACCACTGCCAGCACTACGCCGACCACCGTCATCACCAGCAGGCCGAGGAGGGTGCCGCCGCCCGCCAGCAGCATGCCGAGCAGCGCGCCGAAAGGACCGTCGAATTCTTCGCCATCGAGATGGAAGTGCATGCCGGTGTCGAACATGTCCCACAGCAGTACGGCAAACAGGGCGATCAGGATATACGGGGCATACTTTTTCATGGCGGTCCTCTTGAGGTTAGGGCATCGCAGCGGTTTCGGACAGTGCGCTTTGCATGGTTCTACTGTAGGCCCGGGCGCCGCGGCGAACCATCGGTATGCGACAAAATGCATTTTTTGCGGGGCGAGCGGCCAGCCCGCGCGACAGGCCGAGCAGGCGCCGATTTTTCCTTGTAATGCGCAGATTGTTTCCTATACTGACAGCCTGCTCTGTGACAGGGGGATCCTATGTACGCTGAGTTTCATGGAATCCGGGACCACCTGGCTGAACCGCATCCGGTGCTGGCCAACAGCGGTCCCAAAGGCCCGCCATCGGCGCCGCCTACGATACCGCCGATCATCATCAATCCCTTCAATCGGCACACACCGCCACCGGCCGTCGATCCGCGCCCGGTGCCGCCGGGCCCGCCGCTGCGCCCGCCGCGGGGGCCGGACTGGCGTTGCCCGCGCGTTGCACACTAGTTAATATTGTCCGCACGAAAAGGTAGCGAAGCGGGCTAGCGAAGCGGGCTTCTTCATGTGCCCGGTTTCCTCTATGATCTCTGCTTTGGGCTGCGGCCCGCGGAAGGAAACCGAAACATGAACGACGACATCCACGATCACCAATCCGACGACGACGCGCCGGTCCAGGAAGCCCGCCTGTGGCAGGGCAATGGCTGGACCGCGCGCGTCATCAAGAACGAAGACGACGAGGGCTGGGCCGTGGCGATGTACAAGGACGGCGAGCCGGAGCCGGCCCTGGTCGGGCCCTGGACCATGGGGCGCGACAAGAAGAACCCCAAGCCGCTCGATGTGAACGCATTCAACACCCTGATCAAGACGGCCTCGGAAGTCATCCGCCGCCACGAACAGCACCTGCACGCGATCCTGCACAAGAGCACCGTGGTCTCGACCGAACAGGGCGAGCTCAAGGTGACCTTGGACATCGTGCCGGACGACGACGATCCCTACGGCATGCTCGCGGCCACCGACGAGATGGGCGAGCAGGTGGCGAAGGTGCGCGTGCCGGCCAGCTTCAAGCTGACGCCCTCCTCGGCCGAGGCCTGGATCGAGAGCGGCTTCCGCGCCCCGCGCGCATGACTCAATAAATAAGTAAGCAATCCGCCACATCGGCCACGCCGGACCTCCTCCGGCGCGGTGCAAGCTGGTACTATTTCCCCTGGGAATCAACTATTACATGGGGAAGCAATGGAACGTCTTGACCGGCTGGAAGCGGTCCAGTCGATGCTGCTCGAGATCGGGCAACTGTCGACCAGCTGCAGCGACATCGTCGAATTCATCGCCGCGGTGCACCGCGCGCTGGGCCGCATCATGTATGCGGCCAACTTCTACGTGGCCTTGTCGGATCAGGAAGACGGTTCGGTGCGCTTCGTCTATTTCGTCGACGAAGAGGACGAGACGCCGGACGCCTTCGAGCGCATCACCCTGGCCGCGCCCGACGAGTCGCCCACCGCCTGGGTGCTGGTCAACCGCCAGCGCCTGATGATCACGGCCGACGACTTCGCGGCTGCCGAGGCCAAGGGCATCAAGTGGGGACAGGGCAGCGCCGCCGAGCACTGGATGGGTGCGCCCTTGCTGGACCAGCACCACCAGGCGCTGGGCGCCATGGTGATCCAGAGCTACACCGAGGGCATCCGCTACAGCGAGGAAGACCAGGCGCTGTTCACCCAGATCGCCAACCATGTGTCGAACGCCCTCCAGGGCCTGCAGAGCATGGACCGGCTGGAGCGCGCGGTGCAGGAGCGCACCACCGCGCTTGCCGTCGAAGTGGCCGAGCGCCGCCGCGCCGAGCAGGTGCAGCACGCGCTGTACCAGATCGCCAACCTGTCGGCCCAGGCGCTCGACACCGAAATCCTGAGCGCCAGCCTGCACCGCATCATCGGCGAGCTGATGGTGGCGGAAAATTTCCTGATCGGCCTGTATCACCCGGAGACCCAGGAAATCAGCATTCCCTATTTCGTCGACCAGAAGGACGACGAGGCGCCGCTCAAGCGCTTCCCCTTCGGCAAGGCGATGTGTTCCTATGTACTGTCGAGCAAGCAGGCCCAGCTGCACGACACCGGCAGTTTCCGCCGCCTGGTGGCGAGCGGCCTGGTCAAGGAACCGCTGGGCAATACCGACATCGCCAGCTGGATGGGCGCGCCGATGCTGGTCCACGAGCAGCCCTACGGCGTGCTGGTGGTGCAGAGCTACGACCCGTCCATCGTCTATACGAAAGCCGACCTCGACCTGCTGGCCTTCATGGCCAGCCACGTGGCGGTGGCGATCGCGCGCATGCAGGCCGACCGCGCGATCCGCAAGGCCAAGGAGCGCCTGGAAGAGCAGAACGCTGTCCTGGTCGAGGCCCAGGCCGAGCTGGTGCGCCAGGAAAAGCTGGCCTCGCTGGGCCGCCTGGTGGCGGGCGTGGCGCACGAGATCAACACGCCGCTGGGCATCTGCGTGACGGCGACCAGCCACCTGGTGCAGGAGCTCAAGCTCACGCGCGAGGAGCTGGCGGCGGGCGAGATGACCGAGGACAGCCTGAACGCCTTCCTCGACATCGTCGACCAGTCGCTGCGCATCATGACCACCAACACCCAGCGCGCGGCGGCCCTGGTGCGCAGCTTCAAGCAGGTGGCGGTGGACCAGTCCTCGGACGACATCCGCAGCTTCAACCTGAACACCTACCTGAACGAAGTGCTGCTGTCGCTGCAGCCCAAGCTCAAGGGACGGCCGGTCAAGGTCGAGCTGGACTGCCCGAAGGACCTGGTGCTGGACAGCTTCCCGGGCGCGGTGTCGCAGATCCTCACCAACATGGTGGTCAATTCGCTGGTGCACGGCTTCGAGCGCGAGCAGGCGGGAACGATTGCGATCCGCGCGGTGGTGGAGGACGACATGGTGGCCTTCGACTACGCGGACGACGGGATGGGGATGGACCAGGACACGCTGGACAAGCTGTTCGATCCCTTCTTCACCACCAAGCGCGGCGCGGGCGGCAGCGGGCTGGGGGCGCATATTTTGTACAACCTGGTGACGGGGGCGCTCGGTGGCACCGTGCGTGTGGAGAGCGCGCCGGGGAAGGGCTTGCAGTACCACCTGAAGTTCCCGCGTTCGCAGCGCAAGGAAAAGGCTGCGGCCTAAACGTCAGCCCGCTCCTTGTAAACGTCATCCCGGCGAAGGCCGGGACCCAAGTCCGTAGCGCAGCCACTTAGTCAAACGCAGTGGGTCTGCGGGCAAACTTGGGTCCCGGCCTTCGCCGGGATGACGGTTTTGAAGCTGGTGGTGAAAGGTGACGCAGGCGGTTGATTAATCCGCGTCAGGCCAGTTCTTGTTGATCGCGATCGCCTTGTCCATGTTCTTGATGAGCAGGTCGACGTAATACGGATCGAGATGATGCCCCGCCACCTCGCGCAGGTGCTCGGTGACCTTCTCGGCCGGCCAGGCGTCCTTGTAGCAGCGCTTGTGGCTCAGCGCGTCGAACACATCGGCCACGGCCACGATGCGCGCGTACGGGTGGATGTCCGCGCCCTTCAGCCCCTGCGGATAGCCGGTGCCGTCGAATTTCTCGTGGTGCTGGTGCGCGATCACCGCCGCCGCCTTCAGGATCGGACGCGAGGAGCCGTCCAGGATCTGCAGGCCGACCGTCGGGTGCTGGCGCATGATTTCCCATTCTCCCTCGGTCAGGCGGCCCGGCTTGAGCAGCACCGCGTCCGGGGTCGCGATCTTGCCGACGTCGTGCATCGGCGCGGCGTGCATCAGCACCGCCGTCTCTTCGTCCGGCATGCCCGAGGCCTGGGCCAGCAGGTGGCAGACCTGGGACATGCGGCGCACGTGGTTGCCGGCTTCGTTCGAGCGCGATTCGACCACGTCGCCCAGGCGCAGGATCAGCTCGGCCTGGGTATCGGTGATTTCCTGGTTCAGCAGGATGTTGTCGAAGGCGATCGTCACGCCCGAGCAGAATACTTCGAGCAGCTGGGCGTCGATTTCGGAGATCTCTTCCACGCCCTTGAGCACCAGCAGCGACGCCTTGCCGCTGTTGTTCGGGAAGTAGCCGACATAGGTGTCGCCGTGCAGGCGCGAGATGCGGTTGTGGCGTGCGTCGTCGAGCTGGGCCACCAGTTCCGGGCCGATCTCGTCGCCGCCCAGGTCCCCGATCTGGGCCAGCACTTCGTACTGGCTCTCGCCCGTGATCACGCTGGCGCCCTTCAGGCGCAGCAGCATGCTCTGTTCAAGGCGCAGCAGCGCCACCACCTGCTGCAGCAGGCCGTTGGCGAAGTCTTTCAGGCTGCGCTGCTTGAACAGGTGGCTCGAGGCCGCGATCACGCGCTCCAGGCCTTCGCGGTAGCTGTGCTGCACGCGGCGCGCTTCCTCGACCTTCATGATGTCGCGGTAGGCGCGCAGGGCGGCGAAGGTGGTCGTGAACAGCTTGGTGCGATCGAGCTCGGTCTTTTCCTTGTAGTCGTTGATGTCGTAGTCGACGATCACGCGCTCTTCCGGCGCCTGGCCCGGCTGGCCGGTGCGCAGCACGATGCGGGTAAACTGGTTATCCAGCTCCTGGCGCATCCAGCGCGCCACTTCCAGGCCGCTGTCCTCGCGCTCCATCACCACGTCCAGGAACACCAGGGCAATGTCCTTCTCGCGCGCCAGCACCTGCTTCGCCTCTTCCCCGCTGTAGGCATGCACGAAGGACAACGCACGGCCGTCCAGGCGGAAGCGCGACAGGGTCAGCTTGGTGATGTCATGGATATCGGGTTCATCGTCGACCAACAACACTTTCCATGGTGCCAGCTTGGGCGCGGCGGAGGACAGGAAGGACATAAACGTGTTCCGATACCGTGATGATGGAGTTAACGGGGCGCGTGCCTGGGAAAAAGATAGCCGCGAGTCAAGTTGATTGTAGTATGGCTCATGATCATTAACAACAGGCAATATTAAAAGTGTTGGCGAAAGATGTCACATCCGGCATGCATACGAAATAACGGATTCAGCCGCGGCAGGAAAATGCGCCGTCGTAGTGCGCCTTGATGGCAGATGCTAGGCGCCGTAGCGTTTCTGGCAACGCTCGCACCAGAAGCTGCGGCGCTTGGTCTGACCCAGGTTCGCCTTGTGGAAAGGGATCTTGCACCGTGGGCAGGTGCGCTGGGCATGGGCCTGCCAGTGCTGCTTGAGCACGAACTGGCGTTTCCATTCCAGGAAGTCGAAGCTGTATTGACGCGCCTCGTCGACCAGCTGGCGCAGCTTGGCCGGCGGCAGGGCGCCGATGGTGGAGAGGGGATGCAGGCGGATGCGGAACAAGACTTCGTTCTTGATGATGTTGCCCACGCCGGAAAAGATGTCCTGGTCGAGCAGGGCGTCGCAGGCCAGCAGTCCGGGCTGGGCGCGCAGCTTCTTGCGCGCCTTCTTCGGGTCCCACTGGTCGGACATCACGTCCGCGCTGAAATCGTAGGCGGCGTAGGTGTCGCGGTCGATCTCCTTGACCGAGCAGGCATAGAAGTTCAGCTCGCCGCCGTCGCCGGTCGCCAGCGACAGGCGCGCCTGCTTGTCGCGCCGCTCGTCGATGCGGTAGGTGCCGAACAGGAGGAAGTGGATGCGCAAGACCATGGCCGGCGTCTCGATCAGGAGATGCTTGCCCCAGGTGTGGATGGCCAGGATGGGCTGGCCCACCAGGCGCGCCTTGTCGATGGCCCAGGTGTTGCCCTCGGCGCGCACGATCTCCTGCCCGACGAAGCGCGCGGTTTGTTCTTTCAGCAAGTAAAGCGATGGACCTTCCGGCACGGCTGACCTCCCTTGTGCCATCGTATCCGGGCGCGGGAAAATGCCGTGTTCGGAGCCTAACATTTCGATACAAAACTCCGACGAAGACAGACAAGCACAGCCAGGTAAAGGGGCGTATATTTAGTCGTAACATGATCGACACGATCAGTTTCTCAATGAGGTAAATACCATGGATACCCTGATTCGCAACCTGGCCCTGGCGGGCCTGCTCGCGCTGAGTGCGGGCGCCGCATCGGCAGGGGTCACGGTGAAGTACATCGAGCCGGACAAGTTTTCCGACCTGCCGTTCGCGCCCTGGGAGCGCGAGGAAGTGCTGAAGGACCTGAGCGAGCATTTCACCGAGCTGGGCAAGGCCTTGCCGCCCGGCCAGGACCTGCTCCTGGAAGTGACCGACATCGACATGGCCGGCCGCGAGTACCCGAGCTCGCGCGCCGCGCGCGACCTGCGCATCCTGCGCGGCATGGCCGACTGGCCGGTCGTCAAGCTGCGCTACACCCTGAGCGAGAACGGCCAGGTGCTGAAGACGGGCGACGCCAAGATCGCGGACATGAACTACCTGCAGCGCATCAACCGGTGGTCGGACGGCGACCGCCTGCGCTACGAAAAGCGCATGATCGACGAATGGTTCGCCAAGAACATCGCGCCGAAGCGGCGCGGCTGAAGACCGCCGCATCAAAAACAACGGCGCCCCGCGGGGCGCCGTTTTTCATGGAGCGTCCTTGCTCGTCTTTCACTCGCCTTTTTTGACCGCCGTGCGCTTGGGACGCGCCGCTTCGGTGACCGTATAGTCGGCCGGCACCGCGAACAGGCTGGCCGCCGGCTCCTCGCGCTTCAGCTCTTCCAGGCGATACACCATCTCGCCGCTGCGCGGATCGCTGCGCTTGTGGTAGACCAGCATCTGCAGGTCGGGCGAGGTCCAGGTCTCGCTCGAGACCGTGATCGGATTGCGGTTGCCGATCTCGCCGGCCGGGATCTCGTAGCTGCGCTGCTGGCCTTGCGCCTTCACGCCCGAGAAATCGCGCGTACCCAGGTCGCGGCTGGCGGCCTTGGCCGACCACCTGGCGTCGCCGATCGCGCCGGCGATGATCGGACCCAGCTGCACCGACATCTCGCGCGTGGCGCGGGCGGCCTCAAGGCCGGGCTGGGCGATGCGGATGCGCACGTCCTTGTGCTCGCCGTCGCGCTCCACTTCCTTGACGATGAAGCGTCCGCCTTCAGGCAGCTTGCCTTCCTTGCGCAGCTGTTCGATGCGCTCGCGCGCCCGCTCGCCCGCGATCCGGGCGTGCTCGCCCGAGGCGCGGGCCTGGGCGGCGGCGGCGCGCGCCTGCTCCGCCGCGGCGCGGGCGATGTCGCCCGGCGCGCCGACCTTGGTCGCGGTCTTGTTCTTGGGGCGCAGGATGTAGCGCACGCCCTCGACCGGATCGTGGATGGTCACGACGCGCACCTCGCCATTGTCGTCGCGCACTTCGGTGCGGGTGCGGCCGGCGCTGTCGCGGTAATTCATGGTGCTGTTCTTGCGCACGATCTGGTTGCCGTCGGCCAGCTGCTGGACACGCTCGGACACCGCCAGCGCGCTGTAAGGTGCGTTCTTGACCACCCGGCCGCCGTGCAGCGGCAGGATCGCGCCGTGCAGCATCGGCATGGTGTCGAGCACGTGCAGGTCTTCCATGCCGTCCAGGCGGGTGACGATGCGGCGCTCCACGCGCTCCGCGCGCTCGCCGCGTTCGGCATTGGCAGCCTGGTCGAGTTCGGCCTCGCCCATGCCGGCGGCCAGGGCGGGAGCGAACGCGCAGGCCAGCAGTGCTGCAATCAGGATCTTCTTGGTCATCATGGCTTCCTTCGGGTGGGGTGGTTATTCGATATCGGTATCGCTCAGGCGCACCGCCAGCGGGTGGCCGTCGGCCGCCACCAGCATTTCGGCGCGCACCGTGTCGGCGGCATTGGCCGGGTCGACCGGCATGCCCAGCGGCGCCAGGGCGGTGCGGGGCAGCTCGGCTTCGACCACGCGGGCGCCGGGTTCCTGCTCGATCCGTTCGAGCGTATCGAGGGCGATGAAGGCGGCGCCGTTGTCGATCCCGACCAGCGGCGGCGCGCCCACGGTGACGGCGCGGTGCGGCGACAGGGCCAGCAGCATCGCCACCGCGCTCAGGGAGCACAGCGCGCCGGCCGCGCCCCACTGGGGCAGCGACAGCCGCTGGTACCAGTGGCGCTTCTTCGGGAACTGGCGGGCGAAGGCCTGCATCAGTTCCTTCTCGACGCAGCGCGGCGCATCGCGGCCGGCCAGCTCGCCGCGCAGGGCCTCGAAGTGGGGCGCCAGCAGCGGTTCCAGCATGTCCTTGTCGTCGTTCATGTTCATCTCGTGTTCCTTCCTTTCAGGCCGCCGCGTGGGCGGCCGGGTGCAGGGCCTTCAGGCGCCTGGCCAGCGCCGCCCGGCCGCGCGCCAGGCGCGAGCGCACCGTGCCGATGTCGACCTGGCAGATCGCGGCGATCTCCTGGTAGGACAGCTCGTGCAGTTCGTACAGGATGACCGGGTCGCGGTAGTGCGGCGGCAGCAGGGCCAGCGCGCGGCGCACTTGCTCCGCCATTTCGTTGTCCAGCAGGCGCCCGAGCGGCTCCGCCTCCTCGCTGGCCAGTTCCAGCTCGCCTTCGTCCGCACCGTCCTCGCCGGGCTCTGGCAGCGCGCTGTGGCGCCGGCGCGGCGCTTCCCACTTCAGCACCAGGTTGCGCACGACGCCGAACAGGAAGTGCTGCAGCTGCCCGCGCAGCGGGTCGTAGCCGAAGCGCCCCGTCAGCAGGCCCATGAAGGTGTCCTGGACGATATCGGCGGCGGCGTCGCCCGAACCGCAGCGCAGCAGCGCGAAGCGGTACAGCGGGCCCTGGTGCCGCCGGTACAGCGCCGCGAACGCGCTCGCCGCGCCGGCGTGCATCTGGCGCAGCAATTCAGCATCGGAATGGTCGGTGTGCGTGGTCATGGCGGTCATCTTTACCCGTATTCCGCCGGGGTGGCGGAAAAGTTCCAACTTTTTTCCAAAGAATGAAAAAAATGGAAGGAGAGTAAAGAAGCAGCCCGGGATGCGGGGTGGGACGCCGGAGCACTCCGGCGTCCCAGGAGGAAGGTGTGCGGTCGATCGAGCTCAGTCGATCCAGTTCACCCGGTCGAATTTCGCGCGGAATTCTTCCGGCATGGCCATGACCTCGCTGCTCTTGTAGTTGAAGAACACGAAGCCGGACTTGGCCATGGCGATCAGCTTGCGGTCGCGCGGGCGGGTGATGCGGAAGGTGATGTCGCCGCCGTATTTATTGAAGTCCATGACGCCGACTTCGAACAGCAGCTCGTCGCGGGCATGGGCTTCGGCGCGGTAGGTGGTGGCGAGGTCGGTGACGATGATGCCGGTTCCGTCGCGTTCGGTCTCGGGTACGCCGAATTCGAACAGGAAGCGCGCCCGGGCCTCGGAGATCATCGAGATCATCGAGTCGTTGCCGAGGTGGTTGGCGGCGTTGATGTCGGTGACCCTCACGGTCAGCGGCGTCGAATAATAGAACTGGTCTTCGGGGAAGTTGAGTTGTAAGCGTGCCATTTCTTCATTCTAACCTTACGGGGTGGCATTTCGTCCAATTTTATGGATGGTCCCGGACGCCGCCACCAGGTAGAGTTCGCCTTCCGCGTCCTGGCCGAAGGAGACGACCCGTCCGATATCGGGAAGATTCCAGTCGCGCTGCTCGACGATGCCGGCGCCGGTCGCGCTAAAGCTCTTCAGGAAGCCGGTGCAGAAATCGGAATAGAAATAGCGTCCGGCCAGCTCGGGCAGGGCGCGTCCGCGGTAGACGAAGCCGCCGGTGATCGAGCAGCCGTTGGCGTCGTTGCTGCCGTGGTCGTATTCGAAGGCGGGCAGGGTGAGGCCGGCCTGGTTGCAGCTGGCCGTGTTGTAGCACAGCGTGCCCTCCATGACGTTCCAGCCATAGTTCTGTCCGCCCTGGCGGTTGTCGGCGATATTGACTTCCTCGCGCCGGTCCTGGCCCACATCGCTCAGGTAGAGCTGGTTGCCGTCGAATGCGTAGCGCCAGGGATTGCGCAGGCCGTAGGCCCAGATCTCGGGGCGCCGGCCGCTCATGTTGACAAAGGGATTGCTGCCCGGGATCGCATAGCTTTCTGCGGGAACCGAAAGGGAGACATCGATGCGCAGCAGCTTGCCCAGCAGCGAGTTCAGGTTCTGGGCATTGCCCTGCGGGTCGCCCGCGCCGCCGCCGTCGCCTGTTCCCACATACAGGTAGCCATCCGGGCCGAAGCTCACCAGGCCGCCGAAATGATTGGTGAAGGTGGGATGCGGAATGCTGATGATCTCCAGGCCGGAAGTGGGATCGGCGATGTTGGCGCTGGATCCGGTGGTGAAACGCTCGACGACGATATTGCGCTGCGGGTCGGTGTAATACAGGTAGACATAGCCATTGCGCGCGTACTGCGGGTCGAAGGCCAGCGACAGCAGGCCGCCTTCGCCCTCGGTGAGCACGCGTGCGCTGATGTCGAGGAGGGGCGTGCTCAGCACCGCGCCGTTCTGGATGATGCGCACCCGCCCCGCACGCTCGGTAACGAACAGGCGCGTGTCGCCCGGCGGCGCGCTCAGCCAGGTGGGGTTGTCGAGGTTGGTGGCGACGGTGGACAGGGCGAGCGTGAGCGCGGGACTGCCGTAGGCCACCGTCGCATTGGCGGTCGCGCCCGCGCTCACCACCGCGCTCTGCGATGCGGGCGAAGGCGTGTAGGTGGTGTTGCCGCTGGTGACTGCCGTGGCGGCCACGTTGTAGCTGCCGGGCGCCAGTCCGGTCAGGGTTTGAGTCTGGGTCAGGTCTTGGAGGTAATTATTGGGACCGGTGACGCGCATGGCGGCATTCACCCCGGATGGCAGCCCGGTCGCCGTGACCGTCAGCGAGCCCGTGGTGGCGGAGGGCGGCGTCACCGGCCCGGGCGTGCCCGCACTGCCGCCGCCACCGCCGCAGGCGCCCAGCGTCGCCAGGCACAGGACGAGGAAGGGCGCCGACAGGCGCGGCAACAACAGCAGCATCCACTTGCGCATGTGTTCGAGCAGCATGTCCGCCTCCGTTGCCGAAGAATTCGCTGACACCATTGTGCCAGCGAACGCCGGCCGCCGCGCGCACACGGCGAAGCGTGCGGACAGTGTAGCGGGAGTGGCCTGGCCTTCCGTTTGACGCAGGTCGAGCCGGCAGCCGGCACTAAACACTGGCTGCGCGCTCAGCGGGTCAGGCGGTAGATCAGCAGGGCGGTGCGGATCGCGGCGCGCTCGATCGAGGCCAGCTCGACCCGCTCGGCCGGCGAGTGGGCGCCGGCGCCGCTCGCGCCCAGGCCGTCCAGGCTGTCCACATAGGGCGCGACGAACTGGATGTCGCCCGCGCCGCGCGCGGTGGCGGGCAGGGCGGTGATCGTGCCCAAGCCGGCATCGCTGCTGGCTTGCGAATAGATGTCCAGCAGCTTCAGGTTGCCCGGCGTGACGGCCATCGGCGGATAGGAATCGCGGAAGCTGATGCTGGCGCTGGCGCCCGGCAGGCTTTGCGCGACGATCTCGCGCATCCTGGCTTGCGCGCGGTCGCGCTGGGCGTAGTCGAGGTAGCGCAGGTCGCTCTTCACGGTGACGGTGTTGGCGATCACATTGGTCTTGCCGGCCGCCATGCCGCCGGCCTTGCCTTCGTCGTACGCGACATCCGTGCCGCCCAGGATCACGCCCGGATTGAAAGTCAGGCCCGGTTCCACCACCTGCCGGCGGAAGCCGTCCAGGATGCGCGCCGCCTCGTACACGGCGCCGTAGCCGCCGGGGCCGAACACGCCCTGCGAGTGCCCCTGGCGCGCCTTGACCTCGAGGTCGAAGGAGGCGGTGGCGCGGCGCCCGACGGTGGCGGTGGCCTGGCCCTGGTCGATGACCGCGCCTTCGAAGGCGAGGGCGATGTCGCTGCGCTTGGCCAGTTCGATCATGTCGCGGCGCGACACCGAGCGCGGCTCGCCCGCGTCTTCCTCGTCGCCAGTGAACATCACGGTGATGCGGGTGTTGCGGAGCACGCCCGCGCGGTGCAGGGCGCGCAGGGCCGCCACCACCACCACGTTGCCGCCCTTCATGTCGCCGACGCCCTGGCCGCGCGCATATTCTCCACCCGCGCCATCGCGTTCCCACAGCGGACCGGGCGCATCCGGTTCGAACACGGTGTCCAGGTGGCCGAGCAAGAGCAGGCGCTTGCCCTGCTTGCCTTCGCTGAGCGCCACCAGGTGGCCGGCGCGCCGCATGCCGGCCGGCATGTCGAGCCAGGCGGTGCGCATGCCGATCTGTTCGAACTCCTTCGCGAACACCTCGCCCACGGCGCGCACGCCGGCCACGTTCATGGTGCCGCTGTTGATGCGCGCGCTGCGTTCGAGCAGATCGATCGCGTCGCCGGACCAGGCGCGCACTTCGGCGACGATGCGCTGTTCGGTGGGATTCAGTTCCGCCGCATGGACGGGTGCGGCGAAGGCGGCGGCCAGCGCCAGCGTCAATACGAGCTTGCCTTGCATATCGCTTCCTGGTGAGATAAGGATATGCAACTTTACTACGAACAAGTCGTGCCGAGGCTAGGGCAAGGCGGGCGGGCGCGTGCGGGTTTTGCTCACCACGCCGGAGGGATCGAGCAGGATCACGAATTCGGCGTAGCGTCCGCCGCCGGCGGGCGACTGGTAGACCCAGGCCTCGTAGCCGCTGTCGAAGCGCACGCTCCGGGTGGCGCCGAAAGTGGCGATCAGTTCGGCCTTGGTGGTGCGCCCCGGCACCACGCCCTGGCTCAGGCGTTCGAGCGGCGCCTGGGTGCCGGGCGGCACGGGCTGGCTGGCGCAGGCGGTCAGCAGCAGTGCACACAGCAAGGGAAGGGCCTTCATGGCGCCTCCTGCGGCGGGGCGGTCATGTACTCGAACTCGACCAGGGTGTCGTCGGGCCAGGAACGGTCCCAGATCGGCACGTAATAAGTGCGGTCGAGCATCACCTGGCAATCGCAGTATTCGAGCTCGGCCGGCGTCTGTTCGCCGCCGGCGTAGAGCATGCGGAAGGGCAGGGTTTCCACGCGCTCGCCGGCGCGCAGGGTCACGGCGAATACAGGCCGCTCGGTGAAGAACAGGTAGTTGCCGTCCGGGCTGTTGCACACCCCTTCGGGCGTGTCGAGGACATTCGAGATCCAGCCGAACAGGGGGGAACTGTTCGAGACCAGGCCCGCTTCCTTGCCGACCAGGCATTCGAGGCGCAGGTCGCCCAGGCGGCGCTTGCCCGCCGGGACGCCGGGCGACTGGATCAGGGCGCGCCAGGTCATGCTGGTGGTCTTGCGGTTGGCGAGCACGGCCGCGTCTTCGCGCAGGGCGGTGTCGTTGCGCGGCAAGACGAAGCTATTGTCTTCGCCCACCGGCACCGGGATGCTGACGCTGTCACCGGCGATGCGCAGGGTGATGCCGCGCATGTCCACGGTACGCGAGCGCGGCAGCAGCTGGAAACGCAGGCTGGCGCCAGGCGCCAGCGCATGCTCGCGCTCGAAGCGCTCCATGCCGCGGATCATTTTTTTATAAGATTTGTCGACCGGATCGCGGGTCGACCTGACGGTGACGGTGCTGGGCTGTTGCGCCGCAAGCGCAAAGCCGACGGGCCCGGCCAGGACGGCCAGTCCCAGGAGAACGACGCGGAGCAGGTTCCGCGCCATGCTGCTTACCAGTAGCGGACCCGGCCAGTGTCCATGTGGACGAACTGGGAGTCGGGATAGTAGCCGACGCCGCCGCCCTTCAGGGACATCGCGGCCTTGTGCACCATCTTGAGGTCCTTGCCCGGCAGGCGGATATCGATCGCCTTGCCGTCCATGTGCATGCTGTGCTTGGCCACGCCGTTGCTGTTGGCGTGCAGCTTGGCGTTCGATTCCGGCGAGCGGTAGCCCGAAATGATGTGCAGCTCCTTGTTGTTGTTGCCGAGCTTGCCATTCACTTCATCGAGCAGCAGCAGCAACTGCGGATCCATCTCGGCGATCTTGTTGTTGCGGTGGTCGCGCAAGACCTTGTTGAGGTCCTTCAGCCCGTCCGGAATGAACTGGCCTTCGGCCCAGAACACGGTGCGCACCGATTCGCCGGTGTGCGTGTTATACAGGCGCAGTGTACGTTCGCCGGGGGCGGCTTGTGCCGTTTTGGCAAGTGCTGGGATGCTGAGGGTGGGCGCTGCGAGGAGGATGGAACTTTTGAGGAAGGCTCGGCGTTGCATCATCGGAGTCGGTCCTTGTGGTGGTTCGCTGAAGAAGTCCATCATACGCCGGTTGTGCTGAACGTGCAGATAAAATGAAGCAAAATGCGGCAAATAGGCTACGATATTAATGCTTTTAACAACTTTTCGGGAGATCCGCATGCCGAGTATTGAACGATTCCCAACATGGCGGGCCGTGCTGGCCGCTACCTTGCTGGCGGGCAGTACACACAGCGCCCTCGCCCAGGTCGAACCGGTCGACCAGCCGCCTGCCGCCAAGGGGTGGAAGATGGAGACCGTGGCCGAGGATCTCCCGCAACCCTGGGGCATGGCTTGGCTGCCCGACGGCCGCATCCTGGTCACCGGCAAGCAGGGCACGCTGCACCTGCTGAGCGGCAAGCAGCGCCAGGCGATCCCCATCGAAGGCCTGCCGCAGTTGTTCACGGGCGGCCAGGGCGGCCTGCTCGACATCGCGCTGCATCCCGCCGACAAGGCCAACCAGCGCGTCTACCTGACCATGGCCAGCGGCACCGCCGATGAGAACCGGACCGTGCTGGTGCAGGGCATCTTCGACGGCAAGCGCGTGCACGGCGTAAGGACCCTGTTCAGCGTGACGCCCGCCAAGAGCGGCGGCCAGCACTTCGGCTCGCGCCTGGCCTGGATGAAGGACGGCAGCCTGTTGATGAGCATCGGCGACGGCGGCAATCCGCCCCAGCGCGTGGGCAACATGCTGGCGCGCGAGCAGGCCCAGAACCTGGGCAGCCACCACGGTTCCATCCTGCGCCTGACCGCCGAGGGCAAGCCGGCGCCCGGCAATCCACTCGCCAGCAAGCAGGGCGCGCTGCCCGAGATCTGGAGCTATGGCCACCGCAATATCCAGGGCCTGGCGGTCGATCCGGTCTCGGGCCGGGTCTGGGCCAGCGAGCACGGCCCGCGCGGCGGCGACGAGATCAACCTGGTCGAAGGCGGCAAGAACTACGGCTGGCCGCTGCAGAGCTATGGCGCGGACTACAAGACGCGCGAACCGGTCGGCATGAAGGTGGTGCCGGGCATGGTGCAGCCGCTGGTGGTCTGGGTGCCGTCGCCCGCGCCCTCGGGCCTGGTGGTGTATACCGGCAAGGCCTTCCCGCAATGGCAGGGCAGCCTGTTCAGCGGCAGCCTGGCGGGCGAGGACATCCGCCGCGTGGCGCTCGATGCGGATGGCAAGCTGATCCGGCAGGAAAAGCTGGATATCGGCAAGCGCGTGCGCGACGTGCGCCAGGGGCCGGACGGTTACCTGTACGCGCTGACCGACGAAGCCAGCGGCAAGCTGCTGCGCATCGTTCCCCGATAAACGTCCTGCCGGTGGATGCCGGGCGCATGGAGTTCCGCTCCATGCGCTTTTTTCTTTGTTGCCAGACTGAAAACTGCCTAGAATGCGGAAGCCGCGCGTGAAGCGCAGGTCTTCCCTTTCTCGTCCTTCCCATTTGGAGGAGCAGCATGGCAGTCACCGTTCGTCGCAGTATCCGCCTGGCCGCAGCGCTCGCGCTGGCTCTGGGCGGCAGCGCCCTGCAGGCCGCGCCGGCCAAGCCGGCCCCGGCTCCAGACATCCCGATCCCGAACATCCCCTACACCAAGTTCACGCTCAAGAACGGGCTGACGGTGCTGGTGCACGAAGACCACAAGACCCCGGTGGTGGCGATCAACACCTGGTACCACGTGGGCTCGAAGAACGAGAAGCCCGGCAAGACCGGCTTCGCGCACCTGTTCGAGCACCTGATGTTCAGCGGCAGCGACAACTTCAACAAGACCTACCTGAACGCGATGGAGCGCATCGGGGCGACCGACCTGAACGGCACCACCAACACCGACCGCACCAACTACTTCCAGAACGTGCCGACCTCGATGCTGGACTATGCGTTGTTCGCCGAGAGCGACCGCATGGGCCACCTGCTGGGCACCGTGGACCAGAAGAAGCTCGACCTGCAGCGCGGCGTGGTGCAGAACGAGAAGCGCCAGCGCGAGAACCAGCCCTACGGCATCGCCTACGAGCTGCTGGTGACGAACACCTACCCGGCCGGCCACCCGTATTCCTGGACCGTGATCGGCAAGATGGAAGACCTGGACGCGGCCTCGATGACGGACGTGCGCGACTGGTTCAAGACCAACTACGGCCCCAACAACACCGTGCTGGTGCTGTCGGGCGACATCACGCCCGAGGAGGCGCGCCGCAAGGTGGAGCAGTACTACGGCGCCATTCCGCCGGGTCCGCCGCTGGCCAAGCATGAGAGCTGGGTGGCCAAGCGCACCGGCACCCACCGCACGGTGGCCCAGGACCGCGTGCCGCAGTCGCGCATCTACCGCACCTGGAACGTGCCGGCCGCGCACACCCCGGAAGAAGTCCAGCTCGACCTGGGCGCCCACATCCTGGGCGGCGGCAAGACCTCGCGCCTGTACAAGCGCCTGGTCTACAAGGACCAGCTGGCCACCAGCGCCAGCGCCAGCGACTCCACCTCCGAGATCGGCGGCCAGTTCGACGTGACGCTCACCGCCAGGCCGGGCGCCGACGTCAAGAAGATGGAGCAGGCGGCCGACGAGGAACTGCGCGCGCTGCTGAAGAACGGCCCCACGGCGGAAGAACTGCGCCTGGCCAAGACTTCGATCCTGGCCCAGTACACGCGCATGATCGAGCGCGTCGGCGGCTTCGGCGGCAAGAGCGACCTGCTGGCCTCGTGCCAGACCTATACCGGCAATCCGGACTGCTACAAGGTCTACCTGCAGCGCATCAAGGACGCCACCCCGGCCTCGGTCAAGAAGGCCATGAACGACTGGCTGAGCGACGGCGACTTCGTCCTGCAGATCGACCCTTACCCGACCACCCTGGCGGCCACGCCGTCGACCCTGGACCGCAGCAAGGAGCCGGCGCTGGGCAAGCCGATGTCGCTCAAGCTGCCCGCCATGCAGAAGACCACCCTGTCGAATGGCCTGAAAGTGGTGCTGGCCGAGCGCCATGAGGCGCCGGTGGTGAACCTGCAGCTGCTGGTCGACAGCGGCTACGCCTCGGACGCCAAGGACATGCCGGGCGTGGCCAGCCTGGCCCTGCGCATGCTGGAAGAAGGCACCCCGACCCGCCAGTCGCTGAAGATCAGCGAGGAGCTGGAAAGCCTGGGCGCCACCTTCAATACCGGCACCAACCTGGACGGCGCCACCGTCAGCATGAACACGCTCAAGGCCACCATGCCGCGGGCGCTGGACCTGTACGCCGACCTGGTCCTGCATCCGGCCTTCCCGCAGAACGAGTTCGCACGCCTGCAGCAGGACCGCCTGGCCGCGATCGCGCGCGAGAAATCGGTGCCCCAGCTGACCGCGATGCGGGTGCTGCCTGGCCTCTTGTACGGCAAGGACCACGTCTACGCCCACCCGCTCACCGGCAGCGGCACCGAGGCAGCGGTCAAGCGCATGACCCGCTCCGACCTGGCGAAGTACCACGCCACCTGGTTCAAGCCGAACAACGCCACCCTGCTGGTGGTGGGCGACACCAACCTGGCCGAGATCAAGCCGCTGCTCGAGAAGGCCTTCGCTTCATGGAAGCCGGGCGAGGTGCCGAAGAAGGTCATCGCGCCGGTCCAGGCGCCGGCCAGGAGCCTGGTCTACCTGGTCGACCGCCCGGGCGCGCTGCAGAGCGTGATCGTCGGCGCCCAGCTGGCTCCGCCGCGCAACAGCCCCGAGGCGATTCCGCTGGAGATGGTCAACGACGTGTTCGGCGGCACCTTCAGCTCGCGCATCAACATGAACCTGCGCGAAGACAAGCACTGGTCGTATGGCGTGCGCAGCTCGCTGCATCCGGCCATCGGCCAGCGTCCCTTCATGAGCGTCTCGCCGGTGCAGACCGACAAGACCCAGGACGCGCTGAAGGAGCTGGTGCGCGAGTACCGCGACATCGCCGGCGGCAAGCCGATCGGCGCCGCGGAACTGAAGGATGCGCTGGACAACAACACGCTGGGCCTGCCGGGCCGCTTCGAGACCGCGGGCCAGCTGGCCGGCGCCTACTCGACCATCCTGCAGTACGGCTTGCCGGAGGACTACTACAACACCTTCACCGAGAAGGCGCTGTCCCTGACCCCGGCCCAGGCCAATACCCTGGCCGCGCGCAGCTTCACGCCGGAGCGCCTGGTGTGGGTGGTGGTCGGCGACATGAGCAAGGTCGAATCCGGCATCCGCGCCCTGAACCTGGGTGAAGTGCGCAAGATCGATGCGGACGGCAACCCGGTGCAGTAAAGCGAACCGCCCTTACCGGTCGAGCGACTGGAACAGGGCGGTGGCCACGGCGGCCATGTCGTCCTGCGCCATGTCCGCGTTGTTCAGCAAGACCACGGCCCGGCCATCCGCCGGGTCGTAGGCGACCAGGCTCTTGTAGCCGCCGAAGGCGCCCGCTTCCCATGCCAGGGAACGGGCGCCTTTGTCCGTCGCGAGCGGACGCACCCGGCCGCCCAGGGCGTAGTGTTCCGCCGCATCGTGCACCGTCGACAGGGCGCGCAGGCTGCTCTCCGACAGCAGCTTGTTGCGGTAGACGGCGTCCATCAGGTCGACCAGGTCGCGCGCGGTGCTGTAGACGGTGCCGTTGGCGGCCAGCATGGGCGCGGCGGGCGGCGACTTGCGCTTGCCGTCGGCGCCGTAGCCGACCGCCATGCCGACGCTGTCCTCGTAGCCGGTCGCGGCGAAGCTGGTGTCGCGCACGCCGGCAGGGGCGAATACCTGTTCCTCCACCACTTCCGTGAACGGTTTCTTCATCGCGCGCTCGACCACCGCCGCCGCCAGCAGGTAATTGGTGCCCGAGTACTCGAAGCGCTCGCCCGGCGCGAAGCTTGGCGCGCCCGCGCCGAAACGCAGCGCGGCCTGCACCGGGCCGATCTCCAGGCCTTCGACCTTGCTGTCCTTGCGCATCGCCTCGGACAAGCCGTTCGGGATGCCGCTGCGGTGCGAGAGCAGCTGGCGCAGCGTCACCGCGCCGTTCGGCGCCGGCAGTTCGGGCAGGTGGCGGGCGATCGGCGCATCCAGCTCCAGCTTGCCCAGCTCGGCCAGGCGCAGCACGGTGACGGCGGTGATCCACTTGGTGGAGGAGCCGATCATGAAGCGCGTGTCCCTGGTGTTGGCCTGCGATTCTTCGCGCAGGGCCTGGCCGCGCGCGCTGACGACCAGGGGCGAGGCCGCGTCCTTGCGCACGGCGGCCACGCCGCTGTAGTTGGCGGGCAGGTGCCGGTCGATCAGGGGCTGCGTGGTGGCGGTGGCGAGCAGGGTGCAGCCGGACAGCAGGCCGAGCGTGGCGGAGAGCAGCAGGGAGGCAAACAGGCGAGGATGGAAAACGCGCATCATGGCTCCAGGTCGGTAGGCAAAACCGCATTGTAGGACGGCGCGCGCAAATCCGGCGCGTGCGCCCCCGGCATCCGGATTGGTGAATACTGCCGCCAGGAGGCTACCATGGACGAACACGCATTCGACCCGGCGCACACGGCGCTGGTCCTGATCGACCTGCAAAACAGCAACGTCAGCCGCCAGCTGGCGCCCTACAGCGCCGAGCAGACGGTCGGCAACTGCGTCCTGCTGGCCCAGGAAATGCGCGGGCGCGGCGCAATGGTCATTTACGTGCACGTGCTGGTCAACGAGCTGCCGGCGCCGCTCGCCGACATGCCGATGCGCCCGCCGGGGGCGCCGGCGGCCCCGCCGGACGCCTCGCGCCTGGCGCCCACGTCCGGGATCGAGGCCCAGGACACCGTGATCACCAAGCGCCAGTGGGGCGCCTTCTACGGCACCGAACTCGACCAGCTGCTGCGGCGGCGCGGCATCACCACCCTGGTGCTGGGCGGCATCGCGACGAATTTCGGTGTGGAATCCACGGCGCGCGCGGCCTTCGACCGCGGCTATGCACTGGTGTTCGCGGAGGATGCGATGAGCAGCTTCGAGGCCGAGGCCCACAGCTTCGCCTGCCGCACGATCTTCCCGCGCATGGGCAGGGTGCGCTCGACGCGCACCCTGATCGACATGCTGCAGGCGGGAACGGGAGACGCCTAGCCGGCGCGCTGGAGCTCGGCCGTGATCTCGTAGGAGCGCAGGCGCGCCGCGTGGTCGAAGATCTGGGAGGTGATCATCAGCTCGTCCGGGCGGGTGCGCGCGATGAAGGCCTGCAGCTGTTCCTTCACCGAGGCCGGCGAACCGATGGCCGAGCAGGACAGCACGCTGTCGAGCATCATGCGTTCCGGCAAGTCCAGGCTCTCGTAGTAGCCGGCCTTGGGCGGCTTGAGCCGGCCCGGACGGCCGCTGCGCAGGTTCACGAAGGCCTGCTGCATCGAGGTCGCCAGCAGCTGGGCTTCGGCATCGCTGTCGGCGGCGAACACGTTGAAGCCGAGCATCACATAGGGCTGGGCCAGCTTGGCCGAGGGGCGGAAGTTGGCCCGGTACAGCTCGATCGCCTGCATCATCATTTGCGGGGCGAAATGCGAGGCGAAGGCGTAGGGCAGGCCGAGCTGGGCGGCGAGCTGGGCGCCGAACAGGCTCGAACCCAGGATCCACAGCGGCACGTCCAGGCCTTCGCCGGGCACCGCGCGTACCGGACGGCGGGTCGAGCCGGCGAAATAATCCATCAGCTCCACCACGTCTTGCGGGAACTCGTCGGCATCCGAGGCCAGGTTGCGGCGCAGGGCGCGCGCGGTCACGTGGTCCGAGCCGGGCGCGCGGCCCAGGCCCAGGTCGATGCGTCCCGGGAACAGCGCCTCGAGCGTGCCGAACTGCTCGGCGATCACCAGCGGCGAATGGTTGGGCAGCATGATGCCGCCCGCGCCGACCCGGATGCGTTCGGTGCCGGCCGCCACATGGCCGATCAGCACCGCGGTGGCGGCGCTGGCGATGCCGGGCATGCCATGATGTTCCGCCAGCCAGAAGCGCTGGTAGCCCCAGCGTTCGCCATGCCGGGCGAGGTCGAGGGAGCGGTGGAAGGAGGTGGCCGCATCGCTGCCTTCGGCGATGGGCGACAGGTCGAGGATCGAGAAAGGAATCATGGGGGCATGATACGCCGATGCACATTTTCGCGTGCGCGCCGGTCCGTTTTCGCGCGCCGGCCTTGCCGCGGCGTAAAGATTGACCTTCGCCAGGCCCATCCTTATGATGGCTGGGTAATGACGCCGGGCAATCCACGCCCGTCCTGGACCTGCCCGCGAGCCTGCCATGTTCCGAATTCCGCGCCCATCCCTTCCCGCCGCGCTGTTCGCTGCGCTCTGCGCCGCAGGCTGCGCCGCCACACCGCCGAGGGACCCGTCCGCCATGCTGGCCGAACAGCGTTTTGACGGGGCCCGCCTGGCGGCCATCGACCGCGCCGTGAGCGAGGCGGTGGCGGCGCGCAAGCTGCCGGGCGCGGTGTTCCGCCTCGAGCGCGAGGGGGCCGTCTACGAACGCGGCTATGGCAAGACCAGCTACGAGGCGGACGCCGTGCCGGTCACGCCCGGCACCATCTTCGACGCCGCTTCGCTGACCAAGGTGCTCGTCACGGCGCCCGCGGTGCTGATGCTGGCCGAGGAGGGCCGCATCGCGCTCGACGCACCCCTGGTGCGCTATTTCCCGGAGTGCGCCGGCGGCGGCAAGGATGCGATCACCGTGCGCCACTTGCTGAGCCACACCTCGGGCCTGGCCTCGGGACTGCCGGCCAGGCCCGACTGGCGCGGCGACGACAGCGCCCACGCGCTCGCCTGCGCCCAGCAGACCACCCATCCGCCGGGAAGCTTCTTCCGCTACTCGGACATCAATTACGTGCTGCTGGGCCAGCTGGTGCGGCGCGTGTCCGGCATGCCGCTGCACGAGTTCGCGCAGCGCCGCATCTTCACGCCCTTGGGCATGAGCGACACCGGCTATTTGCCGCTGGCGCGCGTGTCCGCGGCGGCGATCGCGCCGACCCAGAAGGGCGGTCCCGAGGGCCTGCATGGCGACCTCGCGCCGGGGCAGCTGCTGCAGGGCGTGGTGCACGACCCGACCGTGCGCCGCATGGGCGGCGTGGCCGGCTCGGCCGGGGTGTTCTCGACCGCGCGCGACGTCGCGCGCTTCGCCCGCATGCTGCTGAACGGCGGCGAGCTGGACGGCGTGCGCGTGCTCGGCAAGGACAGCGTGCGCCTGCTGACCACGGTGCAGACGCCGCCCGGCATCGACGCGCTGCGCGGGCTGGGCATGGACATCGATTCGCCCTACGCCAAGCGTCCGCGCGGCAATGTATATCCGGTCGGCAGCTACGGCCACACCGGCTTCACCGGCTGCATCCTGTGGATCGATCCGGTATCGCACAGCTTCTACGTGTTCCTGTCGAACCGCGTCTACCCTGACGACAAGAGCAATATCCTGCACCTGTACACCGAGCTCGGCACGCTGGCGGCGCAGGCGTCCGCCGGCCCCGCTATGCGGTAACAGACAGTCGTTGCCATTCGGCTACCGTGCGCTCCTTTTGAGTCGGCCTCACTAAACTCGGCCCCACTGCGATATCTCATTGATATTGCTGAGATTTTTTGAGCCCCGGAAAATATTAGGAGATCGACATGAAAATGAATAAGCTTCTGAAAGGCCTGCTGGGCGCATCCGTCGCCGCCGCCATGTTCGGCGCCACCGCCGTCCAGGCGCAATCGACCGCCACGACCGGCCAGACCACGGCGACCGGCTCCCAGAGCACGGGTTCCCAAAGCGGCAGCAGCATGAACGACCAGAGCAGCGGCAGCTCGTCCGCGAGCGCCACCGGCAGCTCGCAGGGCCAGGACCGGATGGACAAGAAAGACAAGAAGCACAAGAAGCACATGAAGAACGGCGCCCACAGCGGCCATGACACCAGCGGCTCGTCCAGCACCTCGGGCACCACCAGCGGCGCCAGCGACATGGGCAGCACCAGCGGTTCCAGCAGCACCGGCACGACCAGCGGCTACAGCGGTTCGAGCGGCATGAGCGGCAGCAGCTCGGGCGTCGAGGCCGGCCGTACCGCGACCGGCAATTCCAGCGAGCCGGAAACCCGTTCCAGCGGTTCGATGGGGACCAGCGGTTCCAGCGGATCGAGCGGCTCCAGCGGCTCGATGGGTACCGGCACGGGCACCTCCAGCGGTTCGATGGGCACCGGCACGGGCACCTCCAGCGGTTCGATGGGGACGGGTACCAGCGGCTCGAGCGGCACCGGCGCGACCGGCACCAGCAGCGGCTCGATGGGCACCGGCGCAACCGGCACTGGCTCTAGCGGCACCGGTACTGGCACCACCGGCACCGGTACTGGCACCACCGGCACCGGTACTGGCACCACCGGCACCGGTACTGGCACCACCGGCACCGGTACCACCACCCCAACCACCGGCACCACCGGCCGCGGCTACTGATTCAGGCGCGTTCCCAGGCAGGACCACGGCGGCTGCGGCCGCCGTCGTGACACCGGGCCCCAGCCCGGCGTCGTCGCTTACGGCAGGTTCAGGCGGCGACCTCGCGGACCAGCAGCCGCGCAGGCTGGGTGCGTAGCGTCGCGCCCGCGTCCTGTGTTTCGAGACGGAAGCCCCCGACCAAGCTGGCGAGGGCTTGGGCCTGCTCGTGCAAGGCATCCGATGCGGCTGCCGCTTCCTCCACTAGCGCAGCGTTCTGCTGGGTCGCCTGGTCCATCTGCGCCACAGCCTGGCTGACCTGCCCGATGCCGGCGGATTGTTCGCTGCTGGCGGCGGCGATCTCGGCCATGATGCCGGCCACGCGCCCGATGCTGCCGACGATCTCGTCCATCGTGGTTCCGGCTTCGCGCACCAGGCGGCTGCCTTCCTCGACCCTGCCGGCCGAATCGCCGATCAGGATCTTGATCTCCTTGGCGGCACCCGCCGAGCGCTGGGCCAGCGCGCGCACTTCCGAAGCGACGACGGCGAAGCCGCGTCCCTGTTCGCCGGCGCGCGCCGCCTCGACGGCGGCGTTCAGCGCCAGGATATTGGTTTGGAAGGCAATGCCGTCGATAACCGAGACGATGTCGTTGATGCGCTGCGAGGCGGCGCTGATATCGTCCATGGTGGCGACCACTTTCTCCACGGTGGAGCCGCCGCGTGCGGCAATGGCCGAGGCGTCCAGCGCCAGCGTGTTGGCGCGGTTGGCATGCTCGGCGTTCTGCTTCACGGTCGCGGTCAGTTCTTCCATCGAGGACGCGGTTTCTTCCAGCGCGCTGGCCTGCTGTTCGGTGCGCGCAGACAATTCGAGGTTGCCGCCGGCAATCTGGTGCGCGGCGCTGGCGATGGTATCCGTGCCGTGGCGCACCTGGCCGACGATGCCGCGCAAGTGAGCGTTCATGTCTTTGAGCGCCTGCATCAGCCGCCCGGTCTCGTTGTCCGAGGACACAGCGATTTCGCTGCCCAGGTCGCCTTGCGCGACGGTCCTGGCGACACGCAGCGCTTCCCGCAGCGGCACGGTGATGGCGCGTGCGATCAGCCAGGCGAAGGCGGCGCCGGTGCACAGCGCCGCCGCCGTCAGCGCCAACTGCACCTGGCGGCTGGTCGCGAAGCCGTCGTCGATGGCGGCGGCCTGCGCGGCCACTACCCGTTTCTGGTGCTCGACGAGCGCGTCGAGGCTGCCGACGTACTCGTTCACGCGCGGCAGCATGTCGGTCTCGAAGAAGCGCGCTGCTGCTTCCAGCTCGCCGCCGGCCTTCTGCTTGAAGGCTTGCTGTCGCGCGTTGCGGTAGGCCTCGCGCGCCGCGACCACGCGCTCGAACAGGCGCATGCCTTCCGGATCGCCGTCCAGGGATTCCTTGATCGCTTTCTGGAACGCGTCGGCGCGCTTCGAGGACGCGGCGACGGCGTCGAGGAAGAATTTGTCGGCGGCCGGGTCGGTGGACTTGGCCACGGCGATGGTGCGCGCCGCGTTGACTTCGATGACGCCTTTCCACTCCTGCAGCATGCTGGCCTTGCGCACACCGTCGCCAGTAAGTTCGCGGGTCATGCCGCCGATCGCGTGCATTTTCGCCAGGCCGACGCCGACCAGTAGCAGCATCAGTGTCAACACTGCTCCGAAACCCAGCGAGAGCAGGGGACCGATCTTCATCTTGTGGAGTGTCATCGCGGATTCCTCTGTTGCATCGGGCGCGCAACTGAGCGCGACCTCATGTGCGAGTATCCGCATTTAGAAGAAACTGTCTATTTCTTCCTGTCTATTTTGCGCACAAACAACGTTTCTTTATAGAAGAGATAACGTCAAGCGGGGCCAGCTTCGCAGCGACGCGAGGGGGCGATGCAAAGAAGGAAACAGCACAGTACGGGACGTGGCCGCCGGCGCGGCCACGTCCGTCGCTCAGCGCAGCGGGCGGCGCACCCCGCCGCGCGGCGCATCCGGCCGCGGCGCCGGTTCGACCGCCAGCTCCACCTTCTCGAGCGGCGTCGGCGCCGGGCCGTGCAGCACATTGCCTTCGGTGTCGAAGCGCGAGGCGTGGCAGGGGCAGTCCCAGGAGCGCTCGGCCGAATTCCAGTGCACCGCGCAGCCCAGGTGGGTGCACTTGGCCGAGACCGCGTGCAGGGCGCCGCCCGGATCGCGGTAGACGGCGATGCGGCGCAGGCCGTCGCGCACTACCGCGCCCTCGCCGGCCGGGATCTCCTGCACCGAGTCGACGTCGCCGCCGGTCAGCCAGTCGCCGTAGCGGGCCATGACATTAGCCTGCTCGGAAGCGAAGTCGCCCAGGCCATGCACCGGCTTGCGCGCCGGGTCGTAGAGCGCGCTCCAGGGATTGGGGCGGCCCATGATCAGGTCCGTCACCAGCATGGCGCCGATGGTGCAGTGGGTCATGCCGTTGCCGGAGTCGCCGGTGATCACGTAGACGTTGTCGTCGTCCATCGGATTGCGTCCCAGGTAGGCCATCCCGTCCGAGGGCTCCATCACCTCGCCCGACCAGCGGTACAGCGTTTCCTGGGCCATCGGGAAGCGTTCGCGCGCCCAGCGCTCGATCTCGTCGTAGCGGTGTTCGGGATGGTCGTCCTGGCCCACCTTGTGGTCGGCGCCGCCGACGATCAGCACGTCGTGCCCGCGCGCGCTGTCCGGCGTTTCCAGGCGGATGTAGTAGTAGGGATCGCCCGTATCCCACAGCAGGATGCGCGGCACCGTCCCGCGCGGCACGCGCAGGCCCACCACATAGGTGCGGTAGCCGGCCTGCTTGGTGTGCATCACGACCCGGTCGTTGAACGGGGTGTGGGTGGCCACCACCACCGCCTGGGCGCGGATCTCGCCGCCGGCGGTCGAGACGGCCTGGCGCTGGTGGTCGCCGCGGATGCGGTGCGCATGGGTGCCGCCGTAGATCCTGCCGCCCCTGGCGGCGAAGGCGCGCGCCAGCCCATCGAGGTATTTCAGCGGATGGAACTGGGCCTGGTTGGCGTAGCGCACGCAGGGCCCGGTGTCGAAAGGCAGTCCCGGCACGCGCGCCAGGAGTTCGGCCTGGACGCCGGCGCGGGCCGCGCAGGCCTGTTCCTTGCCGAGGTCGTGGGTGCCTTTCATCCCGTTTGCCGGCAGGGCGTACAGGTAGCCGTCGACGCGCTCGAACTCGCAGCCGATGCCCTCGTCGCGCACGATGGATTCCACCATGTCGATGGAGCGCGCATAGCTGTCGGCCACCAGGCGCGCCTGGGCCGCGCCGAACTTGTCCTCGATGAAGCCATACCATTCGTCGGGCGGAAACAGGTGGGCGGTGGTGCGCCCGGTCTCGCCGGCGCCGATACCGAGGGCGTCGATCAGCACTACCTCGCGTCCCTCGCGCGCGAGCAGGTAGGCCGTGGTCAGTCCGGCGATGCCGGCGCCGATGACGCATACCTGGGTGTCGATGTCCCCTTGCAGGGGCGGGAAGACGGGCACCGAAGCGGTGTCCATCCATACCGAAGTGGAACTGCCATTGGTCGCTCCGATCATGCTGGCCTCCGTATCGTCATGGTGGAGCCAAGTCTACTGCGATGGCGGATGGGCTGGAGCACGATGGCGTGGCGTACATGCCGCGCCAGGAAATTCCTCCCGGCGCCCATGGTCCGCCGGGCGCATTTGTGGCGTAGAATCAATTTATATTGCATATTGGAACTAAATCATGGACCTGGTCGCCGCCCCACCCGATGCGCTGTCGCCCAGCGCCATGAAGCTGTCCGAACTGATCGGCGCGCTCAGCTACGCGCTCGACATCACCGAGGGGCAGCCGGCCGGACATTGCGTGCGCTGCTGCTGGATCGGCATGCACATCGGGCGCGCTGCCGGCCTGCCGCAGGAACAGCTATGGGAGCTTTACTACACGCTCCTGCTCAAGGACCTGGGCTGCAGCAGCAACGCCGCCCGCATCTGCGAACTCTATCTGACCGACGACCTGGGCTTCAAGCGCGACTTCAAGACTGTTGGCGACAGCCTGCCGCAGGTCCTGTCCTTCGTGCTCACCCACACCGGGCTGAAGGCGGGCCTGACGGAGCGCTTCCGCAGCGTGATGACCATCCTCAGGGACGGTCCCGCCATCGCCCAGGACCTGATCGCCACCCGCTGCCAGCGCGGCGCCGAGATCGCCCGCCTGCTGCGCTTCCCGGATGGCGTGGCCGAAGGCGTCTATTCGCTCGACGAGCATTTCGACGGGCATGGCAAGCCGGCGCGCCTGGCGGGCGAGGCGATTCCCGTCTACGCGCGCATCGCGCTGCTGGCCCAGGTGATCGACGTCTTCCATACCGCCGGCGGGCGCGACGCGGCCCTGCGGGAGGCAAGGAAGCGCGCCGGGAGCTGGTTCGATCCGCGCCTGGTCGCGGCCTTCGACGAGGTGGCGCGCCACGATGGATTCTGGACCACCCTGGCCGCGCCGGACATCGACGCCGCCGTGTTCGCGCTGGAGCCGCCCGGGCGCGAAGTGGCGCTCGACGAGGACTACCTGGACGACATCGCCGCCGCCTTCGGCCAGGTGGTGGACGCCAAGAGTCCCTACACCAGCGGCCACAGCGCGCGCGTGGCGCTGTATACCGACATGATCGGCGAAGCGCTCGGGCTGCCGGCGCAGCGGCGCCGCTGGCTCAAGCGCGGCGCGTTGCTGCACGACGTGGGCAAGCTGGGCGTGAGCAACAGTGTGCTGGACAAGGCGGGTTCGCTCGACCGCGACGAGTGGCAGGCGGTGCGGCTGCATGCGGAGTACACCGAGACCATCCTGGGCCGCATCGGGGCCTTTGCCGAACTGGCGGCCATCGCCGGCAGCCACCACGAGCGCCTGGACGGCGGCGGCTATCCGCGCGGATTGCGTGGCGAGGATATCCGGCTGGAGACACGCATCATCACGACCGCCGACATCTTCGACGCCATCACGGCAGCCCGGCCCTACCGCGGGGCGATCCCGATTCCCCAGGCCCTGGCGATGATGGAAAAGACGGTCGGGACGGCGCTCGACCCGGCCTGCTTCGATGCGCTGAAGCAGGCCGTGGCGCGGGTGCCGTTCCCGGCCTGAGCCGCGGGCTTACCAGCCGAGGTCCTTCAGCAGCGGCACGGTGAGGTCGTACGGCGGCTTCAGGTTGATGGTGAGGTCGCCGTTGATGCTCGGCTCCATCAGCAGGTTCGGCGTGGCGGTCACGTCCCAGTGCGAGACCGAGGACCCGGATGCCAGCGTGCTCGGCGTGTACAGCAGCGGACGGCGGGCGCCGTCGGCGCCGGACAGGCGCACCGGATCCTGGCCCAGGGTGACGGTCACCGCGCCCGGCTTGTTGCGGCTGCCGTAGGGGATCGCCGCCGCCACCGCCGCCTTGAAGGCGTCGCCGTCGTCCTTGGAGATGCCGATGGTCGTGATCTTGATCGACGGATCGGAACCGCCCACGGTGAAGGCCCCGGCCACGTTGTTGGCCACGATCACCCCCACTGCGCCCGCGTCCTGGGCGTTCTTGGCCTTGATCGCGAAGGTGCAGCCGCCGCGGCTGATCAGGGCGACCTTGTTCTTGACCGCCGCCGTGTTGGCGCTGTCGAAGAGGCTGCAGCCGGGGCCGGCTTCGCCGGACTGCGGCGCGACCAGGGCCAGGGCGCCCATGGTGGCGCTCGGCTTGGGCGCAGGGCCGAAGCTGGCCGGGATGTAGTCGGCGGTGCGGCTGGTGCCCGGCGCCGGCGAAATGGCCTTGGCCACGCCGATCGGCTTGAGCAGGGTGGGGGCGGCGCCGGCGGCATTGGGGCCGATCCAGGCCAGCTGGAGCGGATTGATGGCCGAGGCGGCGCGCTCGGCGCTGTTCATGGCCAGCCAGGTCTTGCCGGCCGTGTTGTCGTACATGTGGCGTTCCCAGATGCTGGGCAGGCCGTTGTCGGTGAAGGCGGTGCCTTGCGCATTCAGGCGCCGCCCGTTGCCGGTGGTGACCGTCATGACCGAGAAGCCCAGGCCGTGGCCCAGTTCGTGCAGCAGGGTCGCCACGAAGTTGACCTTGGTCCCGGCATTGCCGTCCAGCCCGAGGTAGAAGGGGCTGCCGGCCAGGCAGTCGGGATTGCCGAGATTGATGTTGAACTGGGTCTTGATGTCGGCGTTGCCGAAGCCGCTGCCGTCGTCCGGCGTGCCGGCGCTGAGGTTGGTCCCGGCCAGCTTGTTGGCCAGGGCTTGCGGGTACCAGGTGCCCGGCACGCCGTTCGGGAAGTCGCGCCAGATGTTCCAGGCGCCGGCGCTGCCCAGCACGGCGCTGCTGGCGGTGCAACTCAGCGGTTCCCAGCCGGCGCTGACGACGATGTCGATGTCGCTGGCGAGGTTCTTTTCCCAGATGTCGGCCACGTAGCGGTACACGTTCATGCGCTGCTGGCCGAGCGTGGTGCCCATGTTGCCGCCGACCGGCGCCGCCGGGGTCGGGTCGTTGAAGCCGATGCCGGCCGGGTCGCGGCTGGTGATGGTGATCTTGGCCGCCTGGGCGGCGAAGCAGGTGAACGCGCAGGCGAGGGCGACCAGGGTATGAGCAGGTTTGACGGTCATGATCACTCCAGATCCAGGTTGGGCGCGTGGCTGTGGGGAGCCGCCTTGGCGTCGCTGCCATGGGTCTCGACGCATTGCGTCTCGAGCTTGCCGTCCGGCTTGCGCGCGGCCATCGCGGCGCTCATGAAGTCGTCGGTCAGGCGCGCTCCCTGGGCGCCGCTGGCGTGGTACTTCTGCAGCACCGGCTGGGGCGCGGCGCGCAGGGTGCGGCGCACGCCCGACGCCTGCAGCGCGGCGCGCTCGGCGGGGGTGGCGTCGCGCAGCTTGCCGGTTTCGGCGTCGCGCACCACGGTGATGTTGTCGGCCGCCGGGGCGGACTGTTCTTGCTGGGCCAGCGCCTGGCCGCTCAGGGCGAGCAGGGCCAGGCCGGCGCCCAGCAGGCGTCGGCAGGATTGCACTTTCAGTGACATCACATTCTCCTGGTTGGACTACGGACAAGTTGTTGCCGTGTGCGCGACGGGCCCCTGATCAGATGCGGCGGCGCCGCACGAGCGCCGCGCCCGCCAGTCCGATCCCGAGGATCATCAGGGTGGTCGGCTCGGGCACCGAATTGATCCTCAGCGTGTCCAGGCCGACGTAGTTGGAGTCGTCGGCGTTGCCCGTGTGCACGAAGGCGAAGCGGCCGGTGGTGCCGGCGCCCTGGGCGCTCAGCTGGACGGTGAAGCGGGTCCAGCCATCGGTCGGCACCACGATCGGATCGGCCAGGGTGAAGGCGTCGAGGTCGGCGCTGCCCGAGCTGAAGCCGAAGGCCAGCTGGTCGAAGAAGTTTTCGAAGGCTTCGGCGCGCAGGTAGAACGAGACCTCGACGTTCATCTCGGTCGAGAACTCCGGCGTGATCAGCCAGTTCTCGATGATGCCGCCGGGCGCGGCGACGTTGAAGTTGGAGGCGATGTAGGCCTCGGGTGCGCCCATGTGGGCCGGGAAGATTTCCGGCGTGCCCTGGAACCAGGTGGCGACAGGGCCGGGTGGATCGCTCTGGTTGTCGAATACCCAGCCTTGGCCGGGCAAGGCCGCGACATTATTGAAGTCTTCGCTCAGCAACACGTCCGCCTGCGCGGTGCCCATGAGCCCGGCAAACGCCAGGCCAACCAGAACTGATCTATTCATGTAGTACGCCTCCGAAAGAGTTGGACTGCGGGGCGACGCGGGACTTCGGGAACCGGATCACCCCGAACATGTTGCCGAGCGGGATTTCCGCTGCGGACAATCCAATAGTTAAGCATCAAACATGCCAGATTTTTAGCGCCTTGATTTTGTTGTAAAAATTTTTTCGACAGCCGTGCGAATTCGTGAGGCTGTAAAGAAAGATGACACCTGACAGCGATGATGTCCGCTGTGTAAAACGCCCGGCGTGATAGCAAGATTTGACAAACATCGGCCGGCAACTGCCGCCACAATGCGCCTCACCATGAGAAAAGAAGGCCGACCGTCCGCGCTGCCGCGCACGGAGGGCGGAACAAAAACACATATCGACGTTTTGGAGAGCACATGAACCAAGGGATGGCACGGCAGTACAAGCGCACCGCGATCGCGGGCGCGGTGGCGGTTTGCGCGATGACTTCAGGCCAGGGCTGGGCCCAGGAACAGGCTGGCGCCGCGCCGCAGACGGTGGTGGTGACGGGCGTGCGCGCCGCGCTGGAGCAGTCGCTGCGCCAGAAGCGCAACGCCGACGCCGTGGTCGAGGTGGTGACGGCCGAGGACATCGGCAAGATGCCCGACAAGAACGTGGCCGACGCCATCCAGCGCCTGCCGGGCGTGAACACCCAGTCCTCGGCCGGCGGCGAAGGCGGCTTCGGCGAGAACGACCGCGTCAGCCTGCGCGGCACCAGCCCCAGCCTGCAGCAGACCCTGTTCAACGGCCACGCGATCAGCACCGGCGACTGGTTCCTGCTGAACCAGATCGGCGGCAACGTGGGACGCTCCAGCAGCTTCTCGCTGCTGCCTTCCGAACTGGTGGGCTCGATCGTGGTGCAGAAGAGCCCCACCGCCGACCTGGTCGAAGGCGGCGTGTCCGGCGCCATCAACGTGATCACCCGCCGTCCGCTCGACTTCCGCCAGCCGCTGACGGTGGAGGGCTCGGTGCAGGCCAACTACAACGACTTGTCCGATCAGGCCGAGCCGCACCTGTCCGGCCTGGTGAGCTGGAAGAACGCGGCCAGCACCTTCGGCGTGCTGGTGCAGGCCTTCTCGGAGAAGGCTACCGTGCGCCGCGACGGCCAGGAGATCCTCGGCTACACCCCGATCAGCGCCACCAGCGCGGCGGCGGTGGCCGATCCCTCGCTGCGCGGGGTGGTGGTGCCGACCTTCATCGGCGCCAGCCTGTTCGAGCAGACCAAGAAGCGCCGGGGCGGCGCCTTCGACATCGAGGCGCGTCCCGCGCCCGGCATGAGCGTGGACCTGAACGGCTTCTATTCCAAGCTCGAAGCGCCGCACCTGAACACCAACTGGCTGGCCGCGCCGGCCAACTCGATCAACAGCATGAACCTGATCCCGGCCAACCCGGTCGTGCGCAACGGCACCCTGGTGGCGGCGGGCTTCGATCGCAACGCGGGCGAGGTCGACAACATCTACCGCCCGGACGCCGGCGGCGAATCCTGGTACCTGGACCTGAACGGCAAGTGGAAGGTCAGCGACCGCCTGACCCTGTCCGGCAAGGTCGGCAAGACCCACGGCGTAGGCTGGGACCGCGACGACGTCTTCTACCAGAACAACGTCGACGGCGGCATGGTCTACGCGCTGAACGGTTTGTCCCCGGCCTCGGTCAGCTACCCGGGCGGGAACACCACCTCGCCGGGCAGCACCGCCTGGGCCGGCGGCGGCGAGGCGCAGTCGGTCGACCAGGAAAAGTACGCCCAGGTCGACGGCCAGTGGCGCCTGGATCATCCGCTGATGCAGGCTTTCCGCTTCGGCGCGCGCTGGACCGACCACCACCGCACTGCCGAACACCCGCTGGAAACCCGTCCGGGCCCGCTGGGCTTCACCAACCCGGGCCCGGTGTGGAACGGCGAGATGTACCCGACCGACTTCGCCAACGACCTGGGCGGCAATCTCTCGTCCAACTACTTCAAATATAACGGCGCGGCGCTGGGCGTGTGGGGCGCGATCCCGGGCAACCGCCTGCTCGACTACGTGGTGCGCCACAACTGGATGGACGAATTCCAGGTGGGCGAGAAGACCGCGGCGCTGTACGGCATGCTGGACTTCGGCGGCGCCGACTGGAGCGGCAACCTCGGCCTGCGCGCCGTCGAGACGCGCCAGACCACGGTGGTCAACCTGCCGGGCGGCCCGGCCCCGATCACCGGCTCGGCCTTCGGTCCCTACACCCCGACCACCTTCAAGCGCACCTACCGCGACTACCTGCCGAGCGTGAACCTCAAGTACGAAGCGACGCCGGAACTGACCCTGCGCAGCGCGCTCGCCAAGACCATCGCGCGTCCGGACTACAGCGCCCTGGGCGGCTCGGTCTCGCTCAACGACGACGCCCTGAGCGGCAGCGGCGGCAACGTCAACCTGGACCCGGTGCGTTCGACCAACTTCGACATCGGCGCCGAGTGGTACTACGCGCCCAAGGCGCTGCTGTCGGCCGGCCTGTTCTACATGGACCTGCGCTCGATCGTGGCCCAGGGCACCTCGACCGGCACCTATTACAACAACAAGCGCTCGGCCATGACCGAGTACCAGATCACGTCGCCGTTCAACACCACCGGCAGCAACAAGGGCCTGGAGCTGAGCTGGCAGCAGCCTTTCATGAACAACTTCGGCACCCTGGTGAACTACACCCACGCCGACGGCGAACTGGATGACGGCGGCGAGCTGCTCAACTCATCGAAGAACACCTGGAACGTCACCGGCTACTACGAGAACGAGCGCTTCTCGGCGCGCCTGGCCTACAACTACCGCTCGCGCTACAAGGCGGGCGTGGACCGCGGCGCCAGCCAGCACGTGGCCGGCATGAAGAACGTGGCGGCCTCGGTCAACCTGAAGCTGACGGAGCGCCTGACCCTGACCTTCGATGCGCTCAACCTCACCAACGAGACGATCCGCATGTACGCCGAGAACGAGGACCGTCCGCGCGCCTTCTACTCGAACGGCCGCACCTTCTACCTCGGCCTGCGCGGCAAGCTGTAACACCCTCCAGGCGCGGGGGCCCGCCCCCCCCCCCCCCGCCGGGGGGGGGCCCCCCCCCCCCCCAACCCCCCCCCCCCCCCCGGGGGCGGGGGGGGGGGGGGGGGGGGGGGGGGGGGGGGGTCGGGGGCGGGGGGGCCCGGGGGGGGGGGGGGCCCCCCCCCCCCGGCCGTGCGCGGCCAGCCGGTG
>NZ_JAGPWD010000017.1 GCF_018119395.1 Massilia sp. ZL223
CGCCCCCCCCAAACCCCCCCCCGCCCCCCGCCCCCCCCCCCCGGGGGGGGGCCCCCCCCCCCCCCCGCGCCCTGAAGCGCTATCCGCAGCCGCAGGGCATTCCGGCGGGCGCCCTGGTCCAGGTGAAGTACAGCTTCGAGATCGAATACAAGTAGCCGGGAAGCGAGGCGCCGTGACGATGTGTGAGAATCCAGGCGCAACAAGCTGCTAGAGTGCCGGCCTGGAATACATACAACACCGGAATAAGCCATGCCCAATCGTCCCGCCCGCGCCGTCCTTCCCCTGCTGCTGTCCTTGATCTCCCTGCCGGTAGCGGCGGTGGTCGAGACGCCGGGCGAGAGCGTCGTCACCAACATCACCCTCAAGATCGAAGAGCGCGACTGCACCGAGGCAGTGGAATGGCTCAAGTACGGGCTGAAACAGGAATACCGCGAGGTCGCGCTGATGGCTGGGACCATGTACGACCATGGCATTTGCGTACGCCGCGACTGGGCGCGCGCCGTGGGCTTCTACACGCAGGCCCATGCGGCCGGGATGGCGCGCGGCGCCGAGCGCCTGGCCGCCGGCTACGCCGATCCCGCCAACGGCCCGGACGTGGCCGCCGCGCTGTGGTGGGCGTCGAAAACCCGTTCGTTCCGGGACCCGGCCTGCCGCATCGCCAAGGAGGCCGTCAACGATCCCGACCGCTTCGTCGCCGAGCTGTCCGCGTGGAAGCCCGAGCGGCTCGCCTATTGCAACTACACGGCCGGCGTGATCATGACCATCGCCTCCGAATTGCGGTATCCCGACATGGCGGCCGCCTATTCCATGGGCGGCAAACTGACCCTGCGCTTCCTGCCGGGCGTACCGCGCATCGAACTCCAGAAGAACGATTCGCAGGAATTTGCGATGGTCGGCCTGATCAACGGAAACTGGAAGCGCGACCGCGACAGCAAGGAGATCGCCGGCAGCATCGAAAAGGCGGTCACCCAGCTCGGCGACCGCGCCCTGAAGCGCTATCCGCAACCGCAGGGCATCCCGGCGGACAGCGTGATCGAACTGAATTACACCTTCGAGGTCCTCTACAAGTAGGCCGCCTGCCGGCTCCGCGAAAATGGCGTATCGTCACGCTCATGACCCGACCATAGCGGAGGCAGGATGAACAAACTGGAAGTGGACGTCGCCATCATCGGCACCGGTACCGCCGGCATGACGGCCTACCGGGCGGCGACGGCGCAGGGCGCGCGCACCGTGGTGATCGAAAGCGGCGTGTACGGCACCACCTGCGCGCGCGTGGGCTGCATGCCGAGCAAGCTCCTGATCGCGGCCGCCGAGGCGGCGCACGCGATGCAGCACTCCGCGCCATTCGGCGTGCACGCGGGCGAGGTGCGCATCGACGGGCCGGCCGTGATGGACCGTGTCAAGCGCGAGCGCGACCGCTTCGTCGGCTTCGTGCTGGAAGGCGTGGACGCCATCCCCGACGAAGACAAGCTGCGCGGCCATGCCCGCTTCACGGGGCCGCATACGCTGATGGTGGACGAGCATACCGAGATCCACGCGGCGCGCGTCGTGATCGCCACCGGTTCCGCCCCGCTGCGCCTGCCGGCGCTGGAGAACGTTGGTCCGGGCGTGGTCACCAGCGACGATGTGTTCTATTGGGACGACCTGCCGCGCTCGGTGGCCGTGATCGGCACCGGCGTGATCGGCCTGGAACTGGGCCAGGCCCTGCACCGCCTGGGCGTGCGCGTCAAATTCTATGCGCGCGGCGGCAGCATCGCCCACATCACCGACCCCGAAGTGCTGCGCGAAGCTGGCCGGGTGCTGAACGAGGAGCTCGACATCCAGTTCCAGTCGAAGGTGGTCAGGGCGGTGCAGGAAGAGGGCGAGGTGGCGCTGACGGTCAGCGACGCCTTCGGCAAGGAAGCCACGGAGCGCTTCCAGTATGTGCTGATGGCGGCGGGGCGCACGCCCAATGTGCACGGCATCGGCCTCGAGCACACGGGCCTGGAGCGCGGCGAGGATGGCATTCCCTTGTTCGACGCGCGCACAATGCAGTGCGGGAACAGCCACATCTTCATCGCCGGCGACGCCAACAACGAGCGCCCGCTGCTGCACGACGCGGCCGACCACGGCAAGATCGCCGGCGACAACGCGGGCCGCTATCCGGACGTGCGTCCGGGGCTGCGCCGCACGCCGATCGCGGTCGCGTTCACGGAGCCGAATATCGCCACCTTGGGCAAGGACTACCGGACCTTGTGCGCAGGCGGGCGGCGCAAGTTCGCGATCGGCAAGGTGTCGTTCACGAACCAGGGCCGCAGCCGCGTCATGTTGCAAAACAAGGGAATGCTCAGGGTGTACGGGGAATACGGCACCCGGCTGTTCCTGGGCGCCGAGATGATCGGGCCGCGCGCGGAGCACCTGGCGCATACGCTGTCGTGGGCGGCGCAGATGCGGCTGACGGTCGACAAGATGCTGGAGATGCCGTTTTATCACCCGGTGATCGAGGAGGGCGTGCGCACGGCGCTGCGGGACCTGGCGGCTTGCTTGTCCAAAGGCGAAAGCGAGACGGATCCGGCGGATACGGAGCCGGGCACCTAGGTCCGGTAACACTCCGTCGTTAGCCCTAAAACCGTCGCCCCGGCGAAGGCCGGGGTCCAAGTTCGTTGAGCAGTGTGAACGCAAGCAGAACTTGGGTTCCGGCCTTCGCCGGAACGACGGTTTTACGGCTAGCAGTTGATCAGAAGCTTCAGTTCAGCAAACTCGCATCCAGCTTCCCCTCCGACGCCAGCTGCCGCACGATCCGCACCGTATCGATATCCGCCTCCTGGTACGCCGACTTCTTGAACTCGTCGTACATCGCATTGGCTTCGTCCGTGTGCTCGCCCGTGCCGTCGTCGTAGCAGAAGCGCACCAGCAGCATCGCGTTGGTCGGCGACTCGATGATCATGCGCAGGCTGGAAGCGGCGATTTCGCCCTGCGCCGGCACGTCGACCCGCACTTCCTGCAGCGGCGTCAGGTGCACGCGGTCCTCGATCACCAGCTCGCCGTAGCGCAGGCGGCGGCCGAAGCTGCCGGCTTCGCGGTCCAGGATCTGGCACTCGTCCAGATGCGGCATGAACATCATCGGCGATTCGGCGCGCAGCACCAGGCCGCGCCACAGCTGCTCGCGCGTCAGGGTGTCCACCAGCGGATTCATCGGATCGTTGATCTCGACAAGATGTTCGAATTTCATGTGAAAGCGTCCTCAAAAGCGCGGGCGCCCGGCTCCCGGCCGCCCCAAAGACCGAATGGTACTCCATCGCGCGCACCGCCGCCGGACCGAGAGTGTTGCATTCCTGTCTAGCTCGAGATTTTTTCTTTTGTGCATCGCTCCACATGACAGCCGGATCGTTAAAATATCGGCCTGCCTTCCTGAAACTTTCCCATGTCCAACGCACCAAAATTCGGCCTCAACGGGCCGCAGAGCGAAGCCGTGCTCTATCTCGACGGCCCATGCCTGGTGCTGGCCGGCGCCGGCTCGGGCAAGACCCGCGTGATCACCCAGAAGATCGCATACATGATCGAAGACCGCGGCTACGATCCGCGCACCATCGCCGCGCTCACCTTCACCAACAAGGCCGCGCTCGAGATGCAGGAGCGCATCGCCAAGCTGCTCAAGCAGCCCAAGCAGGCCAAGCAGCTCACCGTCTCGACCTTCCACTCGCTGGGCGTCAAGATCCTGCGCCAGGAAGCGGCCGGAGTCGGCCTGAAGGACAAGTTTTCGATCATGGACAGCGACGACTGCTACACCATCGTCTCCGACCTGGCGCTGACCACCGACAAGCAGGAAATCCGCCGCATCCAGAACGCGATCTCGCTGTGGAAGAACGGCCTGGTCGACCCCGAGGACGCGATCCGCAACGCGCGCGACGAGGACGAGGCCATGGCCGGGCGCGTCTACCGCAGCTACCTGGCGACCCTGCAGGCCTACCAGGCGGTCGACTTCGACGACCTGATCCGCCTGCCGGTGGAACTGTTCCGCAATAACGAACCGATCCGCGACCGCTGGCAGCGCCGCCTGCGCTATCTTCTAATGGACGAGTACCAGGACACCAATACCTGCCAGTACGAGCTGGTCAAGCTGCTGGTGACGGGCCTGGGCAAGAAGCCGATGTTCACCGCCGTCGGCGACGACGACCAGGCCATCTACGCCTGGCGCGGCGCCTCGGTGGAAAACCTGAAGACCCTGCAGGTCGACTTCCCCGACCTGCGCGTCATCAAGCTGGAGCAGAACTACCGCTCCACCACCCGCATTCTGCAGGCGGCCAACGCCGTCATCGGCAACAACCCGAAGCTGTTCGAGAAGTCGCTGTGGTCCGAGCACGGCCTGGGCGAGCCGATCAATGTGCTGGGCATGCAGAACGACGACCAGGAAGCCGACCAGGTGGCGATCATGATCTCGGCCGACCACTTCCAGCGCAAGAACAAGTGGTCCGACTACGCGATCCTGTACCGCGGCAACCACCAGGCGCGCGTGATCGAGCAGGCCCTGCGCAAGGAACGCATCCCCTACACCATGTCGGGCGGCCAGAGCTTCTTCGACAAGGCCGAGATCAAGGACATCATCGCCTACCTGCGCCTGATCGCGAACCAGGACGACGACCCGGCCTTCATCCGCGCCGTCACGACCCCGAAGCGCGGGGTCGGCATGGCCACGCTCGAAACCCTGGGCGAATTCTCCAAGCAGTGGAACTGCTCGCTGTTCGAGGCCGCGCGCAAGGGCGGCCTGGAAGCCAAGCTGGCCGAGCGCCAGCTGGCGCCGCTGCGCGACTTCTGCCGCTTCATGCTGGAGCTGGAAGACCGCGCCACCCGCCCCGGCCCCTCGGGCAGCGGCGACAACGCGGCCGAGGTGCTCGACGACATGATGAAGGAGATGAACTACGAGCACTACCTGTACGAGAACTTCGACGACCGCGCGGCCCAGGCCAAGTGGCAGAACGTGCTCGAGTTCACCAACTGGCTGAAGGAACGCGGCCGCGGCGGACGCGACCGCGATGGCGAAGAAAAGAACCTGCTGGAACTAACCCAGATGGTGGCCCTGATGTCGATGCTCGAAGGCCAGGACGAGGAGCAGGACGCGGTGCGCATGTCGACCCTGCACGCCTCCAAAGGATTGGAGTATCCGCATGTGTACCTGGTCGGCTGCGAGGAAGGCATCCTGCCGCACAAGGGCGATCCGGACGATTCGGTCGAGTCGATCGCGGCCCGCATCCAGGAGGAGCGGCGCCTGATGTACGTCGGCATCACGCGCGCCCAGCGCACCCTGCACGTCACCTGGTGCAAGCGCCGCAAGCGCGCCGGCGAACTGGTCAATTGCGACCCTTCGCGCTTCATCAAGGAGATGCAGCTCGACGTCGGCGACGCCCCGCCGAAAGAAACTGAAGTGCTCAGTCCCAAGGAACGCCTGGCGAACTTGAAGGCATTATTGACAACACCTAAGCCCGTGCCTAGTTGACAAGAAAATAAAAGCCCTCGAGAACGTTGTGCGCCAGCCTTGATGAGGTGGCAAGGGGTGCGCACGATTGAAATTCCCATTTGACTTCAACTGTTGAGCAGGAAATACTTTCTCTTAGCGAATTGGTGCAAGATTATTGCACTGTTTCAACATTGAGAGATAGTTAAAACGACAGTCAAATCGACAGTCAAAGAGAGTCAAGATGGCAACCGTTTCGGAAATACTGACCACCCCCTTGTCGGGCCTGCAGCACATCGATGCCTTGCTCGACAAAGGACCCGACTGGAACTATCTGACGGGCACGGCGAACACGATCTACTACACCTTCTCGATTGCCTCCGGCAACGAGAGCGGCAAGAGCGGACAGGAAGCGTTCTCGGCATCCCAGCAGGCTGCCGCGCGCGACGCGTTCAGCTACCTGCAGCAGACGACCGGTATTTCCTTCGTCGAGACGGCATCCGGCGACAGTGCGCACATCCATCTCTGCAATATCGACATCGCGGACTACCGCACCACGGGCCTGTGCAGCTGGACTTCGCCGTACAGCTACAGCGGCACGACCCTGAGCGAATATAACGTCGATGCCTACGTCTATCTCGACAATGTGGAATTCCGGGCGCAGAACCAGAACCTGACCCCGGGCGGCGCCGGCTACGAGACCCTGCTGCACGAGCTGGGTCACGCGCTCGGCCTCAAGCACCCGTTCGAAACCGAACCCGAAAACAGCACCGTCCTGCCCAGTTCCGAGGACAACACCAACAACACCCTGCTGTCCTACAACATGACCGGCGGTGCTCATTCGACGTTCAGCCCCTACGACATCGCAGCCCTGAACTGGCTGTATGGCGGAGACGGCTTGCGCGGCGCGCTCGGCGTCAACAGCGTCACCGGCGCCCGCTACATCACTGGAACCAATCGCGCGGACACCCTCACGGGAACGCGTTACGACGACACCTTACAAGGAAACGGAGGCAATGACATGATCGACGGCGGAGAAGGTACGGATACGATGGTCTTTGGCGGCGCACGCGGCGCTTATACGTTCGCCAACCTGGCGGACGGCGCCCTGCAGGTGAGCAGCAGCGCCGAGGGCGTGGACACGCTGCGCTCGGTGGAGCAGCTGAAGTTCTCGGACATGACGGTCCAGCGCGCGGCCGTGGTCGATACGGTCGCGCCGGCGGCCCCGACCTTCGTGGTGACGCATAACCAGTTCAACTACGCCCGCGGCAGCAAGCCCGGCATGACCGGCGCGGCCGAGGCTGGCTCGACGGTGAAGGTTTATTCCGGCACCACCCTGATCGCCACCGTGGTGGCCGACCAGAACGGGCTGTGGAAGGCCGAATCCTCGATCGACTTCCCGGATGGCATGGGCTACACCGTCCACGCGACCGCGACCGATGCCGCCGGCAACACCTCGGCGCCGAGCGCCACCGTGGACTTCAACGTCGACGCGACCGCGCCGACCGTCCCGACCGGCAGCGTGGTCCAGGTCAGCGGCGACAACCGCCCCGTGTTCAGCGGCACCGGCGAAGTCGGCACCACCATGCAGCTCTACATCGTCGACGACACCACGGTCCAGCGCTTCGGCAGCGCGACCGTCGGCGCCGACGGCACCTGGAGCCACACCGCGGCCCCTCTGCCGAACGGTAACTTCCAGGTGAGCGTGGTGTCGAAGGACCAGGCCGACAACTCCACTGCGGCCGGCAGCTACCTGAATGTGGCGATCGCGAACGCCGGCTACCAGAACGGCACCGCGGGCAAGGACGTCTTCACCATGGGCGACGGCAGCACCGCCGCGACCGGCGGCGCCGGCACCGACGTCGCCGTCTTCAGCGGCAACAAGGCCAACTACACCGTCGCCAAGGCCGCCTGGGGCTATACCGTGACCGACAATGTCGGCGGCGGCGGCACCGACACCGTGATCGGCGTCGAGCGCCTGCAGTTCGCCGACGGCTGGAAGGCGATCGACGACGACGGCGTCGCCGGCCAGATCTTCCGCCTCTACCAGGCGGTGTTCGACCGCGCTCCCGACATCGGCGGCATGGGCTACTGGATCCAGCGCATGGAAAGCGGCACCGACCTGATGCGCATGGCCAACGAGTTCATGACCATCAAGGCCCCGGACGGCACCGTCGAGTTCGAGACCCTGTACGGCAAGAACCTGACCGACGAACAGTTCGTCATCGAGCTCTACGACAACGTCCTGAACCGCGAACCGGACGCCGGCGGCAAGGCCTACTGGGTCGACGTGATCAAGCATCACAGCCGCGCGCAGATCCTGATGGCCTTCAGCGAAAGCCCGGAAAACCAGGGCAACGTGATCGACATCGTCGCCAAGGGCATGGACTACATCCCCTTCGGTTAAGCACTGCCCGGCGGCAGGGCTGGCATAATGCCGGCTTTGCCGCCGGAGGCGCCATGGACCACGAAGACCGTTTCGTCGATATCGAAATCAAGCTCGCCCACCAGGAAGACCTGGTGGAGACGCTGAACCAGACCATCTACCAGCAGGGCCGCCGCATCGACCAGCTCGAAGTGATGGTGGCCAAGCTCGCCGAACATGTCCGCAGCTTGCAGGATGGGCGGCAGACTCCCCTGAACGAAAGACCGCCGCATTACTGATCTGTGGTCGTCAGCCCGTGCCGCCAGCACGTCGTTCCGGCGAAGGCCGAACCCAAGTTCGTCGCGCAGCCGTTTTGCATGCAAACTTAGGTTCCGGCCTTCGCCGGAACGACGGTCTCTCTGCTAACGGCAAAAAGATTGTCAGCGTGCCGCCAGCTGCTGTCCTAATCGCTTCCCCAACGCCAGCAAAGTCAGCGTCGGCGGCAAGCCCCACGGTTCCGGAATCACCGAGGCATCGCACACGAACAGCCCCGGCGTTCCCGTTTCCAGCCCCGCATCCACCCCCGCGCCGATACGCACGCTGCCGCCCGGATGCGCCGCGAAATGCCAGGTACTGAACACATTGCGCGCCCCCGCCTGGCGCAGGATGGCGCGCGCCATTTCCGTTCCGCGCCGCAGCTTGTCCTTGTCGGCCGGCGCCAGCCGCTTGTCCGCCCAGCGCTGGCCGACCGCGCCGCCGATCTCGTCGCGGATCTTGACCATCACCGACAGCGTGCGCCGGTGCGCCAGCAGGCGGTCGAAGCGGCCCACCTGGGCCGCGAAGGCCTGGTACATCGGGCGCGGCAGGGTCAGGTCGGCCAGCGCGATGCCTTGTTCCGCGAAGTGCGCCCCGGCCGCCATCGGCACCTCGGCGCCGCCGTCGAGATCCTCCACGCTGCCCATCACCGCCACCACCGGATCGCTGAAGAAGGGCGCATGGCGCGGCCCCAGGCCGGACCGGTGCAGGATACGCGGGCTGCCGATGCCGCCCCCGGCCAGCACCACCAGCGGCGCCCTGGCCACCTGCGCCTGGCCGCCGCGCACGAATTCCACGCCGCGCGCCCGGCCTTCCTCCACCAGCACGCGCAGCACCCGGCTGCCGGACGCCAGTACCGCGCCGTCGCGCCGGGCTTCCTCGACGAAGTCGCGCGCCGTCCACTTGGCGCCGAAGGGACAGCCGTAGACGCAGCGCCAGCAGCCGCTGCGGCAGGACTGCGGCCGGATCATCTTGTCCAGCTTGCGCCATGCGAAGCCGGCGGCACGCGCGGCCTCGGCGATACGCGCGGCCATCGGGCCCACCAGGTGGTCCGGCAGGGGCGCCATCGGCAGCTCGGCGCGCAGCGCGGCGATGTATGGGTCCAGGTCGATGCCGTGGGCCGCGAACATGGCGCCGGGCGGCGGGGCGGCGGTGGCGAAATTCACCGCCGTGCTGCCGCCCAGGGTGGCGCCGCCGACCAGCAGCGAGGCGTCGCGGTGCACGAAGGCGCCGCGTCCGGGGACGGCCGCCATGGCCGCCATCTGGGTCAAGGTGCCGGCCAGCGGCGCAGCGCCGCCCTGTTCGAGGATCAGGATGCGGCTGCCGGCGCGCGCCAGTTCGCGCGCCACGCTGGCGCCGCCGGGGCCGGTGCCGACCACGATGGCGTCGTAGGAGTGGTTGTCAGCGTCCATGGAATCAAAAAAATGGGAGGCCGGCGGATGCTAACACGGCGCGTATTCGCGCTGTCCATACGCGTCATTACGCCCGTAAATACGGGATGTCCGGACATGTCGTGTGCATACCTCTTTTCATGTGACGACCTGCATATAAGCCTGCTATGATCTCCGCGCACAGCTGTCGAGCTTGCCCGGCAGCTCCTTCCCTAAGAGTCCGAGAAAGATCTCATGAACCGTCCACAACTGCTCATCCTTGCAGCCAGCATCGCACTGGCGCACGCGGCGGTCGCCGCTCCCAGCGCAGCCGCCCTCGACGCCTCCAACCCGTTCGCCAAGCAAAGCAGCCTGCCGCTGAACTACCCGGCTTTCGACAAGATCAAGGACGAGCATTTCCTGCCCGCCTACGCCGCCGGCATGCGCGAGCAGCTGCGCGAAGTGGACGTGATCGCCAACAGCAAGGCCGCGCCGAGCTTCGCCAACACCATCGTCGCCATGGAGCGTTCCGGCCAGCTGCTGGGCCGCGTGTCGGCCGTGTTCTCGAACCTGCAGACCGCCAACACCAACGACCGCCTGGACGCCATCGACCGCGAGATGTCGCCCAAGCTGGCGGCGCACAACGACGCCATCTACCTGAACCCGAAGCTGTTCCAGCGCGTGAAGACCCTGCATGACAAGCGCGCCAGCCTCAAGCTGGACGCCGAGTCGAACCACCTGCTCGAGCGCGTGTACAAGGAATTCGTGCGCGCCGGCGCCAATCTGTCGGATGCCGACAAGCAGAAGCTGAAGGCCTACAACGGCGAGATCGCCTCGCTGCAGTCGGAATTCTCGCAGCGCGTGCTGAAGGAAGCCAATGCCTCGGCGCTGGTCGTGGGCAGCCGCGAGGAGCTGGCCGGCATGTCGGAAGCCGAGATCGCCGCCGCCGCCGCCGAAGCGGAAAAGCGCGGCCAGAAGGGCAAGTACGCCATCGCCATCGTCAACACCAGCAGCCAGCCTGCGCTGGCCACGCTGACCAACCGCGCCACCCGCGAGCGCCTGATGCAGGCATCGCTCAACCGCGGCAGCCGCGGCGGCGAATTCGATGCGCGCGAGCTGGTGCTGCGCCTGGTCAAGCTGCGCGCCGAGCGCGCCGCGCTGCTGGGCTACCCGAACTACGCGGCCTATTCGCAGGAACTGGAAACCGCCAAGAATCCGGCCGCCGTCAACAAGCTGCTGGGCGAACTGGCCGGCCCGGCCGTGAACAACGCGAAGAAGGAAGCGGCCGAGATCCAGAAGGTCATCGACGCCGAGAAAGGCGGTTTCCAGATCGCCTCCTGGGACTGGCCGATCTACCAGGACAAGGTGCGCGCCGCCCGCTACAACTTCGACGAGAACCAGCTGCGTCCCTATTTTGAACTGAACCGCGTGCTGGTCGACGGCGTGTTCTTCGCCGCCACCAAGGAATTCGGCATCACCTTCAAGGAACGCAAGGACCTGCCGGTGTACGACCCGGACGTGCGCGTGTTCGACGTGTTCGACCACGACGGCAAGCAGCTGGCGATCTTCCTGTTCGACCCCTATGCGCGCGCCAACAAGCAGGGCGGCGCCTGGATGAACGAATACGTGTCGCAGTCGACCCTGCTGAACCGCCGCCCGGTGGTGGGCAACCACCTGAACATCCCGAAGCCGCCCGCCGGCGAGCCGACCCTGCTGACCTACGACGAAGTGCGCACCGCCTTCCACGAGTTCGGCCACGCGCTGCACGGCATGTTCTCGAACGTGAAGTACCCGCACTTCTCGGGCACCAGCGTGCCGCGCGACTTCGTCGAGTATCCGTCCCAGGTCAACGAGATGTGGGCGATCTGGCCTGAGGTTCTCAGCAACTACGCCAGGCACCACAAGACCGGCGCCGCGATGCCGAAAGAACTGCTGGACAAGGTGGTCGCCTCGAAGAAGTTTAACCAGGGCTACCTGACCACCGAATACCTGGCCGCCTCGCTGATCGACCAGCGCTGGCACCAGCTCACGCCGAGCGAGATCCCGACCGACGTGCTGGCCTTCGAAGCCAAGGCGCTGAAGGATGCGGGCGCCGACTTCGCGCCGGTGCCGCCGCGCTACCGCACGACCTACTTCTCGCACTCGATGAACGGCGGCTACTCGGCCGGCTACTACGCCTACCTGTGGAGCGAAAAGCTGGACGCCGACACCGTCGAGTGGTTCAAGCAGAACGGCGGCCTGTCGCGCAAGAACGGCGACCACTTCCGCAAGACCCTGCTGTCGCGCGGCGGCACCGCCGACGCGATGGACCTGTTCCGCAACTTCCGCGGCCGCGACCCGATCATCGAGCCGCTGCTGGAGCGCCGCGGCCTGACCGGCAACTAATCCTTCGCACCGCCCCTGCGCCGCCACAAGCGGCGCCGGGGCGGCGTGTCGTTCGTCCTACCCATATCACATAGAGACACCATGAACCGTCCACACATCCTGCTCGTTGCCGCCGCCGCTGCCGGCGCCGCCGCACTGGCTCCCGCCTGGGCCGCCCCCGCTTCCCAGCTGGAGGCGTCGAATCCCTTCGCCAAGGAAAGCAGCCTGCCGTTCAACTACCCGGCCTGGGACAAGATCCGCAACGAGCACTTCGCGCCGGCCTTCGCCGAGGGCATGCGCGTGGAGGCCCTCGAGGTCGAGGCGATCGCCAACAACAAGGCCGCGCCGACCTTCGAGAACACCATCGTCGCCATGGAGCGCTCGGGCCGCCTGCTGGACCGCGTGAGCGCCGCCTTCGGCACCCTGTCGGGCTCCTACACCAACGACAGCATCATCGCACTGAGCAAGGAACTGGCGCCCAAGCTGGCCGCCCACGGCGACGCGATCCGCCTGAACCCGAAGCTCTACCAGCGTATCAAGACCCTGTACGACAAGCGCAACAGCCTGAAACTGGACGCCGAGTCGAAGTACCTGCTCGAGCGCTACCACACCGACTTCGTGCGCGCCGGCGCCAAGCTCTCCGACGCCGACAAGGTCAAGCTGAAGGACTACAACGCCCAGCTGGCCGCCCTGCAGACCCAGTTCGCGCAGTTCACCCTGAAGGAAGCGAATGCGTCGGCGCTGGTGGTCGACACCCGCGAAGAGCTGGCCGGCCTGTCGGACAAGGCGATCGACGCCGCCGCTCTTGAAGCCAAGAAGCGCGGCCTGGATGGCAAGTTCGTGATCCCGGTCGTGAACACCACCCAGCAGGCCGGCTTGTCGGTACTGACCAACCGCGCCACCCGCGAGAAGCTGCTGGCCGCCTCGCTGGCGCGCGGCAACCGCGGCGGCGAGTTCGACACCCGCGACACCGTGCTGAAGATCGCCAAGCTGCGCGCCGAGCGCGCCGTGCTGCTGGGCTATCCGAACCACGCGGCCTACAACCTGGAAGACCAGACCGCCAAGAACACCAAGGCCGTCAACAGCCTGCTGGCCGAATTCGCCAAGCCGGCCGTGAACAACGCACGCAAGGAAGCGCTTGAAATCCAGAAGGTGATCGACGCCGAGAAAGGCGGTTTCCAGGCCGCCGCGCAGGACTGGGGCTTCTACAGCGACAAGGTGCGCGCCCAGCGCTACGCCTTCGACGCCAGCCAGCTCAAGCCTTACTTCGAGCTGAACCGCGTGCTGCAGGACGGCGTGTTCTTCGCCGCCAACAAGGAATTCGGCATCAGCTTCAAGGAGCGCAAGGACCTGCCGACCTATAACGAGGACGTGCGCGTGTTCGACGTGTTCGACCACGATGGCAAGCAGCTGGCGATCTTCACCTTCGACCCGTATGCGCGCTCGAACAAGCGCGGCGGCGCCTGGGCCAATGCCTGGGTGGGCCAGAGCCACCTGCTGGGCACCAAGCCGGTCATCGCCAACAACCTGAACGTGGCCAAGCCGGCTGCGGGCGAGCCGACCCTGCTGACCTATGACGAAGTGCGCACCACCTTCCACGAATTCGGCCACGCCCTGCACGGCATGTTCTCGGACGTGAAGTACCCGCGCTTCTCGGGTTCGCGCGTGCCGCGCGACTATGTCGAGTTCCCGTCGCAGGTGAACGAGATGTGGATGGCCTGGCCGGAGGTCCTCTCCAACTACGCGAGGCATTACCAGACCGGCGAGCCGATGCCGAAGGAACTGCTGGACAAGGTGCAAGCCTCGCAGCAGTTCAACGAAGGCTTCCGCACCACCGAGTACCTGGCGGCTTCGCTGCTGGACCAGGCCTGGCACCAGCTGTCGCCCGACCAGATCCCGACCGACGTTCTGGCTTTTGAAGCCGAGGCGCTGAAGAAGGCCGGTGTCGACTTCGCCCTGGTGCCGCCGCGCTACCGCAGCACCTACTTCTCGCACACCTTCTCGGGCGGCTACTCGGCCGGCTACTACGGCTACCTGTGGGCCGAGAAGCTGGACGCGGACACCGTCAACTGGTTCAAGGAAAACGGCGGCCTGACCCGCAAGAACGGCGACCACTTCCGCAAGACCCTGCTGTCGCGTGGCGGCACCATCGATGCGATGCAGATGTACCGCAACTTCAGCGGGCGTGATGCGAAGGTGGAGCCGCTGCTGGAGCGTCGCGGGTTGACGGCCAAGTAAGGCGTTTGTAGCCTGCTGGCAAACTTGGGTCACCGCGCAGGCGGGGACCCAAGTTTCTATAAACACCACACACTCAACCGCAGTCGTGTACGGCCCCGGCCCACCTTGCCGTACAATGAATCGTGCTCACCACCGGAGGACACGATGCAAAACGACAACGACGAAATCCTGAAAGCGCACCTGCGCACCCTGCATCGCCACCTGCAGGAAACCGACGACGTCGACCCGGAACTGGAAACCCTGCTGCGCCAGCTCGACGGCGACATCGACAAGGTGCTGGAACGCCGCGCCGAGCAGGAACTCGACCACAATACCTTCGGCCTTTCCTCGCGCACCCAGGAGCTGGCGGCCCGCTTCAATGTGCGCCATCCGAACGTCGCGAGCGGCCTGCGCGAGCTCGGCAATATTCTGTCGAACATGGGCATCTAAGCTGGCATTAATGCCACAAGTCATTGATAGTTAAGCCATTTTCCGGGGCGATCGGCGTCCCGGAGACGGTTTTCCGGTAAAATACCGGCCAATGAACTCCCCAGCCAATCTTTTCGCGAGCGTTCCCAAGCGTTCCAGCCGCGCTCCCGCCGCGCCTTTCCTCCCGATGTCCCGTGCCGAAATGGACAAGCTCGGGTGGGATTCGTGCGACATCATCCTGATCACGGGCGACGCCTACATCGACCACCCGAGCTTCGGGATGGCGCTGGTCGGCCGCCTGCTGGAAGCGCAGGGCTATCGCGTGGGCATCATCAGCCAGCCGGACTGGACCTCGGTCGAGCCCTTCCGCGCACTGGGCAAGCCCAACCTGTACTGGGGCGTTACCGCCGGCAACATGGACTCGATGGTCAACCGCTACACGGCCGACCGCAAGATCCGTTCCGACGACGCCTATACCCCGAACGCCGAGCCGAACAAACGCCCCGACCGCGCCGTGACGGTCTATTGCCAGCGCGCCCGCGAAGCCTTCCCGGGCGTGCCGGTGATCGCCGGCAGCATCGAGGCCTCGCTGCGCCGTATCGCCCATTACGACTACTGGTCGGACAAGGTGCGCCGCTCGGTGCTGTTCGAATCGAAGGCCGACCTGCTCATCTTCGGCAATGCCGAGCGCGCGCTGGTCGACCTCACCCGCCGCATTGCCGCGGGCGAGAACATCAAGACCATCCGCGACCTGCGCGGCACCGCCTTCCTGGTGCCGCACGGCTGGCTGCCGGACGAAGAGTGGAGCGTGCACAATTCGACCCGTGTCGACGTGCCGGGCCGCGTCGACACGCATCCGAATCCGTATGCGATGGCCCAGGAAGACACCAAGGCCTGCGCCACCGAGAACGCCAAGCCGGAACCGGAAGTGAAGCCGGTGGTCATCATGACGCGCGAGGAGCGCCAGGCCGCCGCCCGCGAAAAGGCGCGCAAGACCGTGGTGCGCCTGCCGTCCTTCGAGACCGTGAGCGAAGACCCGGTGATGTACGCGCACACCTCGCGCGTGTTCCACCTGGAGTCGAACCCCGGCAATGCGCGCGCGCTGGTGCAGCAGCACGGCGACCGCGACGTGTGGCTGAACGCGCCGCCGCTGCCCCTGGCCATGGACGAGATGGACAACGTCTACGACCTGCCGTACGCGCGCGCCCCGCACCCGAGCTATGGCAAGGCCCATATCCCGGCCTGGGAAATGATCCGCTATTCGGTCAACATCATGCGCGGCTGCTTCGGCGGCTGCACCTTCTGTTCGATCACCGAGCACGAAGGCCGTATCATCCAGAGCCGCTCGGAGCCCTCGATCCTGCGCGAGATCGAACTGATCCGCGACACCACCAAGAACTTCGCCGGCACCATCACCGACCTGGGCGGCCCGACCGCGAACATGTACCGGCTGGCCTGCAAGGACAAGAAGATCGAGGAATCCTGTCGCCGCCTGTCCTGCGTCTATCCGACCATCTGCAGCAACCTGGGCACCGACCACAGCAAGCTGATCTCGCTGTACCGCAAGGCGCGCGCGATCCCCGGCATCAAGAAGATCCTGATCGGCTCGGGCCTGCGCTACGACCTGGCGGTGCGTTCGCCGGAATACGTCAAGGAGCTGGTGACCCACCACGTGGGCGGCCTGCTGAAGATCGCGCCGGAGCATACCGAGCAGGGCACGCTGTCGAAGATGATGAAGCCGGGCATCGGCGCCTACGACGAATTCAAGCGCCTGTTCGACAAGTATTCGCTGGAGGCGGGCAAGAAGCAGTACCTGATCCCTTACTTCATCGCCGCCCACCCGGGCTGCACCGACGAGGACATGCTGAACCTGGCCCTGTGGCTGAAGAAGAACAACTTCAAGCTGGACCAGGTGCAGACCTTCACGCCGACGCCGATGGCGATGGCGACCACCATGTACCACTCGGGCAAGAACCCGCTGGCCAAGGTGACGGAAGAATCGGAAGTGGTCGAGACGGCCAAGAGCGGCAAGGTGCGCAAGCTGCACAAGGCCTTCCTGCGCTACTACGATCCGGAGAACTGGCCGATCCTGCGCGACGCCCTGAAGCGCATGGGCCGTTCGGACCTGATCGGCACCGGCGAACGCCACCTGATTCCGCCGGCGGGCGCCGAGTTCGCGCCCGAGCATGTCGTCACGCGCGACCGCAAGCGCATGCCGGGTGCGCCGATGCCGGAGCGCGAGATGGGCAAGCGCGGCCGCGACAAAGTGCAGGTGCGCGTCGAGCGTGCGCCGGCGGCGGTGGTTGCCGCGTCGTCCAAGTCCAAGCCGTCGATCCTGTCGACCATCAAGAGCAAGCCAAAAGCCGGACGCAAGTAATTCTTCAGTTAGCAGTAGAACGTCGCCCCGGCGGAGGCCGGGGTCCAAGTTGAGCGTTTGGTTAGCTTATGCAGAACTTGGGCCCCGGCCTCCGCCGGGGCGACGGTGTTTATACGCTGGCGCTCTCGAACAGCTCGCTGGCCATGCGCGCCAGGTCGTTCATCCCGCCGCCCGCGTCCAGGTGGGCGCGCAGCCAGCCTGCCTGGCCACCATCCTTCATCAGCTGCTCGATCACTTCGCAGGCCTTGCCGAAGCCCGGATCTTGCGAGCGCAGCTTCAGGCGCGTCAGGTCGGCCCGCACCGCCTCGGCGATCGGCACCGCCTTGTCGTTCTCCGGATCGATCCACTCCCCGCCCACGCCGTCGCGCGCCGCGATGAAGCGGTTCCAGGTGTACAACTCGCGGCTGCCGTTCGACGGCCAGCGCCCCGGCTGGGCGGCGAACTCCAGGCACAGCTCGCGCGCATAGCAGGCCAGCGCCGCCGCGTAGATCGGCTTGAGCGGCGTGTCCAGCACGCGCAGTTCGATGGTGCCGTATTCCGGCTTGGGCCGCACGTCCCAGTAGAAATCCTTGATGCTCTTGACGATGCCGTGCGCGGCCAGGCGGTCGAAATGCTCGCGGAAGTCCTGCCAGCTGCGGATGTGCTCGGGCTGGATGCCGCTCATCGGGAAGGCGCTCACCACATTGCTGCGCGAGCTGCAGAAGCCCGAGCTTTCGCCCTGCCAGCAGGGCGAATTGCTCGACAGCGCGATGAACAGGGGCGCGCGCTGGGTCAGCCAGGCGCACAGCCGGGTCGCCTCGTCCGCGGTGCCGGCGCCGATGTGCACATGCATGCCGAACACGGTGAACAGCTTGGCCAGGTAGCCGAACTTGCGCTCCGAGGCGAAGTAGCGTTCCTTGGGATAGATGCGCTGCTCGTTCCACTTCTGGAAGGGATGCGCGCCGCCGCCCGAGATCGAGGCGCCGACTTCGAAGGCCGCGCGCTGCACCGTGCTGCGGATGTGCTCCAGCTGCCCCGCCGCCTCGTCGAAGGACTGCAGGATCGAGGTCGCCACCTCCAGCATCGAGGTGGTGATCTCCGGCGTGTGGACCCAGGGCTTGTCCTGCTTGTCGAGCAGGCGCAGGATGTCCGGCGCGGCCGGGAACAGGTCGAAGGTCAGGCGGTCGAGCACCATCAGCTCGAGCTCGATGCCCATGGTGCCCAGGGTCGAGGGCTTGAAGTCGGGCAGGAAGGCCGGGCCTTCTCCAGACACGGCACGCGCCTGTTCGTCGGCGCTCGGCGCGCCGATCGCTTCTTCGTTGATCAAGAGTCCAGTCGTTGGTCCATTCATTGGGCACCTCCTCGGTAGGTTTCGCCCGCCAGGCGCAGGCCCAGCCAGGTCAGGCCGGGCGCCAGCAGCACGTTCAGCGCCAGCAGGATGTTCATGACGGCGGTGGACGACGGATCCAGGCCGGTATAGGCGTTCAGCGAGTTGTCGACCACCAGCCCGCCGTAGCTCACCAGGGAGCACATCGACAAGGCCATCGCATGCTTCTTGCGCTCGCTCCAGGCAGTGGCCGGCCACAGCGCGACGCGGGTGGCGGCGATGCGCACCGCGAACACCACGCAGGCCGAGACCCAGATCCAGCCTTCCAGCACCAGGCGCAGGTCGACCAGGGCGGCCGACATCAGGAACAGCAGCACGTAGCCGATGTCCTGGGCCGTCTTGAGCTGGGCCTGGAACACGTTGTCGCGCTTCTCGACGTTGCGCAGCAGGACGCCCATCAGCAGCAGCGAGAGCAGGGCGCTGGCGGCCGATATCGAACACAGGCCGAGGTCGATCAGCAGCGCGGCCAGCAGCATGCCGGGGCGCATGGTGGCGGGCACCTTGCACAGGCGGGTGGCGAGCGCATACACGCCGTAGGAGAACACGGCGATCAGCGCGCCCAGCACCAGCTTGCCGCCCTGGCGCACCAGTTCTTCGCCGAAACCGGCGGTGGCGTCGACGCCGTGGCTGCGGGTCCATGCCAGGGTCAGGCCCAGCGCCAGCAGGGCCACCAGGTTGCTGATGCCGACCATGTTGTTGGTGGCGAAGGTCGAGGTGCCGCTGGCGTTTTCGTCGGCCACCATGGAGCTGACGATCACCGGGTTCACCGCGATCAGGATCGAGCCGATGAAGATGGCCGCGCTCCAGGGCAGGCCGAGCAGGGCCAGGATGATGGCGGTGGCCGCGCCGCGCAGGACGGTGGCCAGCAGCAGGCTGGCGCCTTGGCGGCCGCTGCGCAGCAGCCAGGCCAGGTCCATCTTGCGCCCGACCTCGAATAGCACCAGGGCGGCGGCGGCGTTAAGCAGTTCCTGGAACTGGGTCAGCAGGGCGCGGTCGATCACGTCCAGGCCCGTGGCGCCGAGCAGCAGGCCGGCGATCACCGCGCCATACAGCTTGGGCACCTTGAAGCGCTGCAGCAGCAGGCCGAGCACCAGGGCCAGCATCAGGCCCGCGCCCAGCACGGCCAGCGGGGACAGCAGCCAGAGCGGCGTGGACAGTTCGTCATTCATGGCTTGCCTCCCAGGCGTGGGCCAGCGCGCTCAGCTCGCGCTCGATCAGGGCCGCGCGCTGCTTCGTGATTTCCTGCGCGCGTTCCGAGTTCCCCACCGGCGCGGCGGTGGTGACGTGGGCGCGCACGATGCCGCCGTCTTTGGGCAGGGGAATCCACAGGCGGCCCTGCACGGCATTGGCCTCCTTCCACACGGCGACGAACTTGGCGCCGGTGCGCGCCCCCGGTACGCCCGGTTCGAGCAGGGTAAAGGGCTGCAGCCATTCGGCATTCGGGAAGCGGCGCGCCAGCTGGACCTGCATGGCGCTGCGCTGTTCCTGGCGCGCGTCGTCGCGCGAATGGGGCAGGTGCAGGCGGGCCTGGGCGTTGACCGCGGTCTGCAGGTTCAGGCAGGCGCCATCCGCCAGCCAGCGCCAGGTGCCGCCGTCGAGCAGGCGCGGCTTGTCCTTCGACGACGCCAGCCAGGCCTGGAGCAGGGCGGAAGGCGCCGCCAGCTTGCCGGCGTCCAGCGCGCGCACGGCGTTGGCGACATCGTTCCAGTGCCCGGCCTGCCAGGCGCGCGTGGCGGCCCGGCTCGATGGTTCCCAGCGCCACAGCACGGCGGACCACTGTCCGTCGGGCTGGCGCCAGACCGCAGCCGCCTGCTGCATGCCGGCGGTACCCGGATTGGTGAGCAGGGCCTGGCCGGCAGCCGCGTTGTTCCAGGGCGGGACCGCCGTCGTGACCGAACGGGCCAGCTGATGCCAGGCCAGGGCGGCCGGCGTCAGGCAGCCAGCGGCGGGGGCGGGCACCGAGGCCCAGTAGAGCATCTCCACATGCCCGCTCCAGGCGCACTGGCGCACCGAGGGCTGGCCCAGGGGCGCCAGGCTGGCGCTCACGGGCGCGCTGCACTCGCGCGGGTAGGAGCCGCTGAGTTCCTTGAATTCGGCCGCGGCGGGCGCCGTTTCCTGTTTAGTCGCGGCCGCGTGCACGGAAGGCAAGGCCAGGGCGCCGGCCAGCAGGAGCAGCCGGGAAGGGCGGGTGAATGATATGGCTGGTCGTGGAATCATGGACGTGTCGATCCCGGGCAAAACCCGGTCTGAGGATGATCGGGAAGCTGGTCTACGCCAGCTTGGCGGGGATGCGCGGCGGTCGCGCCTGCGCATCGGTGGGGTGGTCAAGCGGCGGCGGATGCGCCTGCCGGGTCGCTGGGCGAGCGACGACCTGGCTCAAGTATAAGCCAATATTTCATTTGTTCAAATGGGCTTGTTTTTTGTATATTTACAGCGCCCGGATCATTTCGCATTGGGCGTGGGCGCCCCGCGCCGTTCGCGCGCGATGTCCAGGTCCACGCTGGCCTGGCGCGTGCGCAGCGCCCGCGCATAGCGGTGCCGTGCCCGCAGGCGCGGATTGGTGACCAGGCGCCCCAGGGTTTCGCCGATCACCATCACCACCCCCAGCAGCGGCAGCACCAGCATCAGCCCCACCACGCCGGCCAGCGCGCCGCCCACGAAGATCATCAGCACCGTCACCAGCGGATGCACGCGCAGGCTGCGTCCCAGGGTGAGCGGCATGAACACGAAGTCGTCCAGCAGGCGCACCAGCACGAATACGCCGATCGCGCCGTAGGCCACGAGGGGATTGTTGGGCGCATCGGTCGAGGCCACGATCACCACCAGCACGCAGCCGGCCACCGAGCCCACGAAAGGCACCCAGGCCAGCACCGCCGAGATCAGGCCCAGCAGCAGGGGCGAGGACACGCCGATGGTGTACAGGCCCAGCGCCAGCACGGCGGTGTCGAGCACGGTCAGCTTGAGCAGGCCTTCGAAGTAGCGGCGCGCGGTCTGGTCGACTTCGTGCAGCAGGTAGAGCGAGCGTTCGAAGTAGGCGTTGGGCACCGCGCGCGCCAGGAATTTCTTGAAGCGCAGGCCGTCGCGCAGGAAGAAGAAGGTGAGGAAGGGCACCAGCAGCATCAGCGGCACCCAGGTCGCCACGCCGACCAGGATCTCGCCCAGGTGCTCCTGCGCGAAGTTGTCGGTGTAGGTGCGGAAGGCCTTGTTGACGGTCGAGGTCAGGCGCATCTCCGCCAGCACCGGGAAGCGCGCTTCCAGCAGGGTCATGGTGTTGTGCACGAAGGCCACGCCGCCATCCAGGTAGAGGCCGATGGTCTTTTCCCAAGAGTCTTCTTCCGGGCCGTGGCTCCAGCTCAGGATCGCCGCCAGCGCCAACGAGGCAAGCGAGAAGAACAGCAGGCAGACCCACATCGCGGCGGCGTTGCGGCCATAGCCGGCGCGCACCATGCGCTGCATCGGCCCCAGCAGGATGTAGTGCAGCACGGTGCCGAAGATGAAGGGCAGGGCCAGCCACAGCAGCTTGTTCACCACCAGCAGCAGCACGCAGGTGACGGCGATGATGCCGGTCCAGACGATGGGGCCGGCGCGTTCGCTCTCGTTCATAGCGCTTCCAGCTGCGGACGCCCTGTGCCCATCCATTCGCGCAGGCGGCGGCCGATGTGGCGCGCCAGCGCCAGCGAGATCTTGTAGCCGATCACGGTGTCGGTTTCCATCAGGCCGAGGAAGTCGGCGCGGAAAAACACCGCCATTTCGCAGGGCTCGATGGCGCGCGCCTGGGCGTTGCGGGGCGAGTTGTCGAGCAGGGCCAGGTCGCCGAAGAAGCCGCCCGGCTCCAGCTCGGCCACGACCTGGACCGTGCCCTCGTGCAGGCGGGTGATGCGCACCCGGCCGCTCATCAGGAGGTAGAGCGCCTGGCCTTCCTCGCCCTCGTCGAAGATGATTTCGTCCTTCAGGTAGCGCCGTTCGTGCAGCAGGCCGTCGACGATCTTCAGTTCCAGCGGTGTCAGTGTGCTGAACAGCGCCGTGTTCTTCAGGCGGTGCAGGCGCGGCGACATCTGAGGGGGCTTGAGGAAACCGAAAATCACGAACGCTCCAGTGCGGTCAAGAATTAATGTTGTCTGTTGATTATCCCCTAACGCATGCTGCCGCGCATCAAAAAAGCGCCCCCTGCGAGGTGGGGTGTCGCAGCTTGTCCAAAAGACTTCAAACGTGCGCGCCGCACACGGCAAAAGCGTGTACCATAATTCTTTGCGGCAATATATGTTATGTGAATAACATAGTTGTCGCTTCACCCATGAAGGATGGGCCGTGATCGACACCCACACTTTTCTGCTCGCGCTCGGCATCGGCAACATCGCCTTTGCCGTCCTGATGGCAGGCTATACCTTCGGCGCCAAGCCGAACCCCGGCCTGCGCCTGTGGATGTGGGCGCGGCTCGGCATGGGGGCGAGCCAGCTCCTCGGCTGGATGCGTCCGCAACTGGGCCTGGCGCTGCCGCCCGGCGTCGAGGGCGTGGCCTGGATTCTCGCCGTATCGGCCGAAGTGGCGGCCTATTGCCTGTTCTTCGAATTTACGCGCTGGGGCCGCTTGCTGCTGCCGATCACCGCGCTGTCCTCGGCCATCGTGCTGGCCGCCGGCAGCATGGGCGCCAGCCACGGCCAGCTGGGGACCATGGTGGCCTGCGTAGTGGCGCTGTTCGCCGCGACCATGGCCTGGATCCTGCTGCGCCCGCGCCGCTTCAGCACGCGCTTCGCCGCCGGCCTGCGCAGCGCCTCGCCGCTGCAGCTGATCATCGGCGTCAACGATGCGCTGTTCGCGCTGGCTGTCGGCTGGTCGGCCTGGTCCGGCATCCAGGGGGGCGCGCTGTTTAGCCAGGGCGATTCTTATGAATTCGCCTACCTGATGGGCTACCTCCTGATGATCGTGAACGGCTTCGGCTTCCTGCTGCTGTGCAAGCAGAAGGACGATGCCGAGATGGCGCGCCTGGCCACCACCGATTTCCTGACCGGACTGCCCAACCGCCACGCCTTCCTCGAGCGCGCCGAGCAGGCGCGCCTGGCGGCCCAGCGCCAGCGCCGTCCGCTCGCCCTGATGATGATCGACATCGACCACTTCAAGCAGCTCAACGACCGCTGGGGCCATGCGAGCGGCGACGAGGCGCTGATGGTGTTCGCCCGCACCGCGCGCGCCGTGCTGCGCGAGCACGAGACCATCGGCCGCCTGGGCGGGGAAGAGTTCGCGATGATCATGCCGGGCGCCGACCTCGACGGCGCGGTGCAGGCGGCCCAGCGCCTGCGCGTGGCGGTGCGCAATGCGACCGTGATCACGAGCGGTCCGTCGTACACGATGACGGTGAGTATCGGCGTGGTGGTGCTGGATCCGAACGAGGACTTGAGCGCGGCCTTGGCGCGCGCCGATCATGCACTGTATGCGGCAAAACGCGACGGACGTGATCGCGTCGAGATCGGCCATCCGGAACTGCGCCGCGCATGAAGAAAAAGGAAAAGGAAAAAGAAAAAGGTCCGCCGAAGCGAACCTTTTTCTTTGATGCTGGCGGAGCGGACGGGGCTCGAACCCGCGACCCCCGGCGTGACAGGCCGGTATTCTAACCAACTGAACTACCGCTCCGTTTACTCTGATCATTACTTCGATCAACCATCTGATGCTTGGTGGGCGCTGAGAGGGTCGAACTCCCGACCTAATCCTTGTAAGGGATCCGCTCTACCAACTGAGCTAAGCGCCCGTTCTCTCTATCAGAGGTTTCTGTCTGACGTTTGTCATCACGTCCGAAGAGGCCCGAATTATAGAGGTTGGAATTCGGTGTGTGCAAGGGTTTTTCGAAAAAAAGTTAAAAAGGCTTTTCACTCTTCGCCATCCAATGTTCGCATGCGTCGTAAGCAAGTTTCCGGTGGCAGATATTTACTTGCCCTAGGACATGGCCTTGTTTGTGTCATGAACGGCCGCGCGGCCTGGCCGGCGATCAAAAGTATAGGATGATTATTTATCGGGAGTTAATGCTTGGATGCACACATATGCGCGCGGCATAGGCGATTTTGGCATTGAAAATTTTGCCTTTCTTGAAAACGACAGAATAAATCATGTTTCTGTCGCAGACGTCCGTGCAGATGTTGTAAATACAACTCATTCGCTAAAAATTTCTGCTCGGTGATTCTTCCTTTCCGGATACGCTGCTCTCGCCACTTCAGATGGCACCGGTCCTGCCGGTTACAGCAACTATACAGGCGAGCAATCGCTTGACGGAAAACCAAACATAAGGAAGAAGCATGAAGCACTCGCATTCGATTCATCCAGCAATGTTGAAACTCTGCGCAGCGGTCTCGCTGGCAGTCGTCTCGGTCTCGGCCAGCGCAGGCGCCGGCAACGGCAAGCCGGTCCCGGGCCTGATGGAAACCGACCGCATCATCGTGAAATACAAGGATTCGGCCGCCGCCATGAAGGGCGTGGCGAAGGTTGCCGGCATGACCAGCGACCGCAAGGCCAAGCTGGACCGCGCAGGCCAGCAGTTCGGTATGACCGTCCGTGAAAGCCACACGATTTCGACGGGCGCCCATGTGTTCAAGCTGAACGGCAAGCGCGGCCTGAAGGACGTGCAAGCCCTGGCCGCCGAAATGATGGCCCGCGACTCGAACATCGAGTACGCCGAGCCGGACCGCATCATGACCCACATGGCCACCGCCAACGACCCGATGTACAGCCAGCAGTGGCATTACACCGACGCCACCGGCGGCCTGCGCCTGCCGACCGCCTGGGACAAGTCGACCGGCACCGGCGTGGTCGTCGCCGTGATCGACACCGGCTACCGTCCGCACGCCGACCTGAGCGGCCAGATCCTGCAGGGCTACGACTTCATCGGCGACACCTTCGTGTCGAACGACGGTAACGGCCGCGACAGCGATGCGAGCGACCCGGGCGATGCGATCGCCATCGGCGAGTGCGGCAATGGCGAACCGACCCGCGCCCAGACCTCGAGCTGGCACGGCACCCACGTGGCCGGCACCGTGGCCGCGCGCACCAACAACAGCCTGGGCGTCGCCGGCGTTGCCTACAACGCCAAGATCGTTCCGGCCCGCGTGCTGGGCAAGTGCGGCGGCTACACCTCGGACATCGCCGACGCGATCACCTGGACCTCCGGTGGTACCGTGACCGGCGTGCCGGCCAACGCCAACAAGGCGCGCGTGCTGAACCTGTCGCTGGGCGGCGGCGGTGCTTGCGATTCGACCACCCAGGCTGCGATCAACGGCGCCCGTTCGCGCGGCGCAGTCGTTGTCGTCGCGGCTGGTAACGATGCGATGAACGTCAGCAACGCCAGCCCGGCGAACTGCTCGGGCGTGATCGCCGTGGCCGCAACCGGCAAGACCGGCGGCCGTGCCTCGTACTCGAACTACGGCACCCTGGTCGACGTGGCCGGACCGGGCGGCGACGGCAGCTACAGCGTGCTGTCGACCCTGAACTCGGGCACCGGCGCACCGGCATCGGACAACTACGCCGGCTATCAGGGCACCTCGATGGCGACCCCGCACGTCGCCGGCGTGGCTGCGCTGATGCTGGCAGTGAACTCGTCGCTGACCCCGGACGACATCGAATCCAAGCTGAAGTCGACCGCGCGCGCCTTCCCGGCTTCGTGCTCGGGCTGCGGCACCGGCATCGTCGACGCGACCGCCGCGGTCAACTCGGCGGTGATCATCGATCCGCCGCCAAGCACCGAAACCGAGTCGAACAACACGATGGGCACCGCCAACATGGTGAGCACCAGCGGCACCACCATGAGCGGCAACATGGGCAGCAGCACCGACACCGACTACTTCCGTGTCGATCTGCCGGCAGGCAAGACCCTGAGCGCGGTCCTGACCCCGAACAGCAGCTCGGACTACGACCTGCACGTGTACAACAGCGCCGGCACCCTGCTGGGCAAGAGCGAGAACGGCACCGGCGCGGTCGACAGCTACAACTCGGCCAACACCGGCACCACCACCTCGACCCGCTATGTGCGCGTCGTGTACTACAGCGGCGGCACCGGCTCGGTCAGCGGCAAGTACACCCTCAAGATGACCTGGTAAGTCCTTCTCGCTCTGCCGGCAACGGCAAATCCATAGCGAAACGCGCGGCCTCGGCCGCGCGTTTTTTATTTCCTGGTTTGATGCTGATCAATGCCGTTTCAGAGGGATTGCCGACATTTCTGCCCTTTGAAAACCAACAGTGTCATGTGAATACTTATCCGAGAATTACCCCGTTCGCGCCGCACGCACGTGCAGTAAGCACAAAGTTGGCATCAAAAATTTTGCTTATTTAACTTTCGTCCGAAGAAATTATGTTTTTGAAAAATATGTACGTATAGGTGTTGTGAAATCGCCGAATTCAATTCGAATTTCCCAGCGCTACCTCTTCCGTTCGCGATACGCTGGCTTCGCCGCATCCAGACGGCACCGGCATGACCGGTTAAACCAACTATACAGGCGAGCAATCGCTTGACGGAAAACCAAACATAAGGAAGAACCATGAAGCACTCGCATTCGATTCATCCGGCAATGTTGAAACTCTGCGCAGCAGTCTCGCTGGCGGTTGCCTCGGCCTCGGCCGTGGCAGGCGCCGGCAACGGTAATGTGGTCCCGGGCCTGATGGAAACCGACCGCATCATCGTCAAGTACAAGGATTCGATGCCGGCCGCCAAGGGCATGGCCAAGGCGGCCGCCATGAGCGGCGACCGCAAGGCCAAGCTGGACCGTGCAGGCCAGCAGTTCGGTATGACCGTTCGCGAAAGCCACACGATTTCGACGGGCGCCCATGTGTTCAAGCTGAACGGCAAGCGTGGCCTGAAGGACGTACAGGCCCTGGCCGCCGAAATGATGGCCCGCGACTCGAACATCGAGTACGCCGAGCCGGACCGCATCATGACCCACATGGCCACCGCCAACGATCCGATGTATACCCAGCAGTGGCACTACACCGACGCCACCGGCGGCCTGCGCCTGCCGACCGCCTGGGACAAGTCGACCGGCACCGGCGTCGTCGTCGCCGTGATCGACACCGGCTACCGTCCGCACGCCGACCTGAGCGGCCAGATCCTGCAGGGCTACGACTTCATCGGCGACACCTTCGTGTCGAACGACGGCAACGGCCGCGACACCGACGCCAGCGACCCGGGCGATGCGATCGCCATCGGCGAATGCGGCGGCGGCCAGCCGACCCGCGCCCAGAACTCCAGCTGGCACGGCACCCACGTGGCCGGCACCATCGCCGCCCGCACCAACAACAGCCTGGGCGTCGCCGGCGTCGCCTACAACGCCAAGATCGTTCCGGCCCGCGTGCTGGGCAAGTGCGGCGGCTACACCTCGGACATCGCCGATGCGATCACCTGGACCTCGGGCGGCGCCGTCTCGGGCGTGCCGACCAACGCCAACAAGGCCAAGGTCCTGAACCTGTCGCTGGGCGGCAGCGGCGCCTGCGATGCCACCACCCAGAGCGCGATCAATGGCGCCCGCTCGCGCGGCGCCGTGGTCGTCGTCGCGGCCGGTAACGACGCGATGAACGTCAGCAACGCCAGCCCGGCCAACTGCTCGGGCGTGATCGCCGTGGCGGCGACCGGCAAGACCGGCGGCCGTGCCTCGTACTCGAACTACGGCACCCTGGTCGACGTGGCCGCTCCTGGCGGCGACGGCAGCTACAGCGTGCTGTCGACCCTGAACTCGGGCACCACCTCGCCGGCATCGGACAACTACGCAGGCTACCAGGGCACCTCGATGGCGACCCCGCACGTCGCTGGTACCGCTGCGCTGATGTTCGCCGTGAACTCGGCGCTGACTCCGGACGACATCGAGTCCAAGCTGAAGTCGACCGCACGCGCCTTCCCGGCCACCTGCTCGGGCTGCGGCACCGGCATCGTCGACGCGACCGCTGCGGTCAACTCGGCGCTGGGCGGCGGCGGCACCGGCACTACCCTGGCTGAAAGCGAGTCGAACAACACGACCGGCACCGCCGACCTCGTGACCGTCAGCGGCACCACCGTCAACGCCAACATGGGCAGCTCGACCGACACCGACTACTTCCGTGTCGATCTGCCGGCAGGCAAGACCCTGAGCTCGGTCCTGACCCCGAACGGCAGCTCGGACTACGACCTGTACGTGTACAACAGCGCCGGCACCCTGCTGGGCAAGAGCGAGAACGGCACCGGCTCGATCGACAGCTACAACACGACCAACACCGGCACCGGCACCCTGGCCCGCTATGTGCGCGTGGTGTACTACAGCGGCGGCACCGGCTCGACCAGCGGCGCCTACACCCTGAAACTGAGCTGGTAAGTCCTGCTCGCCGCGCCGGCAACGGCGATGCGACGACCAACGCGCGGCCTCGGCCGCGCGTTTTTTATTGTGCGCTTCACATGGGGCCAAAGCGACGATGGCTGATTGTTACGGGAAATATTTTGTGAAATTAACGTTCGTCCGAAGAAACGATGTTTTTCAAAAATTTGTGATTTTTGGTGTGGTGAAACAACCGAATTCGCTACGATTTCGGCTGCGTTACCTCTTCCTTTCGCGATAACCTGCACCGTTCTCATCCAGACGTACAGCGTCATCGCTGACGAAACTCAAGGTAAGGAAGAAGATGAAGCGTGCAATGCATCCGGCAATGTTGAAACTCTGCGCAGCAGTCTCGCTGGCCGCAGCCTCGGTCTCGGCCGTGGCAGGCGCCGGCAACGGTAATGTGGTTCCGGGCTCGATGGAAACCGACCGCATCATCGTCAAATACAAGGATTCGATGCCGGCCGACGCCGCCAAAGGCCTGGCCAGGGCCGCAGCCATGAGCGGCGACCGCAAGGCCAAGCTGGACCGTGCAGGCCAGCAGTTCGGCATGACCGTGAGCGAAAGCCACACCATCTCGACCGGCGCCCACGTGTTCAAGCTGAACGGCAAGCGCGGCCTCAAGGACGTGCAGGCGCTGGCGGCCGAAATGATGGCCCGCGATCCGAACATCGAGTACGCGGAGCCGGACCGCATCATGACCCACATGGCGACCGCCAACGATCCGCTCTACACCCAGCAGTGGCACTACACCGACGCCACCGGCGGCCTGCGCCTGCCGACCGCCTGGGACAAGTCGACCGGCACGGGCGTCGTCGTGGCCGTGATCGATACCGGCTACCGTCCGCACGCCGACCTGAGCGGCCAGTTCCTGCAAGGCTATGACTTCATCCGCGACACCTTCATCGCCAACGACGGCAACGGCCGCGACAGCGATGCGAGCGACCCGGGCGACGCCATCGCGATCGGCGAATGCGGCAATGGCCAGCCGACCCAGAACAGGACCTCGAGCTGGCACGGCACCCACGTGGCCGGCACCATCGCCGCGCGCACCAACAACGGCACCGGCGTTGCCGGCGTGGCCTACAACGCCAAGATCGTCCCGGCCCGCGTGCTGGGCAAGTGCGGCGGCTACACCTCGGACATCGCCGACGCGATCACCTGGACCTCGGGCGGCAGCGTGACCGGCGTGCCGGCCAACGCCAACAAGGCCAAGGTCCTGAACCTGTCGCTGGGCGGCAGCGGCGCCTGCGACTCGACTACCCAGACCGCGATCAACGGCGCCCGCTCGCGCGGCGCGGTGGTGGTCGTGGCCGCCGGTAACAGCGCGATGAACGTCAGCAATTCGAACCCGGCCAACTGTGCAGGCGTGATCGCCGTGGCGGCGACCGGCAAGACCGGCGGCCGTGCTTCCTACTCGAACTATGGCACTTTGATCGACGTGGCGGCGCCTGGCGGCGACGGCGGCTATCCGGTGATCTCGACCCTGAACTCGGGCACCGGCGCACCGGCATCGGACAACTACGCCGGCTACCAGGGCACCTCGATGGCGACCCCGCACGTGGCCGGCACCGCGGCCCTGATGCTGGCCGTGAACCCGGCGCTGACCCCGGACGGCATCGAGTCCAAGCTGAAGTCGAGCGCGCGCGCCTTCCCGGTGGCCTGCTCGGGCTGCGGCGCCGGCATCGTCGATGCCACCGCCGCGGTCGCTGCGGCGCAGGGCGCAAGCGTCGGCACGGCTATGGCGGAAACCGAGGGGAACAACATGATGTCCACCGCCAACCAGGTCACCGCCAGCGGCAGCACCGTGACCGGCTATATCGGCAATGGCGCCGACACCGATTACTTCCGTGTCGATCTGCCGGCAGGCAAGACCCTGTCTTCCTACCTGGCCCCGAACAGCACGGCGAACTACAACCTGTACGTGTACAACAGCGCAGGCGCCCTGATGGGCCAGAGCGTGAACGGCATCGGCATGACCGACACCGTGCACTCGGCGAACACCGGCACCACCACGTCGATTCGCTATGTGCGGGTCGTGTACTACACCGGTACCACCGGCGCCGCCACCAGCGGCGGCAAGTACACACTGAAGCTCACCTGGTAAGCCTTCCGCCGGCTTGCCGGCACGGCAGTGCGCATGGAGCGCGGCTTCGGCCGCGCTTTTTTTGCGCCCGAAGGACCTGGTTCTTCCGTGACAGCTTAGCTTGCAACAATTTAATTTTCAGTCGATACTGTATGCAATTACAGTAGTGTGCCCCGGTCTGGGGCGGCCTCGATGAACGCCCCGGTCCGAAAAATCATCCATTGCGACTGCGATTGTTTCTACGCATCCGTCGAGATGCGGGATGATCCGTCCCTGCGCGGCCGGCCCCTGGCGGTCGGCGGGCGGCCCGACCAGCGCGGCGTGATCGCCACCTGCAACTACGAAGCGCGGCGCTTCGGCATCCATTCGGCCATGGCCACCGCCCAGGCCATGAAGCTGTGCCCGGACCTGCTGGTGATTCCGCCTGCGATGGAGAAGTACCGCATCGCCTCGCGCCAGATCATGGACATCTACCGCGACTACACCGAGCTGGTGGAGCCGCTCTCGCTCGACGAAGCCTATCTCGACGTCAGCGATTCCCCCCACTGCAAGGGCAGCGCCACCCTGATCGCGCAAGAGATCCGGCGCCGCATCCTCGAGACCGTCGGCATCACCGCCTCGGCCGGCGTGGCGCCCAACAAGTTCGTGGCCAAGATCGCCAGCGACTGGAACAAGCCGGACGGCCTGTTCCTGGTGCGCCCGGAGGAGGTGGACGCCTTCGTGGCCGCGCTGCCCGTCAAGAAGCTCTATGGCGTGGGCAAGGTGACGGCGGAAAAGATGAACCGCCTGGGCCTGCAGACCTGCGCCGACCTGCGCGGCTGGAGCATGGACCGCCTGCACGAGCACTTCGGCAGCTTCGGCGCGCGCCTGTACGACCTGTCGCGCGGCGTCGACCACCGCCCGGTGAACACCTCGCGCGAGCGCAAGTCGATCAGCACCGAGGAAACCTATACCCCGGACGTGCCCGACCTGCCGGCCTGCCTGAAGCTGCTGCCCGAGCTGGTCGAGCATTTGCTCGGCCGCATCAAGCGCGCCGGCGCCGAAAAATTCATCAACAAGCTGTTCGTGAAGATCAAGTTCGCGGACTTCCAGCAGACCACGGTGGAGTGTGTTGGCTATGCGCCACATATTCCGACCTACGCCCACCTGATGGAAACCGGCTGGCTGCGCGCCGCCAAGCCGGTGCGCCTCCTCGGCGTCGGCGTCCGGCTGAGCGACGCGGAAATCGTCGAGCAGCTGCGCCTGTTTGACGACCTGACAACATAAAAATTTTTTCCGGCATTGACGCTTGGCATCGGCGTAGAATGTCGTTCCCTTGAAATACTGAAACAATCGGATAACAGCGTATGTGGTTCAAGAATCTCCAGATTTATCGCCTGCCCGCTCCCTGGGCATTCAACCCGGAACAGATGGAAGAAGCGCTCCAGCCGCAGGCGTTCACGCCTGCCAGCAGCAACGAGCTGCTGCGCCAGGGCTGGGATTCGCCGCGCGGCAACGGCAAGCTGGTCCACGTGGTCAACAAGCAGATGCTGATGATGCTGGGCACCGAGAAGAAGCTGCTGCCTTCGTCGGTCATCAACCAGGTGGCCAAGGCCAAGGCGGCCGAGCTGGAAGAGCAGCAGGGCTTCCCGCCGGGTAAGAAGGCGATGAAGGAACTGAAGGAACGCGTGGCCGACGAACTGCTGCCGCGCGCCTTCTCGATCCGCAGCAACGTCTGGGTCTGGATCGACCCGGTCAACGGCTGGCTGGTGGTCGACGCCGCCAGCCCGGCCAAGGCCGACGACGTGGTCAAGCTGCTGCTCAAGGCGGTCGACCGCATGCCGCTGGAATCGCTGCGCGTGCAGCGCTCGCCGGTGGCCGTGATGACCGGCTGGCTGGAAGCCGACGAAGCGCCGTATGGCTTCACCATCGACCAGGACACCGAACTGCGCGCCACCGGCGAAAGCCGCGCCGCGGTGCGCTACGTGAAGCACACCCTGGAGCCGGACGACATCCGCCGCCACATCGCCGCCGGCAAGCAGTGCACCCGCCTGGCCATGACCTGGAACGACCGCATCAGCTTCGTGCTGACCGAGTCGCTGGCGATCAAGGGCGTCAAGCCGCTGGACGTGATCAAGGAAGGCGAAGCGCCGACCTACAGCGACGACGAGCGTTTCGACAACGACATCGTGCTGATGACGGGCGAGATGGCCAAGCTGCTGGCCGACGTGGTGGAAGCCCTCGGCGGCGAAGCCAAGGCCTAAGCGCCCATCGCCATTGCTGCGCCGGCGCTCCTGCCGCCGGCGCGCTCACTTCTCCGCCGCGACCTCGTCGCTCGTGGCCGGTTCCTTGCCCGCGCCTTCCGGCTGTCCATCCGAATAAGTCGGCCCTTGCCGGTGCTTGTGCGGAGCCGGCTTGCCCTCCAGAGGCGGCAAGGCCCTGGCCTGCTCCAGGTCTATCCCCGCGATCTCCGCCACCCGGCGTCCGTAATCCTCGTCGCAATGCCACAGGTGCCAGACCATGCGCAGCTGTATCGGCTGAGGACATTTCTTGAGATCGCCCCCGACGTTGTTCACCAGTTCGTCGCGCTCCCAGTCCTGGAAGGTCCGGTAGCGTTCGCCCGCCTGCCGGTAGTCGTCGGCCGTGCGGCTGGTCTGGTAGCGGCCCAGGTGCCCCTCGACGTACTGGTGGTAATCGTGGGCCGGCTGCGGCGCTTCCCGGTAGCCGCCCATGATGCTGGGCTCGTAGTTGATGTGCTTGTCCTCGCCGCGGTTGTCGACGTAGTAGGCCATCTGGCCGTCGCGCTGGTTGGTGCGCGCCATCGCGTTTTCCTGGGGTGCGTTGATCGGCAGCTGGAGGTAGTTCGCGCCCACGCGGTAGCGCTGGGTGTCCGAATAGGACAGGGTGCGTCCCTGCAGCATCTTGTCGTCGGAAAAATCGACGCCGTCCACCAGCACTCCGGTGCCGAAGGCCGACTGCTCGGTCTCCGCGAACACGTTGTCCGGATTCTTGTTCAGCACCAGGCGGCCCACCGGCAGCAGCGGGAACTTGTCCTCCGGCCAGCGCTTGGTGTCGTCGAGCGGATCGAAGTCGAGCTCGGGATGTTCGCCGTCGCTCATGATCTGCACGCAGAATTCCCATTCCGGAAAGTCGCCGCGTTCGATCGCCTCGTAGAGGTCGCGCGTGGCATGGCTGGTGTCGTGGGCCTGGATCTCGGCGGCTTGGGCTGCCGTGAGGTTGCGCACGCCTTGCTTGGGCTCGAAGTGGAACTTGACCAGGTGGGCCACGCCCTGGTCGTTGACCAGCTTGTAGGTGTTCACGCCCGAGCCTTCCATCTCGCGGTAGTTGGCCGGGATGCCCCAGGGGCTCTTGACCCAGGTGACCATGTGCAGGGCTTCCGGGTGGCTGCAGATGAAGTCGTAGAAGCGCCAGGGCTCCTGCTGGTTGGTGACGGGGTCGGGCTTGAAGGCGTGGATCATGTCCGGAAACTTGATCGCGTCGCGGATGAAGAAGACCTTCAGGTTGTTGCCCACCAGGTCCCAGTTGCCCTCGACGGTCTTGAACTTGATGGCGAAGCCGCGCGGATCGCGCGCCGTCTCGGGCGATTCCTTCGCGCCGATCACGGTGGAGAAGCGCACGAACACCGGGGTCTGCACGCCGGCCTCGATGAGCACGCGGGCGCGCGTGTACTTGCCGGCGGGTTCGCCGCCGATCGTGCCGTAGGCTTCGAACACGCCGTGGGCGCCGGTGCCGCGCGCGTGCACCACGCGTTCCGGAATCCGCTCGCGGTCGAAGTGCGTGATCTTTTCGATGAACTGGTAGTTCTCGAGCGTGGCCGGCCCGCGTTCGCCGACGGAACGCATGGACTGGTTGTCGCGGACCGGGTGTCCCTGGCGGGTGGTCAGCGTAGGTCGCTGCTCGCTCATTGCGCTCTCCTCTTTCTCGGACGGTGGAAGAGGGCAGTATAGGAAGGGCAAGCGAAGGGCAGCGCGCGGCTGCCCTAGGGAAAAGGCTGGCTTAGAGCTGCTGGAACACGCCGGCGGCGCGGTTCTTCTGGACGTTATCCCATGGGAAGACCTGGCCGTTCATGGCGACGTAGACGCCGGCCGGCAGGGTCTGGGCGACGCCGCAGGCGAAGCCCAGGTTGAACAGGGCGTCCGAGTTGGCGATTTCGTAGGGGATCATGGCGCCGGTCAGCACGATGGTCTGGCCGAGATTGGCCGCGCCCAGCACCGCCGCGGTTTCGCGCATGGTGTCGGTGCCGTGGATGATGACGATGGCTTTCTCTTGCGCACCCTGGCAGGCGGCCAGCACGCGCTGGCGGTCGGCGTCCTGCATGTCGAGCGAATCGAGCAGCGGCAGCACGTCGAGCGCGACGGGCACCGTCATGCGGCTGCGCTTGATCACTTCGGGCAAATGGCTGTCGGAGAAGCCGAGCACGCCGTTCAGTTCGTTGTAATGCTTGTCGAAGGTGCCGCCGGTGGCGATGAGTCGGAGAGTCATATCGGTTAATGAAGGTTTATCAATGCGGTGAAAAAAGGTCGTTCATGATAGCCGCAAACGGGTATGTATCTGTGTGTGACTGCGCTAGAATCGTCCGGATCGGATGAGTACACTGCTTCCTTTTCCCCCTTCTTACCTATTTCTCCCATGAAAGCCGTCGCACCAGGAACCGTCATTTTCCACCGCCATCGGGGCTATGGCGTGATCACCCACGTCAACCTCCTGACGGGCTGGATCACGGCGCGCTTCGGCAGCGAATCGCGTCCGCTGGACCTCAATTTGTCGAGCGACGAGGTGCAGCATGCGGACGGCGAGCCCATCCTGTTCCGCCGCACGCCGCCGGACCGCATGCCGCATGCGCGCCTGATGGCCGTGGTGCGCGAGCTGCACAAGGCGGGCTACCAGAAGCTCTACCTGTATTCCTGGCCCAAGCCCTCGGGGCTGCACTGGCGCTGGCATCTGTTCACCGGTCCGCGCAACTGGATGCAGCGCACCTGGCGCGAAGGCTGGTATGGCTCGGGGGCGGATTACAACAACAATCCGGTGATGGGCTGGGGCGATGTGCCGGGGGCGACGACGGACGAGCTGATCCATGCGCTGGCCAGGTTCGATCCGCAGGGGCTGGCGCAGGCGCTGGGCAGGGACGAGGATCACACGGCGTGGTTCGCGCAGGCCTGCGACCTGCTGCTGCCGGGGTACATGTACAGCCTTAACATGGAGCGGCCGGCGGGTGGCGGGTTGATCGAGGCGCCGCCGGTGCCGGTGGTGCCGGTGAAGGCGGGCTTGAAGGCATACTCGGGGCCGGATATCGGCTGGCCGCCGGGCTGGGCTGGCTTGTGGACCGGGACGCATGTCATGCCGGCGCGTAAGGTGAATCTGACGGGGGAGCCGGAGCTGCGCTGAGTTTTCGGTGCACTCACGCGTTACCGCTGCGGTGCGAATTTAGGTTCCGGCCTTCGCCGGAACGACGTGCTTAAGCTATCGCTTAGAAGACTAGTAACACTATTCTCAGACGCTGCCTTGGCACGTCGTTCCGGCGAAGGCCGGAACCCAAGTCATTTGCAAACCTGCAGCCTTACCTTTTACCCAAGGCCTCCGGATTCAAGATGTTATCCGGCTTCCCCTCCGCAAACTTCAGCACATTCTCGAACGCGATCTGGAAATAGATCTCGTAACTGTCCTTCTCCACATACCCCAGGTGCGGCGTCGCCAGCACGGTTGGAATCTTCAGCAAAGGCGCATCCGCAGCCAGCGGCTCGCTGGTGAACACATCCAGCGCCGCCGCTCCCGGCTTCCCCTTGCGCAGCGCTTCTTCCAGCGCTCCCTCGGCCACCAGCTCCGCCCGGCTCGTGTTGACGAACAAGGCATCCGGCTTCATGCGCGCCAGGTCCTCCGCGGTGACGATCCCGCGCGTGCTGTCCGCCAGCCGCAAATGCAGGCTCAGCACATCCGACCCTTCGAACAAGGCTTCGCGCGAGGCGGCCGCCTCGAAGCCGTCGGCCACCGCCACTTGCCGGCTGTTCTCGCTCCCCCACACGATCGCGCGCATGCCGAAGACGCGCGCATACCCCGCCACCAGCTTGCCGATCTTGCCGTAGCCCCAGAGCCCCAGCACCCGCCCGCGCAGCGAGCGGCCCAGTCCATTGAGCTGGGGATTGATCGAGGCCGTCTGCCACAAGCCTTCCTTGAGGTTATTCGCGTAGGGCAGGATCTTGCGGCTGGCCGCCATGATCAGCGCCCAGGTCAGCTCGGAAGGCGCCACCGGCGACCCGATGCCCTCGGCGATCGCGATCCCATGCTCGGTGGCCGCCGCCACGTCGATGTGTCCGCTCACCTTGCCGGTCTGCGAAATCAGCTTGAGGTTCGGCAGCTTGGCCAGCAGCGCGCGCGGCAAGACGGTGCGCTCCCGGATCAGCACCAGGGCGTCGAATGGCGCCAGGCGGATCGCCAGCTGGCCCAGGCCCCTGGCCGAGTTATTGAAGACCTTGACCTCATGCCCGTCGAGCAAGCGGAAGCAATCGAGGCCGCGTACGGCGTCCTGGTAATCGTCGAGAATCGCAATTTTCATGAGTGTTGTCAGAGTGTAATGATTCGCTCGTAAAGAAATAACACGATATGCCAAAAGGACAAATAGCCTACTACATTACTTAGGCATTATTCCTACTTTTTTGTAGTGGAACAGCCCGAATCCGGGTTTGTCGGGTGTACAATCTTCGGCATCTTAAGGGTTTGACATGCTTGCAGCGTGTCCCCAGCAGTACCGTTCCCAGCCTTGCCAGAGGCTGTCGACACGACCGCCGTACCGCCGCCGTACCATCAGGAACAAGCATCCTCGATGCCACCGCAGGCCGACCAGACGACGATCCTGCCGTGCCGGGACAGAAAGAATTCTTAATTGGCATTGGAGGTACCTTTATGAACCAGCCCGTGATGGGCGGCGTCGCCGCACTGAACGTTCCAGCTTACATCAAACACCAAAAGCTCATCAATTGGGTCGCGGACATCGCCGCCCTGACGAAGCCTGACGCCATCTACTGGTGCGACGGCTCGGAAGAAGAGTACGACCGCCTGTGCGCACAGATGGTCGAAGCCGGCACGATGAAGAAGCTCAACCCGGCCAAGCGTCCGAATTCCTATCTCGCCTGGTCCGACCCGTCGGACGTGGCGCGCGTCGAAGACCGCACCTATATCTGCTCGGCCACCAAGGAACAGGCTGGCCCCACCAACAACTGGATGGACCCGGCCGAGATGCGCCGCACCCTGAACGGCCTGTTCGATGGCTGCATGGCCGGCCGCACCCTGTACGTGGTGCCGTTCTCGATGGGCCCGCTGGGCTCGCCGATCGCCCACATCGGCGTCGAACTGTCCGACTCGCCTTACGTCGCCGTTAACATGCGCATCATGACGCGCATGGGCAAGGCCGTGTACGACGTGCTGGGCGCCGATGGCGAGTTCGTGCCTTGCGTGCACACCGTCGGCATGCCGCTGGCCTCGGGCCAGAAGGACGTGCCGTGGCCGTGCAACCCCACCAAGTACATCGTCCACTATCCGGAAACCCGCGAGATCTGGTCCTTCGGCTCGGGCTACGGCGGCAACGCCCTGCTGGGCAAGAAGTGCTTCGCGCTGCGTATCGCCTCGAACATGGGCTACCAGGAAGCGCAGGCAGGCGGCACCGGCTGGCTGGCCGAGCACATGCTGATCCTGGGCGTCGAATCGCCCAAGGGTGAGAAGAAATACGTGGCCGCCGCCTTCCCGTCGGCCTGCGGCAAGACCAACTTCGCCATGCTGATCCCGCCGAAGGCCTTCGACGGCTGGAAGGTGACCACCATCGGCGACGACATCGCCTGGATCAAGCCGGGCCAGGACGGCAAGCTGTACGCGATCAACCCGGAAGCCGGCTATTTCGGCGTGGCCCCGGGCACCAACGACAAGACCAACCCGAACTGCATGGCCTCGCTGCGCGAGAACGTCATCTTCACCAACGTGGCGCTGACCGACGACGGCGACGTGTGGTGGGAAGGCATGACCAAGGAAGCCCCGGCGCACCTGGTCGACTGGCAGGGCAAGGACTGGACCCCGGCATCGGGCACCAAGGCTGCCCACCCGAACGCGCGCTTCACCGTCGCCGCGACCCAGAACCCGGTGATCGACCCGGCCTGGGACGATCCGGCCGGCGTGCCGATCTCGGCCTTCATCTTCGGCGGCCGCCGTTCGACCACGGTGCCGCTGGTGACCGAAGCGAACAACTGGGTGGAAGGCGTGTACATGGCCGCGACCATGGGCTCGGAAACCACCGCCGCCGCCGCCGGCCAGATGGGCATCGTGCGCCGCGATCCGTTCGCGATGCTGCCCTTCATCGGCTACAACATGAGCGACTACTTCCAGCACTGGCTCAACCTCGGCAAGAAGATCGAAGCCAAGGGCAGCGCGCCGAAGATCTACTGCGTCAACTGGTTCCGTACCGATGAAGCCGGCAAGTTCGTGTGGCCGGGCTACGGCGACAACATGCGCGTGCTGAAGTGGGTCCTGGACCGCGCCGAAGGCGGCGCTTCCGGCGGCCAGTCGCACCTGTTCGGCACCTCGCCGAACTACGGCGACCTGAACTGGGACGGCCTGGACTTCACCGAGCAGCAATTCACCCAGATCACCTCGATCGACAAGGCGGCCTGGAACGAAGAGCTGAAGCTGCACAGCGAGCTGTTCGAGAAGCTGGCCTACCACCTGCCGCAAGAGCTGGTGGACACCAAGGCCAAGCTGGAGAAACATCTGGCCGGCTGATCCGGCTGAGTGGGGGAGGGCCGCCTGCGGGCGGCATATAAAAAAGAACAGGGGCGATGCCGGTGGCATCGCCCCTGTTTCATTGTGGCCGTCGATGGCCACCTCGTTCGCCGCCAGCCCGCACCCTCAGCACGTCATTCCGGCGAAGGCCGGAATCCAAGTTCGTCGCGTAGCTCTACATTCAAACGGTAACGCGGTGCACGCAAACTTGGGTTCCGGCCTGCGCCGGAACGACGGTCTGAAGGCTGATGACTATCGTTAGCGCTGCGATTCAATCACGCCTTCAACAACGGTTTCAGATACTTACCCGTCACGCTAGCCTTGTTCGACGCCACCTCTTCCGGCGTACCCGCCGCCACGATCGTACCGCCACCCGCGCCGCCTTCCGGCCCCAGGTCCACAATCCAGTCCGCCGTCTTGATCACGTCCAGGTTGTGCTCGATGATCGCCAGCGTATTGCCCTGGTCGCGCAGGCGGTGGATCACCTTCAGCAGCAAATCGATGTCGGCGAAGTGCAGGCCGGTGGTCGGCTCGTCCAGGATGTACAGCGTCCGGCCCGTGTCGCGCTTGGACAGTTCCAGCGACAGCTTCACGCGCTGCGCCTCGCCGCCCGACAGGGTGGTCGCGCTCTGGCCCAGCTTGATGTAGCCCAGGCCCACGTCCAGCAGGGTCTGCAGCTTGCGCGCGATGACCGGCACCGGCTTGAAGAACTCGTGCGCGTCCTCGACCGTCATCTCCAGCACTTCGGTGATGTTCTTGCCCTTGTACTGCACTTCCAGCGTCTCGCGGTTGTAGCGCTTGCCGTGGCAGACGTCGCAAGGCACGTACACGTCCGGCAGGAAGTGCATCTCGACCTTGATCACGCCGTCGCCCTGGCAGGCTTCGCAGCGGCCGCCCTTGACGTTGAACGAGAAGCGGCCCGCCGAGTAGCCGCGTTCCTTCGCGGTCGGCACGGTCGCGAACAGGTCGCGGATCGGGGTGAACACGCCGGTATAGGTCGCCGGGTTCGAACGCGGAGTGCGGCCGATCGGCGCCTGGTCGACCGAGATCACCTTGTCGAAGTGCTCCAGGCCGTGGATCGACTCGTGCTCCGCCGGCTCGGTCTGCGAACCATACAGGTGGCGCGACAGGGCCGGGAACAGGGTGTCGTTCACCAGGGTCGACTTGCCCGAACCGGACACGCCGGTCACGCAGGTCAGCAGGCCTACCGGCAGGGTCAGGCTCACGTTCTTCAGGTTGTTGCCCTTGGCGCCAGTGATCACCAGCTGGCGGTTCGGGTCGGCCTTGGTGCGCTTCTTCGGCACCTCGATCTTGCGGCGGCCGTCCAGGTACTGCGCAGTCAGCGACTGCTTGCTCTTCATGATTTCCTTGAGCGAGCCGGCCGCGATCACCGCGCCGCCGTGCACGCCCGCGCCCGGGCCCATATCGACGATGTAGTCGGCGGTGCGGATCGCATCCTCGTCGTGCTCCACCACCAGCACGCTGTTGCCGATGTCGCGCAGGTGCTTCAGGGTCGCGATCAGGCGGTCGTTGTCGCGCTGGTGCAGGCCGATCGAGGGTTCGTCCAGCACGTACATCACGCCGGTCAGGCCCGAACCGATCTGCGAGGCCAGGCGGATGCGCTGGGCCTCGCCGCCGGACAGGGTGTCCGCGCTGCGGTCGAGCGACAGGTAGTCCAGGCCGACGTTGTTCAGGAACTTCAGGCGCGCGGTGATCTCCTTGATCACGCGCTCCGCGATGTCCTTCTTGGCGCCGGTCAGTTCCAGCGATTCGAAGTAGGCGAGGGTCTCGCGCAGCGGACGGTCCGACACTTCATAGATGGCGCGCTGCTGCGGGCCATGGCCGATCTTGACGAAGCGCGCTTCGGTGCGCAGGCGTGCGCCTTCGCAGGACGGGCACTTCTTCTCGTTGATGAACTTCGCCAGCTCTTCTTTGACCGCCATCGAGTCGGTCTCGCGGTAGCGGCGCTGCAGGTTGTTCACCACGCCCTCGAAGCTGTGCTCGCGGATCACGGTGCGGCCGCGCTCGTTGATGTACGAGAACGGGATCGTGGCCTTGCCCGAGCCATGCAGGACCGCATCCTTGGCCTTGGGCGGCAGCTGCTCGAAAGGCGTGTCCAGGTCGAAGTCGTAGAAGGCCGCGATGTTCTGCAGCATCTGGAAATAGAACTGGTTGCGGCGGTCCCAGCCCTTCACGGCGCCGGAAGCCAGCGACAGGTGCGGGAAGGCGACGATGCGCTTCGGATCGAAGAACTCGATATGGCCCAGGCCGTCGCATTCGGAGCAGGCGCCCATCGGGTTGTTGAACGAGAACAGGCGCGGCTCGAGCTCCTGCAGCGAATAGCCGCAGACGTTACAGGCGAACTTGTTCGAGAAGATGGTTTCCTTCTCGGTGTCCATTTCGTAGGCCACGGCGCGGCCGTCGGCCAGGCGCAGGGCGGTCTCGAAGCTCTCGGCCAGGCGCTGCTTGATGTCCGCGTTCACCTTGACGCGGTCGATCACGACGTCGATGCTGTGCTTCTCGGTCTTCTTGAGCTTGGGCAGCTCGTCGACATCGTAGATCTTGCCCGCATTCACGCCGCTCTGGACGCGGAAGCGCACGAAGCCCTGGGCCTGCATGGCCTGGAACAGGTCGCTGTGTTCGCCCTTGCGGTTGGCCACGACGGGCGCCAGGATCATCAGCTTGGTGCCTTCCGGCATGGCCAGCACGGCGTCGACCATCTGCGACACGGTCTGGGCCGCCAGCGGCTCCTGGGGGTGGTCCGGGCAATACGGGGTGCCGACACGCGCGTACAGCAGGCGCAGATAGTCGTGGATCTCGGTGACGGTGCCGACCGTCGAACGCGGGTTGTGCGAAGTCGCCTTCTGCTCGATCGAGATCGCCGGCGACAGGCCTTCGATCAGGTCGACGTCCGGCTTTTCCATCAGCTGCAGGAACTGGCGCGCATAGGCCGACAGCGATTCGACGTAGCGGCGCTGGCCCTCGGCGTACAGGGTATCGAAGGCAAGGGAGGATTTACCGGAACCCGACAGGCCGGTGATGACGATCAGCTTGTTGCGCGGCAGGTCCAGGTTGATATTCTTCAGATTGTGCGTGCGCGCGCCGCGGATACGAATTTCTTCCATTAAGTTTGCAGGCTTTCAATAAGTTTTTGCGGGCCGGCGCACGAAGAAAAGCGCAGTGAGCGGGCCAATCGGAGAGAACCCATAAGTGTAGCTTGTTTTTCGAAACGCTGTACATGCATCCAGCACTTTTGTGCCGCCAGGATACGTTTTCATGTTACTTTCAGCAGGAATGCACAGGCGGCAACCGGGGTCTGCAGTATGTGGGCCGCTTCTGGGACGCTTCAATGACAAAGCGTCCAGGAATCGAAAATAAATTCCCCGGTTTAGAATCCCTGCCACAAACGCTTCACTACCACTCAAGAGCGACATGGAAATCATTACAGAAGACGATTACGCGGGCCTGCTGGACGACCATCCGCGTTCCCCCAATGCCGCCGTGCTCAGCTTCAGTTCGGGCGGGGTCAGCTGTATTCCGCATGGCTTCCTGAGCAACTGGCTGGAGCAGGAACCCGAGGCCGGTACCTTCTATATCGGCCGCTGTTCCGGTTTTGGCATCGGCTCGATCGCCAAGTACGACGCCGGCCTGCAAAGCCTGTGCGTAGGCCGTTTCGTTTCCGGCGGCTTGCGCCTGCGCTTCCTGCTCAACGGACAGCACGAGTCGAAAACGATCTCGACCTATATGTTTTCCATCGCCCGCATGAGCATGACGAACGCACCGCCGCCCCAGTACGCGGACTCGATCGTCCGCAACGATGTCTGGATTGGCGACGAAGCGATGATGCTGGGCGGCGGGATTATCGAGAACGGCTGCATCATCGGCGCGCGCTCCCTGCTGCCGCCCAATTTCCGCTCCGAACCCTATGGCATCTATGCCGGTTCGCCGGCGCGCCTGATCCGCTTCCGCTTCCCGGAGGCCGTGCGCGCCGCCTTGCTGGACCTGGCCTGGTGGGAAATGCCGATGAGCTGGATTCGTGATAATAACGACATGTTTTTGCAGGATATGACTGCCGACGAAGGCCGCGCGCTCGAGATCATCGCCCGCCTGAAGGAGAGCCGCCGCCAGCACGAAGCCGTGCATGGAAAGCCGGCCATCTTCGCCGCCGGCGACGTGCCGATCTAAGCGATTCTTGACGCCGGTCTAGGCGCCGCCGGGCACCGGCCGCCGGCCCTGGCGTCCAATTCTCGAGCAGTCCGGGGCGTGCAAAAATCCCTTTTTTTCAGGGCTCATCGGCCCCATAATAGTCGGCTGCAACACCCGTTCCCTGACGCTTAGTCATTTGCAGAGTCAGGGCTCTACATAACTCACTGGAGTAACAACATGGCATCAGTCAACAAGGTCATCATCGTCGGCAACCTGGGCCGCGATCCGGAAATCCGCTACATGCCGAGCGGCGACGCGATCGCGAACATCGCGGTGGCCACCTCGTACAAATCGAAAGACCGCAACACCGGCGAGCAGAAGGAACTGACCGAATGGCACCGCATCTCCTTCTTCGGCCGCCTGGCTGAAATCGTGGGACAGTACCTGAAGAAAGGTTCGTCGGTCTACGTCGAAGGCCGCCTGCAGACCCGCAAGTACACCGACAAGGACGGCATCGAGCGCTACGCTACCGACATCATCGCCGAGAACATGCAAATGCTGGGCGGCCGCCAGGGTATGGGCGGCAACGACATGGGCATGGGCGGCGGCATGGACGACGACTACTCGGCGCCGCAGCGTCCGGCTCCGCGCCAGGCCCCGCCGGCCCCGGCAGCCCGTCCGCAGCCGAAGCCGGCTCCGAACTTCTCGGACATGGACGACGACATCCCGTTCTAAGCTGTTTCTTCGAACGGCAAACAAGAACCCGCTTCCTCTTCGAGGAGCGGGTTTTTCATTTCCTGAATCGGGCTGCCGTCTATTTGCCCGCTTATTTGCCGATGATGCTAAGGATATTCCCGTCCGGGTCCTTCAGCCACGCCACCTTCATCTGCTCGCCGACGTGGATATCGTCCTCGAGCCGCATGCCTGCCATCTGGTATTGCTCGAAACGGGCGCCCTTGGCCTTGAGCGTATCGACTACCGTCCTGATCTCCAGGCCCACATCCCAGTTGATGGCCGTGGCCTGGTTGCTGCCCGCATACTCGGACTGGTAGACGAAGATCCGGGAGTTGCCGCTCCGATAGGTCAGGACGCCCGGACAGGTGGCCCCGGCGTCCTCCTCTTCGAGTCCCAGCACATTGGTGTAGAACTCTCTTGCCCTGGCGAGGTCGCGCGTGGCGACGGTGGCGATCGCATCCACATGAGACAGCATGATGGCCTCCTCGGTTGGCCAATGAAGGAAGCGGATAGCGTACTGCGGTCGAATTTTGCGCAGCGCACCATTGGCGCGCTGCGCGGCCTTACTCGTAGCGCAATGCGTCGATCGGATGCAGGTTGGCCGCCTTGGCCGCCGGCATGATGCCGAACACGATGCCCACCAGGCTGGAGAAGCCGAAGGCCATGGCGATCGCCCACCAGGGCACGAAGGCGTCCGGGAAGTTCGGGATCGCCTTGGCCGCGCCGAAGCCGATCAGGTAGCCCAGCAACAGCCCCACCAGTCCGCCCAGCAGCGACAGGGTGGTCGCCTCGATCAGGAACTGCATCAGGATATGGTGGCGCTGCGCGCCCAGGGCCTTGCAGATGCCGATCTCGCGGGTGCGCTCGGTCACCGACACCAGCATGATGTTCATGATGCCGATGCCGCCCACCAGCAGTGAGATGCTGACGATGCCGCCCAGGACCAGGGTCAGGGTCGCGATGATGCTTTCAAAGGATTCCGACAGCTGCTGGGCGGTCTGCACCTTGAAGTCGTTGCGCTGGCCCGGTTTGAGGTGGTGGGACTGGCGCAGCAGCGAGGTCACTCGGCCCTGCACGGCGTCGATCTGCTCGATGTCGTTCACGGTGAAGCTGATCGAGATGTTCAGCTTGGTGCCCGTGCCCGCGATCACCTGGCCGACCGCGAAAGGAATCAGGATGTAGTTGTCCTTGCTGATGCCGAAGGTCTCGCCCTTTTCCTCGGTCACGCCGATGATCTTGAACCACTCGCCGCCGATGTCGATGAACTGGCCCAGCGGTTCGCCCGTCAGGCGCAGGTTCTCCAGCGTCTTGCTGCCGACCACGGCCACGCGGCGGCGCGACTGGTCGTCGCTGGCGCGCAGGAAGCGTCCCTTGGCCGGGAACACCTGGGCCGATTCCATATAGGTCTCGGTCACGGCCATCACCTGGGTGAAGGTGGAGGTCGCGCCGGCGCGCACCGTGGTGCCGAAGTTGCCGAAGGGGGCGAAGGCGGGCGACACGTTGCTGATGTCGTCGATGTGGGTCACGATGCGCTCGTAGTCGCCGATCCCCAGCACGTTCTCCTTGCCCTGCAGCGCTTCCTCGAAGGTCGTATAGGCTTCCACCGTCAGGCTGTTCGAGCCCAGGCCCTTGAACTCGTTGCTGATCGAGGCCGACAGGCCCTGCACGATCGAGACCACGGCGATCACCGAGGCGACGCCGATGATGATGCCGAGCGAAGTCAGGAAGCTGCGGAAGCGGTGCGCGTAGATGCTCTGCAGCGCCGAGCGGAAGCTCTCCAGCACGCTAAACATGGGCCGCTCCCCGGGGACGGAAGCTGCTGCGCTCGGCATTCACGGTATCGCTCTGCACGCGGCCGTCGGCCAGCCTCACCGTGCGCCCGCAGTGCGCGGCGATGTCGGGTTCGTGGGTCACGATGATCACGGTCTGGCCTTCGGCGTGCAGGGTGTCGAACAGGGACATGATGTCGGCCGCGGTGCTCGAATCCAGGTTGCCGGTCGGCTCGTCGGCCAGCAGGATCGAGGGTTCGCTGCACAGGGCGCGGGCGATCGCCACGCGCTGGCGCTGGCCGCCCGACAGCTGGTTGGGCAGGTGGTCGAGGCGGTGCTCCAGGCCGACCCTGGCCATGGCTTCGGTCGCGCGCCGCAGCCGGTCGGCCGGGCGCACGCCGCGGTAGATCAGCGGCTGCATCACGTTCTGGACGGCGGTGGCGCGGGTGAGCAGGTTGAAGCTCTGGAAGATGAAGCCGATCTCCTCGTTGCGCGTGCGCGCCAGCTCGGCGTCGCTCATGCCGGCCACGTCGCGGCCGTTGAGGAAGTAGCGTCCGCTGGTCGGCGTGTCGAGGCAGCCGAGGATGTTCATCATGGTCGACTTGCCCGAGCCCGAGGAGCCGATGAAGGCGACATAATCGTTGCGCGCGACCTGGAGGTCGATGCCGGCCAGCGCCGCGATCGTTTCACCGCCCATCTGGTAATGCTTGGTGATGCCTTCGAGCCGGATGAGTGGGGCGCCCTGGCTCATGTCGAGGCAGGCTTGGCCGCAGGCTCGGCGGTCACCACCGGCCTGGCTGTCGGCTCGACGGCGTCGCCCTGCTTCAGCTGGCGCAGGACCTTGTACGGACCCGTGATCACGGTCTCGCCATTGGCCAGGCCGCTGCGGATCTCCTGCATGCTGTCGTCCGCCGCGCCGGTGGTCACGATGCGCTTTTCCGCCTTGCCGTCCTTGGCGACGAAGACCCAGCTCTCGGCCTTGATCTCGGCCTTCTTCTTGTCCTTTTTCTTCGGGCCTTCGGTCGACTCTTCGTTGTTGGACAGGACCGCCTGCAGCGGCAGCGCGAGCGACTTGCCGCTGCTCGAGACGAACACCTCCGCGCGCACGCTCATGCCGGGGCGCAGGGCCAGCTGCTTGGTATCCAGGAGCTCGACCTTGACGTCGTAGTTGCGCGACTTCGATGCGCCCTGGGCCGCCGCGGCCGGGTTCTGCTTGGGCGAGAGCGGGATCGACAGCACCTTGCCGGCCAGCGCCACGTCCGGGTAAGCGGCGGTATGGATCTCCACCTCCTGGCCGACCGCCACCCGTGCGATGTCGGCTTCGTCGACGTTCACTTCGGTGACCATGGTCGCCGTGTTCGCGATGGTCATCAAGGTGGAGCCGGCGATGCTGACCTGGCTGGCCACCGCCGTTTCGCCGACCTTGATGTCGAGCGCCGTGATGGTGCCGGCGATCGGCGCGCGCACGGTGGTCTTGGACAGGCGCTCGTTGGCCAGCTTCAGGCTGGCCTCCACCTGCTCCAGGCGCGAACGGCTGTTGCGCAGCTCGATCTTCGCCGCTTCGAGCGCGAAGCGGGCGTCGTCGATCGCCGAGTCGGCTAGCATCTTCATCTTGTGCAGCTCGAGCTTGCGCTTGTACTGGTTTTCCTGGTTCTGCACACTCAGCTGCTGCTGTTCGATCGCGATGCGCTGCTGGCGCACCACGGCTTCCTGCTGCGCGACTTCGGCGCGGTAGGTCTGGTCGTCCAGGTGCAGCAGCAGGTCGCCCTTCGCGACCTGCTGGCCTTCCTTGACGTGGATGGCGCTGACCTTGCCGATCACTTCCGGCGACAGCATGACCTGCTCTTCGTAGAGCAGGTGGCCCGAGGCCAGGATCGACGAGCGGATGTCGCGGTAGCCGATCTTGTCGGTGTCCACGGCCTTGGCCGGTCCGCTGCCGCGGATCAGCTTGGCGGCCACGGGGATGCAGAGGATCGCCGCGATCGCCAGTCCTGCCAACAGTTTCTTGCGCTTCATGCCATCTGGCTCAGTTTGAACGCCAGCCAGCCGCCGTAAATGAGGACCGTCGGGATCAGGATCACCCGCAGGGCGCTGCCGCGCGAGGCGCCGGTCCAGGCCTGGTAGCCGATGACTTGCAGCGCCAGGTTCCAGACGAAGAGGATCGAGAGGCTGTCCAGCAGGCCCGCCAGCGGGTGGCTCTGTTCGTAATGGAAGAAGAGCTGGTTGAGCGAAGTCGGGTTCAGCGCTTCCATGCCCAGCTGTCCGTTGGATTGGAGCAGCATCTGCATGCCGCCGAGTACCAGCACCAGCACATTGGGCAGGGAGGACCAGGCGGACAGTGCGAAGCCTTTGCCGAAGCTGAGTTCGCGGTTGGTGAATTTGCCGACGATGAGCAGGTACAGCGCGATGGCCGCATACATGGCCAGCACCGCGAAGACGCCGCCGCCGGCGGTGAGGTAGGCCATGGTCTGGCGGCTCATGCCCATCCCCGCCTGCTGCTCGCGCACGGCGGGATCGGCGACGGCGGCCAGCATGTGTTCCTGGAACCAGGTGTAATCGACGAAACCGAGGAAATACCAGAGGAAGAGCGCGACATTGGCGGCGCAGATCGCCAGTACCGGCAGCCAGGCGGCAGGGCGGGATGCCAGGCGCCGGAAGGTGGCGGCAGGTTCAAGGAAGATGCCGAACAGGGCGCTGAAAGGGGAGGTGGTGGCCGGTGCCGACTTGTCGATCAATTCCATGGCGTGTGTCTTGTTCCAATGAGTCTTCGGGAATGCGCCCATGACCGCGGCGCCGGGTGTGACTATTTCACGAGGAAAACGATAGCATGCTGTTAAATAATGGCGCTATGTCCTTTGCTTACTTTGAAGGCAATCCTATAAAGGTTGATAGGAGCGCTTTGGACACAGCACGCGCCGGCGGTGGCGGTGCGTGGCACGCACATGGGCGGGAGTTGAAAGATGAAGCGCATCTATCGCTGGAACACCGTGGAAGGCGGGGGGAGCGAACACCTGGCGCTCGATGCCGATGCCGCGCGGATCGTGGCCGAGAGCGTCGTGATCGGGCCGGACGCGGGGGCGCTGTACGAGGACGAGCCCTTCGGCTGCGCCTACCGGCTGAGCTGCGATGGCGAGTGGCGGGTCCGCGAGCTGGCGGTGTGGATGGCCGACGGCAGGACGCTGGCGCTGCGGGCCGACGGTGCGGGCCACTGGACCGGCGCGAATGGTCTGCCGCTTCCCGCGCTGGACGGCTGCATCGACGTCGATCTCGCCTGCACGCCCTTCACCAACACGCTGCCGATCCGCCGGCTGGGGGAGAAGCTGCGGCAGCGGCGGGAGCTCAGGCTGGTCTTCGTCGCGTTCCCCTCGCTCAGCCTGAGCGCCTTGTCCCAGGCGTACACGCGGCTGGCGCCGGAACGCTATCTGTTCGAGAGTCCGGAGCACGCGTTTTCCGCCGAGATCGCAACGGATGAGGAGGGCGTGGTGCTGCGCTATCCGGGTTTGTTCGTTCGGCGCAGCCCCTGAGCACGACGCCGCCATGTCGGCGGCGCGGGTTTCCGCTCAGGCGCGGCGGCGCAGGCTGGCCAGGCCGAGCAGGCCCAGGCCGAGCAGGGCGACCGAGGCCGGTTCCGGCACGGCGGCAGGTTCACTGTAGGCGATTTCGTTGGCCAGAAGCTGGTAAGTCACGGAGGTGGGGAAGTCGGCCCAGTCGTAGCCGTTGACCCAGACGAAGCCCTCGCCCACCGCGCCGCCGACGATCGCAGCGGCGCCGCCGTCGCGGGTGGCGTAGACGGTGCCGAGGCCGAGCTGGCTGAAATTCTGGAAGAACTCGGTTGCGTTGCCGTCGGTGTAGTTGCTGCCCAGCTGCTCGCCGAGGCCTGCGGCCAGGCCGGCAGCGGTGAAGACCACATTGCTTTCGTAGTAGTTGGCGGCGTCCGATGCCGAACCGTTCAGCAGCGACATGCCGTACCCGGCGGAGGACCATTCGGTGATCAGCTTGCCGCCGCCCTGGATGAAACCGGCGAGCGCATTGTTGCCGGTGCGCTCACGGCCGAGGATCACGGTGTCGATGCCGGCCAGCGAGGCATCGCTCAGCTCGTCCAGCGCCACCACGGTATGGCCATGGGCGTTCAGGCCGCCTGCGAGGGTGCCGGCGCTTATATATTGGCCGAATACCCCGACCATGCCGGCATGGGCGGCACTGCAGGCAAACAGCGCAGCCACGGCGGCGGCTGCGAACGTGGTGTGAAAGCGTTTCATCGTCATCCCTAGTGTTGCGTGAGTGTTTTTGCTGGCGGCAACTGTCCGCCAAGCCGGCTGTTTCGCCGGCCGAGTTACCCTAAAGCATGTTTTGTGCCAAAAGGCATGCTTTATTGACAAATCAAGTAGTTAGGATGGCTAAGTAAAGACGAGTTTTCTCAACTGTAAAAAATTCCGACATGAAAGACACTAGGGCGACGTCGCAGCGGCAAAGATTTTCAATCAAATCGCTTGCAACTAAATCGCAAGCGATTTAATATGCCTTCTATGGCAGCGCGATAGTAATCAATCCCGCGAGGCCTGCAGCAAGGAAGCGCCGTTTCAGGAGCGGCGATCATTTAAATAGCGCGCTATCTAATAGCGTTTTATGAAAATTTGAAAAGGAGTCTTACCATGGCAATCGATAAAGTCCTCTACCGTGCAAGCGCCAAAGCAACCGGTGGCCGCGAAGGCCGCGCCGTCTCGTCGGACGGTGTGCTCGACGTCAAATTGACCACCCCGAAGGAACTCGGCGGCAATGGCCTGGAAGGCACGAACCCGGAACAGCTGTTCGCAGCCGGTTATTCGGCCTGCTTCCTGGGCGCCATGAAGTTCGTCGCGGCCCGCGACAAGCTGAAGATCTCTCCTGACGTCGCAGTGGAAGGCCAAGTCGGCATCGGCCCTCTGCCGGCCGGCTTCGGCATCGAGGTGCAACTGAACATCAGCCTGCCGGGCGTGCCGGCCGAGGAAGCCCAGACCCTGATCGACCGCGCCCACATCGTGTGCCCGTACTCGAACGCCACCCGCGGCAACATCAACGTGACCCTGCAGCTCGTATAAGCAGCTAAAGGCACTTGCCGCCGATGGGCGGCTTGCTCGCACCAGTCGTGCCTGCTTTCGGCACGCTGAGTTCACATTGTAATGAAAAAGATAACGGCCGCCACAGCGCGGCCGTTCGTCAATTTTCATGGCTTTTTTCTTGTTGCCTGAGCCATTTCTGTGCTTTCGAAAGCAGCTCGTGGGGATGGGATTTTTTTGCCAAATCCAAAAATCAAGCTCCCTGAAGGGGAGCGATCACGTTTTCATATATGCGTTATCTATGCGGTAAATAACGCGATCTGGGCCTATTTGAATGCATTTTGCTGCCATGTATTTGAGTGGCTGATAACGCATTTTTACGACGTGACAAGGAAGTTGCCATCCTTGCGTCGACACGATACAACGCTCCAAAAATTTTTTCCGCGCGGAAAACGAAAGCGCTTTTGAGGTGTTTAGAATTGCCGTCCATCAGCTTCCTGACGGCAATTTTTAAACCGTGTTAGGGCTGCCTAGCCAAGTTGGCAAAAGCTTTAACCCTCAAAATATTTAACAATTTTCCGCCGATGCAAACGACTGCCTCCATTTCGCGTAACACCACTTTTTCGCTTGCGCACCTCCAGCAATACGCACTCCCTGTCCTGTTCACCCTGTTTGGCGTGATCATGGGTTCCTGGGCCGGCCGCATTCCGGCCCTGGCCGAGCGTGTCCAGGTTTCCCACTCGGCGCTGTCGATGGTGCTGCTGTGCGGCGGCCTCGGCGCCGTGGTGTCGTATCCGATCTCGTCCTTCCTGATGGGCCGCGTCGGCGCCCGCAAGACCCTGCTGGTCTCGGGCCTGGCCCTGCTGGCCGTGCTGGTGTCGATCGGCATGGCGCCGACCGTGCCGCTGCTGATGATGGCGGTCCTGAGCCTGGGCATCACCGCCAGCACCTTCGACGTGGCGATCAACTCGGCCGCGACCAAGCGTGAAAAGCAGACCGGCAAGTCGGAACTGTCGAGGCTGCACGGCCTTGGCTGCGCCGGCGGCCTGGCGGGCGCGACCCTGGGCAGCCTGATGGCAAGCATGAAGATCGCTCCGGCCACCCACTTCCTGATGCTGGCCGCACCGCTGGCCGTGGTGCTGTGGATGGGCTTCTCGATGCTCGAGGCCGACGACAGCGTGGAAAAGGTCGAGAAGAAGTCGTTCTCCCTGCCGCGCGGCCCGCTGGCACTGCTGGGTCTGCTGGGCTTCCTGGGTTCGATGTCGGAAGGCAGCATTGCCGACTGGAGCGGCGTGTTCCTGAAAGAGCATTTCGGCGCGTCGGACGGCCTGGCGCCGCTGGCCCTGTCCGCGTTCTCGGTGATGATGCTGATGTCGCGCATGGTCGGCGACAAGCTGAAGGTGCGTTTCGGCGCCCAGCGCCTGGTGACCCTGGGTGCGCTGGTCTCGGCAAGCGGCCTGTTCTTCGCGGTGATGGCGCCGAACGCCTACTTCGCGCTGGGCGGCTTCGCCATCGCCGGCCTCGGCCTGTCGCTGCTGTTCCCCTTCGTGTTCAGCGCCGCCGGCGCCCAGGGCCCGATCGCCCTGGCCGGTGTGGCGAGCATGGCCTACAGCGGCAGCCTGATGGGCCCGCCGGTGATCGGCGCCGTCGCCCACTACGTCGGCATGCAGGCGGCCATCGGCTACGTCGGCGGCCTGTCGCTGGTGATTGCCCTGGTGGCCAGCCGCACCCGCCTGCTGAAGTAATCCTGCCGCCCGGCCCGGCCCGGCCGCAAGCAACGCAGACGTGTCCGCAGGGACCGTCTGCGTTGTCGTTTCCGGGTGGCCTGCGTCCTGTCGGCCCTGCTTGCACCGGCATGCGTGTTCTTGCCTTCGCGGCAGAGAAACCTTGCATACCGGCGGCGCCCTGAGCACGGCGGCGAAAGACGGTATCATCGACTATCGCCAACCCGACCTTACCGATCATGCTCCAGACACCCGTCTCCTTCCAGCCGCTGTTCGCTCCGCACCCTGATCCGGAACCCCTGAGCTTCCTGTTTTACCAGGGACGGCTGCTGGTGCGCGAAGACAGTCTGGCGCTGCCGCAGGCCGCCCTGCTCGCGCAGCTTGGCGTGCCGGAAGCGAACCTGCAGCCGCTCGGCTTGCTGGGCGAACGGTATTGCCAGGCCGGCTGGCTTGACGAGGAGCTCGTGCCGCCGCCCGGCTATGGCTGGCGCGGTCTGCGTTCGCTGTTCGGCGAGATGGATGAGCAGCTGGTGGGCCTGGCGGCGCGCGCGGCCCAGGTGGCCGAATGGGCGCGCACGCACCGTTTTTGCGGCGCATGCGGCAGCGGCACCGTGCTGGCCGCGGGCGAACGCTGCTTCAAGTGCGTGAACTGCGGGCACATGGCCTACCCGCGCATCTCGCCGGCCATGATGGTCCTGATCCGCAAGGGCGATGCGGTGCTGCTGGCGATGCATGTGGCCTCGCCCACCAAGCGCTTCGTGCCACTGGCCGGTTTCCTGGAGGCGGGCGAATCGGTCGAAGAGGCGGTCCACCGCGAGGTGTACGAAGAGGTCGGGCTGCGGGTGACCAACCTGCGCTACTTCGGCAGCCAGTCCTGGCCCTTCCCCCATTCGCTGATGCTGGCCTTCACGGCCGATTACGTGGACGGCGAGATCCGCGTCGACACGTCCGAGATCGCCGAGGCGCGCTGGTTCGGCCCCGACGACGAGTGGCCGGAACGCGTGCCGCACGTGTCGATCTCGAGCGTCCTGGTCGACGCCCACCGCCCGCCAGGGCGCCAGGACTAAACCGGGTCTGTCTCCGCCTGCGCCTGCACTTCGCGCGTGCGGACGATGCCGGCGGCGGATGCCGGCGCCGTGGCGGGCGCCGGCTTGGCCCCTGTGCTGCGCAGGTTGATCGCGCGCTGCAGCAGGTCGAACCAGAAGGGGGCGCCGAACAGGGTGGTGCTGGCGGTCACCAGCCAGCCGGCCACTTGCAGCACGAAGCCCGCATCGAGCACCGGAGGGAAGCTGCTCCATCCGATCGGCAGTGTCCACAGCTGCTGCAGGGCGGCGGAATCCAGCGCGCCGGGCGCCGCGCCGATCTGGGCCGCCAGCGCCGGATGCTGCCACAGGGTGCGGAACAGGTGGATGCTGTCGATGTTGAACATGATCGCGAGCAGCAGCGCCAGCAGCCAGGACACCAGCAGCTGGCGCCGCTTGTAGACGCCCGACAGTCTTTCCATGGCGCTGACGAACCATCCGGCGATGCAGTTCTGGAAGCGCTGCAGGTCGCCGCCCGATTGCGCATACAGGGCCTGCAGCGTACGCCGCAGCTGCGGATCGTCGACGGCGGCGATGGCGGCGCCGACCGGCATGTCGCCATGGCGGATGCTGTCGACCAGGGCGATCGCGAAGTGATTGGGTTCGATGTAGGATGGTTCGGGGCGCGCCAGCCTGGATTCGGGCGCCCGTCCGGGTTCCATGCTCCCGTGTTCCGCGCCGCGCCGCACCGTGCCGGCGCCCTGGGGATTGACCAGCGGGTGCTCGTACAGCATGCGCGCCAGCGCGTCGAAGCGCGGGTCGGCCAGCATGCGCTTGACGCCTTCCTGTAGCATGCCCGCACGCAGGCTGAATGCCGCCGCGAGCGCTTCCTGCAATGTACTGACGACCAGGGCCAGGGTGCCATAGCAAAACGCCAGGCCGATGGCGACTTCGAGGACGGTGCTGCCGAACATGGCGCTTCTCCCGAAAGGAACCGTCCTCCACGCTACGCCGCTTGTGGTATTGCTGACCTGATCGTGCTCAAGAAATTGGCAGGAGCGGGTCGGCTACCCGCATTTTCTATATACTTGCGGCAATCGATTTTCTAGGATTTACCATGTCTGACAAAGAAGCTTTCACCGAACACGACTGGCGCCGCCTGCTCGCCAGCCTTGGCGAGGATCCCGACCGCCCGGGCCTGCATGAAACACCGGCGCGCGTGGCCAAAGCCTGGAAGCACTGGACTTCCGGCTACGACCAGAACCCGGTGGAAGTCCTGAAGGCCTTCGAGGACGGCGCCGAGGAGTACAACGAGCTGATCGTGGTGCGCGGCATCCCGGTCTACAGCCATTGCGAACACCACCTGGCGCCCTTCTTCGGCCGCGCCACGGTCGGCTATCTGCCGAACGGGAAGATCGTCGGCCTGTCCAAGCTCACCCGCCTGGTCGACATCTATGCCAAGCGCCTCCAGGTGCAGGAGCGCCTGACGATCCAGATCGCCAACGCGCTGATGGAAGTGCTGGAGCCGAAGGCGGTCGGCGTGGTCATCAAGTGCCGGCACATGTGCATGGAAAGCCGCGGCATCCGCACCCCTGGCGAGGAAACCATCACCTCGGCCATGCTTGGCGAACTGCAGCCGAACCTGGCGCTGCGCACCGAGTTCCTGTCGCTGGCGCGCGACGACCGCGGCGCGTAATCGCGAACTGCCGGCGCACTTTCGCCTCCCGCGGCGCCGGCCGCCCGGCCGCGGCGCATCCCCGCCTCAACCGGGAACCTGTTCCATATCACGGCCCTCCAAGATGTTTTGGAGGCTGCTGCCATGGACCGCCCTGCATACCCGAGCGACATCTCGCGCGACGAGTTCGACAGCATCCGCGGCATGCTCGAGGCGGCGCGGCGCAAGACCCGGCCGCGCAAGCACGACCTCTACGACGTGTTCTGCGCGGTGCTGTATTTCCTGCAGACCGGGGCGACCTGGCGCAGCCTGCCGCCCGGCTTCCCGCCCTGGCGCACCGTGCATGAATACTTCACGCAGTGGAACATGCTGCGCGAGGGCCAGCTCACCCTGCTGGAAAAGGTGCTGATGCAACTCGGACGCGAGCAGGAACTGTCTCACCTGCACAAGCTGCTGCAGCGTCATTCAGTGACTTGATGCAGTCGGCGAAGATGTAATATTTCTGTCACACTCTGTTGCACTTTTCGCAAAGTTCGCTGGAACACTTGAGCTAAGCTAACAAGATACTTGTCAAATTGTTAGCAAAAGCCATGGTCGAGCACTGGAACCTGATCGCATACTCCGCGCTGAACGCGCACGCCGGCCTGAGCGGCTGGCAATTGCTGGGCGCGGTGTTCGCCGCCGAGTGGCTGATTTTCCTGATGCCGCTGTCGCTGGTGCTGCTGTGGGCGGGCGGCGGCGCGGGCCGCGAAGTGGCGCTGCGCGCCTGCCTGGCCGCGGTGTGCGCGCTGGCGCTCAACGGATTGATCGGCCAGCTGTGGTACAGCGCGCGTCCTTTCGTGGCCGGGGCGGGGCATACCTTCCTGTTCCACGACCCGGACAGCTCCTTCCCGAGCGACCACGCGACCAGCATCTTCTCGGTGGCGCTGGTGCTGGCCTTCAGCGCCGTGCCGCTGGCGCGCCGCCTGGGCCTGGCGCTGCTGCCGCTGGCCCTGGTGGTGGCCTGGTCGCGCATCTACCTGGGTGTGCACTGGCCGAAGGACATGGCCGGTGCGCTGCTGGTCTCGGGAACGATGGCCTTTCTGGCCCATACGCCGGCCGCCCGCGCCGCCTGCGCAGGCCTGCTGCCGGCGCTCGAAACGCTGTACCGGCGCGTGCTGGCGCTGCCGATCGGGCGCGGTTGGCTGCGGCCTTGAGCGGGACGCGTGCCCTAACTATATTTAGTTAGCATTCACACGTCGTTCCGGCGGAGGCCGGAACCCAAGTTCCGCAAAGTTACCGAGACGCCAAACTTGGGCCCCGGCCAAGGGGGACGCCGAGTCCCGGGGCGACGGTCTTTAAGCTAACTAATTTCAATAGCGGCGCGGGCCTGCTTTACTCTTCCGGCTTCTCGAACACCAGCTTCTTGTCCGCGTCGAGGTGGAACACCCCCAGCGCCTGGCCGGTGACGGCGTCGGCCTCGGGGGCTTCCAGCCGGGTGCAGCCGCGCGTCTCGACCTGCCAGGCCTCGTCGTCGGCGCGCAGGGTATAGGTGCCGTTGCCGTTGTCGAACAGCTCGATTTCCAGGCCGGGCAGGCGCACTTCGCCCAGTTCCATCTGGCGCTGGCAGTCCGGCATGCGCGAGACGATCAGGCGCAGGCTGGCCCGCTTGCTCCAGAAATAGTCCTGGTCGATCCGCACGATGAGGGCGTGCTGGCGGTCGTCGATGGCGTAGCTGGCCGTTTCGCTGATGCAGCCGGCCAGGAACAGGGGAGCCAGGAAGATGAAGGGTAGGCGCATGGGAGTCCGTTCGGTAATGCAACAGTGCATTTCCCGCCGAGTATAGAAGCGCCACCGGCCGCACGCAAGGCGCGAGCGGCCTCAGAAGTCCGTACCCACCGTCAGCGAACCGAAGGTATGGCGCGGCACCCGGCACGGCGAGCAGAACTCGGGCGAGCGCCGGGTCGCGCGGAACTGGATGAACCAGGGACCGTGGCCGGTCCCGCGCGTGTGCGGAAAATCGAGGCGCAGGCCGGCCATCAGGTCGCCCACCTTGCGGCGCGGCGGCACGTCCGGATCGTCGCGCCAGGGCCGGCCCTGGAGGAACAGGTTGTAGGCCATGTAGCGCCCTTCCACGCCGGCGAAGGCGGTGCACTGGAGCCAGTCCCACAGGCAGGAGCTGTCCTGCTTGCCGCTGCTGAGGCTGTGCGTGATCCCGGGCGGCATCGGCGATACGGCCGGCAAGTCCTTGCCGATCGCCACCGTGAGGCCGGCGGCGGCATAGCTCATCAGCGTGCCGGCGGCCAGGCGCCAGTAGGCATTGGTCCGCAGCTGCACGCCGGGGCCGATGTCGCCGGACAGGAAGGAGAGCGCGTGGCGCCGCTCCACCGACAGCACGAAGGCCAGCGAGTTGCCTACCTGGTGGTCCCAGCCGCGCGGCTCCGGACGGTCGAGCACGCGGTGCACGAACTTCTGCGTCTGCTCGGCCAGCGATGCGCGCCCGGTGAAGCCGGCCTGGCCCGTCAGCGTGGTCAGCGCCTTGCCGTCGGGCGACAGGAACAGGTGGTCGCGCTCCAGGTAGAGAAAGCCGGCATAGGGACGGTCGTGGCGCTGGTAGTTGGGGGTCTCGATATTGCCGGGTGTGTACATCAGCTGCCCGGCACTGTTTTGCGTGAACAGCAGGCGCGCATCGGCGCAGCCGAGCCAGCGGCACAGGCCGTCCGTGAAGCTGCGTTCGCCGGGCAAGCGTGTGTCCTGGGCGTGGCGGGACGCGAACTGGATGCCGCTGGTGTAGTAGCGGTCGGTATTGAAGAACTTGTCGTTCTCGTAGGTGACGAAGCCCGAGTCCTGGGCGCCGGCGGGGCCGGACCAGCATGCTGCGCATAACAGCGCGGTGGACAGCGGCAGCGGCAGGGCCGCAAGGCGGGATAGCAAGCTCGGCATGGACGCCCCCTTTGTTCGAAATCTCTTTCAGTGTCGAACTTGCGCGCAGGATGTGTTTGATCTGCAACAGCCCAGGCTGCCGATCGGGACGCGTTTCAGCAGGACTCCACCAATTTTCGAATTACGCGATGATAGGCCGCATGGACCAGAATGCGTACGAACTGCTCGGCGGCGCCAAGGGACGTCCGGTCAAGATGTGGACCCGCGGCGTGCCGGTCGAGGCGGAAGCGAAGGAACAGCTGTCCAGGCTGGCGCAGCTGCCCTTCGTGTTCCATCACGTCGCCGTCATGCCGGACGTCCATGTTGGCAAGGGATCGACCATCGGCAGCGTGATCCCGACCCTGGGCGCGGTGATCCCGGCGGCGGTGGGCGTGGACATCGGCTGCGGCATGATGGCGGCCAAGACCACCCTGCGCGCGGACGACCTGCCCGATAACCTGAGCAAATTGCGCAGTGCCATCGAACAAGCGATCCCGCACGGCATGTCGCCCAAGACGCGCAACGCCAAGGGCCGCGACGTGGGTTCCTGGAACAATCCGCCGCCTGCTGCCGAGGCCGGCTGGATGAAGCTCAAGGACGAGTTCGACGAGATCTGCCGCAAGTATCCCAAGCTGCGTGGCAGCAACAACTACAAGCACCTGGGTACCCTCGGCAGCGGCAACCACTTCGTCGAGGTCTGCCTGGACGAGGACAATTTCGTGTGGCTGATGCTGCACTCGGGCTCGCGCGGCGTCGGCAACGCCATCGGGACCCACTTCATCGAACTGGCGCGCCAGGACATGCGGCGCCACATGGTCAACCTCCCCGACCAGGACCTCGCTTACCTGGAAGAGGGCACGCAGCACTACGACGACTACGTCGAGGCGGTGGGATGGGCGCAGAAATTCGCCCGCATCAACCGCGAAGTCATGATGCACAACCTGGTCCACGCGGTGCGCAGCGTGATCAGGAAGCCTTTCGAGACCCACGTGGAGGCGGTCAACTGCCACCACAACTACGTGCAGCGAGAGCGCCACTTCGGCAAGGATGTACTGGTCACGCGCAAGGGCGCGGTGTCGGCACGCGAGGGCGAGCTGGGCATCATCCCCGGCTCGATGGGCGCGCGCAGCTTCATCGTGCGCGGCAAGGGCAATCCCGAGAGCTTCAACAGCTGCAGCCACGGCGCCGGCCGCCTGATGAGCCGCACCGAAGCCAAGCGGCGCTTCACCCTGGCCGACCAGGAGCGCGCCACCGCCGGCGTGGAATGCCGCAAGGACGAGGGCGTGATCGACGAGATCCCGATGGCCTACAAGGACATCGACGCCGTCATGGACGCCCAGCGCGACCTGGTGGAAGTGGTCCATACCCTGAAGCAGGTGGTGTGCGTGAAGGGATAAGGTTTTCCGACCGCGCGGACGCGACAAGGCGCCGCGATTTTTAAGCGAGCAATGCCATGCAAGACGACCAGAAGCTGACCAGCGGGCGGCGCACGTCCGCCCCCGAGCGCATGCGCCGCGGGCCGCGTTCCCTCCTGCCGGCGCCTGCCGGCGAGGCCGGCCACGGCCACGATCCCTGCGCGGGGGAAGACGCGGCGCTGTGCCGCGACACGACCTATGCTGGCCTCGTGACCGCGGTGCGCAGCGCCGTCGAGCGCAACGCGGGCTTCGGCGCCTGAGCCGGGGCGCTCAGGCGCACCGCAGCGACAGCAGGTCGCCCGGTGCGGTGAACTCGTGCTGGGGTTCGCTGCGGCGCAGGGCCTCGATCGGCGCATAGCCCCAGCTCACCGCCCCGAACGCCACGCCGGCCTTGCGCGCGGCGTCGGCATCCGTGGTCTGGTCGCCGACATAGAGCGCCTGGGCCGGCGCCACGCCCGCCACCCGCAGCACCTTGCGGATGCGCGCGGCCTTGCCGAACACCGACATCCCGCATTCGTACTGGCGCACCAGCGCCGCCAGGTCCGGGCCCAGCACCTGGCGCACGTTCTGTTCCGAATTCGAGGACACCACGGCCAGTTCCAGGCCGCTGCGCACCAGCTCGCGCAGCATCTCGCCGACGCCGTCGAACAGCGGAATGCGCGCCGTATTCTCGCGCATGCGCTCGATGAAGGAACGCGAGGCCAGCGGCAGCTTCCAGGCCGGCATGCCCACGTGGCGCATGATGTCGCGCGGCCCGTAATGGCGCAGCCGCTCGGCCTGCTGCGCATCGACGCGCCGGAAGCCGTGCTGGTCGGCGATCTCGTTGAACACGCTCATAAAGAAGGGGAACGAGTCGGCCAGGGTGCCGTCGAAGTCGAAGATCGCCAGGCGAATGGACATGCGTGTGCGCGGGAGTCGGAAATAGCCGAATTATAAAGTCCTCCAGCGCCGGCGCTCAGGCCAGGCCGCCATTGGCGCGCAGCACTTGCCCGTTGACCCAGCCCGAATCCGGCCCGGCCAGGAAGGATACGACCCTGGCGATGTCTTCCGGCTCGCCCAGGCGCTCTAGCGGCGGCATCCTGGCGTAGTACTCGATCTGTTCCGGGGTTTTTCCGTTGAAGAATAATTCGGTGGCGACCGGCCCCGGCGCCACGGCATTCACACGCAGCTGGCGGCCGCGCAGCTCCTTGGCGAAGATCCCGGTGAGGGCTTCGACCGCCGCCTTGCTGGCGGTGTAGGCCGCATAACCCGGCAGCCTGGTGGCCACCACGGTGGTCGAGAAGTTCACGATGCGCCCGCCGTCGTTCATGCGCCGGGCCGCTTCGCGCAAGGTATTGAAGGTCCCTTGTACGTTGACGGCGAAGGTCTGGGCGAACAGCTCGTCGGTGGTCTCGGCCAGCGGCATGGTCTTGAGGATGCCCGCATTGTTGACCAGCACATCGATCTTGCCCAGCTCGCGTTCCGTGGTCTCGAACAGGGCGCGTACCTCGTCCGGCCTGGACACGTCGGCGCGCACCGCCAGCGCCACATGGCCGGCGGCCTGCAGGCCCTCTACCGTCCGTTCGGCCTCCTCTACATTGCCGGCGTAGTTGACGGCCACCTTGTAGCCGTCCTCGGCCAGCCGCCAGGCGATGGCGGCGCCGATGCCGCGCGAGGCCCCGGTGACGATGGCGACTTGTTGTGTCCTGACGTTCATGTTTCCTCCTGGTTTCGTTGAATGGATGGATACATGATGGACTGTTAGCCGAAAAAGATCATTGCCTCTGTATGCGCATCTTCATTCCATATTCCTTAACAATAAGTCCTTGTTCAACTGTGTGTTTCTTCGGGACGCCCAGCCTTACAATAGTGTCAATTCTCTTGAGGAGGCGTTGACCACTTATGGCCTACATCCATCCTGCCGGCTGGCGCGAGATGTCCGTGACCGGCGCCGCAGCGCGCGAGATCGAAACCCTCGCCTACCTCGACCAGCGCCTGTCCGACGCGCCCTATCACGTGTATCACGGGGTGCACTGGACCAATGTCGAGCAGGGCTATTCGGTCTACGGCGACATCGACTTCATCGTGGTGGCGCCGAACGGCCGCATCCTGGTGATCGAGCAGGTGGCGGGCTTCCTGACCGAGACCAAGGACGGCCTGGTCAAGAACTACCTGGGCAAGCCGCGCAAGATCCGCAACCAGATCCTGTCGACCATCGAGGGCCTGACCAAGCGCTACCAGGGCGAGCTGTCGATCGACTACCTGCTCTACTGCCCCGACTACATCGTGCGCGACCAGCAGCTGGCCGGGATCGACCCGCACCACATCATCGACGCCACCAACAAGCCGAAACTGGCGCGGGTGATCCGCGAGGCCCTGCCGCTGACGCCCAAGACCGACGAATTCGACAAGGTGACGCGCTTCCTGGGCGACACCCTGAACCTGCGGCCCGACCCGAGCTCGATGATCGGCCACGCGGTGAGCATGGTGACGCGCCTGTCGGGAGGCCTGGCCACCTGGGCGCGGCGCCTCGAGTTCGAGCCCTTCCGCCTGCGCGTGGTGGGCACGGCCGGCAGCGGCAAGACCCAGCTGGCGCTGGCCGAATTCACGGCCGCGATCGACGCCGGCCTGCGCCCGCTCTACGTCTGCTTCAACCGGCCGCTGGCCGACCACATCGAACGCCTGGTGCCGGCGGGCGGACGGGTCGCCACCTTCCACACCTTGTGCGACGCCTGGCTGCGCGCCCAGGACCTGACGCCCGACTATTCGTCGCCGGAGGTCTGGACCGAGATCGAGAAGTCGCTGGCGGCGGCCGACCTGCCGGAAACCTGGCAGTACGACGTAGTGATCGTGGACGAGGGCCAGGATTTCTCGACCGTGTGGCGCGACATCGTGCTGCGCATGCTGAAGGAAGGCGGGCGCGCGATCTGGCTGGAGGATCCGGACCAAAATCTATATGGCCGCGAGATGGTGCCGCTGCCGGGCTGGGTGACCCTGCACTCCAACACCAACTACCGCAGCCCGCGCCAGATCGTGGACATGCTCACCTCGATCGGCGCGGCGCGCCAGCCGGTGGAGGCGGGCAGTCCGTTCAAGGGGGCGGATATCGAGGAACTGACTTATCCGGAAGGCGATACGGAAGCCATGCTGTCGCAGACGCGGCGCGCGGTGACCCTGTGCCTGGCGGCCGGGTTCGGGCGGCAGGACATCGCGATCTGTTCGTTCCGGGGGAGGGAGAAGTCGACCATCCTCAAGCTGGACAAGCTGAGCGACGCGCACACGCTGCGCTCGTTCACGGGCGGGTATGACTTGTTCGGGAATCCGCTGTTCCGCGAAGGGGGGCTGCTGGCGGAGTCGGTGTACCGCTTCAAGGGGCAGTCGGCGCCGGCGCTGATCTTTACCGAGATCGATTTCGAGGAGCTCGACGAGCTGTCCTTGCGCAAGCTGTTCGTAGGGATGACGCGGGCGAGGCTGAAGCTGGTGCTGGTGATGAGCGAGAGGGCGTCGGTGCAGATACTGGATCGGGTCAGCGTTCATTGAAGTTATTGGCTGCGGAGCGAACTTGGGTCCCGGCCTTCGCCGGGACGACGTTGTTTGCGTTAGCCTCTAACCTCAAGACCGTCGTTGCGGCGAAGGCCGGAACCCAAGTTCCTTAGCAGTACCCGAACGCGATTCAAGCCGCGATCTTCCCCGCTTCCACCCCCGAAGCCGCCACATGCCGGTTCACCGCCGACAGCACCGACTTGAACGACGCCGTCACGATATTGCTGTCGATGCCGACCCCAAACAAGGTCGGCCCATTCCCCACGCGCAGCTCCACATAGCAGGCCGCCTTGGCATCCGCCCCCGAGCCGATCGCGTGCTCGTGGTAGTCCATCAGGCGGATCTCCAGCCCCAGCGCGTTCACGAACGCATCGATGGGCCCGTTGCCGGTTCCCTTGAACGCCTGCGGCGCATGATGGCGCGCCACGTTGACCTCCAGCTGCACATCCTCGCCACTGGCTTCCGTCATGCGGTGCCCGATGTAGTGATACGGCTCGTCCTGCTCCAGGTATTCGCGCGCGAACAGCGCGTGCAGGTCGCTCGCCGCGATCTCGCGGCCGCTCTCGTCGGCCACGCGCTGCACGGCGCGCGAGAACTCGATCTGCAGGCGGCGCGGCAGCTGCAGGCCGTATTCCTGCTCGAGCAGGTAGGCCATGCCGCCCTTGCCCGACTGGCTGTTGACGCGGATGACCGCATCGTAGCTGCGCCCCAGGTCGGCCGGGTCGATCGGCAGGTAGGGCACTTCCCAGATCGCATCCGCCTTTTGCTGCGCGAAGCCCTTCTTGATCGCATCCTGGTGCGAGCCCGAGAACGCGGTGAACACCAGGTCGCCCGCATACGGATGACGCGGGTGCACCGGCAGCTGGTTGCATTCCTCGACCAGCTGGCGCACCGCGTCGATGTCCGAGAAATCCAGGCCCGGATCGACGCCCTGGGTGTAGAGGTTCATCGCCAGCGTGACCAGGTCGACGTTGCCGGTGCGCTCGCCGTTACCGAACAGGCAGCCCTCGACGCGGTCGGCGCCGGCCATCACCGCCAGCTCGGCCGCCGCCACGGCGGTGCCGCGGTCGTTGTGCGGGTGGACGCTGATGACCAGCGACTCACGGCGCTCCAGGTGGCGGCACATCCACTCGATCTGGTCGGCGTACACGTTGGGCGTGGCCGCTTCCACGGTGGAGGGCAGGTTGACGATCATCTTGTTGCCTGGTGTCGGCTGCCACACGGCGCTGACGGCGTCGACGATCTGCTTGGAGAAATCGAGCTCGGTGGTCGAGAAGGACTCCGGCGAATACTCGAGGCCCCACTGGGTTTGCGGATGCCGGGCCACCAGCTCCTTGATCAGCTGCGTGCCCTTGACCGCGATCTGCACGATCTCGTCGCGCTCCATGTTGAAGACCACGCGGCGGAACACCGGCGCCACCGAGTTATACACGTGGACGATGGCGCGCTTGGCGCCGACCGCCGATTCCACGGTGCGGCGGATCAGCTCTTCGCGCGCCTGGGTCAGGACGATGATGGTGACGTCGTCCGGAATCCGGTTTTCCTCGACCAGCATGCGCACGAAATCGAAGTCGGTCTGCGACGCGGACGGGAAACCGACTTCGATTTCCTTCACGCCCACCTTGACCAGCATCTCGAAGAAACGCAGCTTCTTTTCCGGGCTCATCGGCTCAATCAGGGCCTGGTTACCGTCGCGCAGGTCGGTGCTCATCCAGATCGGCGGCTGGGTGATGCGGCGGCTGGGCCACTGGCGGTCGGCCAGGTCGACGGCGGGGAAAGGACGGTATTTGGCGGCGGGGTTCTTCAACATGATCGGTGCTCCTGAATGGTGGTCACAAGGGGGAATGTGTGGCGGAGGCTGCCGGACGGGCCACGAACGCTAGGCCCGGCAACCGATCGGTAGCTTTAGCAGCAGGCGGAACTGCGCGCGCATGCCGACCGCCAGGAGGAGCCCTGGATGACGAAGCGACGGTGCGATACGGAGATTGGGTGACATCGGTACAACTTTCCTGGCTGCTGGGGAGGCCGGCGGTGGCCGGACGGGGCGGCGGTGATTACGCGCGTAGTAGCAGGGCGGCCAGCGATAGTGCGCCGGCAGCAGGTAGGGAAGTCGACAGATGCAGTGGGAAGGACATAATTTCGACTTTATGGGATGCTGGACCGTATGTCAAGCGGATAATAGTCGAGTGTGGCGAAGAAAGTATGGGATTTAAAGAAGTTCCCTGGGAAGGCGGCCACGCTGGCGGGGCGCAGATTATGCGTGTCTCATGGCCGGGGCATAGGCGGGCAGGGGCGCCGCGTGCTAGCATCTTCGGCAACTTCCTCTGGAGATCTCCATGCGTTGCAAACCCGCCACCCTGGCCGCCCGCCTGCGTCTGAACCTGATTGGCGCGGCCGCGCTGATGCTGCTGTGTAGCGCGTGTGGCGACGGCATCCCGAAGGACAGGGGCGACGACGACGACGATCCTCCGCCGCAGTCGACCGCCATGACCGTCTTTGCGGGAGACGCATCGGTGAACGGCACCATGGACGGCACCGGAACGGCCGCGCGCTTCAACAATCCGCGCGGGCTCGCCATCGACGCCGACGGCAACCTCTACGTCGCCGACACGGGCAACGCCACGGTCCGCAAGATCACGCCGGCCGGCGTGGTCACCACGATGGCGGGTGCGGCGGGGATGACCGGGACCGCCAACGGCAGCGCCGCCAATGCGCGCTTCGAGAATCCCGTGGCCGTGGCGGTGAACAAGGACGGTACGGTGTTCGTCGCCGACAACCGGAATATCCGCAGCATCACGACGGGCGGACAAGTGAGCACCTACTCGACGCTGCCGATCGGAACGGGCGTCGCCCCCGGCAGCATCCCGGACGTGGCAGCCGGCGCGCTCGCGCTCGACGCCGACGGCAACCTGTTCATCACCAATGCCTATGGCAGCCGCAGGCTGGCTCCCAACAAGGAATTCGTGATGATGGAGGGCCAGTCGGTGGTGAACGGCCTGTCCGGCACGCGGCAGCTGCTGCCGCGCGGCGTGGCGACCGACGCCAACGGCAACACCTACCTGTACGACCTGGACGGGAGGATCAGCAAGTGGGCGCTGACTTCTTTCAATACGATGACCCTCACGGGGCTGGCGGGCGCGCCGGGCACCAAGGGTGCGGCGAACGGCACCGGCACGGCCGCCCGCTTCGAGCAGGTGGTGGGGCTGACCGTGGACCCGAAAGGGAACGTGTACGCTGCCGACACTACCAACAACCTGGTGCGCAAGATCACGCCGGCCGGCGTCGTCACGACCCTGGCGGGCACGACGCGGGCCAATGTCCTGACCCCCGGCGGACTGCCGGGCAGCCTGGCCGAGGTCCGCGGCATCGTCACCGACGGCAAGGGCAATCTCTACGTCACGTCCGGCAACGCCATCGTCAAGATCGTCCTGCCCTGAGCGTTCACAGCGCGCGCACCGCGCGCACGAACTCGTCGCTGAACTTCGGCAGTTTGGCGTCCTGCTGCGCCAGCTCCTGGTAGCGCAGCAGGAACTGCTTGGGCTCTCCCTTCAGGAGCGCGAACACCGCCGCCTTGCCGTCGTGACGCTCGATGGTGCTGGCCATGATCCAGCCCAGGTCGTAGGCCGGCTCGTCGAAGGTGCCGTAGAACAGCAGCCCGTAAATCGCTTCGTAGCCATGCTCGTCGCGCGGCGGATTGGCCAGCAGCCGCAGGCCGATCGTCTCGACCATGGTCACGATGCCGTCCATGCGTTTGGTGTTGCGCTCGATGCGCGTCTTGCTGCGCGTCGAGTAGCCGTTCGCGGGACGGTCGGCCAGCGGATGGGTGAACAGTTCCGCGGTCCCTTCCTGCAGCAGGTCGTTGAGCAGCCGGCGGGCCCAGACCGGGCCGAGGCTTGACGCCGCCGTGTCCGCCGAGGGGCGCGGCGCCGGGGGCATCACATACGCCTGCACGCCGTGGAACAGCTCGTGCGAAACCAGTTCCGCCAGATCCTGGGTGCTCGCTTCGGCCATGCGCGCCAGGTTCACGTAGACATCGTTCGGGGTCTCGTCCAGGGTGAAGCCGCCCGCATTGCCGCCGAAGATGAAATAGACCCGCAAGCGGCCGGCGAACTGGGCGGGCACATATTGCTTGAGCATGCGCGTGACTTCGTTCGCCAGCGGTGCATAGCCCTCATCGGCCAGGCGATCGCGGATCCGCTCGGCCGCTGCTTTCGTCTTCGGGTTCGCGGACAGTTCGCGCAGGTGGACGATCAGCTCGTCCATGCTCTTGAGCTTCATCTTCTTGACCATCGCCGCGCTGGCCGGATGGGCGCGGATCGCGGCGATCGCCGCATCGCTGAACTGGCCTGCCGCGACCGACTGGCTGACCAGCCGGGCCAATTCGTAGTCGAAGACGAATTCCAGGCCGCCCAGGGTGCGCGCCTGGCTGGCTTGCGCCGGGCTGGCGGCATGTGCGGAGGGCAGGGCGAGAAGGGGAATGCTGAACAGGGCTGCGAGCATGGCGGACTTCATGTGTCTCCTCGAATCGGATCGGTGCGGGCGATTGTAGAGAAAGGCTCATCAATAGTGAATATCTGCATGTCATGATAAGCAGCTCAATACATCGATTCGTGAATGGCCCTTAATGGAGAGATATCGGTCCGATACTGGAACATGGCGCATGAAGAAAAAGATATCGGCGCTATTCATCTCCCTGATTATCGCGCCACCCCTGCCGGCAACCGAGCAAATGCCCGAGGACGTGCAGGATTTTATCGAACAGAGGGACACGTGCGATCGGTTTCGTGGAGAGCTTCCTGATCCGGAAGAGCACGAACGAATGAGAGAGGTAAATCTGCAGCTCAAGAAATTCTGCAGAGGCAGTGACCGGAAGCTGGCTTCACTGAAGAAGAAGTACAGGAGCAGCGCCGCCGTTCAACGACGATTGGCACAATATGAACCGCAGATCGAATCAGAACGCCGGTCGTCTGAGGGAAAGACGCTCATTCAGGAGTAAAGGGCATTGCATTCCAGCCGGGGCCGCATGGGGCGATCATGCGGCCCCGGCGTCTGATGGGGATGCTGAATTATTAAGTCGCCATTACGACAGCTTGGCTGCCATACGTGACAACGCGGCCGCCATGTTCGCGCTGCCAGGTCTGCGCAGACGGCAAGTCTGAAAACCAGATGTGCTCGTAATCGCCGAAGGCGCCCAGGTCCAGTCGGAAGCGGTCCAGCATCTCCGCCGGCTGGCGCTCGATATCGCGCTTGCACGCGTCCCAGCTGTCGTAACCCAGCTCGATCGCGAGGGTGCGGAACATGTGCTTGAGCTGCAGGGTCTCGCGCACATGATAGAGCTCGGTCACGCGCTCGACCGGAACTGCGCGCGCCGCATGCACGCGGCGCACGACGGGCAGGGCTTTGCTGGGCTGCTCCGATCGCGCTGCGCGCAGCATGAGGCGCGCGTAGCGACGCAGGAAGTCGGTGTTGGTCTCGGGAGAGGCCGATGGATGGGATGGCGAGTGCATACCAGATTCCTTTTCACATTGCATACCGTTCTCGCTGCGGCATCCATGATTGGAAGGTATGAACCTAAAACGAACGTAGTGGACAACGTTGGCAGGTGCGCTGGCTTTCGCGAGAGTGGGCGTCCTGCTCAGCCCAGGCGGAATCCTAGCACGGAAAGCGGGCTTGTGGACGCCTTCATATTGTGTGTGGTGTGACTGGACGGCAGTCGTGCGCCGCCGCGCCGCGCGGGGCGTATAGTGAAGGAATCTGACCACCCTGGCCAGACAGGGAGGCATCATGAACGATTCGTCGCCGCAGTCCACCTTCCATGGTTTGCCGCTTTCAGCCGAGCAAGACCGGCAGATCACGTCTTACATCCACCGCCAGCAAAAGGCGAACCAGCCATGGGATACGGCAGAGCTGCAGGCCATGCTTGCCGACATGCTCGACCCGCCCGAAACGGTGCCCGAAGACAGCGCCGAGCTGAACCAGTCCATCGAAGCGGAACAGGCGACCGCCACCCATGAAGAGCCCAGCCAATTGATGTAAGCAATTGTTGGGTTTTGTGCGGCGAGGAGTCATTGCTGCTATACTGGCGGTACTACTCATAGCTCCAGCACGCACCTGACGTGCGCGTTCGAGCAACGACCTGCACGCATCACTTGAAACGACGTCCGCGGCATGCGGACTGTTTTCTCCTCCTCCTGTGCTCCCGGCCAGGCCCTTTCACTTCGCGACCTGCATTGGCTCGCGACGCATTCCGCAATGTCCCTGGAACGTGCCCGCGCACGCTCCCTCAACGCTATTGGAGAGCCGCATGGCAAAAGAAGAACTGATTGAAATGAATGGCCTGGTATCCGAAGTCCTGCCCGAGATGCGCTTCCGCGTCGACCTCGACAATGGACACAAGATGATCGCCTATACCGCAGGCCGCATGAAGAAGAACCACATCCGCATCCTGGCCGGCGACCGCGTGACACTGGAGTTGTCGCCTTACGACCTGAACAAGGGCAGGATCGTGTTCCGCCATATCGAGAACCGTGGCCCGTCCGGCCCGCGCAGCGGTCCCCCGCGCCGTCGTTAAATCTCGCCGCGGGGCCCTCGCGGCCTCCCGAATCGCTTGATCTGGCGTGCGCGCCCGCGCTGAAAAACGCGCATACTGTGCATGGCCGCCGCCAGCGCGGCCGCATCCGCGGTAGCCATCACGCTGGCCTTTCATGCGATCGCCGTCCGGCGCAAGTCCGGATGGCGCAGTACCACGGGACGGCACGCAGTGCCTACGGTGCACGCGCGACGCCGATCCGCACGAGGAGAAGGCGATGACAGAGTTCTTGCGTTTCCTGGACACCGGCATCACGCACGCATCGTGGATCGGCATTGTCGCCTACACGCTGGTGGCGACCCACATCACCATCATCGCCGTCACCGTCTACCTTCACCGCCACCAGGCGCACCGCGCCCTCACCCTTCATCCCATCGCGAGCCACTTCTTCCGCTTCTGGCTGTGGCTCACCACGGGTATGGTCACACGCGAATGGGTCGCCATCCACCGCAAGCACCATGCGTTCTGCGAGCGCGAGGGCGACCCGCACAGTCCGCGCCTGGTGGGCCTGCGCACCGTGCTCCTGCGCGGCACCGAACTCTATCGCACCGCCAGTCGCGACAAGCCTGCGATCGACCGCTATGCGGCCGGCTGTCCCGACGACTGGATCGAGCGCAATCTGTATAGCCGCTGGACCTGGCAGGGCGTGGGCGTGCTGCTGATCCTCGATGTGGCGCTGTTCGGCGTGATCGGCCTGTCGGTCTGGGGAATCCAGATGCTGTGGATTCCGATGCTCGCGGCTGGCGTCATCAACGGGGCCGGGCACGCGATCGGCTACCGCAATTTCGATTGCGCGGAAGCCGCGACCAACATCGTGCCGATCGGCCTCCTGATCGGCGGCGAGGAACTGCACAACAACCACCACACCTTTGCCAGCTCGGCCAAGATGTCGGTGAAATGGTACGAGTTCGACGCGGGCTGGATGTACATCCGGCTCCTGCAGTGTCTCGGCCTGGCGAAGGCCAGGCCGGTGCCGGTGGCGCCGCGCATTCGTTACAAGCATACGGAAGTGGACGACCACACCTTGCGCGCGGTGCTCGCCAATCGCGCACGTGTGATGGCTGCGCTGTCGCAGCGCCTGGCGCCGGTCTGGAACCGCGAATTGCGCAACATGCCACTCCCTGCCGGGATCAGCCGCCGCATGGCGCTGCGCCTGCTTGCGCGCGACCCGGGCTACCTGGACGCGGACGAACAATCCAAGCTCAGCATGCTGCTGGGCGCCAGCGAAAGACTGCGCCACGTCCAGGCCTTGCGTGTGCAGCTGGCGGCATTGTGGCAGCGCTCGCTCGCCACCGAGGATCAATTGCGCGAAGCCCTGTCCGGATGGTGCGCCCGCGCGACCAGGGCGATGTGCCCGCAGCTGCGTTCCTTTGCGCGCGAGCTGCGCGCCTATGCCTGAGCCGGCATTGCTAGTGTCCGATGGCGGCAATCGCCACGCCCTGAGCGACGCTTGTAGTGCTGGTGGTGACGGTGAGCGAGAACAGGGGCTTGGCCTGCGAATCGTCCTTGATCCATTCATAGGCCACGGTGCTGTTGACGCTGCCGTTGGCGGTGGCTGAACTGGCCCGTTTCTTCTCGCTGCGGAAAGGGGCGGGCGCATTGCCGACGACCTTCTCGAACAATTCCTGTGCCGCGGCCGCGGGCACGGTCTTCGCGTACAGCGCGCACAGCTTCTTTTCCGTATTGATGACGAGGATGAACTGCCCATGTGGACTGGGCACCATCCAGGCCTTGCCGCTCGAGCCCTTCAGGAACATCGCCGCCTTGTCGGCCGACAGCTGGGGCGCGGCGCCCAGTTGCTTGCGCAGGCCATCAAAATCGTGCAGGTACTTGATGCAGTGCGAAGCGTAGATATCCATGAACGCCGCTGCCTGCATATCGGGAGCGGCGACCGCGAGTGTGGGAAGCAGGCTTCCGCCGAGCGTGACGGCGGCTTTTCGAAGTCGCATGGGGATGGGCTCCGGCTGGTTGTGGTGAGCCACTATAGCAATATCGTCCACGGATTCCGGGATGCATTCCGGCAATCGAAGCGCCCCTGGGCAGGGTGGGAGCGTGGATCTGTCGTATGAAAGGCACGTGGTCTTTCGAGAGCTCAATATCTTTCGCCCCTGGAGCGCCTCGTTTGGTAGCATCCTGCAATGAACGATATTTCCGCTAATCAAGTAACCCCGCCCCGCATCCGTCGTCGTCAAACCCTGGCCCTTGTGCTGCTGGTGGTCACGGGTGTCATCAATTACCTGGACCGTGCCACGCTGGCCGTCGCCAACGAATACATTCGCGCGGATCTCGACCTCTCGCTCGGCCAGATGGGCCTGCTCCTGTCGGCGTTCTCGTGGAGCTATGCGCTTTGCCAGCTCCCGGTCGGAGCGCTGGTCGACAAGATCGGTCCGCGCTGGCTGCTCGGCATGGGGCTGGTGCTGTGGTCGCTGGCGCAGGCTGCCGGCGGCCTAGTGTCGACCTTCGGCTGGTTCGTGCTCGCGCGTATCGTGCTTGGTATCGGCGAAGCGCCACAGTTCCCGGCCGCGGCGCGGGTGGTCAGCAACTGGTTCCCGCTGCGCGCGCGCGGTACGCCGACGGGTGTCTACAACTCGGCATCGCCACTGGGCGTCGCGCTCGCGCCGATCTGCCTGACGCCCTTGATCATGGCGACCAGCTGGCATTGGGCCTTCTTCGTCACCGGCGCGCTTGGCCTGGTGGCTGCTGTGGTCTGGGTGGCCTTTTATCGCGATCCGGTCCGCGAGCGGTTGTCAGATGCCGAGCGTGCCTACCTCGACGAGGGCCAATCCACCGAGGCTGCGCCGAAGACCAGCTTTGCGTCCTGGCGCGCCTTGTTCCGGCACCGCGCCACCTGGGGCATGCTGCTCGGCTTCTTTGGCTCCGTGTACCTCAACTGGGTGTACCTGACCTGGCTGCCGGGCTACTTGCGGACCGAGCGCCATATGGATCTGGCCCAGGCTGGCTTCGCCGCCTCCATCCCCTTCCTGTGCGGCTTCGCCGGCGCCTTGGTGGCCGGCTGGGCTTCTGATCGTGTCACCCGGCATGCGGAATCGCCGGTGACCGGGCGCCGCAAGGCGGTGGTGGCGTCGATGCTGGGCATGGTGGCGTTCACGATTCCGGCCGCCCTAGTCGAGAGCAACACGGTGGCCGTGGCCTGCATCTCGATCGTCATCTTCCTCGCGAATGCTTCGTCGGCGTGTTCGTGGTCGCTGGCCACGGCGGTGGCGCCTCGCAGCCGCATCGCCTCGCTCGGCGCCATTCAGAACTTCGGCGGTTTCCTTGGCGGCGCGCTGGCGCCGATCCTGACCGGTTATATCGCGCAGAGCTGGTCGTTTGTCCCCGCGTTGCTGACTGGTGCAGGCATCGCCTTCCTTGGTGCGATGTCGTATCAATTCCTGGTAGTCCGGCCCATTCCCGAGCAGAACTGAAAATAAAAGGCGCTGTCACCGTTGAGTGTTGAAGATGCCAATCGCGGCTCGCAGGAGAGTGTCAGGCGAATCCAAGCGATTTCCATCCAGCGCCCAGCGCCATCCGAGATAGTTGGGAAGGTAGCGAGTGGCTACGCCATGGAAGCGGGCGAGCCATTTCCGGCAGCGGCGATGGTAGGCGTTGACGTTCTGGACATGGACTGCCCCGCGCACACGCTCGCCGGCGCGCAGGTTGACGGCCTGGTGAGAGATGCCGGATTCACGCGCAAAATAACGGTCCAGCCCAACCGTCGAACGCAGCACCTGAAGCAGCTGCTCGCGTTGACGCTTGCTTAGGACTGCGACCTGTTCCAACAGCTTCTTGAATGTCGAGTCCTTCATCGCTTCCTCCGCCGAGATATGGATCCTCGTTAGACCTCAGCAGTTAAGGAAGATTCAACACTCAACGGTGACAGCGCCAAATAAAAAGGCCCAGCAGTGCTGGGCCTTTTGCTTGGTAGGGACGACGCTTAAACGTCGATGTTACCTGCCTGAAGTGCATTGGTCTCGATGAAGTTACGACGCGGTTCCACTTCATCACCCATCAGGGTAGTGAAGATCTGGTCCGCCGCAATCGCGTCCTCGATCTGCACCTTCAGCAGGCGACGAACGGTCGGATCCATCGTGGTTTCCCACAGCTGCTCCGGATTCATCTCGCCCAGACCCTTATAACGCTGCTTGGTCACGCCACGTTCCGCTTCTTCACGCAGCCAGATCATCGCCTCGTGGAACTCGCGCACCGCGAACTCCTTCATCTTCTCGCCTTCACCGCGGCGCATGATCGCGCCTTCGCCCATCAGGCCCTGGAAGGTGGCTGCCGCATTGGCCAGCACGGCGTAGTCATTGCTCTGCACGAAGTCCGCATCGATGGCGGTCACCTGCACGTTACCGTGGCGCATACGCTCGATACGCAGCGAATACTTCTCCGACAGCTCGTCCGAACGCACCACGACCTTGACGGCCGGGTCCTTGATCGCCGCTTCCATCGCACGCGCGGAAGCCTCGGCGTTCTCCAGCGAAGTCATGTCCAGGGTCACGCCGCTCATGATCGCGGTCAGCGCCGCGCGGTCGATCACGCGGGTCAGGCGCATCATGATGGCGTTGGCCAGGTTGTACTGGCGCACCAGCTCGCCCAGAGCTTCGCCGTTGATCGGCTCTGCGCCTTCACGCGGGATCAGCGACGCGCTGTTCAGCGCCACCGTCATCATGTAGCTCGCCTCTTCGACGTCGTCCTTCAGGTAGCGCTCGTCGCGGCCGGCCTTGACCTTGTACAGCGGCGGCTGCGCGATATACACGTGGCCACGCTCGACCAGCTGCGGCATCTGGCGGTAGAACAGGGTCAGCAGCAGGGTACGGATGTGGGCGCCGTCGACGTCCGCGTCGGTCATGATGATGATGCGGTGGTAGCGCAGCTTGTCGACGTTGAATTCGTCCGGGCCGATCGAGGTGCCGAGGGTCGCGATCAGGGTGGTGATCTGTTCCGACGACAGCATCTTCTCGAAGCGCGCCTTCTCCACGTTCAGCACCTTGCCGCGCAGCGGCAGGATGGCCTGGAACTTACGGTCGCGGCCCTGCTTGGCCGAGCCGCCTGCGGAGTCACCCTCGACGATGTACAGTTCGGCCAGCGCCGGGTCGCGTTCCTGGCAGTCGGCCAGCTTCGAGGACAGGCCCAGGCCATCCATCACGCCCTTGCGGCGGGTCAGGTCGCGCGCCTTGCGCGCCGCTTCGCGCGCACGGGCTGCTTCCACAATCTTGCCGCAGATGATCTTGGCGTCGTTCGGCTTCTCCATCAGGAAGTCGGTCAGCGTCTTCGCCACGATCTCTTCGACCGGGCCGCGCACTTCCGACGACACCAGCTTGTCCTTGGTCTGCGACGAGAACTTCGGCTCAGGCACCTTCACCGACAGCACGCAGGTCAGGCCTTCGCGCATGTCGTCGCCCGAGATCTCGACCTTGGCCTTCTTGGCGAAGTCGTTCTCGTCGATGTACTTGTTGATCACGCGCGTCATCGCCGCGCGCAGACCGGTCAGGTGGGTTCCGCCGTCGCGCTGCGGGATGTTGTTGGTGAAGCACAGCACCTGTTCGTTGTAGGCGTCGTTCCATTGCATCGACACGTCCACCGAGATGTTGGTGCCTTGGTCGGACAGGCGGTCGCCGGTCGCCTGGAACACGGTCGGGTGCAGGACGGTCTTGGCCTTGTTGATGTATTCCACGAAGCCGCGGGTGCCGCCTTCGAAGGCGAACACTTCTTCCTTGCCGGTGCGCTGGTCGCTCAGCTTGATGTTGACGCCGTTGTTCAGGAAGGACAGTTCGCGGATGCGCTTCGACAGGATCTCGTAGTGGAACTCGACGGTCGTGAAGATTTCCTCGTCGGCCCAGAAATGCACTTCGGTGCCGCGCTTGTCGGTCTCGCCGATGACCTTCATCGGGGAGACTTCGACGCCGTCGACGACTTCGATCAGGCGGTTCAGCGGGACGCCGCGCTCGAATTCCAGCTGGTGCACCTTGCCGTTCTGGCGCACGGTCACGCGCAGCAGTTTCGACAGTGCGTTCACGCAGGACACACCCACGCCGTGCAGGCCGCCCGACACTTTATAGGCGTTCTGGTTGAACTTGCCGCCGGCGTGCAGCTCGGTCAGCGCGATCTCGGTCGCCGAGCGCTTCGGCTCGTGCTTGTCGTCCATCTTGATGCCGGTCGGGATGCCGCGGCCGTTGTCGGTGATGGAGATCGAGTTGTCGGAGTGGATGGTGACGTGGATCTCGGAGCAGAAGCCGGCCAGCGCCTCGTCGATCGAGTTGTCCAGCACTTCGAACACCAGGTGGTGCAGGCCGGTACCGTCCGAGGTGTCGCCAATGTACATGCCCGGACGCTTGCGGACCGCTTCCAGGCCTTCCAGGATCTGAATCGAGGAGGCGCCGTATTCATCGCCCTTCGGGGCGGACATTTGAGCTTGGGTATTCTCGGACATGGACTGCTTTCTATAAAACGGGTGATTCAAGCTGCAGTCTTTTTGAGAGCTACAGCTTGAACCGTCATCCCGGCGCAGGCCGGGATCCAAGTTGCGTGCGCATCAGCAAACTTGGGTTCCGGCCTGCGCCGGAACGACGAGGTAACAATGTGTCTCGGCCGACGGTATTACTTAAATGCGCATCGGCATGACGACATACTTGAAGTCGCCATTGTCGGGAATCGAAATCAGCGCCGACGAGTTCGAGTCGCCCAGGGCGATGTTCACCTGGTCGCACTTCAGGTTGTTCAGCACGTCGAGCAGGTAGGTGACGTTGAAGCCGATGTCGATCGCGTCGCCGCCATAATCGATCTCGAGTTCTTCCACCGCCTCTTCCTGGTCGGCATTGGTCGAGCTGATCTTCATGCTGCCCGGGGTGATGATGCAGCGCACACCCTTGAACTTGTCGCTGGTCATGATCGCGGCGCGCTGCAGCGAACGCAGCAGCTCGTCGCGGCTGATCGTGAAGTCGTTCTTGTAGCCCTTCGGGATCACGCGGGTGTAGTCAGGGAACTTGCCCTCGACCAGCTTCGAGACCAGCTCGATGTCGGCGAAGGTCAGCTTGACCTGCGAAGCCGCGATATCCAGGCGGACTTCCTCATCGCTTTCTTCCAGCAGGCGCTGCAGTTCGATGATGGTCTTGCGCGGGATGATCACTTCCTGGCGCTCGAAGGACTGCTCCGACGCCACCTGGCAGAAGGCCAGGCGGTGGCCGTCGGTCGCCACGGCGATGATGTTGTTGCCGTCCAGTACCAGCAGCAGGCCGTTCAGGTAGTAACGGATGTCCTGCTGGGCCATCGAGAAGTGCACCATGTTGAACAGATGCTTCAGGGTCTTCTGCGGCAGGGTCACCGAGGCGTTGTAGCTGTCGGCCACCGAAACGGTCGGGAATTCCTCGGCCGCCAGGGTCTGCAGGGCGAAGCGTGACTTGCCGCTCTGGACGGCCAGGCGCTTGTTCTGCAGGGTCATGGTCACGTCGCCCGACTCCGGCAGCGCGCGCAGGATGTCCAGCAGCTTGCGCGCGGCTACAGTCGTGCCCGTCACCTCGTCGCCCGAACCGATGTTGGCCAGCGTGGTGATCTGGACTTCGGTGTCGGTCGACAGGAAGGACACGCTTTCACCGTTCTTGCGAATGAGGATATTGGCCAGAATCGGCATAGTGTGCCGACGCTCGACAATACCACTCACGATCTGCAGTGGCCGGAGAAGCGTGTCTCGGGTGGATTTGACCAATTGCATAGTTATCCTCGATCTGAGTTGTTTTCGTGATTTATTGCTATTGCACTATTTTGCCAATTGCCCGGACTAAACACAAACCCGGGCCAAGGGAGGCGGTTTACCCTTTGAGGGTCTGTTCCAGCACGTGCAGCTCGTGGTTGCACTCGGCGTTCTTCTGGCGGTCCTGGGCGATCTTGCGCACCGCATGCAGCACGGTGGTGTGGTCGCGGCCGCCGAACAGCTCGCCGATCTCCGGCAGGCTCTTCTGCGTCAGTTCCTTGGCCAGGTACATGGCGATCTGGCGCGGGCGGGCGATGTTCGCCGGGCGGCGCTTCGAATACATGTCCGCGACCTTGATGTTGAAGAAGTCCGCGACCGTCTTCTGGATGTTTTCCACCGAGATCTGGCGGTTCTGCACCGAGAGCAGGTCCTTCAGGGCTTCCTTCACCACGTCGATCGTGATGTCCTTGCCGTGGAAGCGCGAGTAAGCCAGGATCTTGCGCAGCGCGCCTTCCAGCTCGCGCACGTTGGAGCGCAGGTGCTTGGCCACGAAGAAGGCCACGTCGTCGTTCAGCGTAACGCCTTCCGATTGCGCCTTCTTGAGCAGGATCGCCACGCGCATCTCGAGCTCCGGCGGCTCGATCGCCACCGTCAGGCCCGAGTCGAAGCGCGAGATCAGGCGGTCGTCCATGCCCGTGATTTCCTTCGGATAGGTATCCGAAGTGATGATGATCTGCTTCTTGGCCGCGATCAGCGCTTCGAACGCATAGAAGAACTCTTCCTGCGTACGGCTCTTGCCGCCGAAGAATTGAATATCGTCGATCAGCAGCATGTCGAGCGAGTGGTAATAGTGCTTGAAGTCGTCGAAGCCCTTGCGCTGGTAGGCGGTGACGACGTCGCGCACGTACTGCTCGGCGTGGATGTAGCGGATGCGCGCCCCCGGCTGGTCGGCCATGACCTGGTTGCCGATCGCATGGATCAGGTGGGTCTTACCCAGGCCCACGCCGCCATAGAAGAACAGCGGGTTGTACGAGATGCCCGGGTTATTGGCGACCTGGATCGCGGCGGCGCGCGCCAGCTGGTTCGCCTTACCGGTCACGAAGCTGTCAAACGTCAGCTCGGTGTTGATCCGGCTTTGCTCGCGCTTGGGCGAGTTGGCGATGTTCAGGTTCTGGGTCTGGTTATCCGGAACCGGGGCAGGGCGCGGGGCATCCAGGCCCTGGGCGCCGGCGCCGGACGAAGTGGAAACCACCGGCTTCTTGGCCGGGTTGTTCTTCGGGTCGAGCACGAACTGCACCTCCACCGGCGCTTCCCAGTACTGGGCGGCGAGCTCGGTGATGCGCGTGGCGAACTGCGTCTTCACCCAGTCGAGCTTGAAGCGGTTGGGCGCGGCGATGCGCAGCTTGCCGTCTTCGTAGTCGAGGGCGACCAGCGGTTTGATCCACGCACTGTATTGCTGGGGCGTCAATTCGAGCTCCAGCTGCGCGGAACAGGTCTGCCAAAAGTTTTCCATACTTCGCTAATTGATACGTAACACGCTATTTTACCTGTCTCTTCGGTAGTTATCCACAGGTTGTCGCTACTATTTTCAACTGGATGAGCACTTGGTGGAGCACCTTTGGCAGAGTTGGGGACTGGTCCGCGAAACAACAGCCGCCTTGACAGCTGGGCCGGAACTAGGGTCTAATTCAGGGTTCCCCGTCCGGTCACCTTATCAAGCTGTCACTAACAGCGGATGCAGTCCGGGCGAAGAGTATCTGCTGTGGCGTGACGCTGGCTTAACATCTGCGAACTGTCATTGGCGCCGAATCCTGACGACGAGACGTCAGACCCGATTTTGCAATTTCTTTTGCTTTAAGCGAGACCACCATGAAACGTACTTACCAACCTTCCGTCGTTCGTCGCAAGCGCACGCACGGCTTCCGCGCACGTATGGCTACCCGTGGTGGCCGTCAGGTTCTGAACGCCCGCCGCGCCAAGGGCCGCAAGCGCCTGGCAGTCGTCTAAGCCGGCAAGCCGCAGAGCGACGCGGTTGGCCATGACAGGCGAAGGTTCGCACGACTTCGCGCGCGCTCGGCGCATCGTTAAAACGGATGAATTTTCATCCGTTTTTCGTTTGCGGCCGGCACAAAAATCCGCGCATTTCGTGCTCTATACCCGTCCCAGCACGCTGCCGCATGCGCGGCTGGGCGTCGTCGCGGCCAAGCGTTTCGCCCCGCGCGCGGTCACGCGCAACACGATCAAGCGCGTCACCCGCGAACTGTTCCGCACCAGCGAGCTCCAGGCCGTCGATTGCATCGTGCGCCTGTCGCGCCCGGTCAACAGCAAGGACGGCCCGGCCACCACGCGCGCCCTCAAGGCCGAGCTGCGCGCCGAGCTGGCGCGCCTGTTCGCCTCGCAGCGTCCGCGCCGCGCTTCCGGCAATCCTTCGGCCCCATCATCATGAAGACGCTGCTTGTCTGGTTGCTCCGCGGCTACCAGCTGCTGCTGTCCCCGATGCTCGGGCAGAAATGCCGTTTCTTCCCGTCCTGCTCGACTTACGCGATCGAAGCGCTGCGCATCCATGGCGCCGCGCGCGGTTCGCTGCTGGCCGCGCGCCGCGTGTGCCGCTGCCATCCGTGGAATGCGGGTGGCGTCGACCTGGTGCCGCCCGCGCGCACCAAGGATTCCTCACCAGCCTCTCCAGGCTGTCATCATTCCTGACTAGACCCAATGGATATCAATAAACGTACCGTCCTGTGGATCGTGTTCGCCATCTCCCTGATTGTTCTCTGGAACAACTGGATGGTGGCCAACGGTAAACAGTCGCTGTTCTCGCCGGCGCCGCCGGCCAAGGTCGCCCAGCAACAGCCGGCCAAGCCGTCCGACGTGCCGACCGCCGCCCAGCCGGGCAGCACCGCCGTCCCGGCGACCCCGGGTGCGCCGGCCGCCGTACCGGCCGCTCCTGCCGCCCCGGTCAGCCAGATCGTCACCATCACCACCGACGTGGTGAAGGTCAACATCGACAGCGCCGGCGGCGTCATCAAGCGCCTCGAACTGCTGCAGTACCCTGACCACTTCGACAAGACCAAGAACCAGGTCCTGTTCGACGTGGGCGGCAACAACGTCTACCTGGGCCAGACCGGCCTGATCGGCACCAGCGCCGCCGGTGTCCTGCCGAACCACAACACCGTGTACACCGTCCGTCCGGGCGTGCGCACCTTGAATGGCGGCAACCAGATCCAGCTCGTGATGGATGCGGAGCAGGGTGGCGTGCGCCTGACCAAGACCTTCACCTTCCGCAAGGGCGACTACGTGATCGGCATCCGCCACGACGTGACCAACGTCGGCGCAGCGCCGGTCCAGCCTTCGCTCTACCTGCAGCTCCAGCATGACGGCAACAAGCCGGCCAACGATTCGTGGTTCATGTCGAGCTATACCGGCCCGACCCTGTACACCGAAGCCGACAAGTACCAGAAGCTGACCTTCGAAGAGATCGAGAAGAACAAGGCCGAGCATTCGACCAAGGCCGACAACGGCTGGGTGGCGATCTCGCAGCACTTCTTCGTCTCGGCCTTCATCCCGGCCGACAAGGTGCAGCGCGACATCTACACCAAGAAGATCGCGGCCAACCTGTATGCGATCGGCACCGTGCAGCCGCTGGGCACCGTGGCCCCGGGCGCGACCGTGTCGACCGACACCCGCCTGTACTCGGGTCCGCAGGATGAAAAGACCCTGGAAAAGATCGCACCGGGCCTGGAGCTGGTGAAGGACTACGGCATGCTGACCGTGATCGCCAAGCCGATCTTCTGGGTGATGGACCAGCTGCACTCGCTGCTGGGCAACTGGGGCTGGACCATCGTCGCCCTGACCATCCTGATCAAGCTGCTGTTCTTCCCGCTGTCGGCCGCCGGCTACCGCAGCATGGCGAAGATGCGCGTGGTGACGCCGAAGATGCAGGCGATCCGCGAGCGCTACAAGAACGACCCGATGAAGATGCAGCAGGCCACCATGGAGCTGTACAAGGCCGAGAAGATCAACCCGCTGGGCGGCTGCCTGCCGATCCTGGTGCAGATGCCGGTGTTCTTCGCCCTGTACTGGGTGCTGCAGGCTTCGGTCGAGATGCGCGGCGCGCCGTGGGTGGGCTGGATCACCGACCTGACCCAGCCGGACCCGTACTTCATCCTGCCGATCCTGTACGCGGTGTCGATGTACATCACCACCAAGCTCAACCCGCAGCCGACCGATCCGGTGCAGGCGAAGATGATGCTGTTCATGCCGCTGGCATTCTCGGTCATCTTCTTCTTCTTCCCGTCGGGGCTGGTGCTGTACTGGGTGGTCAACAACATCCTGTCGATCGCGCAGCAGTGGGTGATTACCAAGAAGTTCGAGACGGCGAAATAATTCTTCGGCGGCTTCGTGAAAAACCCGCGCCTGGCGCGGGTTTTTTTATTGCGTTGCCGGTCTGCGAGCAAACTTGGATCCCCGCCTTCGCGGGGATGACGGTTTTAAGGCTAGCGGAATGATGCAGATGCCGGTAGTCCGCTGCCCATCACCGTCGTTCCCGCGCAGGCGGGAACCCAAGTTTGCCAGCACACCCCCACCCCCCCGAATCCCTTACAATCCCCCCATGAAACTCGACACCTCCCCCATCGCCGCCATCGCCACCGCCCCCGGCCGCGGCGGCATCGGCGTCGTGCGCGCCTCCGGCAAGTCGCTGGCCCCGCTGATCGACGCCCTGTTCCCCGGCACCAAACTGGCCCCGCGCCACGCCACCTACATCCCCTTCAAGGCCACGGACGGCAGCGTGATCGACCAGGGCATCGCCCTCTATTTCAAGGGCCCGCATTCCTACACCGGCGAAGACGTGCTCGAGCTGCAGGGCCACGGCGGCCCCATCGTCCTGCAGATGCTCCTGCAGCGCGTGCTGGAAGCCGGCGCCGAACATGGCCTGCGCCTGGCGGAACCGGGCGAATTCACCCGCCGCGCCTTCCTGAACGACAAGCTCGACTTGGCCCAGGCCGAAGCCGTGGCCGACCTGATCGACGCCTCCACCGAAGCCGCCGCCAAGTCGGCCTCGCAGTCGCTGTCGGGCGCCTTCTCGCAGGTGGTGCACAAGCTGGTCGACCAGACCATCAACCTGCGCATGCTGGTCGAAGCCACCCTCGACTTCCCGGAAGAGGAAATCGACTTCCTCGAGAAATCGAACGCGCGCGGCCAGCTGGCCGGCATCATCGAATCGCTGGAAAACGTGTTCCGCCAGGCGGCGCAGGGCGCGCTGCTGCGCGAAGGCCTGAACGTGGTGCTGGTGGGCCAGCCGAACGTCGGCAAGTCCTCGCTGCTGAACGCCCTGGCCGGCGCCGACGTGGCCATCGTCACCCCGATCGCCGGCACCACGCGCGACAAGGTGAGCGAGACCATCCAGATCGAAGGCATCCCGCTCAACATCATCGACACCGCCGGCATCCGCGCAGTGGATGAAGGCGTGGACGTGGTGGAAGCCATCGGCATCGAACGCACCTGGGGCGAAGTCGGCAAGGCCGACGTGATCCTGCACCTGCTCGACGCCAGCCTGGGACCGAGCAAGGCCGACGAGGACATCGTGGCCGCCTTCCCGCAGGGCGTGCCGGTGGTGCGCATCTGGAACAAGATCGACCTGTCGGGCCACAAACCGTCGAAAGAGGACGGCTCGGACGCCACCCACCTGTACCTGTCGGCGCACGAAAAGATCGGCATCGAGCTGCTGCGCGCCGAGCTGCTGCGCATCGCCGGCTGGCAGCAGACCGGCGAATCGCTCTACCTGGCGCGCGAACGCCACCTGATCGCCCTGCGCGCCGCCCGCGAGCACCTGGAATTCGCGCGCCAGCATGCGATGCAGGACGACCAGTCGCTCGACCTGTTCGCCGAGGAGCTGCGCCTGGCCCAGGACCAGCTGTCCAGCATTACCGGGCAATTCACGCCGGACGATCTGCTGGGCGTGATCTTCAGCCGCTTCTGTATTGGTAAATAAGCGTGGTAAATAAGCGGCAATGAGCGGAGGCTCGTGCTAGGCTAGCCATCCAAGGAGAGTCGTCACGATGCAGCCGCTTATCACCCAACCCCGCCGAACCATTTTCCGCCTCGCCGGCGTGCTGGCCCTGTCCGGCATGCTGGCTTCCTGCGCCAACCTGGCCGGCCCGCGCGAGGTCGAGCTGCCCCTGCACAAGCTGCAGGCCGGCCTGGAGCGCCGTTTTCCGCTCGACAGCCGCATGCTCGACATGCTCAACGTGCGCTTCTCGCGGCCATTGTTGTCGGTCGAGCCGGAAACCGACCGCGTGGGGCTGGCCCTCGACGCCTCGGTCAGCCCACCTTTCATGAGCCAGTCCTGGAACGGCAGCCTTGCCTTCTCGGGCCGCCTGTACGTCGATCCCGGCCGCCTGGCCGTGATGATGGCCGAGCCGCGCGTCGACCGCCTCGATTTCGGCGCAGGCAGCGGCCTGGCCGAGCGCCAGATGGCCAAGGTCGCCAACGGCATGATGGGCATCCTGGCGCGCGATATCCCGGTCTATTCCTTCAACACGGACGACCTGCGCTACGCCGGCATACAGTTCACCCCGACCCGCATCCGCACCACGCGGCGCGGCCTGCTCGTCACCCTGGAGCCGGTGCGTTAGGGGAATTGTTGCGGTGATGCTTCAAATCAAGCCTGTCGATAAGTACAGGATTGCGCGGGCAGGGCATTGGGCGCACACTGTGTCGGGCTGATTGAGCTTTCTCATGCACACGGTATTCCACTGAAGTAATCTTTTTTAAACTTCAGGCAGCCGTGTTAGGGGGTGGATCTTGGAAACGACACACGAGAGTTTTCCGGACAACGGGCTGCCCGCCGAGCCGCCCATTGCGGCCGTGGTGAGCCCTTTGCCTTCCCGCCAGAGCCTTCCGGCCAAGGGATCGTGCTGGTATTGCGAGAAGCCGCTCGACAGCGTACGCCGTTTCTGCGGCAAGACCTGCGCCGATTCCTTCGACGAGGAAGCGGAATACACACGCTGAGCGGACCGCCTCAGCTCCCCCTGTTTTTTTCCAGTACCGCGAGCGCGCGCTCGAAATCGAAGCTGCCGACGGCGGCGTCGAGCTGGCGCATGCGCTCGGGGCCGAGCGCGGCGAGGAAGGCGGCGTGGCGCGCTTCCAGCAGGGCGGGGGCGGTGCCGTCCCCGACGTCGAGCATGGCGCGCAGGCAGGCCAGTTCGCCCCTGCTGGCCGCCGCACCGCTGCCCGTGTCCTCGGGCGCCGACAGCAGCAGGTCCAGCTGGACCAGCACACGCGCCAGTTCCGTTTCCAGCGTGTCGATCAGACGGGGATCCGCATTGCCTTGTGCGCGGAGGGCGAGTTCGGTATCGAGTGCCAGCTGGCGCAATGCACGCGCCTCGATCATGGCCGCGGCGCCCTTGAGCGTGTGGACGACGCGCTGCGCCAGCACCGGTTCGCCATCCCCGATCGCCTGGCGCAGGCGGGCCACCGTGTCGCGGTAGTCGGCACGGAAGCGTCCGAGCACCCGCAGGTGCATGGCACGGTCGCCCATCATCCGGTCGAGGCCAGCCGCCAGGTCGATCGCCTGGTGGCAGGCCGGAGGAGGGGCGCTTGGCGGCATCAGCGCGTGGTGAAGGACCAGTCGCGCGTCACCGGCGTGCCGTTGACCGTGCCGGAGAAGCTCACGTCATAGGTCGTGGCGGCGCGCAGCGGCTGCAGGGGGATGATGGCCGCCGCGGTCTTGTTGCCGCTCGGGTCGACGCGCTGGGTGCTCAGGTTGGCGCCGCCGCGCGGACGCACGGTGAAGCTGGTCACCGCCACCGTCGCATCGAGGTTGGCGTGCACGCTGATCGGGTAGCCCACTTCGTTCTGGTTCGGGACCGGATCCGGTTCTTCGGTGTTGCTGAAGAAGTTAGGCGTCACCTGGGTCTGGCCGTTGAAGGGCCAGGTCGCCAGGGTGTTGCGCGCGATGCCAGTGCCCCAGCCGTTGCGCGCGGCGAGGTTCGCGGTGAAGTAGTGGTAGCCGCTCGCGGAAGTGGCCGCGCCCGTGCCGATTTCCTTGAACATCGGCTCGAACATCACGAAGCGGTGGTAGATCGCGGTGACCAGTTCTTCGGCCATGTAGAAGCCCGAGTTGTTGGTGGTGCCCGAGATGATCTCGCCGTAGGCATAGCCGTTGGACAGGGTATAGCCGGCCGCGTTCAGGCGGTCGCCCAGGTTGGCGCCGGTGAAGCCCTGGCGGCCCGGCACCTGCTCATGGCTCATGATGTTGTTGATGCGCTGGTATTCCGAGTGGCCGAGCGCCGCATTGTTGATCAGGGCGTTCTCGGTCACGACGGGCACGCCGGCCTGGGCGCGGCGGTAGTTGATCCATGCGCGGCCGTCCACGGCGATATTGCCGGTCTGGGTAGGCGCATTGACGCCCGTTGGCGTGGTCGGGTTATCCGCTGGCGGCGTGGAGCCAACCGGCGCGGAAGGGGCGGATGCAACGCTGTCGCTGCCTCCACCGCCGCACGCGGCCAGGGCCATCGCGGTTCCGAGTGCCACAACAAACGACTGCCAACGAGGCATATAGCTCATGTTACAACTCCTGTCAATACGTAAGAACGAAGGCGACATTCTAGGGCAAAATCAGTTTTCGTGATGGGCTTGGGGTGAAGCGGCCACACTCTTATTTTGCGCCCTGTAGAATAAGGCATCGATTCTCTTGCCGAGTTACTAATTTGAACCCGACCCGCCAGCAGCGCCTCGCGCGCGCCAAGTTCGCCCTGCCCAGCTTCGTCACCCTGTTGTCGATCGCCTGCGGCTTCGGCAGCATCGTGATCTCGGTCGACAACGCCCATGTGGGCAACCCGGACGATTACCGCCTGGCCGCGATCCTGCTGGTGCTGGCCGGCGTGTTCGACGCCCTCGACGGCTTCGTGGCGCGCGCCACCAATACCCAGTCCAGCTTCGGCGTGCAGCTCGACTCGATCGCCGACGTGATGAACTTCGGCTGCGCTCCGGGACTGCTGCTGTATTGCTACGGCTTTGCCCAGATGAGCGTGGACCATCCGACCCTGGTGCGCATGGGCGGCCTGGCCTGCTTCGTGTTCGTGGCCTGCGGCGCGCTGCGCCTGGCGCGTTTCAATATCAGCCATGGCCGCACCGACCCGCGTTATTTCGTCGGCATGCCGATCACCGCGGGCGCGGCCTGCGTGGCCTCGGTGGTGGTGGCCTGGCCGGCGCCGGCCACCTCGATGTCCCAGGCCTTCATGATCGCGGGCCTGATGGTGGCGGTGGGCGCGCTGATGGTGTCGACTATCCGCTTCCCCAGCTCCAAGCACCCGCGCGGCAAGGTCATGATCGGCCTGCTGGCCGTGTGCGCGCTGCTGCTCGCGCTGCTGCAGACGCGCTTCTTCGTGCTGTTCTTCCTGCTCTACGTGTGCGCGACGCTGCTGCTGAACATCGCCTGGAAGACCGGCTGGACCGGCGTCGCGCCACCGCGCGTATACGAAGACTAAGCTCAGGCCAGCCTCACGCAAACTTGTCCAGCATGGCCGCGAGGTGAGCGGCCCGCTGGCGCGCTTCCTCGAGGTCGGCGGCTTCGCCGGTCTGGGTGAGGATCGAGGCGGTCAGCAGCTGCACGAAGGAGCGGTCCAGGGCCTTGCGCGCCGCCGCCATCTGCTGGGCGACCGCGTCGCAGTCCTCGGGGGCATCGGCCAGCGCGATCAGCTTCTGCACGCCGCGCAGCTGGCCCTCGATGCGGGCCAGGCGGTTCAGCAAATCCTTCTTCTGCTGGGCGCTCAGGGCCCGGCCTTCCACGATCTTCAGCTGGCCGTCGGCCATTTCAGGCCACCTCGTGTCCGCGCGCCGCGCGCAGGATGCGGAACCAGTCTTCGCGCGCCAGGGTGAAGCCGGCGCCGGCCACCGCCACCTTGATCGCTTCCAGGCGCCCGGTGCCGGTCAGCGGGAGCGGGCGGCTCGGGAGCTGCATGATCCACGCGAACACCACGCTGGCGAAGGGGCGCTGCAGGCGGTCGGCGATTTCCTTGATCACCAGGCGCAGGTTCTCGGCGCCGGCGTCCCCCGCATTGAACAGGCGCCCGCCGCCCAGCGGCGACCAGGCCATCGGCGCGATGCCCAGGTCCTGCAGGCCGTCGAAGGTCTCGTCGAACATCGGTGCCGTGTATAGCGGCGAGAATTCGACCTGGTTGGTGGCCAGCGCGAAGCGGCGGTTCAGGCACTCGAACTGGTGGCGCGTAAAGTTCGACACGCCGAAATGCAGCACCTTGCCGCTTTGCCTGAGGCGGGTGAAGGCTTCGGCGATCTCGTCGAAGTCCATCAGCGGGTCCGGGCGGTGGATCAGCAGCAGGTCGAGGCGGTCGGTGTGCAGCTGGCGCAGGGATTCCTCGGCGGACGCGATGATGTGCGGCGCCGTGGTGTCGTAGTGCTGGATCGTGTGTTCGGGACGCGCGGGCGAGATCAGCTTGATGCCGCATTTGCTCACCAGCTCGATGCGGTCGCGCAGCGAGGGCTGGGCGCGCAGGGCTTCGCCGAACAGGCCTTCGACGCCGTAGTTGCCGTAGATGTCGGCGTGGTCGAAGGTGGTGACGCCCATGGCGACGCACTGCTCGATGAAGCTGACTCTCTGTTCCACCGACATGCCCCATTCGGTCATGCGCCACATGCCGGCCACGATGCGCGACAGTTCCGGGCCGCCTTCGCGGGTGGCGATGCGGGGGCAGTGCAGGTCGGCGGGGAGCGGGTGGGTCATGGGGGGCTTTCTTGTTGGCGTGGTGGCATCATTATAGCGGTGGGAGCAAGGGGTGTTGGTACGCGACGAACTTGGGCGGAACAATGCCAGTGGCATTGTTCCGGCCTTCGCCGGAAGTCGTAGCTGCCAGTGGCAGGTACGACGGTCTTTGGGCTAGAGGTAAACTTAAACAACGTCGTCCCGGCGAAGGCCGGGACCCAAGTCCGCACCGCAGCCACCAAAACAAAAGCCCGCCCGGGCTTTCGCACGGACGGGCTTTGCGTCAAGAATGACAGCAGATTACTGCATCCAGAGCCGCATCGAATCCCAAGCACGGCCAAAGATGCTCGCTTCGCCCACTTCTTCCAGCGCCACCACCGGCAGCACCAGCAGCGGCTTCCCGTCCGCCATCATCTTGAGCGTGCCCACCTGGCCATTCAGGGCCAGCGGCGCGACCAGCGGATCCTTACGCTCGAGCACCGGCTTGAGCTTGCCCGCCACGCCCTTCGGCACGGTCACCAGCACGTCGCGGGTGAAGCCGATCTTCACGTTCGATTGCGAACCCTTCCACACTTCCGGCGTCGCGATGGCCTGGCCCTTCGAATACAGCTTGACGGTGTCGAAGTTCTGGAAGCCCCAGTTCAGCAGCTTCTGGCTTTCCGCGGTACGTACGGAGTCCGAGCTGGTGCCCAGCACGACCGAGATCAGGCGGCGCTGGCCGGTGGTGCCGTTCGGGCGGCGCGCCGAGGCGATCATGCTGTAGCCCGAGGAATCGGTGTGGCCGGTCTTCATGCCGTCCACGGTCGGGTCCAGCCACAGCAGGCGGTTGCGGTTCTGCTGGGTGATCTTGTTATAGGTGAACTGCTTGACCGAGTCGATCTTGTAGAACTCGGGGAAGTCGCGGATCACGGTGGTCGCCAGGGTCGCCAGGTCGTGCGCGGTCGAGTAGTTGTTCGCGTCCGGCAGGCCGTGCGGGTTGGCGAAACGGGTGCCCTTCATGCCCATGCGCTGCGCTTCGCGGTTCATCAGGGTCACGAAGGTGCCTTCGTCGCCGGCCACGGCTTCCGCCAGCGCCACCGCCGCGTCATTGCCCGACTGGACCATCAGGCCGTGCAGCAGGTCGTTCACCGACACCGGGGTGGCCGGATCGATGAACATCTTCGAGCTCGAGCCGTCGACTTTCCAGGCGCGGGTCGAGACGGTCACCATCTGGTTCAGCGCCAGGCGCTTGTCGCGGATCGCGGCGAAGGTCACGTAGGCCGTCATGACCTTGGTGAGCGAAGCCGGCTCGATGCGCGCATGCGGATCCTGCGAGGCGATGACCTGGCCGCTCGTTGCGTCGAGCAGCAGCCACGATTTGGCGGCGATCGCCGGGGCCGGCACGGTTTGCGCGCTGGCCGAGACCATCACCAGGCTGGCGGCAAAGGCCGCGAACAGTTTTTTCATGGGAGTGTGTCAGTCAATCAGTAGTGGTGGAGCGCAAGACAATGCCCTAAAGCATTGCCTCAAGAGAAGTCCAACATTATAGGACAGTGTTACGCCGAAATGTTCACCGATGCCACATTTGTGCAACGAGATTTTTGATGTGTCCGAGCTTGCGGTGGAAGAAGTGGTCGGCGCCCGGGATCACAATGACCGGAATGTCAAGAGGACGCGCCCAGTCGTAGACTTCCTGCAAGGTGATCGTATCGTCAAGTTCGCCGTGGATCAGGATGCTGTCTTGCGGGACCGGCGGCATCGGCCATTTGCCGGCGGCGGTGCCGACCAGCACCAGGCGCTCGGCCGGGCGGCCTTCGGCGATGAGGCGCTGCTGGAACTGGGCCTGCACGAAGGTGCCGAAGGAGAAGCCGGTCAGGGTCACCGGCAGGTCCGGATAGCGCGCGCGCATGTGTTCGTACATGATCGCCATGTCGTCCACTTCGCCGCGGCCGTCGTCATGCACGCCTTCGGATTCGCCCACGCCGCGGAAGTTGAAGCGCGCCGCGGCGTAGCCCATGTTGACGAAGGTGCGCGCCAGGGTCTGGGCCACCTTGTTTTCCATGGTGCCGCCGTACAGCGGGTGAGGGTGGGCGACCAGCGCGATGCCGCGCGGTTCGCTATCGGGCAGGTCCAGCAGGCATTGCATCTTGCCGGCGTGGCCATCCAGGGTGAACTTGTGCGAATGGATATTCATGGTCCTTCTTGCTAATTAAATCTTCAAACGATCGACGGGCTTGCCGCCGATGAGGTGCTGGTCGATGATGTCGTCGATATCGGCCGTGTCCACATAGGTGTACCAGGTGCCTTCCGGGTAGACCACGACTACCGGGCCTTCCTCGCAGCGGTCGAGGCAGCCGGACTGGTTGATGCGCACCTTGCCCTGGCCGCTCAGGTTCAGTTCCTTGATGCGCTTCTTCGCGTGCTTCTGCGCCTTCTCGGCGCCGCACTTGCCGCAGCTCTGGCGCGCGTCCTTGCCTTCCCGCTCGTTCATGCAGAAAAACACGTGGTATTGATAAAACGGTGCGTCCTTGGTGTCGTTCATGTCGTTCTCGTCGAAAGGTGGCGGCGCCAAAGCGCAATGATACGCGTTCTTTACTGCCGATTGAGCTTGTGAGAGGGAAGCAGCAGGAACCAGAGCGCGAAAAACGGCCACATCAGGGACAGGAACTGGGCCGCGCCATTGAAATTCAGGAATTTACCCTGCACCCAGCCCTGCAGGGTCGAGGAGAAATACGGGTTCACCGGGATCGTATTGACGACGATGAGGCTGAGCACCAGGGTGACCACGGCCAGGCGCCGCTGGGCAACCTGGGGCGCGAACACCAGGCCGGACAGCATGATCAGGCCGATCAGGAAGCCCCCTTCGGCTCCCGGCGTCACCCAGACGAAGGCGTTATCGGGCCGGAACAGCAGCGAACTGGCGAGGGCCTTGACCACCAGCGCCGACGCCAGCAGGGCCAGCATCAGCAGGAAGCGCGGCGCGCCGCGGCGCACCAGGCACATCAGGGTTAGGGCCGCGCCGGTCATGCCGCAGGCGGTGATGATGGTTTCGGACAGCCAGTACTGCTCCACGCTCATCATGGCGCCCGGACGCAGCATGGCCACCAGGTCGATGTCCTCGTCCAGCCATTTCGACAGCCAGCCCGAGATGATGGGCAATACCTGGCCATGGCCGAACAGGTAGCTCTGCGGGTAGATCTGGGCCAGCGGCCACAAGGCCACCAGCACCAGGCCCTGGCTGGCGTGCGAAGCGAACCAGCGCCGCCGCAAATGAAACAGGCGGCTGCGGTCCAGCAGCAGCGGCGCCCACAGCGCGCCCAGGATGGCGCCCACCAGGCAGCCGCCGGAATTGGTGATGAAGTCGAGATTGGACGGCACCCGGCTGGGCAGGTAGTTCTGCACCGCTTCCATGGTCCCGGAAACCAGGATGCCGCCGACGGCCGCCGCCAGCACCGCCCAGACGCCGCGGATGCGCGGGTAGAGCGACAGCACCAGCAGCACCCCGAAGGGAATGTAGCCGACGATATTGACGGTGACGTCGAAGCCGGTCCAGTAGCGCTGCTTGGCCAGGTTGAGGAAGGCGAGCGGCGGTACCCCGCTGTCGCGCCAGCCGGAGAACGGGTACCAGCTGGCGTAGATGATCAGCAGCAGGTAGGCCAGCAGCGTGGCGCGCGAGATCGGCGAGCCGCGCGGGCGGCCGGTCACTTCCGGCTCGGTCATTTGCTCACGGTCGGGGGCGAGGTCACGGGCAAGGTCGCCAGCCAGGCCAGGATATCGGCGCTGGTGGCGTCCAGGCTCTGGGCCAGCGCGCGCGCGCCGCCCGCCGCGTCGGCGCTGGCGGCCGGCGTCGTGCGCGAGAAGCTGCGCTGGTCGACCAGGCGGTGTTCGTTGAAGACGGAGGCGCGCAGCGCCAGCTGGCCTTCGCTCTGCGCCGCGCCGGAGAAGCTGTGCATCAGCTCATCGACTTCGATGCGCAGGATCGGTACGCCGGTGGAGGCGTCGGTGGCCGACAGCACCTTCATGCCCGACTGGGCCAGGCGGGTCTTGACGCGCTGGGTCACCAGGGCCAGCGGGTTGCCGCTCCATCGGCTGTTGGCATAGGTGCGCGCCTGGAGGGCGTCGGCGTAGTTGAGGCGGTAGTACATGCGCTCGTTGTCGAGGATGGCGGCGCCGGTGGCGTCCATCACGACGATGGCGGGCATGCTGGCCGGTGCTGCGGCAGCGCCCTGCGCGGCCGGCAGGGCCGGGCCGAAGTCGAATACGGTCGAGGGCGTGCTGCTCTTGCTGCTGGCGCAGCCGCCGAGGATCAGGGCAAAGGCAAGAGTGCTGAGAAGGCGTGGTGCGATCATGGTCACGGTGATCCTCATTTGGTCGGGGGCACGAAGCCCGGCTCGCCCGGGCCGGGCTGCTCGCCCGGCGCGCCGAACAGGATGCTCTGCGGGCGCTCGGACAACGAATTGGCGGTGCGGCGCACGGCGCGCAGCGACAGGCGCGCCTCGTCGGTCATCTGCACCACGTGCGGCAGGGTTTCGAGTTCCAGCTCGCTGGTGGCGGCCTGCAGCGAACCGATGGCGCCGTTCAGGCGCTCGACCGGGCCGTCCGGCGACTGCAGGCGGATGGCCAGCTGGTCGTAGTTCTTGATCATGCTGTTGGCGCTGCCGGCCACGGTGTCGAAGGAGTCCAGGCTGCGTTCCAGCTTGGCCGACAATTGCGGCAGACGCTCGATGGTCGGCTCCAGCTTCTGCGGAATGGCGGCATAGGCGTCGGCGGCCTTGCCGATGCTGTCGAACGCCCCGATGATGGTCTGCTGGTTTTCCGGGCCGACGATCTTGGCCAGGCTGTCGGTGATCTGCTCGGTCTTTTCCAGGATCGCCAGGCCGCGCTTTTCCAGCATGTCGAGCAGGCCAGGGCGCAGCGGGATGCGCGCGGTACGGTCCTGGCTGGTCTGCAGGCGCGGCGAACCGGTGCGGTCGTCGTCGAGCTGGATGAAGGCGATCCCAGTCACGCCCTGGTAGCCGAGGGTGGCGAAGGTGGTGGTGGTGACCGGCGAGTTCTCGTCCACCGACAGCTTGATGAGGATCTGGCCGGTGACGCGCGGGTCGAACACGATCTCGTCGACGCGGCCCACTTCCAGGCCGCGGTAGCGTACCGTCGCCTGCGGGTTCAGGCCGGGGATCGACTGGGTGGTGACGATTTCGTAGGGGTCGTAGTCGGTGTTGTCGCGGTTGAGCCAAAGGCCGACCAGCACCGCCGCTATCAGGAGCGCAATCGTGAACACGCCGGTCATCAGGGCATATGACCTGTTTTCCATATCAAGTCTCCGAATCGTTCTGGGCCTGGCGCTCTTCGAGCACTTCCAGCGCCCGCTGGCCGCGCGGGCCCAGGAAAAAGTGTTTGATGAACGGATGGTCGACGCGCAGCACGTCGCACGACGGACCGACCGCCAGCACGTGTTTTTCGGCCAGCACCGCGATGCGCGAGGACAGGGCGAACAGCGTGTCGAGGTCGTGGGTGACCATCACCACCGTGAGCTTGAGCTCGCGGTGCAGGGTCTGGATCAGCGCCACGAAGGCGTCCGACAGGTCGGGGTCGAGGCCCGCCGTCGGCTCATCCAGGAACAATAACTGAGGTTCGAGCGCAAGGGCGCGCGCCAGCGCCGCGCGCTTGACCATCCCGCCCGACAGGTCGGACGGCATCTTGTTGGCGTGCTCGGGGCCGAGCCCCACCATGTCCATCTTGAGCAGCACCGCGTCGCGGATCACGTCCTCGGGCAGGGCGCGCAGCTCGCGCATGGGCAGGGCGATGTTGTCGAACACGGTCAAGGCCGAATACAGCGCGCCTTGCTGGAACAGCATGCCCCAGTGGTTGCGCATGCGCTGCAGGTCTTCCGGCTCGGCCGCACTGATGTCCTCGCCGAACACGTGCACCGAGCCTTGCGAAGGGCGCTCCAGGCCCAGCATCTGGCGCAGCAGCACGGTCTTGCCGGTGCCGGAACCGCCGACGATGGTCAGGATCTCGCCGCCGTAGATGTCCAGGTTCAGGTCCTGGTGCACCACGGTGCGGCCGAAGCGCGTCCACAGGTTACGGATCTGGACCACCGGCGCGCCGACTTCCTCCTCGGGGCGCATGTTGAGGCGCTGGGGGCCGCGTTTATGGTCCGCCATCAGAACCCCACTCCGCTGAAGATGATCGCGTACACCGCATCGGCCAGGATCACCACCGTGATCGCCGTGACCACCGAGGTGGTGGTGCCGCGGCCCAGGCTTTCGGTGTTGGCCTTGATGCGCAGGCCGAAGTGGCAGGCGATCAGCGCGATCAGCACGCCGAAGGTCACGCCCTTGAGCAGGCCGATGGTGTAGTTCACGTAGGGCACCGCGTCCGGCAGCTTCTGGATGAAGTAGCGGAAGGACAGGTTCAGTTCGATCTTGGCCGAGACCATGCCGCCGATCAGGGCCATGGCGTCGGTCCACACCACCAGCAGCGGCATCGAGATCGCCAGCGCGATCACCTTGGGCATGATCAGGCGGTAGCCGTGCGAGATGCCCATCACCAGCATGGCGTCGAGTTCTTCCGTCACCCGCATCACGCCCAGCTGCGCCGTGATCGAGGAGCCGGAGCGGCCGGCCACCAGGATCGCGGCCAGCATCGGCCCCAGTTCGCGGATCACGGCCATGCCGAGGATGTTGACCAGGTAGATGTCGCCGCCGAACATGCGCAGCTGCTGCGACGACAGGTAGGAGAGCACGATCCCGATCAGGAAGCCGACCATGGCGGTGATGCCGAGCGCCTGGAAGCCGGAGTGATAGATGTTGGCCGAGATCTCGCGCCACGGGCCGGTCTGCGGACGGCGCAGGAAGCGTCCCAGGTCCTGCACCACGACCCCGATCAGGCCGACGAAGGCGCGCAGGTGCTCGAAGAAATTCAGGATCCCGGCGCCGAGGGTGATGATCCAGTGCAGGGGACTGCGGCGCTGGCGCGGCAGCTTGATGCTGCCGGCCTTTTCGATGCGCGCGAACAGGTCTTCCTGGCGCGGATCGAGCTTCAGGCGCGGCGGGCGCTTCTTGTGCCAGGCATTCCAGAACATCTGGGCGCCGATGTGATCGAGGCTTTCGATGCCGGACAGGTCCCAGTCGCAGGCGCCCTTGTCCTTCAGGGTGGCCAGCTGGCGCGTGATGCCCTTGAGGGTGCCGCGCCGCGACAGCGCGTGCACCTGCCAGACCCCGTTCGCCACGACAGATTGACCCGCCCCAGAGGCGGAATGCTGGATAGTTAATGTTGGCGCATTTTCAATCTGCATTGTCGCAGTGTAAAAGAGAATCGTTTGCGCCGCCAGCGACGATCCTCTAGCGTATCAGGCGGCCAGGTGGCGCACCTGGCGCTGCGGGGCGGCGGCCGGAGCCACTGCCTGGACGGCCGGCTTGTCCACCTTGCCGGCGTAGTCGCTGGCCAGCAGGGCGGCGGCTTCCTCGCGTCCCATGCCGCGCGCCTGCAGCCATTCCTGCACCAGCTTGGCAAGGCGGTCGAGGGCGATGCGGTGGGTGGCGTCCGTTTTCGTATAGATCCAATCCGAGAAGGTCATGAAGTTCTCGAACGGGGCGTCGGCCAGCATCGCGCGGGTGGTGTTGGCGAAGCGGCCCGAGTTGGCCACCAGGTCCCAGTAGCGGGCGAAGCGCACCAGGCGCTGCATGGTGGCGAAATCCACCTTGTTCGTGGCCAGCACGGTGTAGGGTGGATAGGGATCGTAGACCATGCCGAAAGGCTCGGTGTGGCGGATGATCGGCGTGCCGCGCAGGCGCTTGAGGATGCCGAACTGGATCTCCTGCGCGCCCAGGCTCACCAGCTGGTCGAAGCCGCGCGCGAAGCTGGCCACGTCCTCGCCCGGCAGGCCGGCGATCAGGTCCACGTGCAGGTGGGCGGTGGAGTGTTCGCACAGCCAGCGGATATTGTCGGCTGCCTTCTCGTTGTTCTGACGCCGGCTCACCAGGGCCTGCACCTCGGGGTTGAAGCTCTGGATGCCGATCTCGAACTGCAGCGCGCCCGGCGGGAACCTGGCGATGGTCTCCTTCAGCGCTTCCGGCAGGTGGTCGGGCACCAGCTCGAAGTGGGCGTAGACCGGGTCAATGGGGTTCGCCTCGATCTTATCGAGGAAGAACTGCATGATCTGCAGGCTGGTCTTGACGTTCAGGTTGAAGGTGCGGTCGACGAACTTGAACAGGCGCGCGCCGCGTGCGTACAGCGATTCCAGCTCCGCCAGGAAGGACTCGAGCGGGAAGGGCCAGGCGGTCTTGTCCAGCGAGGACAGGCAGAATTCGCACTTGAACGGGCAGCCGCGCGAGGCTTCCACGTAGAGCGTGCGGTGGGCGATGTCGTCCTCACTATATAGAGAGTAGGGCAGGACGATGTCGCCCATCGGCGGCTGGACGCCGGCATGCACCTTCATCAGGGGCTTGGGACCGTTCAGGATCTCGCCGCACAGCTTGGGGAAAGTCACGTCACCCCAGCCGGTGACCACGTAGTCGGCCAGCCTGGCGATTTCCTGTTCCCCGGTCTCGTAGGAGACTTCCGGGCCTCCCAGCACGATCGCGATGTGCGGCGCGACCCGCTTGAGCATGGCCACCAGCCTGGTGGTTTCCTCGACGTTCCAGATATAGACGCCGAAGCCGACGATGCGCGGCTGGTGGGCCAGGATGCGTTCGACCAGGTCGGTGGTCTTGGCGCCGATGACGAATTCCTGGATGCGGGTCTGCGCATGCAGCTCGCCCATGTTGGCAAGCAGGTAACGCAGGCCGAGCGAGGCGTGCGTATAGCGAGCGTTGAGGGTGCTGAGCAGGATGGTCATGGCGGCGGGGCGGTTCGGCAAAGGCGTCATTTTACTGTGCTCGCGCACGGGGGTACGGAGATATGCATAATGAATTGCCAGTAGTAAATTTACGTGTCTACAATCAACCACTCTTTTTATTGGTGGCCGCTCATGCTTCTTACAAATATTGAAACCATTCCCGGCAAGTCGATCGCGGTCTGCCATGGCGTCGTCTCCGGCAGCTCGGTGCGCTCCAAGCATGTGGGACGCGACATCATGGCCGGCCTGAAGAACATCGTGGGCGGCGAGCTGCGCGGTTATACCGAGCTGCTCGAGGAGTCGCGCGAGCAGGCGACCGAACGCATGAAGGCGCAGGCGTCCCAGCTGGGCGCCAATGCGATCGTGAATGTGCGCTTTTCGACCTCGTCGGTGGCGGCGGGCGCGGCGGAAATCTATGTCTATGGCACCGCGGTGACCGTCGAGTAATGGAATACCTGATCCTGCTGGCGTTCTGGTCGGTGCCTATCGCACTCGGCTATATCTTCGGCCGTTCCGCCGAGGCCCGGCACTACCGCGCCATCCACGAACGCGAAAAGGCGATCGTGCACCTGCCGGCCACCTCGCTGAAAAAGCCGCTGGGGAGCGGCGCCGTGGCGCGCAGCGAACTGGTGACCGGGAGCGTCGTGGTGTCGGTGGACTATTTCAAGAAGGCGGCGTCGGCGCTGCGTTCCCTGGTCGGCGGACCGGTCAAGTCCTATGAGACCCTGCTCGACCGCGCCAAGCGCGAAGCCGTCCTGCGGCTGAAGGAAAGCTGCCCGGGAGCGGGCGAGATCGTCAACCTGCGCCTGGAAACCATGCCGCTGTCGAAGAACGTGCGCGGCGAAGTGACCGGCGTCGAGGTCCTGGCCTACGGGACGGCGATCTATTACGCATGAAATACCAGGCCTCGCTTCCCGAGCATAACGACAACATCTCGCACGAGCATCCCCTCAAGGATTTCCTGCTGATCCTGGGCGCGCTGTCGGCGCTGGTGGTGGCGGGGATCTGGCTGCTCGGCCTGATGATCGATGCCGTGGTCGACCGGATGAGCCCGGAGACCGAGAAGCGGCTGACCGGCCTGCTTGCGATTCCTGCGCCGGCGCCGGTGAAGGCGCTGCAATCGAAGGAAGCCTATATACAGTCGCTGGTCGACAGCTTGCGCAGTTGCGCCGGCGTCGACACGCCCGTGACGGTCCGGTTGACGGCGTCGAAGGATGCCAACGCGGTCGTGATGCCGGGTGGGACCGTGCTGGTGTTCTCCGGCTTGCTGGATCATGTCGAGTCCGAGAACGGTTTGGCCTTTGTGCTGGCCCATGAGCTGGCGCACCTGGCCAATCGCGATCACCTGCGCGGAATGGGGCGCAGTATCGTCATCATTACCGTCGCAACCTTGATTACCGGGGATGGCTCGTGGACTGCGGGATTGCTGGCGCCGGCGCAGCAGCTGGGCGAATCGGGCTATTCGCGCGGCCGAGAAGCGGCGGCGGATGCGCTGGCGCTCAAGGTCCTGCAATGCCGCTACGGGCATGCCGGCGGCGCGACCGAATTGTTCGCCTCGCTGGGCAAGGAGGACGATACCCCCGCCATCGCGCATTACCTGGCTTCCCACCCTTCCATGGGCGCACGCATCGCAGCGATCGAGTTGGCGATCAGCCAGGCTGGACTGCGCAAAGCCGAAGTACGTGCCTTACCCCGCCCTTGAGTCTGCTTGCTTCAACAAAAAAGTGTGTGCCGACGTAAAAAGAGGGTTGACGTAGATCAGCCTCTCCCCCATAATCTCACTCCTCTGCTGCTGACGAACACAACGCTTCGTCGAACGAGCAAGCAGTACAGAACAACG